>CAKTYT010000009.1 GCA_934633695.1 uncultured Clostridia bacterium | reverse complement strand
AGGCAATGGGTCAGGATCATGCATTATAAATTACACATAAAAAAGCAGCCACGTTAGGTGACCGCTTTTTAACCGAAGGAGGGTAGTGGACTATTCTCTCGGAAAAAACATTGTCCCGAAAAAGCCGTCCGAATGCCGCAAACCGGCTCGGAGCTTTTATAAGCCCCGATTACGAATTACGAATGAGTATTAGCATGAGCTATGCTTAAATACCCATAACTGCTCTGAGGAGGAGTACAGCGTCGTTAATGCCGACAGAGCCATCGCAATTAATGTCGCTCATTGCGACGTCCCTCGTCTCGACAAGCCCCAGTGCTTCACGCATGAGCTGGACAGCATCGGCAACGTTAAGGCAACCGTCATTGGTTACATCGCCTGCAAAGGAAGCGATATAATTGCCGCCCTCGGTTATGTTAAGAACGGTGTCGGTGGAAACAAGGTGTCCCTCTTTAAACCAACCGACAAACTCCTGCGAATCGAGCGGCTTAGTTTGCAGCTTCGCTTTGGCATTAACTGCGGTTTTGTTTTCGAACTCGATTCCGACGCATCCGTTGCCGACGACCGAAATATTGACCTGCGAATCAAAGTACCTCATGCCCAACGCCATTCTCTTTACGCCGCTTTGCAGTGTTATCTCACCTACTTGAAGGTCCGCATTGACCGCAGAAACGGTGGAACAGTAGTAGTCGTACACATTCAAGCGAATTCCGCCCAAATGAGTGCAGTTATTCAGATTAACACTCGACAGGTGACAGCCGTCCATTTCAACATTGGTTACGGTCGTGTTTTCAAGGTCTAACTCGCCATAATAATCAATGTAACGCAGGTCCCAACCACCCCAAAGATACCAATTGTAAATTCCTACGCGGTAAGCATAATAACAATCAGGATTTTCCGTATCAGTGACGTAATCCCACAATACCGGACTGATACCGGTGGGATAGCTCAGACCCGGGTAGTAGTAACCAATTGCATTTGTCCCGTTCTCAACCCCATCAGGATCGGTTTGACCAAAGAAGGCGACCAGTTTTTCAAGAGCATTGAGCGGATAGTAAAAGTGTCCCTCTTCCGGATGAATGGGGGGGGTAGGTTCAACCCATACGATGCCGTCATCATCTTTGCCGTCGGCAAGAATATTGTTGCCGGTCATGGCAACGCAAAGGAGAAGGATGCTGCAAAAAAATGCGACGAAGTTTGTGAGCTTTTTCATGTTAATACCTCCAATTTTAATCGTTTTGAGTTGTTGCGTAATCCGGATAACCTGCCATAGCCAATGTTTCGTTAAGTGAAACTGTAATTGGGGTGTACAAGTATTTTACAACTGTGGTCATCACACCATTTAAGGGTGCAACGATGCTCCGAAGCTTCATTCGTTTGCCCATATTTTCCTCCTGCGGTACAAAAATTTCCTGCAAGTCAATGGTTTTCCTGCAAGCAATACCGTTACTGTACTCATTTTACCATAAGAGAAACATGTTGTCAACAGAATTTTAATGATTTTTTTGGTTTTTTATACTTTTTTCGACAGGATTATCGGGTTTTGGCTATTGCTGAGTCAGAGCCTAAAACTTGAGCTGAGGCGTAATCAACCTTTCCGGTAGATTTGATCGTCCTAAAAAACGGTTTTCGTGCCGTAAGCCTGCCGAGAGCTTTTCCAAGCAATGGGTCAGGATCATGCATTATAAATTACACATAAAAAAGCAGCCACGTTAGGTGACCGCTTTTAACCGAAGGGGGATAGGGTTTTTGGGGAATTGTATCGCCCCGAGTTCTAAGCTCAGATTACGAACTACGCATCAGCATGGGCTATGCTCAAATTCCCATTGCGATTCTGAGTGCAAGGGTTGCATCGACGATACCGACGGAGCCGTCTGCATTGACATCGGCAAGGGCAAGCTGCTGTTCGGTGAGAGTGATGAGGCCCATGGCATGACGCATGATCATGACTGCATCGGTAACGGAGACGCGACCGTCCATATCGACGTCGCCGAGCTGATATTCGGGTGTTCCGCTGCCGGGAAGCGTTACGTTGTCGAGCCATGCACAGTCATCGTTGCGGTCAACGGAGCCGTCCTTGCTGTATGTCCAGCTGAAGGTGTATTCGCCTGCGGCTGCCGCAGTGTAGGTATAGGTCGCCCATGAGGTATCGCCCGAAATTTCCTCGACCTTCGTGCCGTTTACGAGGAATTTGAATACATCGTAACGGGTTTCGCTGCTGACACGCCAATCGAATGAGAGCTCATCGCCGGCATTGAGCTGAGCCGTGAGAGTAATCGTCGAGGATGAGCTTGAAACACCCTGATTCGTGCTGACGGCACTTACCCTGCCCTCATCGGAAGACAGGTCAACGCTGAAACTGTAGCTGCCGACATTATTGTCGAAGTGCAGCGTTCCGCCGGGAACATTGAGTGCTTCATCGATCGTGGGTGTTGCTTTGACTGTGACGGAGCAGGAGGCGGAGTAATCAAGATCGTTGAGGTTATCGTGAGCAGTGACGGTGATAGTTGCCGTACCTGCACTGACACCGACAACGCTTGCATTCCTGTTATTGCCGGAAACGGCAGCAACATCGGGGTTTGAGCTCGTCCAGGTGAGATCAAAATTATTTGCGTTTTCAGGTTCGCGAACGCTGCTGATTCGAACGCTTGCACCGGTATAAACCTCTACTGCATTGGGGTTGATGCCGATACCGGTAAGAGCAACGGGAATGGGCGGGGTTGCGTTCAGAGTTATGCCGTAATACAGGAGATTGGGGTCTGCACCTGTCGGGGGGAAGAATGCGTCGTCAACGGGTTTTACCGTAATTGCACCGCCTCCGCTTATTGAGCAGCTTGAGCCGGTAAAGACAACGGGAGCGAGAAGCTCATAAAGATTTTCGACATTGTGGTACTCGGCGGGGTTGTAGCCCTCCTGTACATGGAATCCATACAAGCAATCGTAGCAGTCAGTGGAATTTGCGACCATTGCAATACGGAAGTTGCGTGTGAACTCGCTGACGTCCTGACCGGTTGCGTTTCTGAACGCCGTAAAGAAGCTCCTGCCCTGAGCTATCTGCTCAAGAATTGCACGGAAAGTCGGGTTGCCGTACTGGGTGAAAATGTACTGAGCGTAGAAAGACACCTGTGCATAGAGAGCAAGCCTGTCGGACATATCGAGGTAATTGCTCCAATCGTACATGGAATAGCCATTGTGAAGCTCCCAAGACGAAACGTACTCATGCTCGACAGGGGGATTGAGCCAATCATCGTTTGTGTTGAAGGAGTAGTTCATCCATGACTGCACCCTGCGGGAGATGCTGCTGCCCGGGTAGCAGATTTCTTCCGCGGCGGCACTCATGCACTCGGTGATCCAGCTTTCGCTGTAACCGACCTGAGAGTAATGGATGAGATGCTGATACTCATGCACCATGGTATTGTAAGTATCGGTAATGTCTATGGTGACTTCGCCCTGTGAATTGACATAATAAACGCCGGGATACGTGTCGATATTGAGTATCGGCATTCCGTTTGATGACAGGTCGGATCCGGAGAAGAAGCCGGCAACATAGCCCTCACCGGGCTGCCAGCCATCATCAATATTATAGTAGAGAATGTTCAGCCTGCCGTCACCCTGAGAACCGTTCGCATGGTCGCCGAAGGAAGACTGCATAAGGTCGAACTTGGAATCGAATTCATCCGCACAGATCTGACCGAAGGTCGGGTCAATGCCGTCAAGGGGATAGACGTTTGCAGCAGTTGAAGTGGGCGTCCAGATATAGCAATGCTCACCCTTTGCAAGGACCTTGAACTCCACGTTGGGGTTGGGAAGGGGACAATAGCTTGAATACAAATTGAAAGTATGAGTATCACCGACATTGAAGGAGATAGACTGACCCTGTTCCGTTTTGTCAAGCTCCGCTTTGGGCATGAGACTGTCAACATCAATGATATATCCACGGTCATCAGCCTTAAAACCGTTGGCAGCTCTCGCTGAGTCGCCGACTTCTGTTTCGATGAGACCGTTGAGATTGCCCGTGTTCATGGAGCTGTAGCTGCTCGTATCAGGGTTGTAAATAACGACATAGTCGCCTGTGTAACCGTCGCTTCCATCGTCATCAATGACGAGGTTGCCGTTGTTGATAAGTTTCGACGGATTTTCTGCCGTAACGGAAGAATTGACTTCCGCAAGGCCGGAATAAACCGGGAAAACCGTGATCGCAAGGCAGAACGCCAGTGCAATGCTGAGCAATTTCTTAAGCTCTTTCATTTTTCCTCCTATTGATGTGAATTTCAGAGTTTGCCCGAAGGCATGTTCACATCATGGGCTTTATTATACCATTTTGGATTCATGACGGAAAGGGAAACAAGGATATATTTTTATCTTAGAGCATGGATGGACTAATGCAGAGTTTTTAATGCTTAATTGATTTATCCGAAAAGCTTGATCACCGGAAAAAATGGTTTTCGTGCCGTAAGCCCGCCTGGAGCTTTTCCAAGCAATAGGTCAGGATCATGCATTACAAATTACACATAAAAAAGCAGCCACGTCAGGTGACCGCTTTTTAGCTGAGTATTCAGGCTCGGAGCCCTTACGGGTTTTAAGCTCTAATCAATGCTTTCGGTACGATAAATGAACTTTACGCTGCCGTCCATTCCCTCAGCGAGACCAGAGAAGGATCTGTAGGCATTTGAAACATCGACTGTTGCACGCAGTCTTATAGCAAGGGAAGAAACATCGCCGTCAACGGCATCGACAAGCTTCTGAATGCCGTTTTCGTTGAATTCCCTCAATCCCTCGGAGAGCTGCATTGCACCGTTGCGGAGCTGTGAAACACCATCGGTAAGGGTAGGCATGCCGTTGCGGAGTTCCAAAATGCCGTTATAAAGGGAATTCATACCGCTGCTGACAGCACTTGTGCCGTCGCGAAGCTGTTTTGTACCGTTTGCAAGGCTGTCCGCACCCTGCTTTGCGTTGCCGACACCCGCAGTATAACTCTGAAGACCGGTGTAGAATGCATTATAACTGTCAAGCTGTGCCTTAAGCTGTTCAACGGCGGGAGCACTGCCGCCGAGCTGTGCAATGACGGCATCGAGTATCTGCGAATAGTTTTCAATCGTCAATGCGGGGATATCAAGCCCTGCTGCGGTAAGCTGAGCAGAGGCGTTTGCGAGCAGTGAGATAAAGACCTGTTCTGCACCGGCATTGAGACTTGCACTGCCGGAATCGATTTGTGCGAGACCTGCGGCAAGCGAATTTGCACCATCGCAAAGACTGCCTGCACCCTGAGCCGCACTTTCCGCACCTGCTTTGAGCTGAGCTGAACCCTCGGCAAGAGCATCGATGCCGGATGCAAGCTCATTCGACTTTTCGAGGAGGGTACACAAACCATCGTACAGTGTCGAAGAGCCGTCGATGAGAGCCGTCATTGAATCGGACAATTCGGTCATGGAAGCTCTGAGATTGTCAATATCGCCGAGTTCAGCGGAATCAACATTGCCGAAAAGCTCATTTGCCGCAATGGTGACGGTGTTGGTGAGTTTGAAATTCACAACATCGGCAGTAATTTCTACATAATCGGGAATTTTCAGCTTTTCACTGTCAATGCCGAGATTTTCCTGAAGGCCGGGGAAGGCGAGGCCTGCGGCAATTATCCTGTCGCCGTCGTTGACGAGTTTGCCGTTTGAAATTTCAACATGTGAAAAGACATCTCCGTCAAGCAGAACCCCGGTGAGCATTGCGAAGGGAACGCAGATCTTTTCCTGTTTTTCATCGATTTCAACGGTTTCAAAACAGTTGTTTGTGTAGTCGAAACGTATCGTTACCCTGCCGCTCTTTCCGGCAAGCTCCTCTGCGGAAACGGGAGTGCCGTCAAGACTGAATGAAACGCTGACAGAAACGGGAAGTTCCTTGTCCGTTGTACCTTGGCAATAGATGTCGCTGCCCTTTGCATCCCATATGCGAAGTCCGGACCCATCCATGGTATAGGTTTCATCTCCTTTAACATTTTCAACATCGTTCAGTGCCGCACTGTCGATGAGGGTGTCGCTTCCGAGTGGATTGTGAATCCAGTCGCTGACGATTATTTTCTTCACATCGCCGGAAGCGGAAGCGAAGACGTAGACAGTCTCGGTTTTCTTATTCTGCTCGGATTTATCCGTGAGAGGACCGCCCGTCGGAGCAGCATCTGCGGCAAAAATGCCGGAGGCGTCGGAAACGATCGTACCGGAGCTGGTAGCCGTGCTTAATACCTTTTCGTCCGATACGGCGGCATGAACTCCGAATCCGAGGCTGCCTGCGAAAAGGAGAGTGCAGAGTGTGATGCAAAGCGATTTTGTCATGTTTTTTTTCATTGTATTAATCCTCCGAAAAGTTACTTTAAATCTGCCGAACGAATAACGGCGTTCGGCGGTCGATGCGTGCTGCTGCGATGGTCAGCAGCTGCCGTGCTTTTTGAACCCGCTCATTCCGAGAGTTGTTGCAATGACTATCCTGTCGCAGAGCAGCAGCAGTGCTGGCAGGAAGAAGATCACGCACACGACGCTGATAACGGCTCCCCTTGCCATGAGCATGCACATGGAGCTGATGATGTCGATGTCCGAATAGACGGCAACACCGAATGTTGCGGCGAACAGTCCCATACCGGATACGATTATGGACGGAACGGACGCTGCGAGTGCAGTCGATACGGCCTCACGCTTGGAGCTTCCGGAAAGACGCTCTGCTTTGTAGCGTGTCGTCATGAGTATTGCATAGTCAACGGTCGCACCGAGCTGGATCGTGCTGATGCATATCGGGGCAATGAAGGGGAGGGACTGGCCGAAATAGTGGGGAAGCCCGAGGTTGATGAAAATTGCAAGCTCAATGACCGAAATAAGGATGAACGGCAGGGAGAGACTTCTTTCGACAAGGGCGATTATGATGAATATCGCAATTATCGAAACTGCATTGACGACCTCAAAGTCGTGACCGGTGGTTTCTATCATATCCTTCATGCAGGGAGCTTCACCGATCAGCATGGCGGAATCGTCGTAACGCTTGATAATGGAATTCAGGCTGTCGATCTGAGCGTTGACCTCGTCGCCTGCAACCTTGTATTCGGAATTTATGAGCAGAAGTTCCCATTTGCCGCTCTTGAGTATGCTCGTTATGCTGTCCGGCAAAATCTCTTCGGGAACTGAGGAGCCGATGACGGATTCAAGACCGAGTGCATACTTAACGCCTTTGACCTGCTCGATTTCCTTCAGCATACTGCGGACGGAGCTTGCAGGGAGCTTTGCATCAACAAGCACCATGTGCGTCGACGCAATGTTGAATTCCTCCGAGAGCTTAGAGTTTGCAATGACATACTCCATATCCTCAGGCAGACATTGTCCCATGTCATAATAGACTTCATCATTTGTCTTGCTGTACCCGTAGTATGCAGGCGGGATCAGCAGGGCAAAGATGACAAGGAATGCGGGGAAGATTCGAGTGCTTCCCTTTGCAAAATGCTTCATGTCGGGGATCAGGGATCTGTGCATTGACTTTTGCAGAGGCTTGTCAAGCACAAGCACCATCGCAGGGAGAACCGTTACGCAGCCGAGAACGCCGAGAACAACGCCCTTTGCCATGACGAGACCGAGGTCCTTTCCGAGGGTGAAGGACATGAAGCAGAGTGCGATGAAGCCTGCAACGGTTGTGACAGAGCTGCCGATAACGCTTGTCAATGTTGCATGAATCGCTGCGGCCATTGCATCCTTGGGGTCGGAGTGCAGCGTCCGCTGCTCGTTATAGCTGTGCCAGAGGAAGATCGAGTAGTCCATCGTGACGGCAAGCTGGAGTACTGCGGAAAGGGCCTTTGTGATGTAGGAAATTTCCCCGAAGAAGATGTTCGTGCCCATATTAAGCAGTATCATTACTCCGATTGAGGCAAGGAACACGAACGGTATCAGCCAATTGTCGAGGAAGAGCAGCATTGCAGCACATGCGAGCAGAACTGCAATGCCGACATACACCGGCTCTTCCTTCTCACAGAGGTCTTTAAGGTCGGTAACAAGTGCGGACATGCCTGAAACGAAGCATTGACTGCCGCATTCGGAACGTATCTGTCTTATCGCATCCATGGTGACGTCAGCTGAGGTTGCACTGTCCAAAAACACTGCCACAAGCGTCGAAGTCCCATGGTTGAACTCGTTGTATATGCTGTCCGGCAGCAATTCCTTGGGAACCGTGATGTCTGCAAGGGAAGAGTACCATAGCACTGTTTCAACGTGTTCGACTTTTTCGAGCCTTCCGCAGAGCTTTTCGACATCTTTGTCGGACATACCGTCAACAACAATAAACGAGAAGGCACCCTTGCCGAAATCTTGCATTAATTCATTTTGGCCGATAACCGTGTCCATATCTGCCGGAAGGTAATCTAACATGTCGTAATTTATTCTTGTTTTTGCCATGCCGAGTACGGACGGGACCATGAGCAGCAGTGCAAGAATAAGTATCGGTATGCGGTATTTAACGACCGCCTTGGAGAATCGCATCTTTTGTTTTCCTTCTTTCGCTTTATTTTCAATGAGGGGACGGAGTTACTCTTGAAACTCGACATCGATGACATCCGAAACCTGATTGCGGACGATCTTAATTGCGGTCAATGCTGTACTGAAATTCAAAATGCCTTCCGACAGCAGCGAGACGCCGAACATTATCATCAATGCCCTCGTGCCTTGTCCGGGTCGGAACATCAAGACGGCACCGAGAATTGCAGTCAGTACAGCCAATGCAAGGACAAGGAACCATTTGGGAAGCCCGAATCGTTTCGCATCGAGTGCAATTTGAATCTTGAACAATCCATCTGTCAGAATGAAGAAGCCCAGCACTATGCAGACGGCGGTCATAAGGCTGCCGGGATTGCAGAGCATGACAGTGCCGAGCAGAATGAGAAGTATGCCGGACGTCAGGTCATACTGAAATGCCAGCCGGTATAGATCCTTGGAGAAATAACCTGCCAGCCGGACAATACCGAATGCAATGAGCAGTACACCGCAGAGTATGCCGACAAACTGTGCGGAAAAGCCGGGGACGATTATGAGCAGCAGTCCCATAAGGCACAGTGCCGCAGAAAGGGCAATGTAAAGCCCCTTTGCCGCACGCAGCGGTTTTGTTGAACGAAGTTTCATAGCGTTTGCCTTCTTTCCTTTTTCCGAACGGCATGTGCCTCGGAAAATCTCTTTTTTATGGTCGAATTCTAACGCTGCACACCTAAAAAATAAACAGGCACTCGACTGACGGCTGACGAAAAAGCGGATGCATGGCGGGAAGTGAATGTTTTTTGGTCAAAAGTACTCCGGTGCATAAACGGATCGGACGTTAATGAATAAACAAAAGACGAGAGAAAAAAAACTCCCCGAAGGGAGCAATGGTCAGCGGTTATTTGCCTTTTATGGCGGGCAAAAGTTCTTTGCAGAACTCAGCAAAGTGAATAAGCTCGTTCAGAGCGTTTTCATTCATACCGTTGTTCATCCAGTCGATGATCAACCCGAAAAGTTCACATTTAATGAAACGCTGTACAGCAGTGCCGCTTAGAGGGGAAGATTCGCCCTCCGGGTGATTTGCCACAATGTATGCGGATACAGTTTGGTCACACAGCCTGAGCAATTCGCGGTCGAGGAGGTCGCGGTTTACAGAATTGAAAATATTGTACACAGCACGTTTATTACTGAGAGCAAATTCAAATGCCGCACGAAAACACTCTTCAAGCGAATCGGGGCGAGGGTATTTTTGTATGATCGCCGTTGACCGCTCGGTGACGATTTCCTCAAGTAATGCGGGAATATCCTGAAAATGATAGTAGAAAGAATTGCGGTTGATGCCGCAGTCCTCAACTATATCGCGTACGCTGATTTTTTTCAGCGGTTTTTCATTCAAAAGCTTTATAAAGGAGCGTTTAATTTCCCTTTCGGTGAAGTTCGCCATTGACAGCCCTCCGAAAAATTTACTGCAAGCCTGCCCATTTGGCATTTAACGCCGTAAAAAAACAAACAAACTCAGCCTGATTTTAACATATTTCACCGTTGGGTGCAATAACGGCCTATGAAAGACAAGTTAAATATTGGCGGGAGCGGTCGGTCTGCCCTTCACATTGACAATGTTTTTGTGCTAAAATAACGGAGGAGACACGAATTCAAGACAAAGGCGGAGTGAAAGCACAGATGAAGGTACTGGTTTTAAACGGAAGTCCGAGAAAGCACGGGAATACCGAGCTCTTGGCAAGAGCGTTCGCAAAGGGTGCGGAGGAAAACAACGAGGTAGAGGTCCTGCCGGTTGCGGACTTCGATATTTCGCCGTGCATAGGCTGTAATTACTGCTATGTGAGTGAAGGAGGCAAATGTGCGAAAAGGGACGATATGACCATTATTTATGAAAAAATGATGAAAACGGACATGCTGGTGCTTGCATCACCCGTGTATTTTTATGGAATCTCCGCACAGCTTAAAGCAGTTATCGACCGTCTGCACACGCCGATGAGAGAGACTTTTCCGGTAAGAAGCATGGGGTTGCTGCTCGCAGGAGCGGCCGAGCTGCCGGAAATGTTTGACTCCATACTCACTCAATACCGCTTGGCACTAAGCTATTTTAAGCTTGAGGATGCGGGAAAGGTCCTCGTTCGCGGCGTTCGCGAGAAGGGCGACATTGAAAAGGGCGTGGCGTTGAGCGAGGCATTTGAATTCGGAAAATCGATAAAATAAGGAGAAATAGAAATGAGTTTTTTTCAGAATGAGCAATTAATGTATTCAGTGCTGTCTTTGTTGGTGCTTGCAATTTTTTACGGAATTTACTTCACGAAGCAGCTGGTACAGAAAAAGCAAGGGATAATAACGAGGCAAATCGGCAGGAGAAAGGAGAAGTCCATTCACACTGTTGAGATCCTGATGAGCATTGCGACACTTGGAATCGTCATTGCTCAGCTGCTTTCAATCGCATTCGGTTGGAGTCATATGCCTGCGAATGCGAGGTTCACGGGCTTCTGCATTGCAGTCATCGGCGATGTTATCTTCCTTGTGTCAATCTTGTGCATGAGGGACAGCTGGCGTGCAGGAATACCGGAGAAGGACAAAACCAAGCTCGTTACAAACGGAATTTACAGGTTCAGTCGAAACCCCGCATTTCTGGGATTCGACTTCATGTACATCGGCGTGCTGCTGATGTATTTCAACCTTCTTACGGGACTTTTCACGGTCTTTGCCGTTGTAATGCTGCATCTTCAGATTTTGCAGGAGGAAAAATACCTGGCAATCGTATTCGGACAGCCCTATATCGAATACAAAAAGAATGTGTTCCGGTATCTTGGCAGAAAAAAGTGAAGCCTGTAAAAAAGAACGTCCCGGAAGCATTGCCCGAGACGTTCTTTTTTGAAAACAGAATTATTTGTTTTGGGAGCTCATTGTGGAAAGAACGAAATTGATGAAGCTGCTTGTGTCGTGGGAAAGATTCGGCTCATTCTTGTAGGCTATATAAAAATTCCTTGCGGCTGAATCGGGCAGAGGGAAGGTGAGGAGCTTTCCGCTTGCCCGAGAGTCGCCGACGGCCATTTCCGAGACGATTGCAACGCCCAGACCGCCTGCAACCATTTTGTTGATGGATTCCTGGTCGTTAAAGGCGGCAATGATGTTTAAATCCCTTTCGGCAATGCCGGATTTCTCGAGAAAAGCTTCTGCACATTCGCGTGTGCCGCTTCCCCTTTCCCTCATGATGAGCGGCGAACCGGTGAGTATTTTGCCGATGGGGTCGGCTTCCTGCTTCATGGCAAGGAACGACCTGTCTGCGGGCGTAATGAGAACGAGACGATCGCGGCAAATTACGTGGAAGGAAAGGTTCTTGTCGTTGTTCATTGCTCCAACAATGCCCAGGTCGATACTGCCGTTCGAAATGTCCTTAATAACGCCTCTGCTGTCATTCTGATGGACGTTAAAGTGAACATCGGGGTGCAGCCTGCGATATTTTGGCAGAATTTCGGGCAGAATGTACGCCGAAGGCGTGGTCGAAGCACCGATGTGAATGACTTTATTTGCCTTGCCGGAGAGCTTTTCCAATAAATCATCACGCAGACGGAGAATTCGCTCCGCACACTCAAATAGCTCCATGCCTTCCTGTGTTATCTCAATGGTTTTGGTCGTTCGTACGAGAAGGACGCATTTCAGCTCCGATTCGAGAGCGGAAATATGAGCACTGACAGTAGGCTGGGAAATAAAGAGTTTTTCCGCTGCACGTGTAAAATTCTTGCATTTAGCAACGGTAACGAATGTTAATAATTGTTTGAAATCCATACTGCATCTCCGTGTTGTTTTATCGTGATCCCGATACGATTCGTTTGAGTGAATCGAGGGCAAAATCAATTTCGTCGGAAGTATTTTGGTACCCGAAGGAGAACCTGAGCGTTCCCGTGGGGAAGGTATTGAGCGTTTTGTGTGCCGAAGGGGCACAGTGAAGCCCGACCCGCGTCATTATACCGTATTCGGAATCGAGCCTGTATGCAGCCTGTGCAATGTCCATCGAGGGAATGCTGACGGAAACGACACCCACACGCCCCTGCACGCCTGTCTTGCCGACGGGAAGAACCCCGTCAATATCTTCAAGACCCGTCAGAAAGCGTTGAGTAAGCATCAGCTCATGGGCGAGGATCGTCCCGTTGTCTATCGAATCGAGATATTTAAGACTTGCGTTAAGTCCGACTATGCCGGGAAGGTTGAGCGTTCCCGCTTCAAAGCGGTCGGGCATGAAGGAGGGCACGTCTTCGGTATGGCTGAGACTTCCCGTTCCGCCCGAGAGCAGTGGTTCAATCTCCTTCTCAAGACCGTGCCGCAGCAGAAAACCGCCGATGCCCTGCGGACCCAGCAGACCCTTATGCCCCGTAAAACAGAGGGCGGAGATATTGTATTTTTTCATATCAATGGGCAGTATTCCGGCTGTCTGAGCGGAATCCACAATGAAAAAAATCCCATGACGGCGGCAAATTTCGCCCACTTCGGCAATGGGCAGGACTGTTCCGCAGACATTGCTTGCGTGTGTCATTACAACGGCACGAGTGGAGGGTTTTATGAGTGAAAGCAGGGTTTGTTCGAGTGTTTGGGTGGGAAGAGATCCGTCGCAAAGGCAGGGGATCCTGCGAAACGAAATGCCCCGATGGCTCAGCTGGACAAGGGGACGCATTACGGCGTTGTGCTCCATGCTTGAAACAAGGACATCGTCGCCGGGGCGGAGCAGTCCCTTTAAAACGATGTTCAGCGATTCGGTTATGTTTTTTGTGAATGCAGTGAGCTTGCAGTCATCACCGTTAAAAAGGCTGCATAGAAGGCGGCGTGTTTCGTAAACAAGCTCCTCCGCTTCATATGCACTTTCGTATCCGCCTCGGTTGATATTGCAGCCGCCATTCAGAATGAAGTCGGAAATTGCATTTGCAACAAGCGGAGCTTTTGGAAAGGAGGTGCTTGCGTTGTCGAGGTAAATTCCTTTCATGCTGCATCGGGTTCCTTTCTGCAAAAATTATATCCAAGAGTAATCATACCATAGATTCATTTAGAAATCAAATAAATTATTCGGGGGTATGGATAAAAGCTATTAGACAAAGCCGGGGGAGTGGTGTAAAATAGATAATCATAATACCGTGTTGGGTAGGCTGTGCTCCGCGTGGGACGATGCGGAGTACGGAATGCCCCAAAGAAAGGTGAGAGAATGAAAAGCAAAAGAGAAAAAATTTTCATCATTGTCGCCGGTCTTGTCATCGGCGTCATCTCCGCACTGTTGGTTCTGTTCGGAAATCCCTCAAATATGGGTTTCTGCATTGCATGTTTCCTGCGTGATACGGCAGGAAGTCTGAAACTGCACAGTGCAGGCGTCGTCCAGTACATTAGACCGGAAATTATAGGTCTTGTGCTCGGAAGCTTTATCATGGCTGTTTGCACAAAAGAATTCAAGCCCCGCGGCGGAAGCTCCGTTATGACAAGGTTCACACTCGGCTTCTTTGTCATGATCGGCTGCCTGATGTTCCTGGGCTGTCCGTTCAGAATGGTTCTTCGCCTTGCAGGCGGCGACCTCAATGCTGTTTTCGGTCTTGTCGGCTTTGTTATCGGTATTCTCTGCGGTGTATTTTTCCTCAACAAGGGCTATTCGCTCAGGCGTACCTATAAGCTCTCCAAGGTCGAGGGAGGAATCTTCCCCGCTTCAATGCTCGTACTGCTGGCACTTCTCCTGTGCGTCCCCGCAGTTCTCGCTTTCTCCGCAGAAGGCCCCGGCTCAAAGCATGCTCACGTTTTAATCAGTCTTGCAGCAGGTCTTATAGTCGGTGCTCTTGCCCAGAAGACACGTCTCTGCATGGTCGGAGGTTTCCGCGACCTGATTTTGTTCAAAGAGACGAAGCTCATCCTCGGCTTCGTTGCAATATTTGTTGCTGCACTTGCGTCAAACCTTATTCTCAATGCAGTTACTTCGAATGTATTCTTCAAGCTTTCAATGGAAGGTCAGCCCGTTGCCCATACTGATTGGCTGTGGAATATGCTCGGCATGCTCCTCGTCGGTTACGGCTGCACTCTTCTCGGCGGCTGCCCCCTCCGTCAGCTCGTGCTTTCGGGCGAAGGCAACAGCGACAGTGCAATTACCGTCATCGGTCTTATCGCAGGTGCTGCATTTGCACATAACTTCGGCCTTGCTTCAAGTGCCGACGGTCCCACTGCAAACGGCAAGATTGCAGTTATCATTGGTATCGTTGTCGTTTCACTCATTGCGGTATTCAACACCTTCAAAAAGAAGGATGCCTGAGACTGCTCTGCAATACTGTCATCAAAAATGAAAGGATGCTTTCGTCCGTACGGAAGCAATGGTTATAGTTATGAAAGAATTGGATGCAAGAGGTCTTTCCTGCCCCGAACCCGTTGTTATGATAAAAAAAGCAATGGCGAGCGGAGAGAGTGCGTACATGATGAAAGTCGACAATGTCGCCTCAAAGGAGAACGTTACTCGTTTTGCGGAACATGCAGGATACTCCGTAACCTGCGAGGAATGCGGAGGCGAGTACACGCTGACCATAAAAAAGTAAATGGAACATATTGCGACATTCTATTCACACTTTGCAGCTATAAGCTACAAAGCAAAATGCAAACAAAAGGGCATCACCGCAAGGCTGATGCCCGTTCCTCGTTCTTTGAGCAGCAGCTGCGGCACATGCGTAAGCTATGAAGGCGAACCAATAATTCCCGACGATGATTCCTGGGAAGTCGAGGGTGTATACAGAATAGAGAACGGAGAATACAAAAGCGTCTATCTAGCGGAAGGATGAAAAAGGCTGTGGAAACGGAAGTAAAATTGACAAAGCTGGCCTCCTGTGCAGGCTGTGGAGCAAAAGTCGGAGCAGGGACACTTGTGAAAATGCTGAAGGGCTTTCGAACTCATGAGGATCCGAAGCTCATTGTCGGCTATGACAAGAGCGATGATGCAAGCGTCTATGAAGTGACGGATGATATCGCAATAGTTCAGACGACGGATTTTTTTCCGCCGATAGTTGACAACCCGTTCATGTATGGTCAGATCGCCGCAGCAAATGCATTGAGTGATGTTTATGCAATGGGCGGCGAACCTAAGCTCGCACTCAACATAATGTGCATACCGGAATCGATGGACAAGTTCACCGTTCAGGAGATCCTGCGCGGAGGGTATGAAAAAGCGTATGAAGCAGGGGCAATAATAACGGGCGGTCACACCATTCACGGTGCGGAACCCATTTACGGTCTTGCAGTGAGCGGATTTGTTCACCCGAAAAAGGTGCTGACGAACAGTGGAGCAAAGCCGGGAGACAAGCTCATTTTGACGAAGCCCCTTGGTGTCGGAATCATCACCACGGCAGGAAAGGCAGATATGGTCGAGGAAGCCGTGCTTGAACGTATTTACGAACAAATGGCGACGCTCAATAAGGCGGCGAGAGACGTTATGGTGAAGTACAAGATTCACAGCTGTACCGATGTTACTGGGTTTGCTCTCATGGGGCACGGCTATGAAATGGCTCAGGGAAGCGATTGTACCATTCACATACAGTCTGCTCTTGTTCCATTCCACAAAGAAGCGTATGAGCTTGCCCAAATGGGCTTTATTCCTGCGGGAGCGTACAGGAACAGAGAGTATGCAGGCAAGGGCGTCACATGGTGCCGCAGTATGGACAGAGCGATTGAGGATATTTTCTTTGACCCGCAAACGAGCGGCGGTCTGCTGATTGCAGCAGATCCTGCCGAGGCCGACGAAATGCTCGAAGAAATGAAGCGTTCGGTTCCGCAGGC
The DNA here is from genome assembly GCA_934633695.1 of uncultured Clostridia bacterium. GTDB lineage: Bacteria > Bacillota > Clostridia > Christensenellales > CAG-138 > PeH17. The sequence goes on along the minus strand of CAKTYT010000009.1, from coordinate 46,490 downwards.
AAGGATTATCGGCTATGTTACCGAGTTTGAAGAGAATTTTATAGAAATCGAATAGTGTATGGAACGGGGGACGGGTTCCCCCGTTTTTTGCAATAAAATAAGTCCGCAGAAGTACGGACTTATCGTTATGGCGGCAGCGTGTGGGAATCGAACCCACCTAAGCGGCTCCTAACCGCTCTTACCGGTTTTGAAGACCGGAGGACACACCAGCACCCATCCGCCACCATCGCCGAGCAGTAGCCATTATAGCACGGAATCACCGGTTGCTCAAGCTTTTTTAAAAGGATTTTCACAGAGAATGCGTATATCTCCCTGTTTTTTTGTTATACCCTGCTTATCCCACAATTCAAGGAGCATAATTGCATATTTTCTCGACGTACCTATGAAGTCGCGGAACTGACCGAGGAGTATTTCGGTGTTGTTTCTGCAATAATCGACCAGCAGTTTGCAGGCCTGCTCGTAAGCGGAAGAGTGGTACATGACCGTCGGCGAAATAACGACGAGTTCGCCGGACTGGACCATCGCTTTTACGACCTGCTTAAACATTGCCTTGTCTTTGGGCGAAAGCTGCTGCATGAGGTCGTCAACGGAGGGCGGTTCAAGTCCGCAGGTTTTGAGACGGTTCAATATTGCCTCGGTGAGCTTTTGCTGTTCGGGTGAAAACTTGATCGAAAAATCCGGAAGGGAAACGATCCCGCCGCTGAGCTTTATTATGCCGAGGTCTGCAATTGTGCCGAGTACTGCATCGGCAGCTGCCTGCTCGCGTCCGGAGAACAGCTTTCCGCGGCATTCTTCAATGGGCATGCCTGCTTCAAGGGGATTGTCCGCATGGTAGCGTTCGAGAAGGTCCTTTGCTATCCTGCCGATATGGAGACAGTAGTCCCTGTGCAGCAGGCTTCCGGTTGAAAGCCGTATTATTTCACCGCTTGCAATAAAGTCGGGCAGGAGCTTCTTAAAGGCAGAGGGACCGAGTGAAAAACGCTTTGAGTTTTCCTCTTCATTTAGAAAACGGTCGCTCAAAAGGTAAACTTGGGCACAGAGCTTCTCGCCGTCCGTGCCGGTATCCAATGCGGAGTAACGCTCGAAGGGAAACTCAGCACTTTTTTTATGTTTTTTTGCTTCGCTGAGAAGAATTTTGCCGCCGCCGATGGTTTCAAGGGGCGAATAGAAACGCAGTACGAATCTATCCCCGTTCTTTACGGAAACCGGCTCGGTGAACCGCAGCTGTGCAAAGGATTCCTGCCCAGCCGAGAGCATATCCGTATCGATCAAAATGAGTTTGCAGAGTACATCCCGAGTGCCATGGTAAAAGTGCAGGCGTGAGTCAGTCAGAATGGGGCGTGTGCATTCGTGAAGAATTGTTATCTTCGTGTTCATGATCAGGGTATTCTGCATGCTTCCTGTCATTGCAACGGTGCAGCCGCGTTCGATATCACCCTTTTTAAGTCCGGCAATATTGAGGGCGACACGCTGACCGGCCTCTGCAAATTTTACAGTGTCATTGTGAACCTGTATGCGGCGAACCCTGCCGGTGACTTCTCCGGGGTAGACCATGACTTCGCTTCCGTCGTTTATCCTGCCTTCGACGAGAGTACCGGTTACGACTGTGCCAAAGCCATCCATTGAGAACACTCTGTCAACGGGAAGCCGGAAGGGAACGGATAGATCCCTTGCAGAGGCCGTTGAAAGCTCATCAAAAATCAAATTGCGAAGTTCATCGATGCCCTGCCCGGTGTAGGAAGAGACTTCGACCATTGGAGCCTCGGCAAGGAAGCTGCCTTGAACCTGACTTCGTATGTCGTCCTTGACGATCTCAAGCCACTCATCATCTACGAGGTCTGTCTTTGTAATGACGATTATTCCACGGTGAATATTTAAAAGCGATAGGATACTGAGGTGTTCTCTTGTCTGCGGCATGAATCCGTCATCCGCCGCAATAACAAGCAGAACAAGATCCATCCCGCCGACGCCTGCTAGCATGTTCTTGATGAATTTCTCGTGACCGGGAACGTCAACTATGCCTGCACGCCTGCCGTCGGGAAGGTCGAGATAGGCAAAACCAAGCTCAATGGTTATGCCGCGTTGCTTTTCTTCTTCAAGCCTGTCCGTGTCGATGCCCGTCAATGCTCTGATAAGGGCTGTTTTGCCGTGGTCAACGTGGCCTGCCGTTCCGATAATGCAATGTCTTTCCATATTTTAGCCACCTATCAATTTCAATGCCGTGCAAATCAAACCGAAATCTTCTCGATTCAGTGCGGCAATATTAAGCAGGAATTTGTCATCACGCAAGTGCCCGATGACGGGTACGGGAGCCCGTGTACGCATAAAAAGTTCAATTTCGGCGGGAGAAATTCCGGGAATGTCGATACACACGGCGTAGCTCTCCTGTTCTTCTCCGGGGACGGAACCACCGCCGACCTGGCAATTGTCCGAAACAACGCAGACCCTGGCGGAACCGGAGGTTTCACGAAGAAGAGAGGCAAGTTCATCCGCACGATTCTGTCGTTCTGCACCTGATTCGCTGAGAAAATGCAGTGTGGGGATATCGTGCAGTGCTGATTCAAGGCTTTTCCATGAGAAAAGAGTTTCTTCGAGTGCGGCAAGAGTCATCTTATCAACACGCAGTGCCCTTGCGAGAGGATGATGCTTAAGCTTTTCAATGTACACTTTTTTGCCTGCAATAATGCCTGCCTGAGGACCGCCGAGCAGCTTGTCGCCGCTGAAGCACACTACATCCGCACCTGCACGAATGCTGCGGCTGACAGTCGGTTCAGCTTTCAGACAGGGAATTCCCGTGTCGAACAGAACGCCACTGCCGATGTCGTGAATAACGGGGAGGTTGACTGAGTGTGCAAATGAACACAGCTCGTCAATCTCGACACTTTCGGTAAAGCCGACGATCTTGAAATTGCTCGTATGCACCTTCAAAATGGCGGCAGTGTTTTCACAGACAGCACTCTCGTAGTCAGAAAGACGCGTTTTATTGGTCGTTCCGACTTCACGTAAAGTTCCGCCGCACTGCACCATGATATCGGGAACGCGGAACGCACCGCCGATTTCTACCAGCTCGCCACGTGAGACAATTGCTTCTCTGCCGCTGACGAGAGCGGAGAGAACCAACAGCACGGCGGCGGCGTTATTGTTTACTGCCATTGCGGCCTCGCTCCCCACAGCGGAACAGATCAGGCGTTCGATATGAGAGTGGCGATTACCTCTTGAACCTGCATCAATGTCATATTCAAGCGTTGAAAAGCGGCTGCCGACATTGAATGCTGCCCTTGCGGCACGCTCACTCAGTGCAGCCCTTCCGAGATTCGTGTGAAGGATTACGCCCGTGCCGTTTACAACGGTGCGGAGACTCCTCTGCTCCATTGAATTGACTTTATCCGTCACCTCGGCAACGACTGCACATGTCGAGAGTTCGTCCGGGGAAGTTATCCTGCCCTCGGCAATGCCATGGCGGAGGGCTTCGAGTACTTCGCGTACCGCAGAAAGGATGGTGCTTCGCTGTGATGTCTCGGATAAGTTTGCGATTTCAGGCCGCTTTAACAGTTCATCCACTTTGGGAAGCATACGGAAAAGCTCGCCGGGTTTTGCTGGTTGTGTCATTTTTTCTCCTGTATTTCTTGCCTGAAAAATCGGCAATAAGAGGGAATAGAAAACCCCACACACGAAAGCATATGGGGTTTTCGCTATTAAAGGGGGTTAACCGCCGATATAACCCTTTGCACGAAGGATATTACCGGCTTTTTCGTAATTTGCTTTTGAAACGAGGACGACCGGACCGGTGCAGCCCATTCCGCTCTCGGCGTAGATGCCGGCCTTGAAAAGTTCGGCGACGGCATTGTCGAGGTCCATGATCTCAATACCGGAATAGGTTTCGGTAACGACTTCCTTGGGAGGTGCGGGGATTTCGGCAGTGGCTGAGGTCTGCTTTTCGGGCTGTTTCCTTCTCTTTTCCAGGATTGCGGACAGTCCTGCCTTTTCAGCGGCCTCGAATTCTGCCTTTGCAATTTTTCTGTAATCCGCACGGACAAGTTCGGCGGCATAACGCATTGCGTTTGCAACGACGGGACGACCGGAAGCACGGGAAATGATGAGAATGAGCTTATCATAATCTCTGCCGATGCCGGGACCGTAGCCATACCCGATGGATTCGAAGCTTCCGCCGGTGGTGAATGCCGAGAGCAGCTTGGTGAGGATATTGCCGGAGAGTGGGTCAGTGACCATAATATCACAGCTGCCGGCAAGTATATCATTTCCACGCATTACACAGCCGCCGTCCGCACGATGTGACTGAGCAAAGCTGATTGAATAACCGTTTTTCTGAAGCTCTTCAAGAATCATTTGGGTCTGCCTTGCACCGTCAACGTTCAGAATGCCGACAGTCGGGTCCTTAACGCCGCAGGCCTTTGCGGTAATGATTCCGTAGATCGTGTTGAGGACCATTCCTTCGATCCTGTCGGAGGATGCAGTCCCCGTTGTCGTAGCAAGGAACATTTCTCTGCCAAATGCCGGAGTGTTCACTCTTCCGACGGTTGAAACGCCGATAGGGAAGGGGAAATGCATTGTAACTGCGGCATCGACTTCACCGCAGTCGAGAAGCTCGACCATTTTTTTGTGTGCGGACTCATCGTCCGAAACAACATAAGACTCCATGCCCTCCTGCGGTCTGCTGCCGATATAGGCAACGGAAATACCGCTCTTTTGGGCGTCACAGGCACTTTCTGCCATCATTTGTTCGCCGTGTTCACTGCCCAGTGCGGTGAGAGCGACCTTGACGGGATGTGCAAACGAACCGCTTTCAAGACCCTTTGCAACGTCGAGAAAGGTTTCGGCAATTTTTCTGCGGATAGTATTTTCGGTATTCTCCATAACTTACTCCCTGTCGATGAGCATTTCTCCCGCAAACTTGCGGAAAGCATCGGCAATCATACTGCGGATCTTGTCATTGGAGACGACAGCAGGTTCTTCATTTTTGCCTTCATTTTTGCGGACGATAAAGGAAACACCGTCAAAAAGGTTTGTCATACGACCGAGGAAGAGACTGCCCTTGCCGATGATCATTGCGGTGCTGATATCGCCGTCGAGGATCTGCTGTCTTGCGAAGCCGAGGTAGGGAACGCCGGAAGGAATATGACCTTGAGTTGGGGCCCAACCGGGCATACCGTGCTTTTCGCCGAAGGAAGCGACTTCCTTGCGTTCCATTTCCCCACGCATGACGGCGAGTGCGGCAATCATTTTATAATTTGCCTGAGGGACGTCTCCTGCACCTGCCGGCTTGGTAATGTCGGGGTTCTGCATTTCGGCGGCATACTTATCAACATCGGTTATTTTAAGGTTGTGCCTGCTGAGGGGTTCTGCAACGAGAGAAGTTATGACAGCCTGAGGAGAGGACCCCGTACCGACGGTGTGCCTGCCGCAAATGGTCGTATCGATCTCGGGGTTTACACCGTCATTTTCGGAGATGAGGATTGCGAAACCGCCGATCATATCCTCAAGGATGGGCATACCTTTTTTTACATGATCCTTGCCGTTCATGCCGAGCTTTGCGGTGCACCCGCCTGCACAGACGATGACGTTCTTGTATGTTCCCGCCTTGACGAGCGAGGCTGCATTGATAACGGAGTGAGCGGGAGCGGCACAGAATGCCCTTGTATCGGAGCCGGAAGCACCGGTCAGACCTGCAATTTCGGCAACAGCCTTTGCAAAGTTGCCGCCGCCGCGCTGGTTCATATCGCCGCAGGCTTCTTCGGCACAGTCGATGACGTATTCGACCTCAGCAGGGTTGATGCCGGAATTCTTTATGAGGTGCAGTACTGCAAGGACGTTCGAGGCCTTGGAAACGATGTTCTCAAGCATAACGTGTGCGGAGAGGTTTGTGTCAACGTCGTGTGCACGCTTGATGAAGCCGACGTTTTTACCGTTGAAGAGGAGAGGCTCTGCACCGTCGTTTGCAATTGCGTTTTCGACTTCACTTGCAGGAACGCCTGCATTTACCCTTGAGATGATCCCTTCGTTCATGAGAGGATGCTTTTTGAATGCTTCAAGCGTTTCGGCAACGAAATTCTCCTCAAGCCAAACCAGTTCAAATACGTCGCATACCTGCATAAGCAGGTAAAATTCGTTTTCGGGCATGATTTCGCCGAACCTGCCGTAGCGGGCGGGGGTCTCGGCGGGAGTTTCGTACCAGGGGAGGGGGAATTTTGAAAGCTCGCCGGGGGTCATGTTGCCGATGTACACCTGATTGGGCATATAGGCAAGAGCCTGCTCATAGGTGCGGATATGAGAGGGGAGCTGACGAAGGTATTCGGAATCGGGATTGACAATACGTTCGGTTGTCTGTGTCGTACCGTTCTGCATAATCATGTCCGGAGTATGTACGAGGACATAGCCGGTGGATTTAATGACTGCGTTCATGTTTAAATTAATCCTTTCAGAGTTCAATTCATCGTTGAATTTTATATTGAGGAAGGGGAAAAACCCAAAAAAAGGGAGCAGAACGACCACCCGACAAAAAGCCGGTTCCGGACGAACTGCTCCGCTATTTGTTTACCTAAGCCTCTGCCTCCGGCAGCAGCTTAATATTTGCAATACTGATCGCGAATGGCTTTCATTTCGGATGCGATATCGTCGACATCCAGAACCATTTCCATCATGCCGACCTGCTCGTCATAGACGGCGGGGTCAACCTCTGCTTTGATCTCTTCTTCGCAAATGTGATAAACGCTCAGTCCCAACTGGACTCCTGTCAATGGACCTGCATAAGTGGGATCGCCATTAGTAACGGTTTCGGCTGCAAGGCCGGCACCTTCGCCTTCTGCGGCACCGAGGATAACAACAACGTTCTCGGGACCGTACTTTTCGGCGTATTCTTTGACTCTCTTCTGATTTTCAAGATCCATCGCACCGGCAGCCGTTCAGACAAAGCACTCGGTGGCGGAGAATACAGGTTCTCCACCGGCGGTAACTACGCACGCTGCGATAGCAGGTCCGGGTACACCATCACGGTCGCCGATAATAACGACCTTTTTGCCGTTGAGAATACTCATGAACATACCCTCCTTTCCTCAATAATAGGGTTGCAAGCATCTTGCCTATAAGGGCAGATGATGATGCTGAAATAGGGAAGCGTTCAGCTCAATCAGATATATTTCTTGATAAGAGCTTCGATAGACTGCTCGGTGCAGTCTTCCTTGACGAGTTCTTCGACCTTCTGACCATCCTTGTAGATAGCCATGACGGGAAGACCGAGAACCCTCTGACCGATGGCAAGACGCCTTGCCTTTGTCGTGTTCAGCGAACAGAACTTAAGGTTTGCGGCGTATTTTTCTGCCATGGAATGAACGAAGGGCATCAGAGCCGCACAGGGAACGCAACCATCGCCGTAGAAATCGACGAAAACATAGCCTTCTGCCTGCAAAACTTCTGCTTCAAAATTTTCTTTGTTGAGTTCTACCATAATAAACCTCCGATGTTGAGAACGAATTATTCGTTCAGATATTTGTAGGCCTGCATTGCGGCGATCGCACCATCGGCGGTGGCAGTGACGACCTGTCTGAGACTCTTGACCCTGACATCGCCCGCTGCAAAAACACCGGGGATATTAGTATGCATATCATCGTCGGTGACAATGTAGCCTTTTTTCATTTCAATTTTATCGGTGAACAGCTCACTGTGCGGTTCAAATCCGATGAATACGAACACACCGAAGGTGCCGTCCTCTTCAGGGGCATCGATGACGGTGAGTTCACCCGTCTTTGTATTCTTGACGGTCATGGATTCGAGAATACCGTCACCGCGGAGTTCCTCGATGGTGCTGTTCCACATAAAGTGCATCTTGGGGTTCGCAAAAGCCTTTTCCTGGATGGACTTTGCGGCACGAAGCTCGTCACGCCTGTGGATAAGGGTAACGCTCCTGCCGAAATTGCTCAGGTACATTGCCTCTTCGACTGCGGCATCACCGCCGCCGACAACGTAGATGTCCATATCCTCGAAAAAAGCGGCATCGCAGGTTGCACAATAGGAAACGCCCTTGCCGGTAAGCTCTCTTTCGCCGGGGCATCCGATGGGACGGGGATGAGCTCCCGTTGCGATGATGACTGTTTTTGCAAGGTATTCTGCCTTTTGACCCTTGAGGTGCTTGATCTCGCCCTCAAGCTCAACGCTTTCGATGGTGTCAATGACCTTTTCGGCACCGAAATGGGTCGCCTGTTCGCTCATTCTCTGAATGAGTGAGGGACCTGTTTCACCTTCGATACAGCCGGGGTAGTTTTCAATCTCAGCTGTTATAACAATCTGACCGCCTTCTTTGGCCTTTTCGACCATAAGAGTGCTGAGGCGGGCTCTTCCTGCATAGCTCGCCGCAGCAAGACCGGCGGGACCTCCGCCGATAATAACGACATCGTAAATTTTTTCCATAATAAATGTTTCGCTCGGTATTGAGCCGAAAAGATTATTTTACCTCGAAAATAGTCTGATCGCTGACTTCGGTCGTAAGGGCACGAAGAGCAGTTTCGACGATTTTCCGGCGAAGCTCCTTTTCTTCCTCGTGGGAGAGAGAGGGGTCGCCGAGGGGATGGGGGATGGCGATGGCGGGAACGATCCTGTTCGCACCGACCGTCATGGAGATAGGAGTGACCGTACAAATGTGAACGACGGGAATACCCGCACGCTCGATTTCTTTAACCATTGTTGCACCGCAACGTGTACAGGTTCCTCAGGTCGAGGTCAGTATGACAGCACTGACGTTTGCGGAGAGGAGCTTCTGAGCGATTTCAGCGGCAAATTTCTTCGCATTTTTGACAGCCGTGCCATTACCGACGGTTGCATAATAGTAGGAGTTGAGTTTTCCGATTTTGCCTTCCCTTTCGAGATCACGCATAACGTCAACGGGGAGAACACGGTCAGCATCCTCATTGGCATATACGGGGTCATAACCGCCGTGAGCGGTTTCAAAGGTTTCGGCAGTCAAATCATCAATACCGTCCAGGCAGTATTCGCCGTAGCGGGAAGCACTGGAGGATTCGATGTGGTCGGGGTTGCCCTTGGGAACGATACCGCCGGAGGTGACAAGAGCAATATTTGCCTTTGTAAGGTCCTTAACGGCGGGGTTGGGAGTTACCCTGTCGAAATCGGGCATGGGGAACTCGGTCGTGAAGGGTTTGCCTGCCATCTTTGCAAGCAGCATATCGACCGCACGGGCAGAGCCGCGCTTTGCTTCGAAGAAGTTCTTGCGGATGCCGTTGGGCATATAATGCTCAACACACGACGCTCCGATGCTCTCACCCTTTGCAAGCTTGAGAGCGAGGGGAACCATTTTCTTTACGGCGTCACGCATACCGACGGCGGAATTCTTGGTCGGTACGATGTAGACCTGGTTTTTGAACATGTCCGCACCGGGGTTTTCTTCGTACATTGCGGTGAGGCAGGGAATGCCGAGGCTTTCCTTCACGGCGGCGGTGATCGTGCCGCATGCAACGCCGTAACGGCCAGCATTGAAAGCAGGTCCCGCAATGAAGAGGTCGGGCTGATAGGACCTTATCATGTCGAGTATCTCAGCCTTGGCTTCTTCAATGTTTTCATTAAAATAGGAGTCGCCGCAGATGACGGTTGCAACGATTTCGGCATTTTCGCCGAAAGCCTGGTTGAACGCCATGCCGGGACCCACGAAGCCTTCGCGGACTTCGGGTTTGTAATCAGCCTTTTCTTCGCCGCCAATCTGGGCATAGAACTGGTTGATGTAGTGTACAACTTTTAATTTTGCCATGTTATACGCTCCTTTTTACCTTGCACTGAGCTTGTTGAAGCCCATCTCGTTGGTCGCACCGGTAATTGCCTGAAGCTCGACGGTAATGCTGCCGTCTTCAGCGAGGTTGCCGTTGAAACCGCCGGCAATCTTCTCAACAACGGAGATGTCGCCGATGACCTTGTCGAGTTTGGGAAGAGTAATAAGCTCGTTTGCATTGCCGCCGGTGACAACTGCCGTTGCACTTGCATCCGCATCCGCGAGGGACTGGGAAGCACCGTCACGACCGGCATACTCATCGGTAATAATGCAGGTGGGAATGCCCTTAGCTTCGACCTTTTTGCAGTTCATTATGAGGTCGGTATCGGGGTTGCCGAAGCCTTCCTGGGAAATAATGACACCGTCAACGCCGAGAAGCTCGGCAAGCTTCGCCGTCCAGTCAGAAGAACGCTCCTTATCTGCGAGATAGACGTTTTCATTCGTAATGATTATGCAGACAAAGTTCAGATCCTTGCCGTGCCTTGCGAGAAGATCGTGAACGACGGGATTGTTGAGGTGATGATAGGTCGTGTTCTTGTCGCATGCGGAAACACAGTTGCCGCTGATGATCGCACCGTCCATAAGCTCTGTGGGAGTGATTATGGTGGTGAGGGAACGCTTTGCATCAACGCCGTAAACGTAGGTGTCGTGCATAAGACCTTGGCTCTGGAGCATCTCAACGTATGCAACGCGGGGAAGATCGGGATATCTCTTTATGCCTTCGGTAATGGAGAGGGTCTCGTATTCAACTGTTTCGTTGGGTTCAACGTTTCTTCCGAGTTCACCGATGTACGTTGCAATGCGGAGACCTGCCATTCTGTTGGCATGTTCGTGCTCGTGTTGACCGAGACCTTCAACGGGGGTCATGTTGACGACGAGGTTGAGAGTCTTTGAGAAGGGAGTGTACTCGGCACCGGGGCCGGTCATGTCAATAATACCCTCCTGGAAGCCGACAATTTTGCCGGTGGTCACGATCGCGGAACCGCGGAGAACATGCGTCTTGCCGCTGCCGACGGTGGTAACCTTTGAAATGACGCCGGGGAAAATACCGCCGGGGCCTTCAACCTTTACACGAGGCTCAATGACGTCCTTGACGGGAGTAATTCGAACGCTCTCGCCGGGACGTGCAATTTCAAACTCAACGGATGCAATGTTCTTGTCTTCAAGAACGATTTCTTCCAAAGCTTTTTTGTCAACGTAGATAACGCCGTCTTCAAGCTTTGAAGTATCCGCAAAGCGAATGTCGTGGATATCAATGTATCCGACTTCTAACTTCAATTTGCACCTCCAAATTATTTTCGGCATAAGCCGATTTATCTATTATCATGTGAACAGCATTCTCATGATAAACCCTGATTTACCCTTAAAAAGGGTTTATGGCAGAGGAGAAGAGAGAAAAATCGATCAGGGAAAAATCGTCAAGCATGTCTTTCGCCATGTTTGGATACTTGACGGGGAATTTCCGGCAGGCATCGAGTGCGTTCTCGATAAGCTCCAACGAAGGAAGGTCAAGCTCCGGACAGGTGCAGATGAGAACCGTCTTGAAGGGAGTCTCATTCGGCTTGACCGAACCGCTGAGCGGGTGTGTGAGCAGCTTGTATCCTTTGTGGATCCTGTCGCGAACTCTTGTGAACACCGCAGTGATGTCTCCATCGATAAATTCGACCGCCTTTTTCTGCGAAAACTCATCGTTCACACGGGGATTGTTTGTTACGATCATTTCCATGGATTTTTCAACCTCCACCTATCTTATCATACCATCTAATCGAGGGAAATGCAAGCTGACGCAAAGGGAAAAACGTCCGGTTTGTGCGAAAAAGTTCATTGCAAATAACTATAATTGCAATTCAAATTTCTTTTAGCATGTTAGTAATAAGAGATTTGAGTGTCATTCGCAATGCTTTCTCTCAATACTCTGAAAATCCAATTGCCGTCCAAGTCGGCAAGCCCGACATAGGCACCGCGGCAGAGAATAACCATTTCAAAGGGTGTGACTGCAATGATGTTTCCGACAAAATGATGCTCAACGCCGTGACAGTCAAGGATATCATAGGAAGTGGATTCATATGCAAACACATCGGGATTCTCCTCACGATAAACGAAGCAGTCGGCAATTCTCCTGTAGCTAACATCTCCGGAATAGGGGATCACTTCTCCCGTATCTAGGTTGACAAAAATATCCTCTATGTCATCGCCGGAGCCCGTTCTGAACCAGCCCATGTGGCGTCCGACACCGACAAATCTTGAATCGGGGACGGACAGACAGTAATTTCCATATTCTGTCTGAACGTACTGCATGCCGTTTTCATAGGTGTGAACGGCAGGGATACCATTATATTCAGGCGATGAAACGGAGTTCAGGGTCTTGCCCATTGCACGGTAGGGGTAGCCGTCAAGGTAGTTTCCGTATCTTTCAACGGTCGCAGGGTCGTCGCCGCAGTATTTTGCCAGTTTGTTGAGCTTTGAATCATAGAAGTAACCGTCGGAACAGAGCAGGTAATCGGTACAGCGAAAGTAGGTGTCGTCGTCTTCGAACCCAACAGTGAAAGGCTCAATACCGACGGCACGGACATTGGACAAAAGAATCCTGCCCCTTTCATCGATGACGTCCCATTCGTAAATTTCATCGGAGCGGGAGGCTTTCTTGAGGAAGTAGCTTTCACCGAGCATACACATAAGACCATCGAAATCGTCCCTGTCGAGAGTGCGAAGGACCTTTCCGTTTTTGTCAATAACGAAGGGATCGCAGTTGAGGGGATTGCTGTCCGGCTCACCGCAGTAAGGAGTAAACGGCAGAAGAACATAATTGCCGTTGAGACGCAATGCTCCGTAGCAGGAATAATAATCGATTGGGGCAGGGAGGGCATAATCGAGCGAAACGTGGTCCCTCCAGTCTCTCAAACAGAGAACATTAATGCGGCCTCCCCCGTTTTCAGGATAATCAAACTTTAAGAAGGAGTACAATCCTTCAGAGGATTCGTTAAGCTCCGTGGATTCATTCTCGATAAAAGCCATGTCCTTGAGAGAATAATTCATGCACATCGCATCTTTTTTGTATATGCCGTAAAAGCGGTAAAGAGGTGAGTGAAACGTGTTTACGAGCTTTCCGTAACAGTCAAGTATGTAGTGGTGACCTTGTCCATAGGGCAAAATGAGGTAATAATTTTCGTCAAAGAGGGGTGTATCCGAGACTTGATTGCCGAGGGACGGGATCTCGACATTATAACCGGATCCTTCATCGGTTATCGACGAGCCTTTGGGACGAGAGTAGGACCAAATGTCGAATGGAGTCGGCGAAGGTTCTTCAGTACGCTTTGGCGAAGGAACCTCGGTGGGGATGAGAGTGGGTAATGGCGTTGCCGGCACGGGTGAAGGGGTCGCATCAATCTGTTGTTTTTTGCTGCATCCGGATGCAATGAAAACGCAGACAGTGAAAAGACTTAGCCCAAAGGTCAATAACTTTTTCATACTTTTCCTCCTTTAAATGGTCGTGGTTATGAATAAAGCTCGGCACCGAATACCAAGCTTTAATAAGTTCTGTTTAGTCGTCAAAAATCATGATGGGAACGTAGCCGCAGCTTTTAATGAACAACTGGCCGCTTTCGCTCCTGAGCCATTGGACGATGGCATATGCATAAGAATTGAAGCGGTTCTTGGGAAGAACGGCGTAAAAGGGATTGATGAGAGGATAACTCATGTAGTTTATGCTTTCATCTGAAGGCATGGAGCATTCTACTGCGATGAAGCGAACCCCGGGCTGGGTGTACATATTTTTTGCGTAATAGTAAACGGAGTAACCGATCGCACCGCCGTGGGTGTTGTCGTACATCGCAACATCTTCAATAATATCGGCCATGTCTTGAGAAATTCTGTCCTCAGAAGGCTCCATCATCGGAATACCCTTCATGCAGAGCCTTTTCATCAGGGTCTGACTTCCGCTCAGGTCGGGACGCTGGAAGGGAACAATGGGGACATCATTTCCGCCAAGATCCTTCCAATTCGTTATCCTGCCGGTATAAATACCCTGGATATCTTCAATTGAGATGGATTGAACAGGATTTGTTTCGTTTACGATGAAAACGAGTGCGTCAAGACCTATCGGGATCATGGTCATTTTATTGAACGGGTCGAGCTCAGATTTTGTAGCATCAGCAGGCTCGTATACGAGAAGAAAGTCAGCATTGCCCTCGGCAAGGGCATGGTAAGAAAAATCTGTTGTGCTGAAATCAATGCTTGCCTCTGCCTCTTCGCGGGAGCAGCCGGTAAGGAGCATTCTAAGCCCTTCGGCAAGGGGGATGGTTGCGGTTGAGCCGTCAACCTTAGGGTATACCCCGGGAGAAATGCAGGGCCATGAAGTGATGGGTTCGTAGGGAATGGGGGTCGGCGTGGGAGCAGCTGTTTCAACGAACTGCGTAACTGGAACAGTTGGGGTTGCAGAGTTCATCAAAAGTGCGGTCGGGCTTGACGACGGTTCCGCCGTCTGTAAATGCCCTCCTCCTGCACATGCCAATGCGGAGAAAAGCATGGTAATGGCCGCAATTAGGGCAAAAACTCTGGTTTTTGTCATGATGATACCTCCATAGATTAGTCTGTAAGTATCAGTATACCAACATATGGTAAGGATTTCAAGCGGCAAATGTGTCAATTGTGTTAAATTTGTGTTTCGCAGAAACAAACAGGAACGCTAAAAAATGGAAAAGAGGAAAGTATAAACCGTTGAATAAAATCGTATTCCGGATTAAAATCGGATTCTCACTCGTTTTTTGTTAAATATATTAAAAACAAACAAATGCACCTGGCAATATGATTTCACGGATTAGGCGATAAAACGGCAATAAAATAAGTAAAATTGCATCATACAGTGTAATTTGATGAAAAACCGCATAAATGAAGGGGGTATTGACAAGATTTTACGGCATTGATAAACTGCATAAAATCGCCGAAGCACTCAAGTGCGTAAGCGAAAATTGGGGGCAAACATGCAGAAGGATAATAATGTGAAACGGGAACTGGTGAAGCTCGGACTTCAACCGCAGCATCAGGGCTTTGATTATCTCGTATATGCCATAGTTGCCGCCAACGATCTTTCCGGAAAAGCAAGCAAAACAGAGGCGAAGCTTTCGGAAATGCTGTCCGGTGAATATGATGAGGCGGAAACGAAGCTCTTTCGGTGCATGGATTATGCAATAGAAGTTGCGTGGGACGATGATGACAACATTGTCTTGCGTGAGCTTTTCCCGGGACGCAGCGAGGCATTTTCACCGACTGTACTTGAATTCATTTACAGGGTAGGACTAGAGGTCGCATATCACCAAGATGACAAATGACTTTTTAGGATCGTTGACAAAAACTGTTTCGCTGTTTTCTCAATCGGCTATTGCCAGGCGGGAATTATGGTGATATAATATTGGGGAACGGGGCGGAATCTCGACAAAAAGCAGTTTGCGTGCGGAACCTGCTCCGAAAAAACTTTTCAGGAGTAAAAATAATGAAACGCTTTTTATCCATCATTATGGCGTGTTGTCTTCTGCTGGTGCTCATTCCCGTGGGCATTACCGCAGAATCCGGCAGTGCCGATGTGCTGAGCGAAACTGACACTACCCTTTTCGGGTTTGCCGAGCATAAACTCAACAACACAACTTCACACCTTCAGACACCGCAGACCTTTGTGGGCTTCAATTCGGAGAACCCCAATGCACTTGAAATGGCACTGCAGATCAGTGACGTCAACTGCTATGCGGCGGAGTACGTCAACGGTTTTATCTACGCCTATGTTTTCGATTATATCGAACTCGTTGATGCGGACGACATGTATCCAATGCCCGACTCCTTCTACAAGATCACTCCAAATGCAAACGGCAGCTGGACTTCTCAGAAGCTGGCAACTCTTTCCGAGGATACTCGCGTCGTTGACATGACCTATGCCGCAGACAGAAATATCATGTACGCAATGGTAATGTGGGATAATACCGACCCGGACGGTCTCTCGATGCCCGAATACCACCTCATGACAGTTAACCTTACAAACGGCAGTCTCACTGATGTAAGCAACCTTATGGAAAAGGAAATCGATACGACCACATGCTTTGCATACATAGGCAACGGCAGGTTCTATTCAACTGATGCATACGGCAACAGCATTATTTTCGATGAAAACGGCGTTATTGAAACTCTTGGCCGTGCTGCAAACCATGCATTTGAAAGAATCGTCGGTGCAACCTATTATGCACCCGGCAACTGCATCTATGCCGCAAGGCTCCGCACGATTCCCGCCGGCAATTTTTCAAACCTCCTCAGGATCGATCTTGCGACGGGGCTTGCGACCGACCTCGGCTCAATCGGCGGCAATTACGGCTACTCTCTCCAGTGCCTGTTCGCAATGCCCGATTACGAAATCGAACCCACTCCCGTTGCAACGCCCGAAGCGGTCAATGAAGCACTCAATGCTCCCGGCAGCAATTTGAGCTTTATTAACGGAAACTCCTACCCATGGCAGATCGTCACGGAAGGCAGCAGAGTCTACATGAAATCCGGCAATTACCATACGGCAAGCAGCTCTTCGAAGATCACTGCTGTTTTCAGGGGTCTTACCGCAGGACAGGTTCTGAGCTTCGATTGGTCCGTATCGAGTGAAAGTAACTATGACTGGCTCACCTTCAATTCCAACGGAACGAGAGTGAACAGAATTTCGGGCAGTGCTTCATGGACCACATACAGCTACACCGTGCCTGCCAACGGCGACTACACTTTTGAATGGATTTATTCAAAGGACAGCAGTGAAAACAGCGGCAGTGACTGCGGTATGCTCGACAACATTTCCATCACCGGAAATCAGCCTGAGCCGTACGATCCCGGCGAAGGCATTGCCATTGATGAGGTGCTTAACGTCGAGGGCGGCACACTCACTTTCTACGATGATTTAACCAATCCGTGGAAGGTCAATAATGACGGCGGAAGAACGTACGTTGAATCAACTACTCACACATACTGCGATATGCAGACGGTCTATATGATCATTGACAATGCCCATGCCGGCGATGCAGTAAGATTTGACTGGAAGACGAGCATAAACATGCTCAACGGCAGATTGCTTTTCAGGATGAATACGGCAATACAGGCGGCGTTCTACGGTGAGACGGATTGGGATACTTACACCTTTGTTGTCCCCACGGACGGACAACTGATTTTCTCCTGGACGCTGAACAGAACTGTCTACAACGACGGTGACCCGGTCGACGGATATGATGACCTCGTATGGCTTGACAATATTGAGTACATCACGGATTATGAACCCGAGCCCGTCAACCCCGGCGGACCCGATGCGGCAGATTTCAACGCAGCAGTCAATGCCGTGGGCGAGAACCGCGAATTTACAAATGATTCCGTACATCCCTGGCAGATTGCTCAGGATGGTGCAAGAACCTGTGCGGTCAGCGACATTGCAGGTCTTGACAGTACCGAAGCAGGTTTCACTGTTGACGTCGGCTATCTCGCAGCAGGTTCAACCATCACTTTCGACTGGAAGACCGATTGCGAAGCCGGTTGGGACAGGGTGTGCCTTACCATCAACGGCTACACCTGCAAGGTTGCCTCGGGTCAGACCGGTTGGACGACAGTGACTTACACCATTGAAAACAGCGGCGAGTATGTTATTGGCTGGAAGTACGAGAAGAGTCATGCGGGCAACGGATACTCCGACAGGGTATGGGTCGATAATATCAAAATCGATCCCGAAGGCTCGGCACCGCAGCCGGGTACGGTAGGCGATGTTGACGGTGACGGCAGTGTCTCCATGGCAGATGCAGTTCTCATCATGAGACACGCAATGGGTCTTGCACAGATTTCACCGGAATATTTGCAGTATGCCGATGTAAACGTTGACGGCCAAGTCTCGATTCTCGATGCCGTAAGCGTTATGCGTATGGCGATGGGTCTTGCATAAATCAGCATAAAACCAAGCTTTTTCGGAGTGGGCGTACGCCTGCTCCTTTTTTGTGCGTTTTTAGGGAGCATTTTAAATAAATTATTAACGCGAAGGTGTGAATATATGTAAATTTTTTAAAATCTTTCCGCATTTTTTCCGCAGATGCGAATAAAAAGACCGGTTTAAACGTATTTATCCAAAGATTCCATATAGTTATCCACATTGAAAACTCCATTCTTGCAGTGAAAAGTGGATAACCTTGTGGATAATGTGGATAACTTTATCCGTTACCTGTGGAAAAGGGTGTGAACTATTCTCAAAGGCTTGCTGTGAATATCTTACTGAATCTGCACAAAAAAAGTGAGGGGTTTATGGGGAATATTCACATTGTTTTCACAAAGCAAAATGCTTCAGGATAAAAGCATATAAAAAAAGACAACAATCGCCGAAAAATGCCGTTGGATATTATGCAGAATGAAAATAAACGTTCAAACGGGAATTTTTTCCGCAAAAGCAATTGACTTTGTCAGCGTCATATAATATAATACCAATGTTGGGAGTTTGAGACTCTCGGTTGAAACTTTATCACGGAGGTAAATCAGTATGCGTATTATAACCGTAAGTCGTGAGTTCGGCAGCGGCGGCCGAGAGATCGGCAAACGCCTTGCGGATGAGCTGGGCTTTGTCTATTACGATAGAGAGATAATTGCATCAATAGCGGCTGCAAGCAATATGGACGAGGGGTATGTTTCAAATATGCTCGAAAACGGGACGGTTTGGGATTTTCCCATAACATACGGTCACACGTTCAATCTGTTCGTTGAACCGCAGACGAATCTGACGAAGATCCTTGTTGCGGAGAGGCGTGTGCTGCTTGACATTGCCAATAAGGGTGAAGACTGCATCATTGTCGGCAGAAATGCTGATGAGATCCTCCACGGGTTTAAACCTTTCAACATTTTTGTTTATGCCGATATGGCTTCAAAGGTTGCAAGGTGCCGCAGCCGCGAGGAGGATGGCTCCAGGCTTTCCGAAAAGGAAATGCGACGCCGCATTGAAAAAATCGATGCATCGCGAAAGAAACGCCGTCAGCTCATTTGCGGGAGCAAGTGGGGCGATAAGGAAAACTACCAGCTCTGCGTGAATACCACCGGGCATACGATAAAGAATCTTGTTAAGCCCATCGCCGAATATGCAAAGGCATGGTTTGAAGAGAACAGCTGATACTGCAAGCCGGTAGTACAGTAAAAGAAAAATCAGTACCTGTCTGCGTGTTAAAAGAATTTAACATGTGGACTGGTATAATATGGCATAAATTGCCAATAGGAGACAAAAAACAGTGAAAAGAACATTGAATATTCTCGTCGCCGTGATTATCGTGCTTATAATTACGATAGTTGTTGTTGCCGTATGCAAATTTTCAAGCTGCGACAGCAATAATCCGAACCCGTCCGAAACGGAGGCACCGACAGCAGATATCACAAACCTGCCTGCTACTGATGTCCCGACGGAAACACCAGTTATAACCGAACAGCCGACAGAAACCCCGGCAGGCGGCGGTGTAGATGCAAACGGGCTCGCCTATGCATCGACCGAAGGAACAATGGAAGATGTTTATGCAAGACTTGAGCAGCTTAAGCTCCTTCCCTCCGATGCAACGATCATTCTTATCGATGTCGGTCACGGCGGTTTTGATCCGGGCTCGATTGGTGTTGAAACGAATGTGAAGGAGAGCGAACTCAACTATCAAGTCGCAAAACGCCTTGCGGAAAGACTTGGTGAAAAAGGTTACTACGTTCTCATGACGAGAATGGGTGAATATGCACTTGCGGAGAACAAAAGGGCTGATATGCGTGCGAGAACGCAGATAATGAAGCTCGATATTTTCGATGCTTCTGTCAGCATCCATATGAATTCATTTCCGCAGGACAGGAGCGTACAGGGTGTAAGGCTCTATAAGTATCAGACGGGAACCGACGGCGAACGCCTTGCAGAAATGATTCTCGATTCCATAATTGCGGCAACCGGACAGCGGCGGAGAGATACCGTTGCAGACGACCTCATGGTCGTTCGCGAGCCCGTTGCTCCCGCTGCATTGGTCGAATGCGGCTTCATTTCCAATCACGATGAAGAACTCCTGCTCCAGTCCCCGGATTATCAGGATACCTTCGCCAGGGCAGTCGCAGACGGCATTGAAAGCTTCATTAATGCCGGGCAGGGACAAAATTGAGCTGAGAAGCAGAAAACATGCAGCACGGAAGAAATTTGCAGCCGTGCTGCATTTTGTTTATAAAAAACTTTATATTTTACGGCTGCCGTTGTTAATGCCCAAAATGTTGTTATAATAGGGGCAGAAAAACAGTGCCGAGCGGGGCAGGAACCTTCTCGGCGGCAAAGGAAGAACAGTATGGAAGAATGTACCCACAATTGCGACACCTGCGGCGTCGATTGCTCAAGCAAGAGTGAGAGCTTTGCCGCAGCGTTGAACAGTTTCAGCAGTGTAAAAAAAGTTATTGCCGTTGTCAGCGGCAAGGGCGGTGTCGGGAAATCTCTCGTGACTTCGCTCATGGCGGTAAATATGATGCGTGCCGGCTACAAAACGGCCATTCTCGATGCGGATATAACCGGACCTTCTATCCCCAAAGCATTCGGCATAAAGGAAAAGGCTTATGCGTGCGAACAGGGTATTGTCCCCGTCGGCACTCACACGGGAATTGAGCTTATGAGCATAAATCTCCTGCTTGAAAACGAGACGGACCCGGTCGTTTGGCGCGGTCCCATTATCGCAGGCACGGTCAAGCAGTTTTGGACGGACGTTGTGTGGAAGGACGTCGATTTTATGTTCGTTGATATGCCTCCGGGAACGGGCGACGTCCCCCTTACGGTGTTTCAGTCATTGCCCATTGACGGTATAATCGTTGTCACCACTCCGCAGGACCTCGTTTCCATGATAGTCGAAAAAGCCGTAAAAATGGCAAATATGATGAACGTTCCCGTACTCGGCCTTGTCGAAAACATGTCCTATTATGAATGCCCCTGCTGTGGGGAACGCAGCGAGATCTTCGGAAAGAGCCGCGTTGAAAGCGTTGCCGAGCAGCTCAACATTCCCATGAGTGCAAAGCTGCCCATTAACTCGAAGCTTGCTGCCGCCTGTGATACAGGCTTGATAGAGATCTACGAGGGCAATTGGCTCGATGACATTTGCCGGGTGCTTTCAGCGACAATCAGGAAGTGATTGCGAAAATATAATGTCTGCAAACAGCAACAACGCATAGAACTGCTGCTAAGATCAACCTTCGCAGCAGTTCTCTGTTTATTTGCATTTAAATGGCTTTCAGATGCAAAAAATTGACAACGATGTTGAGATGCTATGCTTAAATACAAGAAGAATATATTCTATAAACAAAGTTGATACGTGTGGAAATAAATGCTAAAATAAGTTTGGAAGCGGATGCTTTTCATTCTGCGTCGGAACACAGCCGACAGCAAATCAAGTTATAGGTATCGCCGTGTGGTAAGCACGGCAAAGAAAGGAGTTTAAAATGAAAAAAAGAATGGTTTCAGTCACACTTTGCCTTGTAATGCTTCTCTCTGCCGCTTTAGGCATTGGATGCAGCAGCACCGGCACCGTTGACACGACAGAGGCTCCGAGGGAAAGTCAGGAGGCTATCGGAGGTCAGCCGGTATCCGAACCGGCGTTGGATGTTAAGTCTACTCCCGATGTCAGCAAGATGAGAATTGTCAGCTTTGATGATGTTGCAGACAAAGTAACAATTTTCGCAGAGTACGTGTTCATGTCCGCAAATTTCGACGGAATATGGGTAAAAAACCAAGCCGAGCAGGATGTTATCGAAGATCCGACCTGGGGCAGGGACGTCCTCTTCGCCGTCAATTTGAATTTCCGTGTCCCGACGGACAAGGATGAAAGCTTGAAGGAGCTTGAACCGTTGAAGGAGTACCTTATCAGGCTGAATGAACAGCTCCGGGCTGAAGGATACATAATCGACTGGAATATAGTAGATAGTAAGATTCCGGAAATGCCTTACAAAGTCTGCTTCACCGGTCTTCTGACGGCAGAACAGATCCTTATTATGCCCGAGAAGTTCCATACGCTGGTGTTTGATTTCGCTTTCGGCAGGATCAATGAAAACAAAGAAGTTTTGGTTTGGAGCAATTATGGGCTCGAAACGTCCGATGAAGTAATTGCTTCCGGCAAGGATGTAACCGAGGCGGAGATTAAAGCAGCTTGCAGCAAGCAAAGCCCGGCAGATTATGACTGCTTGCCCGGATACTTGTCTGCTTCGCCCATACCGAGCATAGAAGAAGTCCCGAAGGTCGAATACGACCTTGAAGGAAAACGGATACTGACGGCTTCCGATTTTATCAGTCAGGGAAGGGAATGGACATCTGATAAGCAATTGCATACCACTTTATTAGCATTTGTCGATGATAAAACAAGGGAATATGTCCTTGCCGAGGAAAATGAAGATGCATTGTTCGCAGTACAGATTTATGTCTACTATGGCATTGAACGCAATGAAGCCGCCGCAAGGTACCATGCGATGTCAATGGCCAAGACATATGCGGAATACGGCTGTACACTCAATTGGGCCGTTGTAAAGATCGAGGGCAGGGAAGGCTATTACCCGTTCCTTTACGGATATGTTTCATCAGAACAGCTGCATGCCTTGAGTGGGTACAGTGCACTCGGCTATGATTTTTCGATGCTCGCACTTGCGAATGTCGATGCGAACGGCAATCTCATAATTGACCTTATGGAGGGAGCAACAATCGTCAATGAGGCAAAGTAATGCCGACAGGTCTATAGAAAACACATAGAAAGCCCGATGGGACTGCTGCGGAGGCCGGATTTTTCTGCGGCAGTCCCTTATTTTATGTGTTTTCGGGGAAAATTCAGGCTTTTTTCGGCAGAAAACGTAAAAAGATGGCATTGAATGTTTGACATCGTCCCTCGTTAGCTATATAATAATTCAATCACCGAAATTGGAGGTAACGAATGAGTCTTTTGGATCGTTTACTCGGCAATACGAGTGAACAGCAGATAAAAAAAATCAAGCCGCTGGTAAAAAAAATAAATGCACTTGAGGACGGTATGAAAAAGCTGTCCGATGAACAGCTCCGCGGCAAGACGGAGGAGTTCCGCAGCCGCCTCAAAACAGGAGAGACACTGGATGACCTGCTTCCCGAGGCATTTGCCGTTGTGCGTGAGGCAGCTGTCAGGACGATCGGCCAGAGACACTACGATGTTCAGCTTATCGGCGGCATCGTGCTGCACCAGGGTCGTATTGCCGAAATGAAGACGGGTGAAGGCAAAACCCTTGTTGCGACACTTCCATCATACCTCAATGCTCTTGAGGGCAAGGGCGTTCACGTTGTCACCGTCAATGATTACCTTGCTTCCCGCGACGCCGTGTGGATGGGCAAGATCCACAGGTTCCTCGGACTGACAGTCGGCTGTATCGTCCATGATCTTGAACCAGAACAGAGACGTGAAGCGTATAACTGCGATATCACATACGGCACGAATAATGAATTCGGCTTCGATTACCTTCGCGACAACATGGCGGTCTACAAAGAGAGCATGGTTCAGCGTGAACTCAACTATGCGATCGTCGATGAGGTCGACAGTATTTTGATCGATGAAGCAAGGACACCGCTCATTATTTCGGGTCAGGGAGAAAAATCGACGGACATGTACGTCCGTGCCGATCGCTTTGTCCGCAGTCTAACAAGGGGCGAAGACATAATCAAGCTCGGCAAGGGCGAAATGCTGAGAGGCGAGGAACAACCCGAAAGCGGCGACTACATGTGCGACATAAAGGCAAGGACAGTCGCCCTCACCGAACAGGGTCTTAAAAAGGCGGAACAGTACTTTAATATCACGGATATCGCTTCAACCGAAAACACAGAGCTGAACCACTATATCAAGCAGGCTCTTCGTGCAAACGCACTGTTCACTCGTGATAAGGATTATGTCGTCCAAAATGGACAGGTTCTTATCGTTGATGAGTTCACGGGTCGTCTCATGATAGGAAGGCGTTATTCCGAGGGACTTCACCAGGCACTTGAAGCGAAGGAAGGCGTCAAGGTTGAAAATGAAAACCAAACGCTTGCAACGATAACCTTCCAGAACTATTTCAGAATGTTCCATAAGCTTGCGGGTATGACGGGTACGGCAAAGACCGAGGAGGATGAATTCCTTGCGATTTACGGACTGGATGTTGTGGAGATACCGACGAACCGTCCCTGCCGCCGCGTGGACTGCAACGATGTTGTTTACACCACCGAAAAAGGCAAGTATGATGCCGTTGTCAATGAGATAATAAAGGTAAATCAGACAGGACAGCCCATACTTGTCGGTACCGTTACTGTCGAAAAATCGGAATATCTTAGCAGTTTGCTTTCAAAACGGGGGATAAAGCACGAGGTTCTGAATGCAAAGTACCATCAGAAGGAAGCGGAAATCGTTGCTCAGGCAGGTAAATTCGGAAAAGTTACCATTGCAACCAACATGGCGGGCCGCGGTACGGATATCCTGCTTGGCGGCAACCCGGAGTTTCTTGCAAAGCGTGAGATGCGTCAGAACGGCTATGACGACGATATGATCGAGGCTGCGACCAATCATGTTGAAACCGAGAATGAGCAGGTGCTTGAAGCCCGACGAATTTATAACGAGATTTACAAAAAACACAAGCAAATTACCGATGCAGAGCATGAAAAAGTCGTCAATGCAGGCGGTCTGTGCATAATCGGTACGGAACGCCACGAGTCGAGGCGAATTGACAACCAGCTGCGCGGACGTGCCGGCAGGCAGGGCGACCCGGGCACGACAAAGTTCTTTGTATCGCTTGAAGATGACCTTATGAAGCGTTTCGGAATGGAACGTGTGAGCGGTATAATGAATAAGCTGACGCCCGAAGACAATATTCCCATGGAGCTTGGTCTTATAACAAAGCAGATTGAGTCCGCACAGAAGAGGGTTGAGTCGTACAACTTCGATATCCGCAAGAACGTTATCAAGTATGACGACGTTATGAACCAGATGCGTGAGCTTATTTACGCACAACGCCGCCAGGTACTCATGGGAGAGGACGTACATCCCGCAATCATGAGCATGCGTAACGAGGCGATCGATGCAATAATCGATTTCTATTGCCCTCCGAAGCAGAAGCAGGATTCATGGGACTACAATGGACTTGAACATGAGTTTACCGATATTTTCGGAGTGAAAGCGACAGAATACATTCTGAAGGAATCCACGAGGAACGGGCTTGAAAAGCTGCTGATGAGGATAACCGATGAGGTCTACGCCGATAAAGAAAAGCGTTTTGCTGCTGCTTCAGTCGATATGAGGGAGGTTGAACGCACTATTCTGCTCCGTACGGTTGACAGGCATTGGATGGATCATATCGATGCCATGGATCAGCTCCGTCAGGGCATCGGGCTTCGTGCAATGGGCAGCCAGGATCCGGTCGTTCAATACCGCAACGAAGGTATGGACATGTTCGACAAGATGAACGCCGGAATAAGAAACGACACGGTAAAGTATCTCTACCACGTTGAACTTAAGGTTGCTCCGCAGAAGCGAGAACAGGTTGCAAAGCCCATTGAGCCTGCCGGGGACAGCAAACCGCAGCCGAAGCGTGTCGGTAAAAAAATCGGACCCAATGACCCTTGCCCCTGCGGAAGCGGCAAAAAATACAAAAAATGCTGCGGATTGAAGTCTTGATGAGGATTTCGGCACAGTAAAATATTTTTTCAAACGAGAGAAAAAAGGAGAAACCATGCTTGACATTAAAAGGATAAGAAAAAATCCCGAAGAATTGATAAAGGCTATGAAGGCACGCCGCAACAAAGGTGCGGATGTTTCGGGCCTGTTGGAGCTCGATGAAAAACGCCGCATGCTGATTCAGGAAGTTGAACAGCTCAAGGCGAAACGCAATGAGGATTCAGCAAAGGTTCCAATGCTGAAAAAACAGGGGCTTGACGCCGCCGAAATTCTTGCTGAGATGAAGACGGTTGCCGACAAAATCAAAGTTCTCGATCAGGAACTCGCAGGCATTGACGCTCAGCTTGACGATATGCTCATGAAAATTCCCAATATTCCGCATGAGAGCGTGCCTGATGGTGCGGATGACAAAGACAACTCCGAGATTCGCAGATTCGGAAAGCCCACCGAGTTTGGCTTCGAACCGCAGGCTCACTGGGACTTGGGCGAAAGCCTCGGTATTCTCGACTTTGCCTCCGCAGGCAAAATCACCGGAGCAAGGTTCACTGTTTACCGCGGGTTGGGTGCAAGACTTGAGAGGGCGATAATCAGCTACTACCTCGATACGCATACCGCCAACGGCTATACTGAGATCCTTCCCCCGTACATGGTCAATCGGGCTTCAATGACGGGCACCGGACAGCTGCCCAAATTTGAAGAAGATGCTTTTAAAGTAACCGGAACGGATTATTTCCTCATCCCCACGGCAGAGGTTCCCGTAACGAATCTTCATCGCGGCGACATCTTAAACGGTGCCGATCTTCCGATTAAATACTGTGCTTACAGTGCCTGCTTCAGAAGCGAAGCGGGAAGTGCCGGGAGAGATACGAGAGGTCTTATCCGCCAGCACCAGTTTAACAAGGTTGAGCTGGTTAAGTTTGTAAAGCCCGAAGATAGCTATGACGAGCTTGAAAAGCTTACTAACGATGCCGAACGTGTTCTTCAGGGTCTTGGTCTTCCGTACCGTGTCGTGTGTCTCAGCACGGGCGACTTGGGCTTCAGCTCCGCAAAGACCTACGATATTGAAGTGTGGATGCCCAGCTACGGCAGGTATGTCGAGATAAGCTCCTGCTCCAACTTTGAGGATTTCCAGGCACGACGCGCACAGATAAGATTCCGCCGCGAAAAGAGCAGTAAGCCGGAACTCGTCCATACCCTCAACGGCAGCGGCGTTGCGATCGGAAGGACCGTTGCCGCAATACTCGAAAATTATCAGCAGGCCGATGGGTCCATCCGTATTCCGGAGGTTCTCGTTCCATATATGCACTGTGATGTAATTAAAAAATAAAGAGATGACAGTCGGTGAAAGCCGGCTGTCTTTTTTATGCCTTCAAGTAAATTTGCTTTTGCTGAGGAAAAAGAATAATTAATTTCGTGAATAAAAAACATCCATAGGCTCTCCTTAAACACGGCATACGCTTTGCTTTAACAGGGCCATAGCCAGGGCTGTGGTTTTAAAAGACAACTTAATGACATTGACTTTCCTTTACTCATAATCTAAAAAAATTCTCTAATAAGCTGATTTTAATGCCAGCATCATATCAATGCGGAGTCAACAATACCACAACGGGAGAATAAAATCAATGGGTTTACTGTACAGTTTTTAGCACTACCAAACAAATATATTGCTTGTTTTACAGTTAGTTTTATGCTATAATATTAGTAACTTAATAAAATCAACGCAAACCCGCAGGGGGTGCGACGCACATCGCCCCCCTTCCCCAAGCGGGCGAAGGTTAAATTAAGTGAAAAGTGAGACGGAGGAAAAACGGATGGAGCTGAGGCTTGAAGGGATGCCGAATGAACGGCAGAAGGAGTTTTTCCTGTCGCGGAAGCGTCACATCGCATATGGTGGTGCCCGAGGGGGCGGAAAGAGCTGGGCAATGAGGCGTAAGTTCATATTGCTTGCGTTGCGGTACCCAAAGCTGAACATTCTGCTGTTGAGAAGGACTCTTCCCGAACTTCGTGAAAACCACCTTATACCGATGCAGAAAGAGCTTTATGGGTTTGCCGTATACAACTCGAGCGAAAGAGTTTTCAAATTTCCCAATGGATCGCGGATCAAGCTTGGATATTGCGACACCGCACAGGATGTCTACCAGTATCAGGGACAGGAATATGCTGTGATAGGGCTTGAGGAAGCAACACACTTTACACAGGAGCAAATGCAGTTTCTTTCGACCTGCAACAGAACGACCAGACGGGATTTTTCACCGAGAATGTACTACACCTGCAATCCCGGCAATGTGGGACATGCATGGGTGAAGAGACTCTTTATTGACAGGGAATACACGGAGAATGAAAACCCAAATGACTATGATTTTATCCCGGCAAAAATTTACGACAACAAAGTTCTCATGAATGCCGACCCAAATTACGTTAAACAGCTTATGGCACTGCCGGAGGATTTGAGAAGGGCACATCTCGACGGCGACTGGGATGTTCACGCCGGACAGTATTTTCGTGAGTTTTCACGTGAAAGGCATGTGACAAAGCCATTTTCAATACCAAAATGGTGGAGAAAATTCCGCTCAATGGACTGGGGCTATAATGATCCCTGTTGTGTTCTTTGGCATGCAGTTGACGGCGAAGGCAGGGTCTATACATACCGGGAACTGTATGTCAGCCAAGCCCGTGCGGCAGACGTTGCAAAAAAAGTAATTGAGTTGTCAACCGGTGAAGAAATACGGTACACCGTTGCTTCACCCGATATGTGGCAGAATAGAGGAGCAATGCTATGTGCGAAGGGCGGTTTCGGAGGCGAGACTCTTGCGGATTTGTTTGCACATGCCGGAATGCCGCTGTTACCTGCGGACAACATGCGAGTTGCAGGGTGGACCCGCATAAGAGAGTACATGGCCCCTTTAGCGGACGGGGACCCCGGCTGGCTTTGTTTTGAGGATTGCACGAATCTTATAAAGCAGCTTCCGGCATTGCAGTACGACAGCAGGAATCGTGAGGATGCTGCCGACGGCAATGACCATGCACCAGAGGCCCTGCGGTACGGATTGATGAGCAGACCGGGAAGGAGCAGACTGCCTGAAGAGAAAATGAAACCCACCTATGACCCGCTGAGTCTGCCGAAAAGGTCTGCATCACGATGGATGTAAAATACGGAAAGGAAAAATGAAATGATAATAAAAAAACAGAACGGAAAGGAAGACAACTCTGAGGCAAGGGAGCTTTACGCACTCTTCAGGGAGTTTTATGAAGCCTATGCACAGGAGCGGTCCCGGTTGGAACGCTGTGAGAGAATGTATCGAGGAGAGCATTGGTACGATGTTCAGATTGAATCTCCGGATGAACCCAGACCCGTTACCCCGATAATACAGAGTACTATTGAAAATGTTCGGGCCGACCTCTTTGATTATATTCCCGAAGCGGTGATCAGTGCGGACAGAGAAGAATACAGAAATCTGGCATCACTAATGACGCACATTATCAAGGAGAACCACCTGCGTTGTGCGTATGATGAAGAGTTCTCGCTTTTCACGCATGATTTGCTCGTCGGCGGATACAGCGTGCAGGAAATCGGGTTTGATCCGGATGCAAATGGCGGTATAGGCGGAGCTTTCGTAAGACATGTAGATAACAGGAGCATATTATTCGACCCGTTGTGTACGGATATTGCGGATTGCAGGGCCATATTCAAATTCACACACCATACGAGGGATTGGTTCGACCAGTATTACCCGGAAAAGGCCGATAAGCTTAAGGAAGACGGGTATCTTTTGGATCTTGCAGAGGACGATCTGCTGACACCGAGGTACAATAGGAGCATCCTGCTCATTGAGTGTTGGAGAAGGGTTTATGACAGCAAGGCTGATAAGTATCATGTGCATATGATGAAGCTTGCAGGTGGGATTATGCTTGAGGACAGCCGCCTTATTAAACCGGAAGGGTATTTTCTGCACGGAGAATATCCGTTTGTCATTACTCCGCTCTTTGTAAGAAAGGGCAGCTGTTTGGGCTATGGATTTGTCGATTTGTTCGAAACTGCACAGAGATACTCTGATAAGCTGGACCAGATAGTGATGAAGAATGCCCTGCTCGCAAGCCACAACAAGCTGCTGCTCACAAGTGCAAGCGGTTTTGACGCAGATGACCTTCGGGATTGGTCAAAGGAGGTTCATCAGGGCGAGAATCTTAATGGAATAACGTGGTTCAGTACTGCACCGCTGCCTGCATACATCCTTGAGTATATATCGGACATGAGACACACCATAAAGGAGGAATCCGGTGCAAATGAGTTTGCACGCGGCATGACAAATGCAGGTGTAACCAGCGGAACGGCAATTGCCGCACTCCAGGAGGCATCGGGCAAGCGTTCGAGAATGGTTGCAAAGAGCATACATGCGGGCTTCAGGCGAGCAGTCATGCAGGAAATCGAAATTGAAAAGGAATTCACCCTTAAACGCCGATGCATGGCGGAGCTCAACGCCATTGGTACGGAAAACGCAGTCGATGTTGAGAAGCTAAAGAGCGTTTCCGCTGCCCTCGGTGAAATAGCAAAGCTGCCTGCCGAACTTCGAATAACTGTTAAAGTCGTTAAGCAGAACGCATTTTCCGTCATCAATAACAACGAAACTGTATTTAAGCTCGTTGAACGCGGCATGATAACGCCCGAGGTTGGCTTAAGACTCCTTACATTTGACGGCAAGGAGGAAGCATTGGAGCTCATGAAACAAACGCAGCCCGCAGTGAAGCAAACTTTGAGCTGAAGAAAACGGACTGCTGCGAATGGTAAATTCCATTCGCAGCAGAACCCTTTTAATTTGCCTTATTTTTTCTTCCTTGCAAGCTTATTAAGCAGCATTGTGCAAATGATAATGACTGCTGTCACGGCGAGAATACTGAGCATTCCGAACAGCATGACTTTAAGCGATTCAACAAAATTGAAACCGTCTACATTGATGTTGAAAAAACCATTATGCATAGCGAAACCATCCTTTCTCAGTTTACTGCATGAAAATGCTAAGAATCAGACCGCCCGCAATGACGGAGGCAATTTGCCCCGACACGTTTGCCCCAATAGCGTGCATGAGAAGGAAATTCTGATCATCCTCCTCACGACCGAGCTTGTGGACGACCCTTGCAGACATCGGAAAGGCGGAAATGCCGGCAGCACCAATCATGGGGTTGATCTTCTTTTTAAGGAAGAGGTTGAGGAATTTTGCAAACATTACGCCGCCGACGGTGTCAAAGACGAACGCGAACAGACCGAGACCAAGCACGAGCAGCGTTGTGGGCTTAAGGAAGGATTCTGCACGCATGGTGAGCGAAATCGAGAGACCCAGGAAAATCGTGATGAGGTTGGCAAGCGAAGTCTGGGCAGTTTCGGACAGTGAATTGAGTACGCCGCATTCCCTTATGAGGTTGCCGAACATGAGGCAGGCAATGAGCGGCAGTCCACCGGGGGCAACGAAGCCGACAATCATGGTGATAAGGCAGGGGAAGATGATTCGCACGAGCTTTGAAACATCTTTTTGTTCGTATTCCATGCGGATCAACCGTTCTTTTTTGGTTGTGATCGCTTTGATTATAGGTCGTTGGACGATCGGAACGAGTGCCATGTATGAATAAGCGGCAACGACGATCGCACCAAAAAGACCGGGGTTATTTGTGCTGACATTAAGGCTGTTTGCAACGACGATAGATGTTGGACCATCCGCAGCACCGATGATGGCGATCGAAGCCGCTTCAAAAGGATTGAAGCCGCAGAGCGTTGCAAGGCAGAGCGTAAAGAATATGCCGAACTGTGCTGCGGCACCAAAGAGCATGAGCTTCGGATTCGTCAGAATCGGGCCAAAGTCTATCATTGCTCCTATGCCGATGAACAGCACGAGAGGGAAGAACTCGTTTGCGATACCGCAATTGTAAAGAATGTCAATGAGTCCGCCGGGCTGGGTCAATGCAGTGCCGGGAAGGTTGATTATAATTGCTCCGAAACCCATCGGCAAAAGCAGAGTGGGTTCCATCTCTTTTTTGATTGCAAGGTAAATAAGAAGCCCGCCGATCAGCCACATGACGGCGTTGTCCCAATACTGAAGGATACAGTCCTTCACAGTTCCGATAAATTCCATAAAACCTCCGTTTGCTTTTTTATCCGGCAGCGATGCTGCACATTAAAGAATACACACATCATTCGATTTGTTGCCGAACCAAGAACAGTTTATCATATAGAGATAAAAAAAGCAACAGAAAAAGAAAACGACACAGGATATGGTCCGCAGCAGCTTTCAGATGATTGACGAATGAAAAATATTTTAGTCAAATTCAACGCTTAAGACGGCAAAATGGGAAAACTTTGGAACTCACGTAAAATTCAGGGTACAAGAAAAACGGGATGCACAAACATCCCGTTTACCGTGGCTGCCGAACCTGGATTCGAACCAGGAATGAACGAGTCAGAGTCGTTAGTGTTACCGTTACACCATTCGGCAATGTCAAATCCCATTGTGCCGTCCGCTCCGCTTATAATACCCGCTTAGAACTAAGCAGGTGCGGGTGCAATGCTGAATGCTTCCGGTACCCCAAGGCATTGCGAATTGCAAGAGGCGGGGGTGCCTGCCACATTCCGACGAGAGCCCCTGAATTTGAGACGAGGGTTTATAATCGAAACGTAACGCACACCGCAGGATAGACTATGGTGGGATTAATTGGGATCGAACCAATGACCTCTACGATGTCAACGTAGCGCTCTGACCAGCTGAGCTATAACCCCATCGAACGAGCATTATTATACACTATTCGAAATGATTTTGCAACCCCTTTTTTGCAGTTTTTTTAAAATTTTTTTGCGAGTTCACGCAGGTGAAAGGCAAAATCATCGTGTGCAATAGATATTATGCAGAGATATCACCAAAAATGAATGAGCAATGGTTTGATTATAACCCAAAAAAGACAGTGCTCAGAACGATTGGTGAAAAACGAAAGAGGGGCAGCATTGCCGCAAATAAGCAGAATGCAGCCCCTGTATGAATCAAGAATCAGTCATTGTTCAGCTTAGCCTGTGCTGCTGCGAGCCTTGCGATGGGTACGCGGAAGGGGGAGCAGGAGACGTACTGCAAACCAATGCGGTGGCAGAAATCGATGCTGGAGGGATCGCCGCCGTGTTCGCCGCAGATACCGAGTTTGATGTTGGGACGGGTCTTCTTACCGAGTTCGACAGCCATCTTCATGAGCTTGCCGACGCCGACCTGGTCAACGCGTGCGAAGGGATCGCTCTCAAAGATCTTCTTTGCATAGTAGTCGTTGAGGAACTTACCTGCGTCGTCACGGCTGAAGCCGAAAGTCATCTGAGTGAGGTCGTTGGTGCCGAAGCTGAAGAATTCTGCCTCAGTTGCAACTTCGTCAGCGGTAAGAGCCGCACGGGGAATCTCGATCATGGTACCGACGAGGAAGGGGATCTCCATGCCCTTTTCTTCCATGACCTTCTTTGCGGTTTCAACAACGAAGCTCTTCACATAAGCAAGCTCCTTGGTTTCGCCGACGAGAGGGATCATGATTTCGGGGATAACTTCGATGCCTTCTTCCTGACGAACCTCGATTGCAGCTTCAATAACTGCACGAGCCTGCATTTCTGCAATTTCGGGGTAGGTGATGGAAAGGCGGCAGCCGCGGTGACCCATCATGGGGTTGGTTTCGTGGAGACTGACAACGGTTGCCTTGAGCTCTTCAAAGGTAAGCCCCATGGTGTCAGCGAGGTTCTTGATGTCCTCATCCCTGGTGGGAAGGAACTCGTGAAGGGGAGGATCGAGGAAACGAATGGTTACGGGCAGACCCTTCATGGTCTTGTAAATGCCCTTGAAGTCTTCACGCTGCATGGGCAGGATCTTTGCAAGAGCGGCTTTACGCTCGGCAGCGTTCTTGGAGACGATCATCTCACGCATTGCGGGGATGCGGTCCTCATCGAAGAACATGTGCTCGGTACGGCACAGGCCGATGCCTTCTGCACCGAACTTGAGGGCGGTCGCTGCCTGAGATGGTGAGTCTGCGTTGGTGCGGATCTTGAGCGTACGGATGGAGTCAGCCCATTCCATGATCGTGCGGAAGTTGCCGGAAAGCTCGGCGGGAACGGTCTTGATGGGTTCTGCATAGACCTTGCCGGTGGTGCCGTTAAGGCTGAGCCAATCGCCTTCGTGGACGACTGAACCGCTTGCAAAGGTAATGGTCTTTGCTGCCTCGTCAATGTTTGCTTCCTTGCAGCCGCATACACAGCAGGTGCCGAGCTGTCTTGCAACAACTGCGGCATGGCTGGTCATACCGCCGAATGCAGTGAAGATGCCTTCAGCTGCGTGCATACCCTCGAGGTCTTCGGGGCTGGTTTCTTTACGAGCAAGAATGACTTTCTGGCCGTTCTCATGAGCTGCCTTTGCTTCGTCGGCGGAGAAGTAAACCATACCGCATGCTGCACCGGGAGATGCTGCAAGGCCGGTTGCGACGGCTTCTGCTGCCTTAAGAGCGGCTTCGTCAAAGGTGGGATGGAGCAGTGCGTCGAGCGTTCTGGGGTCGATCATCTGGATGGCCTCTTCCTTCGTACGCATGCCTTCGTTTACGAGGTCAACTGCAATCTGAAGTGCTGCTGCTGCGGTACGCTTGCCGTTTCTGGTCTGGAGCATGAAGAGCTTGCCCTTTTCAATGGTGAATTCCATGTCCTGCATATCGCGATAGTGCTTTTCAAGAGTATTTGCAACGTTGACAAATTCATTGTAGATTGCTTCGTTGGTTTCTTTGAGATGGTCAATGGGTTCGGGAGTGCGGATGCCTGCAACAACGTCTTCGCCCTGAGCGTTCATAAGATACTCACCGTAGAGTTTCTTTTCGCCGGTGGAGGGATTGCGAGTGAATGCAACGCCGGTACCGCTGTCATCGCCCATGTTGCCGAATACCATGCTCTGTACGTTAACTGCCGTACCCCAGCTTGCGGGGATGTCATTCATGCGGCGGTAGACGATTGCACGGGGGTTGTCCCAGCTGCGGAAAACAGCCTTGACAGCTTCGAGCAGCTGAGTCATCGGATCCTGGGGGAAATCAAAACCTTTTTCTTCTTTGAAGAGAACTTTGTAAGCAGCAACGACCTCTTTGAGGTTTTCAGCGGTCAAATCGGTATCGTTCTTGCAGTTGTTCTTTTCTTTCTCACCGTCAAAGATGGCGTCGAACTTTGCCTTGGGAACTTCCATGACAACATCGGAGAACATCTGGATGAAACGGCGGTAGCTGTCAAATGCAAAGCGTTCATTGTTGGTGAGCCTTGCAAGTGCAACGACGGTTTCATCGTTCAGGCCGAGGTTGAGGATGGTGTCCATCATGCCGGGCATGCTTGCCCTTGCACCGGAACGAACGGATACGAGGTAGGGGTTTTCGGTGCTGCCGAATTTCTTGCCGACTTTTGCTTCGACAACGGCGAGAGCTTCTTTAATCTGCTCAACGATCTCGTCACTTACAACGCCATTATCTTCGTAGTAACGGGTGCAGGCTTCGGTTGAAACAGTGAAGCCGTAGGGAACGGGAAGACCGAGGCCGGTCATTTCAGCGAGGTTTGCACCTTTGCCGCCGAGAAGCTCCCTCATGTTTGCATTTCCCTCATTGAAGAGGTACACATACTTATGAGTCATTATATTTCCTCCAATATAAAATTTTCAATCATAATTTTCCTCAAGAAAACACTTCATTATACACGGGTAAAGGCTTTTTTTCAAGCACTTATGCGAATTTTTTGTGCAATTTTCGAAAATACTGATAGAAACTTTGAAAGAAGGAGACAATTGCATGAAAAACAATAAAGCGAAAAATTTTGATGCGGATTCGCTCCCGGAATCTGCTGACATGACAAGTACGGTTTCGGCAAACGAGGCAACCGGAATGATGTTCAATCCCCCTGTTGACGATTATCAGCTTGAATCGATAAGGGATATGCACCAACTCCAGTCAACAGAATTCGCCGCCGCTCAATTTGGCGAGATCGAGTCGGATTACGGTTATCTCGGCGACAGCGGGGAAATGAATGATGCCGCCGTTGAAAGCCTCTCAAAAGCATGGTCGTTTGATGAAGGAGACGAGGATGCGGACAGTGAAAGGCGTGAAGATACGTTTTATTCGTGGGGGACAGATGGAGCTCCGTTTAATCCGGAATTAGTCATGGAAGATCCTGATATCAACAGCATAAATTCTCACGATGACAGACATGCCTCAATGCGTCCGCTTACTGCATGGGACAGATCCAACGGTGAGGGATTGAAGTAGGAAGATGCTTGGCAGGAAGGCGTTTCACCGCGGTGAGGGGTTAAAGCAAGAGAAAAACTTGACGAGAAAGCGTTTCACTGCGGTGAGAACTTAAAGAAGAAAATTGCCGGACAGAAAATCGGTCTGCTGCGGCAAAAAACAAAATCCAACAAATCGATGAGGCAAGAAGGCTTCGTCGGCTTGTTGGATTTATTAATACAATTTACCAAATGGTCGGCAAGAACGGAATATCAAAAGCACAGCCTTCCGAACATCCGGGTGAGGGATAAAATACGCTTTGAAAGCTCATTGGTCAGCATGCCGGGGAGGAGTCGCCACTGCCAGTTGTTTTCGCTCGTGCCGGGGGTGTTGATCCTGCTTACGATCCCGAGGCTCAAATAATCCTGCATTTGTGCAATAAAAAGGTCGGCAACGGACCCCATACCGCCGCGAATAACTCCAAAGGATTCTCCCTCAACAGCATTCAGTGCAAGATATTTTTTTGCAAAGTTCAGTTTTTTTTCATCGATTTCGCACAGCCATCCGGCAACGGGAGCATTGTCGTGTGTGCCTGTATAGCATACGCAGCTGCGAATGTAATTGTGCGGAAGATAGTTGTTCGCTTCATCGGAATCGAAGGCAAATTCGAGCACACGCATCCCGGGGAAACCGGATCGACGCAAAAGCAAGTTCACCTCATCCGTAAGAACTCCCAAATCCTCGGCAATTATGGGAAGATCGGGGAAGGCTTTTTTGACGGCCGATATGAAATTAATTCCTGGACCGGGCTGCCAACTGCCGTTTTTTGCAGTCGTTTCCCCGTAGGGAACCGCCCAATAGCTTTCAAGACCTCTAAAGTGGTCAATGCGGATGACGTCGTACAGCTTAGAGGCTCCTTCAATTCGGTCAAGCCACCAGCTGAAGCCTTCCTGCTCCATTTTTTCCCAGCGATAGATGGGATTCCCCCAAAGCTGACCATCGGAACTGAACGCATCGGGGGGGACGCCTGCCACAAGAGAGGGCGTACCATCTGTATCGAGAAGAAATTGTTCGGGGGAGGCCCATACGTCGGCAGAATCATATGAAACGTAAATTGGGAGGTCGCCGATCAAAAATACGCCCTGCTTGTGTGCGTACTCCCTAAGGGCCTTCCACTGACGGAAGAAAAGAAACTGCGTGTAGAGGAGTAATTCAAGTTCATCACGGAGGAGGTGCTTGTATCTTTTGAGAGTGTCGGCATTGCGGTGCACGGCTTTTTTGTCAGGCCACTTGTGCCATGGTTCCATTCCGAAATACTGTTTCAATGCGGTAAACAGCAGATAGTCTTCGAGCCACGAGGCGTTTTCTTTTAAAAATGCGGAGATTTCAGCACTGTCACGCTCATATCCCTTCTGTTTGGCAGCCGCAAGGAGTTTGAAAC
This sequence comes from uncultured Clostridia bacterium, assembly GCA_934633695.1. Lineage (GTDB taxonomy): Bacteria > Bacillota > Clostridia > Christensenellales > CAG-138 > PeH17. Next base: position 9,346 of record CAKTYT010000009.1, on the reverse strand, counting down.
GGTTAAGGTAGAGCTTGCCGTAATCAACTCTTTCCTTGTCCGTGCCGAAATCGTATCCCTCAACCTGCTCCCGTGTCAGCAGACCATCGTCAATCAGCAAATCGAGGTCGATAAAATAAGGGTTTCCCGCAAATGCGGAAAAGCATTGGTACGGAGAGTCTCCGTAACTCGTCGGGTTGAGCGGCAGAATTTGCCAGTATCGCTGTCCGGAGGCTTTGAGAAAATCAATAAATTCGTATGCCGCACGTCCGAAACTGCCTATCCCGTATGGGGAGGGGAGGGAAAAGACGGGCATAAGTATTCCGCTGCTGCGTTCCATTTTTTACTCCGTTATCTTTAAAAATGACCCCTCGACTTTAATTACCGAGGGGTGGATGCATATCGATATGCGAATTATCGGGCGAATCAGTCTTCCTCTTCTTCCTCAGGGAGATTTGCGTTATGGTAAACTTCCTGAACATCATCGTTGTCTTCGAACATTTCGATCATGCGTTCGATTTTGCCGATGGTTTCTTCATCGGAGACGTCAACGCTGTTGGAAGGGATCATGTCCTGTTCAGCAGAGATGAAGGAGTAGCCTGCGGCTTCAAGAGCTTCGCGAACGGTTGAAAAATCGTTGGGAGCAGTGAAAATTTCAAAACAGTCGTCTTGAGCGAGGAAATCGTCCGCACCTGCGTCAAGGGCAGCCATCATGACTTCTTCTTCGTCGATCTTTGCACTGCGTTCAATGATAATATGACCCTTCTTGTCAAACATCCAGCCGACACAGCCGGAGTTGCCCATGCCGGCACCGTATTTGTCGAAGATATGGCGGATGTCGGCAGCGGTACGGTTGCGGTTGTCGGTGAGAACTTCAACGATGACTGCGACACCGCCGGGACCGTAGCCCTCGTAGGTACCGGTTTCATAGTTGATGGAACCGAGTTCGCCTGCGGCTTTCTTGATAGAACGGGTGATGTTGTCGTTGGGCATGTTGTTTGCCTTTGCTTTTGCGATAACATCGCGGAGCTTGGAGTTATTTACGGGGTCGCTTCCACCCTCTTTAACTGCGATTGCAATTTCTCTGCCGATTTTGGTGAATACCTTACCGCGCTGGGAGTCAGTCTTCTCCTTTTTGTTTTTAATGTTTGCCCATTTGGAATGTCCGGACATATTTACCTCCTGTATGATAAAACAATAATTAATTTAACAGTCAATCAAACCGACTCCGCACAAGGACGGTGCCTTTTGCAACTAACCGTAATTCTACACGATAAAACGCTCCCTGTCAATCAGCAGCACTGGTTTCGGGAATCTGAAATGTGACGGGTTTGCATATCGCTATAACGCGATGGATTGACGAACCTATTTCGTGGCTGAAATCGCCGTAGCAGGTTATGAGAGTAAGTCTCGGCTCACCCCAAATCTGCATAACTTCATTGGGCACTTCATCATAACGCCACTTGTTTATGGATTCCACAACATAGTAAGCTATCTCGCCGTTTTCAAGCTCGAGGTAGACGATGTCGCCCACCTGGAGTTTACTTTTTACAACGTCGAAGTAACCGAGCTTACCACTGTATTTGTTGTGCCCCGCAATCAGAATATTGCCGCCGGTTGCGGGCGTTCCGCTGGTTTCAAGCCACCCCGCACGGTCATGGGCCCGCACGGTCGCCATTTGTCCTTTCCAGTTGAATCCAACGGGATCAACCGGGCAGACAATGCTGTATTGTGGAAAAACGACTTTAACCGGGCGTGAGGCGACAGGTTCTGCCGTGACAACAGGTTCAACGCTCTCTCCCGGCAAGGGGGACGGTGAAGGGGTTATAAGCACCGGAGTTCCGGGAGGAACGGTCACTTCCACAACAAATTTTCCCGGACGGAAGATCTTGTCAAACAGGTAGGTCGTATCGCTGATAATAATTGCGATGCCGCCGAGAATCAGCACTGCCGAGATTATGTAAAGAACAGTGTTGAAACGGCGGTTTTTCCTGCGGCGTTCCTCTGCCGAGTATGTTTTTTTCTGTTTAATACCCATATTCGCATTATATCAGATTATTTTCGTGTTGGCAACATAAAAAAACTATGTTATAATTAGGAATTAGGCTGCTGTGCCGAATAAGAAAAGGAGACTGTCCGTTATGGATTTTAAAGAAATACTTTGCACTGCCCTCTCAGCAGTAAGCGGAATTGATAAAGGCGAAATATCAGATATGATCGAAACTCCGCCGAACCCCAAAATGGGTGATTTTGCCCTGCCGTGTTTTAAACTCGCAAAATCGCTCAGAAAGGCTCCCCCCGCAATTGCTGCGGACCTGTGCCAAAAACTCAGTGCCCTTGACGGCGGAAGGGGTGTCGAAGGCTTTGACAGAATCGAAACGGCGGGCGGCTACCTGAATTTCTTTACCGATAAATCCGCTTTCGCAAGGACCGTTGTCGAAAAGGTCTTAAAAGAAGGAGATAAATACGGTTCGTCTGAAATTGGCGGAGGCAAGAACATATGCGTTGAGTATTCATCCATAAATATTGCCAAGCCCTTTGGTATTCACCATATCACAACGACTGTTCTCGGGCATTCACTCAAAAGAATATACGACCACCTCGGCTATCACACGATAAGCATTAACCACCTCGGTGACTGGGGAACTCAATTCGGCAAAATGGTCGTTGCCTTCAAAAAATGGGGTGACAAGGAAAAAATTGAAAAGGGAAATTCCATGCGTGAGTTGGTTGCCCTCTACGTCAAATTCCACGAGGAAGCGGAAAAGGACCCATCTCTCAACGATGAGGCAAGGGCGGCATTTCACAACATTGAACTTCATAAACCCGAGGAATGGGAGCTTTTCCGCTGGTTCAAAGACGTTACCTTGAGGGATGTTGCAAAGGTCTATGACCTGCTCGGCATAACTTTTGACAGCTATAACGGCGAATCTTTTTATGAAGATAAGATGCCTGCCATCATTAAAGAGCTCGCAGACAAGGGTATTTCAAAGGTTGACAGGGGCATGACGATAGTTGACCTTTCGGAATATGACATGCCTCCTTGCATAATACTTAAGAGTGACGGAAGCACGATCTATGCAACACGCGATATCGCTGCCGCAAAATACCGCAAGGAGACGTATGATTTTTATAAGTCTCTCTATGTCGTTGCTTATCAGCAGAATCTTCACTTTCGCCAGTTCTTTAAGGTACTTGAGCTGATGGGTTACGATTGGGCAAAGGACTGCGTTCACGTCAACTTCGGCATGATAAGCATGGAGGACGGAACTTTTTCAACGAGGAAGGGCAATGCGATTTACCTTGAAGATGTTCTCAATGCTGCAATCGAAAAAACTCTTGAAATTATCAAGGTGAAGAGTCCCGACCTTGAAAACAAGGAAGAGGTGGCACGTGAAGTCGGCGTCGGAGCCCTTGTTTTCAGCGTCCTCTACAACAGCAGAATAAAGGATTATACGTTCTCATGGGACAAATCTCTGAATTTTGACGGCGAAACCGGACCGTATGCACAGTACACCTATGCAAGGAGCTGCTCCGTTATAAGAAAGGCCGAGGCGGCAGGACTGATGCCGGACTTGTACGGCGGTGAAGTGAATATAGATTATTCGGTACTTGAGGACGAAGCCTCAAAGGCATTGCTCCGTTCTATAGACGCCCTGCCGGACATTATCGAACAGGCGGCTGAAAAGTATGAGCCTTACCTTATTTCAAGAGGCGTTATCGATATCTGCTCGTGCTTCAACAAGTTCTATTATGACAACCGGATCATGGATGACGATGAGAAGGTTCGCAATGCAAGGCTTGCGTTGACAGAGGCGGCAAGGATTGCAGTCCGCACGGGACTGTTCCTCGTAGGACTGAATGCACCTGAAAAAATGTAAACTATTAGTTTTGCAATAAATTTATCGAAAGGAAACTTACAATGGTTTTATTGGACGAATACCGCCAGCAGTTGGCGGCGACCATTGCAGCCCTTAAACAGGCGGGTGAATCCCTTTGACCTTGACGGGCTTGCAAAGGAAAAGCAGGAGCTTGAAGAGCAAATGGCTCAGGACGGCTTCTGGAATGATGTGGACAATGCAAACAAGGTCAATCAGAGAATAAAGGTCATCCACGGCAAGCTTGACAGGTATAAAAAACTTGTCAGCAAGTCGGAAGATGTCGGAGTCTTGTTCGACATGGCGGAGGAGGAAGAGGATGATTCCCTCGCCGAAGAGGCACAGACTGAGCTTAAGGAGCTTCAGCACCTCGTTGAGCAGTTCAGGATTGCAACAATGCTCAACGGTCCCTACGACAGTGCCAACGCCGTTCTGTCCCTCCACGCAGGTGCGGGCGGAACAGAGGCACAGGATTGGGTCAGCCTGCTCTACCGCATGTATACCCGTTATTGCGAAAGAAACGGTTTTGCTGTTAAAGTGCTTGACCTGCTCGACGGCGAAGAAGCCGGAATTAAATCCGTAACATTTGAATGTCAGGGTGAGAACGCCTACGGCTACCTTAAGGCGGAGAAGGGCGTACACCGTCTCGTTCGCATTTCGCCGTTTGATTCATCGGGCAGAAGGCACACATCTTTTGCATCCCTCGATGTTACACCGATACTTGATGACGATACGAACGACATAGAGATCAACCCCGATGATATAAGGGTCGACACATACCGGGCAAGCGGTGCGGGCGGACAGCACGTCAACAAAACCTCGTCGGCAATACGAATCACGCACTTCCCGACGGGTGTCGTTGTTCAGTGTCAGAACGAACGCAGTCAGATACAGAATAAAGAAGTCGCAATGCGTATGCTCAAGGGTAAGCTGATCGAGATCAAGGAACGCGAACGCATGGAGCATATGGCGGATATCAAGGGCGAAATGAAGCGTATTGAATGGGGCAGTCAGATAAGGAGTTATGTTTTCCAGCCTTACACTATGGTCAAGGACCACAGAACAGGCGAGGAAACGGGCAATATTCAGGCTGTCATGGACGGAAACATTGATAATTTCATCAATGCATTCCTTATGAAATCATAAATTGTTGAGAGGAGTTTGTTTATGGGTAAGTTTAACGGATTTAACGCCGGCGGCGGAAATATGCAGCAGATAATGAAGCAGGCACAGCGTATGCAGCAGGATGTCGCAAGGGTGCAGGAAGAGGTCGGCAATCGAGAATTTGAGTCAAGCGTCGGCGGCGGAGCAGTCAAGGTTGTCGTAACGGGAAACAAAGTCTTCAAGTCCGTGACCATCAGCCCCGAAGCTGTTGATCCGGATGACGTCGAAATGCTTCAGGATCTCATCCTTTCTGCAATAAACGAAGCTGTTCGCACTGCTGAGGATACAATGGAAAAGGAAATGTCCAAAGTGACCGGCGGTTTGAGCGGAATGGGTCTTGGCTTTTAAGTCTCCGAAATGGAAAGCATTGATAAGCTGATAATCAGCCTTAACAGGCTGCCCGGAATCGGTCTTAAAACGGCTCAGCGGCTTGCCTATCACATTGTTGCAATGCCGGAGGAAACGGCATTGGAGATATCCGAATCCATTGCCAATGTCAAGAGGCTCGTGCATTTCTGCCCCATTTGCGGGAATTACACGGAGAGCGAGATTTGCGAAATCTGTGCGGATGGAAAGCGAAGTTCTGACGTGATTTGCGTTGTCAAGGATGCACGAGATGTGCTGTTCATGGAGCGTATGCGTGAGTTCCACGGGCGTTATCATGTGCTTGGCGGCACGCTTTCGCCCATGGACGGGGTGGGTCCCGATAAGATTCGCATTGCAGAGCTGATTGAAAGGGTAAAAAAAGAAAGCGTCAGGGAAGTTATCCTTGCAACCAATCCCGATGCAGAGGGCGAGGCGACTGCTTCGTACATAGCACGAGCACTTAAGCCGACGGGCGTGCTCGTTACGAGAATTGCCTACGGCATTCCTATCGGTGGGAATCTTGAATATGTCGATGAAATGACCTTGTTTAAGGCGATAGAAAACAGAAGAGAGGTTTGATTTCCCCTCTGTTACAGAAAATTTCACCGCATTCGGGAGGAAATCCCGGATGCGGATTTTTATGTACAAAAAGCCATATGTTAACAGAAATGCCACAAAATTTTAATAATTTATGTCTATATTTGCTGAGAGATAGGTGGTATGATAACTGTGCGGTCTGAATCATAAGGTTTAAATAGTGACCGCATGGGAGTTTAAGATGAAATCAAGACTGCTTGCTCTTCTGTCATTAATACTCGGGATCAGTGCACTGTTTCAGACAATGGCATGCTGCCCGATCGACACAGATGACAAATATATAAAAGAAACACAGTCCCCGGCAACGGAAAAACCCGTTACGCCGACGGGAACATCATCTGATACGCCGAAACCCGAATGGACAGAGAGTGCGGTGCAGACTCCGGCAGTGACCTCCGTGCCGACAGAAGCACCCTCATCTGTCCCGACACAGAAGCCGACCGATCATCCTGCCGTAACGCCGAATAATCATCCTCAAAAAGGAAAGGTCATTTACTTGACCTTTGATGACGGACCTTCGCAATATACACCCCAGGTTCTTGATACGCTTAAAAAATATGGAATCAAGGCGACTTTCTTTACCGTCGGTTATTTTGTTGACAGACATCCTGATACTGTACGCCGTATTGTTGATGAGGGACATTTGCTTGCCTGTCATACATATTCACATGATTTTGAATCCATTTATGCTTCATCAAAAGCATTTATGAGCGATGTAAGGCAGTGGGAAGAGGCTGTCATAAGGGCAACGGGAAGTCTTCCTACAACACATTGTCTGCGTTTTCCCGGAGGAAGCACGACGCATTTGGTAGGTAAATACGTCAAGAAGACCATAATACAGGCACTCAGCGAAAATGATTATCACTACTTTGACTGGACGTGTGCCAACAACGATAAATGGCCTGCCGGCAACACTGAAAATTTGCCATTTGCAGACTACCTCAGGGTGTCATATCGCAAGACGATTGAAATGGCGGAGAACGTGGGAAGCGACCTTATCTTTCTCGCTCACGACACCTGTCTCGAAACAGTTGAGATGCTGCCCGAAATGATCGAAGACCTCTTGGCAAGGGGATATGTATTCGGAACGGTCGATGATCTCATTAATTAAAACACTTAACAGCATGATAAGTGCAAAATTTTCCCTCCTTCTCTCCCGCAGCGTCCGTCTCACTCAGACCTGCGGGATTTTTAATGCGAAAAAGATTTATACTCAGCCTATGTCGTTCGTCATATTCTTTTTTATATCGCCGTGAAAAGTTGAAACAAGCTGCGGGGAATGGTACAATAGTCGCTGCCGCATATGCGGCACGCTAATGTATGGAGGCAAAGACATGGCTTCAAATAAGGAACTTACGGCAGGCAGACCGCTGTCGCTGTTGATCAAATATTCACTGCCGCTTATCGGCAGTGTTATTTTTCAGCAGCTCTATAATCTTGCAGACAGCTTTGTCGCAGGGCGGTTTGTAGGAGAAAATGCACTTGCGGCAGTCGGTAATTCGTACGAAATAACGCTGATTTACCTCGCATTTGCCATTGGCGGAAATATAGGCTGCTCAGTTGTTGTTTCGCAATTTTTCGGGGCAAAACGTTACAAAGAACTGCGGTGTGCAGTGACGACCTCTCTCATTGCGTGTGCCGTACTATGTGCAGTTCTGATGGTGTTGGGGTTTATTTTTACACCGACTCTTTTAAGGCTTATAAAGACATCCGAAACCATTTTTCATGATTCGATGCTGTATCTGAATATTTATACAGCGGGTCTGTTTTTCACATTCTTTTACAATATCTCGACGGGTCTTTTTACTGCCATGGGTGATTCCGTAACTCCGTTCATCTTTCTTGCGGCATCTTCGACGGCGAATATTCTCGTCGATATTCTGTTTGTCAAAATTTTCGCAAACGGTGTTGCAGGCGTTGCATGGGCAACGTTTATTTGCCAGGGAATCAGCTGCGTACTTTCAATGATCTTCCTGCTCAAAAGGATACGAACGGTCCCCGTCGATGAAAAAGACCGGATGCCTCTCTTTTCATGGCCGATTTTGAGGCGGATAACGACTGTCGCAGTGCCCAGTATTCTTCAGCAGGGTTTTGTTTCCGTTGGCAACGTTATAATTCAGGGCGTTATTAACTCCTTTGGAACGAGCGTGACGGCAGGGTATACGGCGGCAGTCAAGATAAATAATTTTATTATCAACAGTCAGATGTCTGTTGCAAACGGTATGTCTGCATTCACTGCTCAAAACATAGGTGCGGGTAAAATTGACAGAGTTAAAGATGGCGTGAAAAGCTGCATTGCAATTAACTTTGTTTTATCGCTTGTGGGCATAGCAGTGTGCATGTTCGGGGGAGAATTTGCAGTGGGACTGTTCATGAAGGATAAGACGAGTGCGGCTCTGAATGTCGGAATAAAGTTTTTGAGGATAATCATGTTCTTTTATCCGATAGTTTCGGCAAAGCTAATTGCAGATGCAGTCATGAGAGGTTCGGGAACGATGAAGCTTTTTATGCTTTCAACCTTCTCCGACCTGCTTCTTCGGGTCGTGCTGGCAATTACACTGTCCAAAGCCATTGGAGACGTTGTCGGCGTGTGGTACGCCTGGCCGATCGGCTGGACACTTTCAACCATATTGAGCTTCATTTTCTACGCAAGCGGAGCATGGAAGAAGCATAGCCTACAATAATATATTTTGCACAATACGGGAAAAAGAACAATAATGGTATTGACAGACGCAGAATTATTTGGTAGAATGTTATCCTGTCAGTGGGCGAACCGTAGCTTGGTTACGAAATGCGTCTGTAGCTCAGCAGGATAGAGCAACGGCCTTCTAAGCCGTAGGTCCCGGGTTCGAATCCCTGCAGACGCGCCATTATGGTGGGTGTAGTTCAGTTGGCTAGAGCGCCAGATTGTGGCTCTGGAGGTCGTGGGTTCGAATCCCACCACTCACCCCATTTTTATGATGGTCTTGGCATGACCGAGATTGCGGTTCAGGGAGTTTTTGTTGGGGTGTCGCCAAGCGGTTAAGGCACGGGACTTTGACTCCCGCACCGTAGGTTCAAATCCTGCCACCCCAGCCAGATTTGACCCGTTAGCTCAGTCGGTAGAGCACTTGACTTTTAATCAAGGTGTCCGGAGTTCGAATCTCCGACGGGTCACCAGCTTCTTTGAGCAGCAAGCGGGCGTGGCGGAATTGGCAGACGCGTCGGATTTAGGTTCCGATGCCGCAGGGTGTATGAGTTCGAGTCTCTTCGCCCGCACCATAGAACAAACAGCTCAATAGGGCTTATGCGGGAATAGCTCATTTGGTAGAGCGCCGCCTTGCCAAGGCGGAGGTGGCGGGTTCGAGCCCCGTTTCCCGCTC
>CAKTYT010000008.1 GCA_934633695.1 uncultured Clostridia bacterium | reverse complement strand
AAATTCCGTCTCAGGAACCGTCTGCACAGGTGACTCAGAATGCCCAGCAGACCGAAGCTCCAACGGAAGAGCCTGTTGCCCAGCTCACCGATGAACAGGCTCAGCTGTTTGCGTTTTTAAATGCTCCGAGTCAAATCCCCGGCGTTGTCAACGGACAGTTTTTCAATCCCAATATCGACACGAACAATAGTTTGACTTGGGAGAATGCTGTCAAGTGCGTGTACACCGACTCCGGAAAGAAAATGACAGAGCTTTCCTTCGGACTCATCGGAAGCACCGACAGGCAAGACTTCCTGCTGCCGACATCCGGAGAGCTTTCACTTACCGGTTTTGAAGAGCTTGAATACCTCAGTATCGACTCGCTTTCAGGTGCGAAGCTCACGATAAGGAACTGTCCCAAGCTGAACCGGCTCGTCTTTTCGTCCTCGGTTTTTGACGAAGTTGACGTCAGCTGCTATGCTCATGAATTATTCGTCACCGGACTCTGCAATGTTATCAAGCTGGAGCTCATAAGGTTTGACAACAATGAGGTCGATTCGAAGATTACACTTTCCGCAGAAGGAACGGGTAAAGTCAGACTTCTCTTTAACGACACGGTCTACGGCTATACCGCAGAAGCAATTCCTCAGTTCGTGGGCAATGAATATTCTGCAAATCCCCTTTCAGCTCTTTCCCGCTTTGTCGGTTGGTTTGATGAAAACGGAAACCTTGTTTCAACTAATGTCTCCCTCGAACTCGACACCGATGACAACGTCATAACGCTCACTGCAAGGTTTGAGTAAATTCACTATATGAAAAAAACGGCGGCTGTCTAACGGCAGCGGCCGTTTTTTATTCGATTTATCCTCATTATCCCCGCTCTTTTCCATTGTTTCCGAACTTTTTTTCAAATGACTGTTGTCCGCCGTGAAAAATAATGGTAAAATCAGTGCGGAGAGTTTTTTGAAAGGGCAGCGAGCGAATGATTATTCTCGGCATTGACCCCGGCTATGCACTGCTGGGCTATGGCGTTATAAATGTTGAAAACCGCAAGTTTACTGCAATTGACTGCGGTGTAGTCGAAACAAACGCAAAGACACCTTTTCCCGAACGGCTCGAAAGACTATACAACGGCACAAGAGCGTTGATAGAGCGTTTTCACCCCGACCACGTCGCTTTCGAGGAGCTTTTCTTTTATAAAAATACAACAACGGCATTGCAGGTTGCCGCCGCAAGGGGCGTTGCGGTGCTTGCCGCTCAGCAGGCAGGACTTCCGCTGTATGAATACACCCCCATGGAAATAAAACTCAGCGTTACCGGCGATGGACACGCCGACAAGCTTCAGATGCAGACGATGGTCAAGCTGCTTCTCAAGCTTACAAAAGTACCGAAACCCGATGACGCTGCCGATGCACTGGGCGTTGCCCTCTGCCATGCAAACACTTCGGGACCTGCTTCGGAAAGCTTCAGGATAAAATAGGAGGAGCAGATGTACGCACACATAAAAGGGATTGTCGATTCAATCTACCCCGACCGAGCGGTCATTGAAACAAGCGGTGTCGGTTATGAGCTGATTTGCAGTAAAAATACCCTCTGTAACCTTGCAGTCGGTAAACCTGCAAAGCTCTATGCTCATTTTCACCTTGCACAGGACGCCGTTGCTCTCTACGGTTTTTTTACCGAAAGTGAACGATCCATGTTCCGCAAGCTCATCAGTATCTCAAAGGTCGGTCCGAAGGTTGCACTGAGCGTGCTGTCCTCCATGACTGCCGATGATGTCGTGCTTGCAGTGCTGACCGACAACGAAGCCGCATTTTCAAAGTTACAGGGTGTCGGGAAAAAGAGTGCCCAGAGGCTTATTCTTGAGCTTAAGGGCAGGGTTGACGATGTTTCTGTTGATAATGTCGGCTTTTCTGCCGATTCCGTTAAAAATTCCTCGTCCATGCGTTCGGACGTTATTGCGGCTCTCGTCTCAATGGGCTGCGATGGCGTTTCGGCAGGCAGGATCGCGGCTTCACTGCCCGATTGCGATACTGTTGAAGAAATGATCAGGCTCGCTTTAAAGGAATTGTCCAGGAATGTTTAATGTTTTTGTTGAAGGTGCAAAATGAATGATGACAGGCTTATAACCTCTTCTCTTCTTATGGAGGATGAAACAGCTGAATACAGTCTGCGCCCGCGTTTTTTGAACGAATATATCGGGCAGGACAATGTTAAGGAGCATATGCGGATTTACATCCATGCAGCAAAGCTCCGCGGCGAAGCTCTCGACCATGCTCTTCTTTACGGTCCCCCTGGGCTTGGCAAAACAACCCTCGCTGCAATAATTGCAAATGAAATGGGCGGAAATCTCCGCATAACGAGCGGTCCGGCGATAACAAAAACGGCTGACCTCGCTGCACTGCTTTCAAACGTCAATGAGGGTGATGTGCTCTTTATCGATGAGATCCATCGACTCAATGCAAACGTTGAAGAAATTCTTTACCCTGCAATGGAGGATTTTGCGTACGATATAGTGATCGGCAAGGGACCTTCGGCTCATTCGATACGCATGGAGCTGCCGAGATTTACTCTTGTCGGTGCCACTACAAGGATGGGGCTTTTGACAAGTCCTCTTCGCGACAGGTTCGGTATAAAAGAGCAGCTTGAACTTTATTCGCCCGAAATGCTTAAGCAGATTGTCACAAGAAGTGCCGATATTTTGAACATTGAGATCACTTCCGATGGTGCATACGAAATTGCCTCAAGGTCGAGAGGCACCCCGCGTATCGCAAACAGGCTGCTCAGACGTGTCCGTGATTTTGCACAGGTCAAGGCGAACGGCATAATTGATGAAGAATCCGCAATTGCCGGGCTTGAAATGCTTCAAATTGATGAACTCGGACTCGATTCTGTTGACAGGCGTATGCTCCATACCCTTATCGTCAAATTCGGCGGCCGTCCTGTTGGACTTGATACACTTGCAGCTGCAACGGGTGAAGACGCTTCAACGATCGAAGATGTATATGAGCCGTATCTTCTTCAGTTAGGCTTTATTGCAAGGACCCCTCGCGGACGCATTCTGCTTCCGGCCGGATACACGCATATGGGTTATGCACCGCCAACGGATAATAACAAGCAAACGAGTTTTGTTTGATTAGTACAGACACTGAAAACGGAGGTAAACTGTTATGATGAGCAAAAAACAGAAAGCACTTGAAATGCAGCTTGCTCAATGTGCCCAGACTAACGATGCACTGCGTGCAAGGCTCGATGAAGCCGAGAAGCATGCTGCTGAGTGTGAGAAGGTCTTGGCAAAACGAACGGCAGAGTTTGAGAGCAGACTTTCCGGCAAAGACGTTGAGCTCCTCAATGCAAACCGCAAGCTTGACGAATACAAACTTCGCCAGGACGCAATTGTCAACGCCCTTACAGAAGCACACAGCACCCGTGAACGTATTATCAGGGAAGCAAAGGCCGAAGCAGCGGAAATCGTTAAGAAAGCCGAAAAAGACAAAGCTGACATGCTCAGTGAAGCAGGCAAAGTGCTTAATGACGCAAAGTGCGAAGCACATGCAAGTGTTTCCGCCGCCAATGAGGAAGCCGGAAACATACGCAGGCAGGCAGCAGCAGATGCCGAAAAGATGAGCGATGATGCACTTGACGAAGCCGCAGGCATTATCGATGCTGCTCAAAAAGAAGCTGATTCGTTGATCAACAACGCTAATTCCCTTGTCGCAGAACGCACTGAACAGCTCGCCTCACTCAATGCCGAGCTTAAGTCAAAGGCTCGCATGGCACTTGAACAAACCGAGTTGTATGTTAACATGCTCAATCTCATTGCCGACTCGGAAGCAACATATTCCTGTCCGTCTGACTGCGATTTTAATTGTGAACATTGCCATGACAAGTGTGACAGCTATGTCCCCGAAACTTCCAATGAAGTGATCAGTGCCGAATCATCAAAAAATGCACTTGATGCTCCCGCTGCCGAAACGGAATCGGCTTTAATTCCCGAAAAAACGGATGAACAGTTTGAATCGAAATCCACAGCAGACGATACCGCCGACGAAGCAGCAGTAGATTTGCCGTCTGAAGAGCCCACTATCGAGCTTCCCGATGAATACGACAGTGTTGCTTCTCTTATGCGTAACATTTACACGCTCCAAGGACGCGAAATTCCGGATGAGCAGACAGGAAACGACCGGGCAATCGGTGTTCCCGTCAACCCGGATAATTCCGATTCTACGTCAGAAGAACCTCTGCCCGTTGATACCGACCTTGAAAGCATCCTCAAGGATTTGATATGACCTGATAAAACGGAGCTGCCAATTTGGTTCGGCAGCCCCGTTTTTAACCATTATTCTTTTTCATAAACAGTCTCGCCGTTGATATCGATTTTAATTGTCATTTTTTCATCCGCTGCGTTCTCTTTAAGCATTGATTCAAACGCATGCTGCGAATTTTTTCCCCATTTTCCGTCTTCAACAAGTTTATTTCCACTTCCGTCAAGGTAACCTGCAAGATTAAGCGTTTTTTGCATTGAAAGATACGCCTCGCCTCTCAACATTGGGGATTTATTTTCAAATTTAATCATTTTCTCCGCCTCCTTTTCATATTCAAACTTATTTGTCATCAGCCCGCGGTGGGTGAAATTCCTCTTTGAAAGCACTGAAACAACTGTTCCATAGCTAAGGCTCCTTGCTTCAACAACTAATGGTTCTTCGCCCTGAAAGCCGCATATCCAACCTACATGAACGATTCTTCCTGCGGCATTTGCACGGAACACAGCCTCACCGATAACGTATTTCCTGTCAATATCTTTGATCAAGCCCTTGTCGGTACACCATAGGTTATAGTTCATTGCGGAATTGATGTCCGTTTTATCATCTTTTTCATATGTCAGCCATGCATCGAGAATTCCTTGGCAATCGGTCGCAATGTCGTCCGCTGCGAAGCCCTCTGTTGCGACATCATACTTTTCCCTTGTCCATCCGGCTTTTTTATAGTAGTTTGTCCACCTTTCCTCAATTTTTGCTTTGGTCGTCCTGCTTTTCACCGTCCCGAACAGATAGTGCCACGGTTCTTTCCCACATTCCTTTCTCGGAATCGGGAGTATGGCATCCTTAGGTACTGAACTCACCGTCACATGTGTCAACGCCCACGAAATAAATTCAAAAACATCATACATTTTGCTTCACTCCAATTCATTTCTTACCTAATACTATGCAACGCTCGTTCGCTTCGTTACACGAAATATCGCTGCAAGACTGTAAATTCTCTTCCAAAATCAATTGTCTGTTTCCCCTTTGAGTAGAAAATATAATGAAGAAAGTGCATTTTCACCCTTGACAAATACCTGACATCTTTGGTATACTTTATCTCGAAAATAGAGGTGCATGGTTTGAGGTAGCTGCTGTGTCTGAGGCGGATTCTGCGGCAGTGAATGCATTCCTTGCCGAAAGCACGCTTGCTGTCCGTCCGCTCCGTGCTTGGGTGCAGAGCTCAGTGCCCTGTAACTGTCATCCATTGTGAGATGAAGCGCTATTGGTACGAGTTGTAAGTTTGTGCCGATTGCGTTTTTTGTTTAATTAAATGCTTGCGTGCAAACGCACTATAAAAATTTTAAACCGATAATGATCAGGAGGATCTGAAAATGGAAGAGAAAATCACATCAACAATCAGACTTCGCATGAGCAGCCAGGACGCTCATTATGGCGGAAACCTCGTTGACGGTGCACACATGCTCGCCCTCTTCGGCGATGTTGCGACCGAACTTCTCATCAAGTGCGATGGTGATGAAGGACTGTTCAAAGCATATGACATGGTCGAATTTATCGCTCCCGTTTACGCCGGCGATTACATCGAAGCCTACGGTGAGATTACAAAAATCGGCAATACCTCACGCAAAATGAGCTTTGAGGCACGCAAGGTTATCGTTCCCCGTCCCGAAATCAGCGATTCCGCATGTGATTTCCTTGAGGAACCCATCGTTGTCTGCCGTGCAACAGGCACTTGCGTTACTCCCAAAGACAAGCAGCGTAAGTAATTTGTATTCTGCCATCTAGAAAGGATTTGCAATATGGAAAAACTGATTGTCACTGCGTGCATCTGCGGTGCGGAAGTCACCAAAGAGCATAACCCTGCCGTTCCCTACACCGTTGAAGAAATTGCAAACGAAGCTTACCTTGCGTATAAGGCCGGTGCAAGCATTATCCACCTTCACGTTCGCTACGATGACGGTACTCCCACTCAGGATAAAGCAAGGTTCAAAGAGTGTATGGACGCTATTTATGCAAAGTGTCCCGATGTCATCATCCAGCCTTCAACCGGCGGTGCAGTCGGTATGACCGACGATGAAAGGCTTCAGCCTATCGAGCTTATGCCGGAAATGGCGACCCTCGACTGTGGAACCTGCAATTTCGGCGGCGATGACATTTTCGTTAATACCGAAAACACCATCAAGTATTTCGGGGAGAAGATGATCGAACGTAACATTAAGCCCGAAGTTGAAGTTTTTGACAAGGGTATGATCGATATGGCCATCCGTCTCAACAAGAAGGGCTACATCAAGAGTCCCATGCACTTTGATTTTGTCATGGGCGTCAACGGCGGCATCAGCGGAACCCCCCGCGACCTGGTCTTTATGGCGGGCAGCATCCCTCAGGGCTCAACATTCACCGTTGCAGGCGTCGGCAGGACAGAATTCCCCATGGTCACCATGGGCATTCTCCTCGGCGGTCATGTCAGAGTCGGTTTTGAAGATAATGTTTACCTTGAGAAGGGCGTTCCTGCAAAGAGCAATGCTGAACTCGTTGAAAAGGTCGTCCGCATAGCAAAAGAACTCGGAAGAGAGATTGCAACCCCCGCTGAAGCAAGACAGATCTTAGGCCTTGCTCCCAAAGCGTAACTTAATTTAATTAATAATCAGGAGGATTTTAAAATGGAACTTAAAGGAAACAAATACGGAACTCACAGAGTCATCGAGCCCAAGGGCGTTCTCACTCAGGCAGCATGGAAGATCGATAACGATATGACCAAGCGTTACTCCAACGAAATCATCTGCGATGTTATCTCCCTCAATATTGACTCCGCTTCCTTCACTCAGATTGAGGAAGCATGCGGCGGTAACGAGCAGAAGATCGGCGAAATGATCATGGGCATTGTTGCAGAACGCGGCAAGCAGCAGAACCCCGTAACCGGCTCCGGCGGCATGTTCATCGGCAAAGTCGCTTATATCGGCGAAGACCTCAAGGACCGCGACCTCAAGGTCGGCGACAAAATTGCTTCTCTCGTTTCTCTCTCCCTCACTCCTCTCAAGATCGAGAAGATCCTTGCCATCCATAAGGACATCGACCGTGTTGACATCATCGGTCAGGCAGTTCTCTTTGAGAGCGGCATTTATGCAAAGCTCCCCTCCGACATGAGTGAACCTCTTGCCCTTGCAGCACTCGATGTTGCAGGTGCTCCAGCACAGGCTCGTAAGCTCCCCAAGGAGGGCGACAGTGTTCTTATCCTCGGTGCAAACGGTAAGAGCGGCGTTCTCTGCGGTTATGAAGCAATGAAGAAGGTCGGCCCCAACGGCAACGTTGTCGGCGTTGTACGTAATCCTGCTCAGGTTGACGCTCTCATGGAACTCGGCGTCTACAACAAGGTTATCGTTGCAAGTGCAACCGAGCCTATTGCAGTTCTCGAAGCAGCTCTTGCTGCAAACGATGGTAAAGAATACGACATTTCCATCAGCTGCGTAAATATCGAAAGCTGCGAAATGAGTGCAATTCTCCCCGTTCGTGACGACGGTATCGTTTACTTCTTCTCCATGGCTACCAGCTTCACCAAGGCTGCTCTCGGTGCAGAAGGCGTTGGCAAGGACGTTACCATGATTGTCGGCAACGGTTACACCAAGGATCACGCTGAAATTACCCTCAATGTTCTCCGTGAGAACGAAAAGCTCCGCAAGCTCTTCGACGAAAAGTATTGCTAATTGAATCGCATCATCCGGTCCTACCGGGTGTGCATTGCGATAATTTTACCCGGTGCAGCTCTTCTGCATCGGGTAACTGATAAATTTGAGCACTTATATTTGTTCTGAAAGGAATCCCATTATGAATAAAAGCAGGCAGTATGGTCTGTTCACGGATGTACCCGATGAACTGTGGAACGATTGGCACTGGCAGGTCCAGAACCGAATCGAAACCCTTGAAGACCTCAAAAAGTATATAAAACTCACTCCTGAAGAGGAAGAAGGCGTTGCAAAATGCCTCGGTACGCTCCGCATGGCGATTACCCCCTACTACCTCTCCCTCATCAATCCCGATGATCCATATGACCCCGTACGCCGTCAGTGCATTCCCTCCGCAGCGGAACTTTATCAGGCCCCTGAGGATCAGCTTGACCCCCTGCATGAAGATACCGACTCCCCTGTCCCCGGTCTTACCCACCGTTATCCTGACAGGGTTCTGTTCCTGATTACTGACCAGTGTTCAATGTACTGCCGTCACTGCACAAGGAGAAGGTTCGCAGGTCAACACGATACCGCTGTCCCCACTAAGCAGATTGAAGGCTGTCTTGAGTACATCAGGAATCACCCGGAAGTTCGCGATGTTCTGCTTTCCGGCGGTGACGCTCTCATGCAGAATGACGACAGACTCGAATACATCATCAGCGAGCTGCGTAAAATCCCGCATGTCGAAATCGTACGCATCGGCAGCCGTACCCCCGTCGTCATGCCTCAGAGAATCACTCCCGAGCTTTGTGCAATGCTCAAGAAATATCATCCCATTTGGCTGAACACTCATTTCAATCATCCCAACGAGATAACCGAAGAAAGCAAGCGTGCTTGCGAAATGTTGGCGGACGCCGGCATTCCTCTCGGCAATCAGAGCGTTCTCCTCGCAGGTGTAAACGATTGCGTTCACGTTATGAAGCAGCTCGTTCAAGGTCTTGTAAAGATTCGCGTACGCCCCTACTACATCTATGTATGCGACCTTTCCATGGGTCTTACTCATTTCCGCACCCCCGTTAGCAAGGGTATCGAAATCATTGAAGGACTTCGCGGTCACACCAGCGGTTACTGCATTCCCACCTTCGTTGTTGACGCTCCCGGCGGCGGCGGAAAAACTCCTGTAATGCCTAATTATGTCATCAGTCAGACTCCCAGGAAGACGATCCTTCGCAACTTTGAAGGCGTCATCACCACTTATACCGAACCGGAGCATTATGACAATGTATGTCATTGTGAAACCTGTCGCAAGGCAAGGGGTGAGCAGCCCAACTTTGTCGGTGTCGCAGGTCTTGAGCAGGGTAGGCTTGACGGCAAAATTTCACTCGAACCCAACGACCTTGAGAGGCTCAAGAGAGGTCATCACGAATAAGTTTCCCGTTTAGTGGTTTGATGCAGCAGTTAACCGAGCGGCTTTGTCCCTCACACCGGGTCATTTGCCGCTCATTTTTCTTAATAGTAAACCCGAAAGGGTCTGTTCATTTTTTGAAAGGAGAATAAGCGTACCAATGGAATCAAAACTTAATCTCAATACCGCATTGGTTGATAAAGCACGCGAATCGGCAAAACACATTGCCGAAGACGTGCAGAGCTTTATCGATTTGCATACGACCGTCACCGTTGAGCGTGCAGTCTGCCGTCTTCTCGGCATTGACGGAGTGAATGCTCTTGATGTCCCCCTTCCCAACGTCGTTGTTGATCACCTCTTCGACAAGGGACTTTTGAGCGGTGGTGCCGCATATTACATAGGCAATGCGATGGCTGAAACCGGTATGACCCCCCAGCAGGTTGCAGAAGCCGTTGATGAGGGCAAAATCGATCTTTCTGCCTGTGCTTCCCACAGCATTGACGATATTCATGCCTCCATCATGCCCGTTGCTGAGGCAACAACAGAAAGAATTCGCAATAACGTTGCTAAACGCAATGAATACCTCGGCGAATTCGGAGATAAAGAGGGTCCGTACCTTTACGTCATCGTTGCAACCGGCAACATATACGAAGACATCACTCAGGCAAAAGCTGCCGCAAAGCAAGGTGCCGACATCATTGCAGTTATTCGCACGACCGGTCAGTCACTGCTTGACTATGTTCCCTACGGTGCAACAACCGAAGGCTTCGGCGGAACCTATGCAACCCAGGAGAATTTCCGTCTCATGCGTGCCGCTCTCGATGAAGTCGGCGAGGAACAGCACCGCTATATCCGCCTGTGCAACTATTGTTCAGGTCTTTGTATGCCTGAAATCGCTGCTATGGGTGCACTTGAACGTCTCGACGTTATGCTCAATGACGCACTTTACGGTATCCTCTTCCGTGACATCAACATGCAGCGTACTATTGTTGACCAGTATTTCAGCCGTGTCATCAACAGCTACGCAGGTGTCATAATCAATACGGGCGAGGACAACTACCTTACCACCGCCGATGCTGTCGAGGAAGCCCATACCGTTCTTGCTTCCCAGTTCCTCAACGAGCAGTTTGCCCTTAAGGCAGGACTCCCCGAAGAACAGATGGGTCTTGGTCATGCGTTCGAAATTTCCCCCGATGTCGAAAACGGCTTCCTCTATGAACTTGCTCAGGCCCAGATGGCAAGGGAGATCTTTCCCAAAGCTCCCCTTAAATACATGCCCCCCACCAAGTTTATGACCGGCAACATCTTCCGCGGTCATGTTCAGGATGCATTATTCAATATGGTCACTATTCTTACCGGGCAGAAGCTCCATCTTCTCGGCATGCTGACCGAAGCCATTCA
Organism: uncultured Clostridia bacterium; assembly: GCA_934633695.1. Classification (GTDB taxonomy): domain Bacteria; phylum Bacillota; class Clostridia; order Christensenellales; family CAG-138; genus PeH17. The sequence continues at coordinate 59,335 of CAKTYT010000008.1, read as the reverse complement.
CACTCCGTTCATGAGCGATCGTGCACTTTCAATCGAAAATGCACAGTACATTTTCCGCACCATGCATGATCTTGGCAGCGAAATCTCTTACAAAGATGGCGGTATCATGCAGACTCGTGCAGACACCGTGCTTCGCAAAGCAACCGACCTCCTCGGTGAAATCGAGCAGATGGGTCTGTTTGCGACCCTCGAAAAAGGCGTGTTTGCTGACATTAAGCGTCCTCGAGACGGCGGAAAAGGTCTTGCAGGTGTTGTCTCAAAGAGCGAATGCTATTTCAACCCGTTTATTGAATTGATGAAAGGCGGTGAAGCATAATGAGCGGCGGACTTTATAATACCCATAAGGCTGATTTCGACACCACATTGGATCTTACAAGGCTCAAAGCGTACGGCGACACAATGAATGACGGCAAGGTCCAGTTCAGTTTTACTCTTCCCGTAAAAAACGATGAAAAGGGAATGGAAGCTGCTCGCCAGCTCGTTCGCAAGATGGGCGTCGAAGAGCCCAATGTTGCCATTGCAAAGCCCCTCGACAAGGAATTCACCTTCTATGTTGTATATGGCAGTGTAATTCACTCTGTCGATTATGAAAACATTCATGTTCAGACTGTTGAGGAAGAAACGATGAGCATGGAGGATACCGACGAGTACATTCGTGAACACTTCGGCAGAAAAATTGTTATGATAGGTGCTTCAACCGGTACCGATGCCCACACAGTCGGCATCGATGCGATTATGAACCGCAAGGGCTTTGCAGGTCATTACGGTCTTGAACGTTATGACATGATCGAAGCTATAAACATGGGTGCTCAGGTTCCCAATGAGGAGTTCCTCAAGAAAGCCCTTGAAGTCAATGCCGATGTTCTGCTTATCTCACAAACCGTTACTCAAAAGGACATTCATATTCAGAACCTCACTGAATTCATCGAACTGCTTGAAGCAGAAGGACTTCGCGACAGGTTCGTTGTCTGCTGCGGCGGTCCGCGAATTACACACGAGCTTGCAAAGGAGCTGGGTTTTGATGCAGGCTTCGGTGCGGGCAAATATGCCGATGATGTCGCAACCTTTGCCGTTACTGAAATGTTTAAGCGCGGCATGAAATAAAACCGGCTTTTCAAACGAGAACCGTATCACTTGTGTGGTGCGGTTTCTTTTTTCGGAAATTTTAACCGAATGCAGCGGTTATGATTTTAAATTCGGCTTTTCAAATGCCGAATGCCTTAAAACTTCGCCTGCATAAGTTTTAAAAGCATTGAAATTTCTCTAAACTGATGCTATAATTTCAGCGAAAGAAAATTCATGGTGGAGATACCTTATCTATGAAACTCGGAGTTATCGGTCTGCCCAACGTGGGCAAAAGCACCTTGTTCAACGCCATTACCAAAGCAGGTGCTCAGGCGGCGAACTACCCCTTCTGTACCATTGAACCAAATGTCGGCATCGTAAATGTGCCCGACAGCAGGCTTGATGTATTAAACGAAATGTATCACCCGAAGAGTCTCGTGCCTGCAACGATAAAATTTGTTGATATTGCCGGACTTGTCCGCGGTGCATACCGTGGCGAAGGACTTGGAAACAAGTTCCTTGCCCATATACGCGAAGTCGATGCAATCGTACACGTCGTGCGTTGCTTTGAAGATTCAAACATCGTCCATGTTGACGGTTCAGTTGACCCCGTCAGGGACATGGAAACAATAAACATTGAGCTTATCTTTGCCGACCTTGATACAATTGAAAAGCGTATCGACAAAGCACGCAAGAACTCAAAGAGCGGTGACAAGAAATACCTTGCCGAAATCGCATTTCTTGAGCGTATAAAAAAGCACCTTGAAGACGGCAAACCCGTCCGCAGCATGGATTTGACGGACGATGAGAAGGCAGCGGCCGAAGAACTGTTCCTTCTCACGACAAAGCCGGTTATCTACGTTGCAAACATCGCTGAGGATGAAATCGGCAATGAACCTCCGACCGTTGCAAGGCTGTATGAGCAAGCCGCCAAGGAGGGGGCAGGTGCTCTCACCGTCTGTGCTAAGGTCGAAGAAGAACTTTCCGAATTATCTGATGAGGAGAAAGCCGCTTTTATCAATGAACTGGGAATCGGGCAAAGCGGTCTTGACAAGCTTGTTCAGGAGAGCTACAAGCTCCTCGGACTTATCAGTTTCCTGACCGCCGGAACTGACGAAGTGCGTGCATGGACAATTACCAGGGGTACAAAAGCTCCCGGTGCAGCCGGCAAAATTCATACCGACTTTGAACGCGGTTTCATCCGTGCAGAAGTCGTTCCGTATGAAACACTCATTGAACAGGGTAATATGCTCAGCTGCAAGGAGAAGGGTCTTATTCGTTCCGAAGGCAAAGAATACGTCGTTCAGGATGGCGACATAATAGTCTTCAGATTCAATGTTTAACGGATGGAAAAGTTCACCGAATGACAATCCTTTCCGCTTACCACAACTCAATTGATTCCTCTTGCCGCTTTCCGCAAGGTGCTTTAACGTGCTGTACGGAAGCGGCTTTGAGTATATACATTAATGCGAACTCCGATGTCTGCGTTCGCCTCCGTCTTTGGTCGGATTCCCGAGAAATCATACTTTTCCCTTCTTCAGACGAAGAAACTCCCGAAGGAAGGAGATTTACCTTCGAACTCGTCACTCCCGAAACTCCTCAGCTCATATGGTATTATTTCATCATTGACAGTGATGACGGACGTTTCTTCCTCGGTGCAAGATCGGGTCTCGGCAAAATTACCCGTTTCATCCCGCTCGACTACCCCATCACTGTGTTTTCTCCGGATTTTACAACACCCGAATGGTTTCGGAACGGCATAATCTACCAGATTTTTCCGGACAGATTTGCAAGGAAAAAGTCCGTTGCCGAAGCAAGGAAACTTTGTGAAGATAGAGACATACACCCCTGTCTTTTCCATGCAAACTGGGATGATGAAGTCCTCTTTTTGCCTCTCAAAGGCGAAAAATTTTACTCCCCCTGCGATTTCTACGGCGGTGACCTCAGAGGCATTGAGTCGAAGCTCCCCTATCTTGCTTCCCTTGGCGTGAGTGTAATTTACCTCAACCCCATTTTTGCATCCGTGAGCAATCACCGCTACAACACATCGGATTATCTGTCCGTTGACCCTATTCTCGGCACGGAGTATGATTTAGCTGAGCTTGTGAAAAATGCCAGGAATTACGGGATAAGCGTTATTCTCGACGGTGTATTTTCGCATACGGGTGATGACAGCGTGTACTTTAACAAGTACGGCAGATATCCTTCCATTGGTGCATACCAAAGCACAAACTCTGCATACTATGAATGGTATACCTTCCGGCATTATCCGGATGACTACTTCTGCTGGTGGGGCTTTACTACTTTACCTGAGGTAAATGAAACGAACGAGAGCTATATTCGTTTCATAGAAAGTGTTCTTAGGAAATGGGACAGCTTTGGAATCCGCGGTTGGCGTTTGGATGTTGCAGATGAACTTCCCGATGAGTTTATTGCATTTCTGCGGCGAACGCTCAAATCCATGGGCTGTGACCGCCTGCTCCTCGGCGAAGTGTGGGAGGATGCCGCACTCAAGCAGTGGAGCATGGGATTGAGACAGTATGTTTATGGACATGAACTTGATTCTGTGATGAACTATCCGTTCACGGATGCCGTAGTTGCCTTTCTTCTCAAAAGGAGTGATGCTTTTTCGCTCTTCGATGAACTCTCAGCACAGAGAGAAAGGTACCCTGAACCCTTCTACCGTGCCTGCATGAACAGTCTCAGCACTCACGATTCACGAAGAATTCTTTCAGTTCTGTCAAATGCACCCGAAAAGGATACCTTGACACGGGAAGAGCAGGCAAAATATTCCTCGTCGAAAATCGAACTCCAAAGAGGGCAAATGCTCATGGTTCTTGCCGTGACCCTCCAGTTTTCGATGCCGCAGCCACCCTGCATTTACTATGCGGATGAAGCCGGCATGACGGGACTTTGCGACCCGTTCAACAGACGCCCCTACCCTTGGGGTCGTGAAGATAGCTTCCTCGTTGCCCTGCACCGAAAGCTCGGCAATTTGCGGCGAAAAAGTTCTGCACTGACGAAGGGGTCTGCCGCATTCCTTGCAAAAACAGCAGATATTTTCGTCGTCTTCCGCCGTTTTGAATCGGAATCGACTGTAACCATCCTCAACCGTGCGGACGAATCCTCGGATGTTTCCCTTTACAGGGAAGATTTTTCAGTCGGATTTGATACTGAATTTGTCGTTTTTTCAGGCTCGTACATTGATGCTTTGAGTGGGAAGACTTTTAAGGCGGAGAACGGAACGCTTTCACTCAGTTTACCGCCCGTCAGCTCCGTATTGCTTGTCAGTGAAGACAACGGTGTGTGTTGTGAAAGGAATTGATCATGAAAAATAGCTACGGTTTTGATACTCTATCGAGAGACATGCTGATTCTCGGCGTTGTTCTCGGCATAATTGCCCTCGGCTTTTTCGGTACGGTCGGAGGACTAATACTTTGCTTTACTTCAACTCTCGTCGTTGCAGTGACTCTCTATCGAACGCTTTCCGCTGACATCGAGAAACGCTCCAGTGAGCTGTGCGGCTACGAGAAGGTTTCCGGTTCAATAAAAAATTTCTTCAAAAAAGTTTTTACCGGAAGTAAAAATAACCTGCGTTCGCACAGGGATTACAGGTACTTTCATTGCCCCAACTGCAAGCAAAGACTTCGCGTGCCCAGAGGCAAGGGAAAAGTTCGCGTTACATGTGCAAAATGCGGTACTCAATTTGAAAAGAGAATCTGATTGTATATAATTTCAAGGAGGATGCTATGCTTGAATTTAAATTTGATACCCAGTTGCTGATCGAAGGCAGCAACCTTGACGAAGATGCTATTAACGATTTCATCACTGCTAATCTCAAGGGCGATTGTCTGCTTGCCGTTGGTGACGAAAACTTGATAAAAATCCATTTCCACACCAATGAACCATGGAAGCTGCTTGAGTACTGCTCTTCTCTGGGTGATATCTACGATATTGTCGTTGAAAACATGGAGCGGCAGGAAAACGGACTTCAAGGTTGAATCAATAAAGCGGTCATACTGAGCTGACAAACTCTGCATGACCGTTCATTTTATAAATTTTCGCCTTTCCACTCACCGTTTTCGAGCCACCAATAGTTTTCAGAGAGGTTATCATTCAAAAAAACCTCAAGCATGGTTTCAAAATTGTCCGAAAGAGGATATTTTTTTATTTCGTCGATATGAAGAAAGAATACCTCGCCCTCATCGGATGATTTCAGCTCACCACTGAACGACTCAGATTTAAAGAAAAGTACAATATAACGGTAAGCACCGTTTTCCGCCGGAAATTGCTTGATTCCGCATAGACGCACATCGTCAATTTGCAGTCCGGTTTCTTCAAAGACCTCACGTTTTGCAGAATTTACAAATGATTCACCCGGTTCAACATGTCCGCCCGGAAAACACAGTCCGCTCCAAGCTTTCCTTCTGTTTTGAACTAGCACCATATCTCTTTTCTTATCGTATATCATTACCATATTTGTTAAAACGCAAGCTTCTGTTCTTTCCATAAAAACCTCCCAAATACATCGATTTCATTTTAGCACTCTCGCTATTTGAAGTCAACCCGACGCCTGATGTATTTTCCTAAGGAAACACGGGCAAACTTTTAGCGATAATTTGAATAAAAAGGGGAACCGACATGCTTACTCTGTTTATCAGAACCTTAATACTCTATATTGCAATGTTCGTTGTCATGCGTCTTATGGGCAAGCGACAGCTCAGCGATATGCAGCCGTTCGACCTTGCCGTAACGCTGCTGATTGCAAACCTCGCCTCTGAACCCGTTTCCGACCCTTCGATACCGCTGCTTTACGGGATCATCCCGATAATTGCATTGTTCCTTTTGCAGCGTATCGTTTCGTTCTCCTCGCTCAAAAGCGAAGGAGTTCGCCGTCTTATCTGCGGCAATCCACTCGTTATTATTTCAAACGGAACGGTTCGCGAGGATGTCATGCGTGCTGCAAACTATACCCTCAATGACCTTTCCGAGCAGCTTCGTGTCAAAGATATTTTTTCGTTCTCACAGGTTGAATATGCCATTCTCGAAACGAACGGCAGTCTGAGCGTCCTTCCGAAAGGTCCGTTTCAACAACCGACGAACGAAATGCTAAAGCTTGAATCCGACTACGCAAGACCGGCACTTCTGCTGATTACCGACGGAAAACTTCACCCCGATGCTGTTTCTGCCGCCGGACTTGATGAGAAGGGTTTTTTGAGCATCCTCCGGGGCATGGGATACGAGTCCTTTAAACAATGCCTCTTCGCTTCACTGGATTCTGCGGGCATGCTGCAAGTTCAGGATAAGCAGCGGCGGTCAAGGCAAGTCAATACTCATTATTATAAGCTGGAAGGGTATGTTGGTAAAAAATTATGACGTCATTAATGAAACAAAAAGGTTATAAGAAACTCCGAACTCAGGAGATCGTAAGTTTTGTCGGAATGTCACTCGCTTTGCTCATTGTAATTGTTTCAGTAGTAAGTTCAAGAGTGCTGCTCCATAATCTGCGGCATGATCTTATGCCTCTCCTCGACAGGGCAACCGAACTCATTCAGGCAGAGGACTTTGATGGAGTCAGTGAGTTGAGCAAACAGATCCGACAGGTAATTGAAGATGCCGAACCAAAGCTCGAATACTTTGCCAATCACAGAGATATAACTGAATTTATACGCTTCTCGAAGCAGTTTCGTCTGCTCGGAGCGGACGGTGACAAAAATGCATACATAGAATGCATTACAGGGCTCAACAGCTGGATGGAATACATGGACGAAAGCAACGGTCTTACTCTGGGAATAATCATCTGATAATCCTGATGTGATTTGCAAAAAAAATCGAAAAAAGTCGCGAAACAGCTGAAAATTCAGAAAAAAGACTGATTTGTTTGCAGGAAAATGTTAATTGACCTCGAATAACAAGGGTATAATCTGTGTGAACTGTGAGGTTTCCGAATTGGCATTTCCCGAAACATGGATGAACGAACTTATGAGCCGGAACGATATTGTTTCTGTCGTATCGGAGTACACACGACTGAAGCCTAAAGGAGGAAGAATGTGGGGGCTCTGTCCCTTCCATCCCGAGAGGGATCCCTCCTTCAGCGTTTCCCCCGACAAACAGCTGTTTCACTGTTTCAGCTGTAAGGCTGGCGGAAGCGTTATTCAGTTCGTCATGCAGGCGGAAAACCTCCCATATATCGATGCTGTAAAATACCTTGCCCAACGAGCCGGCATGGATCTGCCCGATGAAGTTAACGATGCCGGCCTCCGTGAGCAGAAGGCAAAGCGAGATAGGATATATGCTGCAAACAAGGATGCTGCAAGGTTTTTTCGTTCCATGCTGATGAGTGAAGCGGGGGCAACGGCAAGGCAGTATCTTTTGAACAGGGGTATTGGCGGCAAGATTGCAACGAAATTCGGACTCGGTTACTCACCAAAGGAGTGGGACAGCTTGTTCAGACACATGACGAGTCTCGGTTATAAAAGGGACGAGCTTATCGAAGCGGGGCTGTGTGTCAAAGGACGAAAGGATCCCGATGCAACCTTCGATTTTTTCCGCAACAGGCTCATGTTCCCCGTCATTGCGGCAAACGGAGCAGTAATCGCCTTTGGAGGACGCATTCTCAGTGGAGAAGACGGTGCAAAATACATGAACACCGGCGATACTCTCGTCTACAATAAGCGTCATAACGTCTATGGAATAAACCTCATGAAGGGACGCAAACTTAGTGACTTGATTATTGTCGAAGGTTACATGGACGTTATCAGCCTTCATCAGGCCGGTATAGACAATGCTGTTGCCTCTTTGGGAACCGCTCTCACCGGGCAGCAGGCAAGGCTGATGAGCAGGTTTGCCCCAAAGGTCATGTATGCATATGACGGCGACAGTGCCGGGCAGAAAGCAATGCTGCGGGGGATTGACGTGCTCAGTGAAAACCATGTTGAAGCCAGGGTCATAGTCATACCCGGCGGCATGGATCCTGACGAATTTGTCCGCAGCTGCGGTTCGGAAGCCTTCTTGAAGCTCAAGGATTCTTCCCTTTCAGCCGCCCAATTCAAGCTCGAATTCATCCGATCGCAGTACAACTTCAGCTCCCCTGAAGAAAGGGGACGGTATGCGGCTGAGGCCTGCAAATTTCTTGCATCGCTTGAACCGGTAGAACGCGAGATGCATTTTAAAGTTGTTTCGGAATGCAGTGGTATCGACATAGCAACAATACGGAAACAATGCGGAAACGAAATTGCTCCGTCGAACGAAACGCATACCGTAAAGGCAGGCTTTCGACGTATGAAACGGTTTGATGAGATCAAAAAATCAGAACAAATGCTGCTTGCCTGTCTCATGGTTTCAAGGAGCGATGCATTGCAGATAATTCGTCTTGACGGCTTCTCATTTGACTTGTTCTCTTCAGCTTGCGATGCAGAATTTGCAAAGCAGATTGTAGATAAATACGAACACTGTCAGACGATTGATTATAAATTGATGATCGCAGAGCTTAACAGCGAGCGAAGTGAGCTTCCCGGGGCCGCAATTTCATTGTCAGAAGAGCTTTTACAGCCGATTGAAACCGCAAAGGATTGCATCGGCTTTATAATAAAGAACAGAACGGAAGAACGGATTCGCTGCTTATCCGAATCCATTGCGAATGAGAAAGATCCTCAGAACAGAGCCGCACTGCTCCGTGAGCAGATGGAGCTTCTGAAAAAGAGGCAGAAAAACTTTTAGGAGGCAAAGCAACATGGAAATGGACGAAAAAAGCTTAACGATGGACAAGGTTGATGCTCTTATCAACCACGGAAAGGAAAAGGGAGCAATAACCTATCGTGAGGTCATCGACACTCTCGGCAACGATGTGCTCGACCTCGACCAAATGGAAGGTGTTTTCGACAGCTTTGAAAATGCCGACATCGATGTCGTCGAGGAGGTTGACAGCGGCGAAGCCGCAAACGAAGATGTTAGCGATGTTGGTCCTGCCTACCTTGCAGCGGACGGCGTTGCAATGGACGACCCTGTAAGGATGTATCTCAAAGAAATTGGCAGAGTTCCCCTCCTCACAATCGAGCAAGAGAAGGAAATTGCCAAGCGTATGGCAGACGGTGATGAATCGGCAAAGCAGGAGTTGGCGGAAGCAAATCTCAGACTTGTTGTCAGCGTTGCGAAGAGATATGTCGGCCGGGGAATGCAGTTCCTCGACCTGATCCAGGAAGGCAACCTCGGTCTTATCAAGGCTGTCGACAAATTTGATTATCAAAAAGGTTACAAATTTTCAACTTATGCGACATGGTGGATCCGTCAGGCGATCACTCGTGCAATTGCCGATCAGGCGAGAACGATTCGTATACCCGTTCACATGGTTGAAACCATCAATAAACTTGTCAGAGTCAACCGCCAGCTTCTTCAGGAGCTTGGAAGAGAGCCTCGTCCCGATGAAATTGCAAAGGAAATGAATTTGAGCGAAGAAAAGGTCCGCGAAATCATTAAAATCGCTCAGGAACCCGTTTCACTCGAAACACCCATCGGGGAAGAAGAGGACAGCCATCTTGGGGATTTCATTCCGGATGACGATGCCCCCGCCCCCGACAGCATGGCAACCTACGCAATGCTCAAAAAGCAGCTTAACGATGTACTCAGTACGCTCACTCCCCGTGAAGAAAAAGTTCTTCGCCTGAGATTCGGGCTTGACGACGGCAAAACCCGTACACTCGAAGATGTCGGCAAGGAATTTAACGTCACTCGGGAGCGTATTCGTCAAATTGAAGCAAAAGCTTTGAGAAAGCTCAAACATCCCAGCAGGAGCAAAAAGCTCAAGGATTATATTGACTGATAAGAGGAACCGCCGCAGGAGAAGTCAGCTCATGCAGCGGTTCGCTTTTGTATTACTAACTGATTTTCAACCATTTATCACCACTTTACCTCATTGGCATCCGCCAACGTGAGCTTCGCATTTCAACTTATCCAACGCTCTTTTTATAGCTTTAAGACATTCAGTATTGACTGAGTTCACTTTTCTTTTTGAAACTTCGTCTGCTCCGTGGTATAATGAACGCACCGCAATAGCAAGCAAAGGAGAAACCGATGTCTGACATCATCGAAATAAACGATATCTCAACACCGGAGCTGGACGTATATGCACGCATGACGGAGCCCCAGCTTCGAAGCAAACTTGATCCATCCAAAGGAATTTTTATTGCAGAAAGTCCCACGGTCATCGAGATTGCCCTCAACTCAGGGCATGAAGCACTTTCTTTTCTCGTTGAACACAAGCACATTCAAGGGCAGGCAGCAAAGCTGATTGCACGCTGTCCGGGTGTTCCCGTCTACACTGCGGATGCAAGCGTCTTATCCTGTCTCACGGGTTATCAGCTGACACGCGGTGTCTTCTGTGCAATGAGAAGGTCCGCTCTTCCGCAAATGTCCTCGGTTTGCAAAAATGCGAACAGGCTTGTCATAATGGACGGCATTGTGGATTCGACAAATGTCGGAGCGATTTTCCGTTCTGCCGCTGCTTTGGGAATTGACGGAGTTATTCTCACTTCAACCTGCTGCGACCCGCTTTGTCGAAGAGCAATACGCGTAAGTATGGGCACCGTCTTCCAATTGCCTTGGACCAAACTTTCATCTGACATAAAAGAAGATTCAGCTTCTCAGCCGACTTGGACTCTTGCTCTGCGAAATGAGGGCTTTAAACTTGCCGCCATGGCATTGACAGATGATTCCATCGGCATTGATGACGAAAATTTGACAGCAGAACCGAAGCTTGCAATCGTAATGGGAACCGAAGGTTCGGGGCTGTCTGCCGAAACAATTGCCTCATGTGACTACACCGTCAAGATCCCCATGTCGCACGGAGTCGATTCGCTCAACGTTGCGGCCGCAAGTGCCGTTGCCTTCTGGCAGCTTAGAAAGATATAGAACTTTATTTTTGTAATCAGTCCATATGAAAATATGCAGCTAAGTTGTCAGCCCGTATGCATAGAATGCGGTAAAAAATGCAAATGCTTTAACCAAGTGAATTCTGTTTTAGGCACAGGCTTGTTTACTGCGGGTTAAATTAACCAAAAACCGGGCATCGCAGCACTGTTGCCCATTGAATGCCCATTAACATCAGATTTACAATACGAGTAGGCTCTCGAAGCCGAAAAGATTTATCGGGAGATAAAGGCATGAAAAAAATCCACCGTACCGTTATGAAGGAGACGGGCTATATCGCATTCTGCGTACTTTTACTCAGTATTCTAATGCAGGCAATCTTTCTTTTGGTCGGCAAATGGAACTACACAGTTCTTCTCGGAAACCTTTTGAGCGGTATAACCGCAATCGCAAACTTCTTTCTCATGGGACTGACTATCCAGTCAATATCTCGCGAAGATGCACAAAAGGCCAAGACAACCATGCGGTTGAGCCAGGGCTTAAGGCTGTTTATGCTGTTTGCATTCACGGCCCTGGGTGTGCTTCTGCCCTGTTTTGATACTGTCGCCGTGATTGCTGCATTGTTTTTCCCTCGAATTGCCATTGCTTTTCGTCCGCTCGTCGGTAAGTTCGGCAAAAAGAGCTGAATTCCGCCCCATCTTAATGAAGGTGATATTTAAATGAAAAAAAGAAGTCTGCAATTCCGTATAACGGATGCTGTTCTGATCGCCCTGACTCTGCTTCCTCTGATTGCAGGTATGGTGCTCAAGGTGCTGTATACACCCGCAGCAGACGGGATAAGCATTCAGGGTGCATTGGTTTATTTCAGCGTTCCCATGCCGTTTTTCGGAGATTTGCCTATAACTGAATCTCAAGTCAACTCATGGCTGATCATCGTTTCGGTGTTCTTTCTTTGCCTGTACATGACTCACGGCGTCAACATCGATGGCGGTTCGCGGCGTCAGTTGATATGTGAGTGGATCGTTGAAAAGACAGAAGAGCTTGTTGAAACAAATATGAATTCCTCTGCCGGAATAAACGGCTATTTTTCGGGATTTGCTCCGTTCATTGCTGCAATAATGGCACTTTCAGCCTTCTCAAGTCTGAGTTCGCTTTTGGGGCTTTACCCCCCGACTTCCGACCTCAACATTGCGGCAGGCTGGGCGCTGCTGGTCTTTATACTGATAACATACTACAAATTCAAGGGTGGCCCCATTGAATACGTGAAGGGGTTTGCGGATCCTGCTCCCGTTCTTCTCCCGTTGAACATTATCAGCGAGGCCGCAACTCCTGTATCCATGGCTTTCCGCCACTATGGCAATATCCTTTCCGGACTCGTTATCTCGTCCCTGGTTGCTGCCGCACTTACAAGCCTATCAAGCCTTGTTTTCGGCTGGCTTCCCGGCTTTGCCTCAAGGATACCGCTGTTTCGGATTGGTCTGCCTGCCGTCTTGTCCGTCTATTTTGATTTATTCAGCGGTCTGCTTCAGGCGTTTATTTTCGCCATGCTGACCATGCTCTATATTGCAGGAGGCTTCCCGGCAGACGCATACATGAAACGTCAGGAAAAAAGAGCTCATAAGAAACTTACAAACAAATAAATTCGGAGGTATAAAAAAATGTTGGAACTAGCTATCGGTATCATCCTTGGGTGCTGTGCTTTAGGTGCAGGTGTCGCAATGATTGCAGGCATCGGTCCCGGTATCGGCGAAGGCAACGCTGTTGCAAAGGCATGTGAAGCCATTGGAAGACAACCTGAATGCAAGGGTGACGTCACGACTACGATGATGATGGGTTGTGCAATTGCGGAGACAACCGGTCTTTATGCACTCGTTATCGCCGTACTGCTCATTTTCGTTGCACCCGGCAGATTCATCAGTATTCTCATGCAAGCAATAGGATGACGGAGAAAAAGCTATGCAAAACTTGGATGTCATATCTATCAACATCTGGCAGATATTGATTTCCCTTTGCAACCTTCTGATTCTTTTTCTCATTCTCAAGCGTTTTCTTTATAAACCTGTAAAACGTGCTGTCGAAGCAAGAAAGGCTCTGCTTGACGAACAGTATGAAAGAGCCTCTTCCGCAGAGCAGGCAGCGCTTTTGGTTAAGCAAGAGTGGGAAGAAAAACTGTCCTCTGCAAAAACCGATGCGGATGCTGTCATAACTTCCGCAACTGAGAGAGCAAACAGACGCAGTGAGCAGATCATCGATGAAGCGAAGCAGAAGGCAGGAGAAATTATCCGCCGTGCAAATTGTCAGGCAGAACTCGAAAAGAAAAAAGCAGAGTCCGGAATTAAGGACGAGATCGCTGACGTATCGACTCTCGTCGCCGAGAAACTCCTCGGACGTGAAATCAATGAAGCCGATCATCGAAAGCTCATTGATTCTGTCATATCAGGTATAGGTGAGCAGGATGAATGACGTCTGTAAAGAATACGCACGTTCCATCTTCGAGCTCGCAGAAGAAACAAACAGTCAGGCAAAATACCTTGAAGCGTTAAAATCAATCGATTTGCAATTAATCGATCAACCTGAATACATTGCTTTGCTTGAAAGTCCGAGTATTTCGGTCAATGAACGCTGTGAACTGTTTGAGAAGGCTTTTGCCTCTTCCGTGCCGGTACAAGTTCTTTCCTTTGTTGAAATCCTGATAAGGCGGAACCGCATACGCGAGTTTCATGAATGCATCAAGGAGTATAAGGCACTGTTCAGCGATGCAAACAATCTCGTCCATGCTAAGCTCATCAGTGCCGTTCCCCTGACTGAAAATGAGAAGAGAGAACTTATTGCAAAACTCCGAAAGCTGAGCGGAGGCAGCATTGAGCCTGAGTACATCGTAGATAAAAGCATTATCGGCGGTATCATTATCAAATTAAACGATAAAATCATTGACGGAAGTCTCCGTCACAGATTAAAGGAGTTGAAGGAGGTCATCGGCAGTGAGCAGCCCTGAAGAAATCAGCAGCATAATTAAGGAACAAATTCGCTCATACCATTCAAAAATGCAAATGGCAGAAACGGGTTCGGTCATTCTCGTCGGCGACGGCATTGCAAGGGTTTATGGCCTTCGCAACTGCATGGCGAGCGAATTGTTGGAATTTGAAGACGGCAGTCTCGGTATGGCTCAAAACCTCGAAGCCGACACTGTCTCGGTTGCAATCCTTTCCGATATTAATGACATAAGAGAAGGTTCCATTGTCCGCAGAACCGGCAAAGTGCTTTCCGTTCCGGTTGGTGAGGAACTTCTCGGTCGTGTTGTCAACGCCCTTGGCAAGCCTATTGACGGCAAGGGTCCCATCAATTATGCAGGCACAAAACCCATCGAAGCGGAAGCACCCGGCATTATCGAACGGAAGAGCGTATCCGTTCCGCTTCAGACGGGCATAAAGGCGATTGACGGCATGATTCCAATCGGCAGGGGACAGCGTGAGCTTATCATCGGCGATAGACAGACAGGTAAAACTGAAATTGCAATTGACACTATAATAAATCAAAAAGGTAAATCGGTGCTCTGCATCTATGTTGCAATAGGACAGAAAAGTACTTCTGTCGTCCAAATTGCGAATGAACTTTCTCGCTGCGGAGCCATGGAGTACACGATAATCGTATCTGCTTCTGCTTCCGAAAGTGCTCCCCTTCAATACATTGCCCCCTATGCCGGCTGTGCAATGGCAGAGTATTTTCGTGAGCAGGGTAAGGATGTTCTGATAGTTTATGACGATTTATCCAAACATGCCGTTGCTTACCGTGCACTTTCCCTGCTAATAAGAAGACCGCCGGGAAGGGAGGCTTACCCTGGCGATGTCTTTTATCTTCATTCCAGATTGCTTGAACGTGCTGCCTGTGTCGCTCCCGAATACGGCGGCGGATCGATTACAGCTCTGCCGATTATCGAAACTCAGGCCGGTGATGTGTCAGCGTACATTCCGACAAACGTCATTTCCATAACCGATGGCCAGATTTTTCTTGAAACTGAGCTTTTCCATGCCGGAATCATGCCGGCAATCAATCCCGGTATTTCGGTAAGCCGTGTCGGAGGATCCGCTCAGCTTAAACCCATGAAGAAAGTCTCCGGCGAACTCAAGCTTCTCTATTCTCAGTACCTCGAACTTCAGTCGTTTGCTCAGTTCGGCAGCGACCTTGATGCCGACACAAAGGCAAGGCTCAGCCTCGGCGAACGCATTGTGGAAGTGCTCAAGCAGAAACGCAATTCCCCCGTCACCGTCGGCTGTCAGGTCAGCATTATTTACGCCGTTATTCACGGTTATCTCAATAGTGTTCCTGTCGATAAGATCGGTGATTATGAAGCACGATTATACGAAAAGCTCCACGCAGAGTATTCCGATCTCCTCAAACGCTTTGATGAGGGTTTTTATGAAGATGCGGACATTGCAAAGCTTAACAGGGCACTGTCGGAAATGGAGTAAAAAGTATGGGAGCTGATATCAAGGCTTTACGAAGCAGGATAAAGAGCGTTGAATCCACCATGCACCTCACAAAGGCAATGGGGCTTGTCGCCTCGTCCAAGATACGTCACGCTTCAATCTCAGCTGAAAATTCAAGAGCGTATCGCGACTCCCTGCTCGACGTAATGAATACTCTCCTTTCCTGCCGCGAATGCAGGAGAAGTCCGTACCTTCGCCGCAGCGGTACAAGGCTCAAGCTTATCGTCGTTGCAGGCGACAGGGGTATGGCAGGCGGCTATAACTCAAATGTCTTTCGTCTCGCCTCACAGTACGAAGCGGATGAACTCATCCCCGTTGGAAAGCGTGCGTGTGAAAGGTACTCTCTTCCTTCTATCTCTGCCGAAAGCTTCTCCGTACAGGAGGCACACAAGCTGTCGCAAAGGCTTTGCAAGGAGTTTTTAGACGGCGAATACGACCTTCTTGGAATCGTATCAACAAGATACCTGTCAATGCTCAAGCAGGAGGCAGTGTTTACACCTATTCTCCCGCTCGAACTGCCCGAAGTCAAAGCAGGAACAGCAATATTCGAACCGGACGAGACCGCTATTCTCGATGCGGCTGTCCCCATTTACGTTTCCGGTATGATGCTGAACGCCGTCCGCGAAGGCTTTTTATGCGAAGTGGCTTCAAGGCGTGTTGCAATGGACAATGCCGGCAAAAATGCAAGTGCTTTGACTGATGAATTAAAGCTTGAATACAATCGTGCAAGGCAGAGTTCAATAACTCAGGAAATTACCGAAATCGTTGCCGGCAGCACATATTAAAGGAGAGATAATTGTTATGCAGCAAGAAAAATCTGCTCAAATACATAATAAGGGACTTGTAAGCCAGGTCATGGGACCTGTTGTCGATGTCCGTTTTAAAAAGGGCGAACTTCCGCCGATAAATAACGCCCTCATCATACCCATAGGCAAAAGAACGTTGACTGTCGAGGTTTCTCAACATATCGGCGATGGTACGGCCAGGTGCATAGCAATGGCGTCAACGGACGGACTTAAACGTGATACAGAAGTCACTGACACCGGTAAACCAATAAGCGTACCTGTCGGACGGAGTACTCTCGGCAGAATATTCAATGTTTTAGGGGATGTGGTGGATAATCTCCCTGCCCCCATTGACTGTGAGCGTATGGATATACACCGTCCCGCTCCCGATTATGAAGAACTTTCAACATCGACCGAAATACTTGAAACGGGAATCAAGGTCATTGACCTTATATGTCCGTATTCAAAAGGGGGCAAGATCGGTCTTTTCGGCGGTGCGGGTGTCGGCAAGACGGTGCTTATCATGGAGCTTATCAACAACATTGCCAAGCAGCATGGCGGACTTTCCGTTTTTACCGGTGTTGGTGAACGCACAAGGGAGGGCAACGATCTGTACAACGAAATGAAGCAATCCGGAGTTCTCAAAAACACCGCCCTTGTTTACGGTCAAATGAATGAACCCCCTGGAGCAAGAATGCGTGTTGCTCTTTCCGGACTTACTATGGCAGAATATTTTCGCGACAGGGAAGGACAGGACGTTCTGCTGTTCATTGACAATATTTTCAGGTTTACCCAGGCAGGCAGCGAAGTTTCCGCTTTGCTCGGACGTATGCCGTCGGCAGTAGGCTATCAGCCCACGCTTGCAAACGAAATGGGTGCTTTGCAGGAACGCATAACTTCAACCAAGAAGGGTTCCATTACCTCGGTGCAGGCGGTTTATGTCCCCGCAGATGATCTCACCGATCCTGCCCCCGCAACGACATTCGCTCATCTTGACGCAACTACGGTTCTCTCAAGGAAAATTTCGTCACAGGGCATTTATCCTGCTGTCGATCCGCTCGAATCAACAAGCAGAATTCTCTCCCCCGATATCCTCGGTCAGGAGCATTACTCGGTTGCGAAGGAAGTTCAGCGTATTCTACAGAAATATAATGAGCTAATGGACATCATTGCAATCATGGGTATCGATGAACTATCCGACGAGGATAAGCTCCTTGTCCAACGTGCTAGAAAAATTCAGCGTTTCCTCTCTCAACCCTTCACGGTATCTGAGAAGTTCAACGGTATCCCCGGCACATACGTTCCGCTCAGCGAAACCATACGCGGGTTTAAAGAGATAATCGAAGGCAAGCACGACAACCTTCCCGAATCTGCATTCCTGTTTGTCGGAACGATTGACGAGGCTGTCGAAAAGGCAAAGAGGCTCAGCGTATGAATACCTTCATGCTGACTATCTCCTCCCCCGACGGAAATTTATTCAAGGGGAAAGCCGTCAAGCTCTCTCTCCGCGGCATCGGAGGCGACCTTGCAATACTCCCAAGACATGTTTCATTCGTTACTGCGGCTCTTCCCGGTGAGATCAGAATCCTTCTTCCCGATGGCAGCGAAACCCATTTCCGCATTGACGGCGGGATTCTGACCGTTTCACCCAGCTCCGCTGAACTTTTAACGAGCACAATGGCAACCATTTAAAAATATTTTTTGAGGGCAGTTTTTTTCACGAAAATGCTGCCCTCTTTTTTTCGTTGCAAATCAAGCTCATTTCGTGCAAAGAGTATTGATTTTCGCTCTCGACCGGTGTATAATCCTTGAGCGTGTGAACTTTGTCGAAGAGTATCATCTTCTTGGTGTTTTATCGTCAAATTGTGACGAAACTGAGAAATTTATTGTTGACTTTCGGCTGTTTATGCGTTAAAATTGCATACGAGGTTCTCTTTTCAATCATTAGGTTTGTTCGTGCAACCCATGTCACATGGCTGTGCGGTTTCGGAGGTGGTCCGAATTGAACGAAATTTACGACATTCATACTCACATCCTTCCCGGAGTTGACGACGGAGCGAGGACGATTGAAGATGCGTTGAAAATGCTTGAGATTGCATATGCAGACGGCGTACGAAGGATTATCCTGACCCCCCACTACAAATATGGTTTCCATGGCAAGTCTGCTGAAGATATGCTTGAGCGTGCAGATTTGCTGTGCAGTGAAGTCTCGAAGCACTTTGCAGATCTTGAACTCGGGCTTGGCTGCGAGGCCTTCGGCGAAATTGAACTTTCACACTTGCTTGACAGCGGCTCAGCTCTTTGTCTGTGCGGAAGCAGATATGTGCTGACAGAATATCGCCCGGGGGTTGAATTTTCGCACATGCTTCAGAGTGTGAACGATTTGATCTTATCAGGATACACTCCCATTCTTGCACACATCGAGCGGTACGTATGTCTTCGAAAGGATCCCGGCAGAGTTTCAGACCTCGTCGGCATGGGAGCTATGATGCAGGTAAATGCAGGCAGCGTCCTTGGAACCGACGGATTGAGAACAAAGTTTTTCGTTGCAAATCTGTTGAAAAAAAGGCTGGTAAGCTTCGTTGCCAGTGATGCTCACAACGACTCGACAAGACCGCCTCAGCTTGCACGCTGTGCAAGGTATGTTGCCGGTAAGTACGGAAATGAATATATGACAAGGCTCTTTTCAAGTAATGCAGCATGCTTCTTCAGGAGCCTGCAATAACGGAGGTTTTTCCGATGAACGAAAACAGTTCAGTTGAAATAAACTTAATCGACTTTTTCTTTTTTCTCAGAAAAAAGCTGTGGATAATTGCACTTGCTGCCGTGCTTTGCGGAGCAAGCGTCTTTTGCGTCTGCAAGTTTTTAATTACCCCCCAGTACATTGCTTCAACAAGAGTTTACATTTTAAACAGGACCTCTGAGGGCGGTGTCAGTTATTCAGAATTTCAGGCGTCAAACCAGTTTACCAAAGACTATGAAGTTTTGATCACTGGTGTCAACGTCACAAGAGAGGTCATAAGAGAACTCGAACTGGACATGACCACACGTGAGCTTGCAAAGAAAATCACTATAACAAGTCCTGCTGATACACGAATATTGCAAATAAACGTTCGTAATTCGGATCCTGCAACAGCAGCTGAAATTGCAAACTGTGTCCGCAGGGTCGCAGGAGAGCAGGTCGTTAAAATCATGGACATAGATGCTGTCAACCTCGTCTATGAAGCGGAAGTTCCGACTGTTCCCTCGACGCCGACAACTACGAGAGATACCGTCATTGCTGCCGTCCTCGGCACGATCGTTGCTGTAATCATTCTTCTCGTCATCTTCATGCTTGACGACAGACTGAAGACAGAGGATGACGTTGAAAGGTATCTGCATCTTAACACCGTCGGAACAATACCTCTCAGCCATGGGTTTGACAATACTCGCGTAGAACAGCGGGAGCTGTCGAGACGTGAACGCCGCCGGAAAAAATTTTCCCGCATTCGTAATGAAGGAGATAAGCACTAATGTCTTCCGTATCAATAAAAAACAAACTCGTTACGGACTTTGAATCATCCGAAGCAATAAAGCGTTTAAGGACGAATGTTATTTTCAGCGGTGCGGATGTAAAGGTCATCGGTCTGACCAGCTGCTACGAAATGGATGGAAAAACAACCGTTTCATTCAACCTCGCAGCTTCACTCGCACAAACCGGCAAAAAGGTCGTTCTCCTCGATACTGACCTTCGCAAGTCCATTCTCGTGCATTACGCAGAGCGACACACAAGGCTTTCCGGTTTGGGGCACTATCTCTCCGGCATGGTTGAGGAGGAAGACATCCTCTGTGAGACTGATGTTCCGGATTTCAGCATTATTTTTGCCGGTGCAAGAGTTCCCAACCCTGCGGAATTGCTCGGAAGTGATCGTTTTACTGCCTTGATACGCTCTCTGCGTGAAAAATTCGACTACATCATCGTTGATACCCCCCCCCTCGGCAGGGTCGTTGACTGTGCAATAATGTCGCCGCTGCTTGATGGCATACTCATTGTTGTCAACGCACAGCGGAACAGTTATAAGGTAGTTCAGAACGTTAAATCCCAGCTTGAACGTGCAAACGGCAAAATCATCGGCATCGTTCTTAATAAGGTTGATTTTGGAGAAAAGCGTTCCTATTACGGCGGAAAATATGGAAAGTACGGATACTACTACAAATATTACTACAGCGACAACGGTTCCTCCGCAGACTGAGCTGCAAACTGCAAGTCTCTGCGAGCATCAGGAGGCAATGCTTCACCTCCTGCACGAATTCGACCGTGTATGCGAGTCACTTGGTGTTGAGTACACGCTGTTCGCAGGTTCACTGCTCGGTGCCGTCCGCCACAGCGGGTTCATCCCGTGGGATGATGACCTTGATGTGTTAATGTTCAGGGCGGATTACGAAAAGTTTCTTTCTTCTGCAAAGGAAATTCTCGATACGGAGCGTTTCTTTCTTCAATCGGAATTCACCGGCAGCTGGCCGATGTTCTTTTCAAAGTTGCGTCTCAACGGGACGACTTGCATTGAAAGATTTCATCCCAGAGATACCTCGATGCACCAGGGCATTTACATTGATATTTTCCCCTGCGACAATGCCTTCTCCTCTGTTTTCATGCAGAAACTTCAGTTTGCCTCCTCAAAGGTGGTAATTGCAAAGAGCTTGAAACGTCGCGGCTATGAAACGGATTCCGTTCCAAAGAAACTTTTCATGGCGTTTTGCTCTATTCTTCCATTGAGTCCCTTCAGGTGGTTCTGCACTCGCTCGGCACCTTCGAATTCCAAATGGGTTCACACCTTTTTCGGTGCCGCAAAGAGTTTTAGAAAAAATATTTTCTTAAGACGCTCCCTTTCCCATACGGAGCGGATGAAATTTGAAGACGGTTCGTTCCCTGTGCCATGTGAGTATGATTCAATACTTACTCAGTTATATGGGGATTACCATGTTGTTCCCGACGAGGTCGCCATCAACAGTAAAAAACATGCGATCCTCGTCGATACAGCCCATCCGCAGAGCTTTTATGAGCACTATACGGACGGAATTAAATTCGACACTCACACAATAAGCATACGTTAGTGGTTACGGAGAATTATGCGATGAAACTTGAAGTTCTGTGTGCAACGATGAATCAGAGTGATTTTTCAAAGCTCAAACAAATGAATATTTCAAGCAATGTCGTGTTTGCTAATCAAACTGATTGCTATTCCTATGCGGAGTGCGATTTTGGCATATACAAGGCAAAAATGATCTCGACCCCCACTCGCGGTGTTGGCCGCAACCGCAATATTGCTCTCCTTCATGCAAGTGGAGACATACTACTGTTTGCAGATGATGACGTGCACTATAACGACGATTATCGTGAAAAGGTGCTTGAAGCATATGAGCGTTTTCCAAAGGCCGACATGATCATTTTTTCAATGGATATCGTGAAAAACGGCGAAATTATCCGCAGGATTTCCAATAGAAATGCCCGTTTAAGCTATTTCTCCTCCCTCAAGTACGGTACGTATGTCTGTTCAATAAGGAGGTCAGCCCAGCAGAAGAGCAACCTTTGGTTTTCGCTCCTCTTTGGCGGCGGAACGAATTTCGCTCATGGCGAGGATACGATCTTCATTACCGATGCGTTCAAAGCCGGACTCAAGGTCTACACCTCTGAATATTGTCTCGGCACCTGCTCAAAGGATGATTCAACATGCTTCCATGGTTATGACGATAAGTATTTCTTTGATCAGGGCGTGCTTTACCGGCGGTTGTTCGGTTGGATGGGAGTTGTGCCTGCGGTTCGCTTTTTAATAAAAAAAAGGAAAACGTTTGGCAATGAATTTGCCTTTTTGTCAGCCCTCAAAAAGATGCGTGCAGGAATGTGCTTTTATAATACTGCTGGTGTGGAGGTCGTGAAATGAAACCTGTTTCGAGAAGAAAAAAAGTTTGCTTTTACGTTTCAGACATCAGCGAATTTGGCGGAATCGGTCGTGTCACACGCATAATAGCGGAGCATCTTTCTTGCGAAAGCGATGTATACATCCTCACTCTCAATTGTGCAAACGAAGTTTCATTGCCCTTTCTTAAATCGCCGATTCGCGTCCAATACAGTCACAGAGTACGGCTGTTGTCTGTATTCGTACGTTGTGTACGGGATGTTCGTCATTTTCTGAAGCAAAATAAAATTGATATACTCGTTAGCTGCACTGAAATGCTCTCTCCTGTTTGTTGGTTTGCCGCAGTCGGTACGGGTGTGAGCGTGGTTTGTTGGTTTCACTCAAACGCAAATGTGTTTAATGAGTTTCGTTTTCAACGTTTTTGCAGGTTTTTTGCGGCGAAAACTTCGTCCGCAATCGTTACATTAACCCCGCAAATGTTAAAGGTGGTTTTATCAAAGTATAATTCCAAGCGGGTCAACTGTATTCCAAATCCTGTGGATCCTGTTCTTCTAAAACCAATAGTTTATAAGTCAACATCCAAAAGAATAATCAGTGTCGGAAGATTGTGCTATGCGAAGAACTTTGAACTGCTCGTTGAAATTGCAGCTGTGTTATTGAAAAAACACCCTGACTGGTCGTGGGATATTTTCGGTGAAGGCAGTCACCGCAATGCTATCGAGCAGCTGATAGACAATTTGGGCATCCGAAGCCAGTTGCACCTTTGCGGTGCGGTCGAAGATATCTATTCGCGTTATTCCGACTATGCTTTCCAAGTCATGACCTCTCGATACGAAGGCTTTCCCATGACACTGCTTGAAGGCATGGCGTGTGGTCTACCTTTGATTAGCTTTGATGTTAATGCTGGACCGAGAATGATAATCGAAAACGGTGTTAACGGTTTCCTCGTTTCTGCTTGCAACAAAGAAGCTATGATTAAAGCCGTGGATGAGCTTATCTGCAACGGAGCTTTAAGAGAGAAATTTTCTTCCGAAAATGCAATCCGTAGATTCAAATTTGATATAGTTGAAATTACAAAAAAGTGGTTGGATATGTTCAATGCTCTTACCTAAATCGCTAACTGAAAAAATAAATTTTGTTTCTGAGCATCAACACGATGTATCCGTTTGCTTGATTGCATTTGTACTTTTGGGGGCAAGCCTTTTTTTAAAATATTTAACGCTTATGTGCCTCGGATTCGTTGGACTTGTTTTTTTCTTCAGTGATAACACGAGAATATTCAAGTATCTTT
Source organism: uncultured Clostridia bacterium (assembly GCA_934633695.1). GTDB lineage: Bacteria > Bacillota > Clostridia > Christensenellales > CAG-138 > PeH17. The sequence continues at coordinate 35,946 of CAKTYT010000008.1, read as the reverse complement.
TTTTCCTGATGCCGTTTGCTGTTATCTTTAAATTGAATCCTTCTTCAACATCGCTCTTTACGGTTTTGGAGTTGTTCTGTGTCTTCCTTTTTCTCATAAGGCGACCGACTTTTGAATCAAAGCTCGGCATAATAATGGGTGTTCTTTTGGCTGTTTCATTGCCAAAGTCCTTTTCAAACCTATCCGAGTTGTTTAAACTCATGTCTGGGCTGTTGCTTTTTTACTCTTTCACCAGAGACAACAAAAGGGCAACGTTGAATAATTATTTCCCCTATTTTGTCAGTGGTTTGTTTCTCTCTGCTCTGCTAGGTTTTTTCAAGGAGCGAATTCCAAGACTTCTATCAATGTATTCTGACCTTAACTACAATCGAATCAATGGTGTATTCGTTTTGAGATATAGCGGACTTTTTCAGGACCCTAACTATTTTTCCGTTCCAATTATCTTCTGCATCATATGCATTGGAATACTCATCCTTTCCAGTTCAAAAAAAGGAAAGTTTATCTATTCTGCTGTCGGGCTTTTGCTCATTTTTTTCGGTTTGCTAACCTACAGTAAATCTTTTTTGCTGACACTTGCGGTTACTCTCCCATTGCTTGCGGTACAGAGTGGAGTATCGAAGACTATCTACATTACAATTGCAATTGTATTGACGGGTGTAATCATCTACGTTTTTGACCCTGGCCGGCTGTTTACAGGGATAATTTTTCGTTTCAAAACTGGTGATCTGACAACAGGAAGAACTGCTATATGGGAAAATTACTTTAATGTTATTTTTAGCAACGCCGGTTCTCTCCTTTTCGGACATGGTCTCGGCAGCAGATTAGAACGTGCCCAGCACAGCATATGGATAGAAAGTCTTTATACAGTTGGAATTCCAGGCACCGTAGCTTATTTTGCTTCTTTATTCAGAATAAGCAAACTCGGCAGCATTAAAATAAAACGAAAATTTATCAACTTTATTGGCTTTATCGTAATTGCCGTGATGTTTTCATTCATAAACGGTATGTCTTCCTTTGAATTGCCGTTCTACATGATGCTGTCTGTTTTAATTTTTAATCATAAAATTGGAGATGAAGGACTTGTTTCCGATGTTTAAATTTATTAAGAGATTTTTTGCAATAATATTGCGATGGGCTCCCATTTACATTAAATATTTGTTTTATTTTGTTGAGCTCCATTTATTCCACAGTGAACTGCTCAAGCAGGATATCTGGCTCATTTGCGAAAAAAGGGGCGAGGCTAGAGACAACGGTTATCACCTTTTCCGTTACATACGAGAAAATCATCCTGAAGTCAACGCCTATTATGTCATCACCGATAATTCTCCTGACCGAAAGAAAGTTGAACAGTATGGAAATCTTATCAGTAACGACTCAAGCGAGCATTTTTTGTATTATCTTGCAGCGAAGTACAGTATTAATTCACAATGCTCCGGTGCATACCCTGCAAAGATGATCCCAGAATTTTTTAATTTTACTCGTTGTTTGAGACGTAAGGACCAGAAATGTGTCTTTCTTCAGCATGGGATAACTATGAATTACATCACGCAGAAAGACTTATTCTATTCATCCCGTGTCGTAGACCTTTTCTCGACAACTCTCGAACGCGAACATGCTTTTGTTGAGAAAGAGTACGGGTATCCAAGTGGAATCATCCAAAAAATTGGTTTTTGCAGATTCGATTCTTTGTATAATAGCTGCCGCAACACAAAAAAACAAATTCTTGTCATGCCAACGTGGAGAAAGTGGCTCAACCATTCTGCACAGTTTTCGATTGATCCCAAATTAATCGAAAGATTCAGTTCGAGCGATTTCTATAAAAATTATTTTGATCTGCTCACCAGCAAAAAACTTATCGATGTTCTGAAAAAATACGGTTACAGACTTGTCTTCTACCCCCATTACGCCTTTCAAGGTTATCTCCCCGCATTTGAAAATGCAAAAAGTGAATTTGTAGCACTTGCTTCCTCAGCAGACTATGATGTTCAAGCTCTGCTGATTGAATCTTCCGTCCTGATAACTGATTATTCAAGCGTTTTCTTTGACTTTGCGTACATGGGTAAACCGGAAATATTTTTTCAGTTTGACAGTAATGAGTTTACTGCAAATCATTATAAAAAGGGCTACTTTGATTATGCCTCCGATGCATTCGGACTTGTCGCTCACTCTGCTGACCAAGTTATCGATGAGCTCGAAAAAATACTTTCGAATGACTGCATAATGGAAGAACCATATGCTTCGCGATGCAAGAAAGAATTTGCTTTTATTGACAACATGAACTGCGAACGAACATTCAACGCAATCTCTGAACTCGGAGGAATCGAACGATGAACCACTTGGAAAGGAAAAAAAAAGCATACTACAATACTGCTGCTTCACTTCTGCTTGAAGCAGTAACCATTGTCTGCGGGCTGATCCTTCCAAGACTTATTCTCCAAAGGTTTGGTTCAGCATATAATGGAATCGTTTCTTCCATCACTCAGTTCATAAGCTGCGTAACTCTTTTAAGATCCGGTTTGGGAGGTGTCGTCCGAGCTGCTCTTTATAAACCTCTTGCCGACAATGACAACGAGCGTATAAGCTGTATCGTCAAACAGTCTGAAGTTTTCATGACTCGTGTTGCACGGATCTATTCAGCCTGCCTTGTCCTTTTTGCACTTATTTACCCAATAATAGTGATTAAAGATTTCGGGCCACTGTTTTCATCATCACTCGTTATTATACTCGGCTTAAGCACCTACTTTGAATGCAGGTTCGCCATTGCCTACCAGTTTTTACTTCAAGCCGACCAGAAGAGGTATATTGTCGCACTGATTCGTTCCGTCTGCCTCATCCTCAATTGTACCATTGCTGCCCTGCTGATAAAAACCGGTTGTTCCATACATATTGTAAAGTTAGGAAGTGCTTTTGCTTTTTCATTGAGTCCGCTCCTTATCTACATCTATGTGAGACGAAATTATACGCTCAACCGTAACTGTCGCGAAGATGGTTCTGTGTTAACCCAACGTTGGGACGCCTTTGCTCATCAGGTCGCTGCATTTATCATGAGCAATACCGATGTCATGGTTCTCACTCTGTTTACAGACATGCCAACTGTATCTATCTACTCAGTGTATAACATGATAACGGCACCAATGAAAAATTTTGTGCTTTCTTTTGCGAACGGCGTTGAAGCTGCTTTTGGTAATATGCTAGCGAAAAATGAAAATGAGCTTCTAAAACGCAGCTTCGAGTTGTATACATACTGTATATTTACCATCTCCTCATTGCTGTTTACTTGTACCGGAATACTGATAACCCCTTTCATAATGGTTTACACTGTTGGTGTCCACGATGCGGACTATTTTCAACCGCTTTTTGGCTGCTTAATGACACTCGCTCAATTCATTGCCTGTACAAGGATTCCGTTCCAAACAATGGTTGAAACAGCAGGTAAATTCAAAGAAACACGCAATGGTGCGATTCTTGAAGCATTGATAAACATTGTCGTTTCCATTCTGCTTGTAAACTTCATAGGTCTAATAGGAGTTGTCATAGGTACGATTGTAGCTTTACTTTTCAGAACCGTGCAATACGCACTGTATGTTGATAAGCATCAAATAACGGGGTGCTTCCGTTCATTTGTGAAGCATATCGTGCAAAACTCTGCTTTCGCAGCATTCTCCTGCCTTACTGTTTACCTTGTTCAAAGAAAGTTTAAGTCTTTCCTTGAACCCGACAGGAGCTATACAATATGGTTTGTCCATGCTGTAATTGTCTTTTTGCTGTGCACTATTTTAATGATAATAATTCAGTTGCTGACAAATAAAAAACAGTTTTTAGGAATGCTTAATTTCCTTCTTTCTTCCGTCAAAGAAAGAAGGAAACAAACCTCTTAACGACTATGCCCGAAGGCTTTACATATAAAAAACAAAGAACAAAGAAGGAGTAAACACATGAAAACCAAACAAATCCGTTTTCTATCCGCAGTGCTTGCAGTCATTATGCTTATTGGCATAATGCCCCTTGGTGCAATGGCAGCAGGCATTAACCCCGGAACTGGCAAAGTTTCCGCGGTAACCACGGAGTCGGGAAAAGGAATGGTCGGTGATGATTACAACAATGTAATCTCACAGCGTAACTATCCCATCATTCCCGGTGTTACAGAAACAAATGTCATCCTCAACGATGCAACCGGCACAAACCAGAATATGTGCTATGCTATGGAAGTTGATCTTTCAAGCAGCGTTGCCTCCGTCATGCCCAGCTACAAGGACATGAACCCCAACGTATGGGGAACTCAGATCATGTCCAAGCAGGCTGAAGCTGCTGAGGCAATGGGCTACAATGTTGTCGGCGGCATCAATGTCAACCTCTCATGGGAGAGCGATGAGCCCATCGGTATGCTCGTTATTGACGGTGTTGTACATCACAATTCCGTTTACAGCGGCAGTTACCTTGTCGTTGACCGTGAAGGCAATGCGTCCCTGAGGGACGGCAATGTTCCCCTCGACGGCAGTGAGTGGCAGGCTATCACCGTCAACTTCGGTTGGCTCGTAAGGGACGGCGTATCATGTTACACCACTCCCAACCACTCCACACCTGATCGTGCCCCCCGTACGGCAATCGGCATCAAGGCGGACGGCAAGCTCGTTCTCTTTGTCGTTGACGGTAGGCAGGCTCCGACTTCTGTCGGCATGACCATGTATGAGCTTTCTCAGGCAATGCTCAACATGGGCTGCGTTCAGGCAGTTAACTGTGACGGCGGCGGCTCCTCCACCTTCCTCTCGGAGCGTGAGGGTACCGGTGAACTTTCCGTAAAGAACAGCCCCTCTGACGGTGTTGAACGTCCCACTCTCGGCGGTCTCCTCGTCCTTTCGACGGCAAAACCCAGCGGTGTATTCGATCATGCCGCAATCTTCCCCGGCAACGAGATCTATACCCCGGGCACTTCCGTTCAGTTTAATGCAAACGGCGTTGACAGCGGCGGTCTTGTCGTTGATCTTCCTGAAGGGCTTACATATGCTCTCAGCGAGGACAGTGCAAATCTCGGCACTATCGATGCGGAAACCGGCCTTTTCACCGCAGGCAATGCTGAAGGCATCGTTACGGTTCAGCTCAAAAACGGCGACGAAGTTGTCGGTTCAACTACAATAGAAATTGCAGCTCCCGACAGCATTTACTTTGAAACCGATGAGATCAGCCTTGGTTTTGAAGCAGAGACAGACTTTAATATCGTTGTCCGCAATCAGAGCAGAGATATTAATTACAAGGATGGCGACCTCGTCTGGACACTCTCCGATGAAAGACTCGGTACCTTTAACGGCAATATCTTCACCTCATCAGACGGCGAAAGTCTCAACGGTACCGTTACGGTAACGTCTGCATTTGACCCTGAAATCACAGCTCAAATAAGGCTTATTGTCGGCATGCTTCCCACTATTGTTCTAGATTTTGAGGACTATGTTGACCCCGAAACCGGTGCAGTCATCCCCGCAGAGGAATACTACACAATCGGCACGTCAGCAAGCGACGGATCTTACTTCTATACTGCAAACTATGGCAGAGGCGGCAGACAGTCCGCTGAGATTGTCAGCATAGATGACAATGAACCCGTGCGTTTTGGCAGTCATTCCCTCAAGCTGAACTTTGACTTCACGAACTGCGGTGCAGTAACCGAGGGTGCGTGCTTCGGCACAAGTTCAAGAACTGATATCCCCGGCATGCCTACTGCTATCGGCGTTTGGGTCTATGCACCCGAGGGCGTCGGTATTGAATGGGGTGGAGACGGCACTCAAGCCGGTTTCTGGCTCAGGGGATATGTTCGCGACGGTTCAGGCGGAAATCAGGCATACGACTTCACCTTCGAACCCAAGGTTTTCACCGGCGATCCCTCCGGATGGCCCGACGAAATGCCCGGTATCTACTGGGAAGGCTGGAAGTATTGCGAAGCTGACCTGACAAAGTTCACCGGTCCCTTCTCAATTCAGCCCGGTATGACTTTCCGTCTCATGTATGTATACGGTACAAAAATGGGCACAAAGACTGCAGGTTCTCTCTACTTTGACAACCTTCAGTTTGTCTATGGTGCTAATGTTGATGACGTTGACAGTCCCGTCGTTCATTCCATTCTTGCAAATGATGTTGAACTTGAAAATGACTCAACTCTCACCACCAACACCGTCACCTTCTCCGCAAGCGTGTTCGATGTTGAAAACAAGTATACCAGCGGTATCGACACCGTTCGTATGTTCATTGACGGCGTAAATGTTTACGACAATGAGCATTTCAACTTTGCAATCGACCCCGATGGTTCACGGTGCTTCCTGTACAATGTTGAGCTCACCGACGGTCAGCATTCCATCAGCGTTGTCGCACGTGACAAGTTCGGCAACGAAACAACCGAAACCCGTTACTTCACCGTTGAAGGCGGCGAGGTTGAAACCGCATCCGTCAGCATCGGTTCCATTCAGACTTCTGCCATTCTCGGTCAAACTGTTGACATTGAAGTCCGTGCAAGTGATGTAACTGCGATTACTGCAAACACCACCGAGTTCAAGCTCAACAACCTCTTCCCCGATTATGCAGTAACTTTCGGTACGAACTACACCGGAACGGTTGCTTATAATACCTTTACCAAGACCATTACGGTCGATGCTTCCCGCATTGAAACTGTTGAAAACGCCGAAGACACGCTCATTGCAAAGCTGACCGTTCAGGTTCCCTCCACGCTCAACGCTTCCGCAGCGTTCAGCTACATCGTTAAATCCGGCATCTACACCCTTGAAGACGGAAAGCTTTACACCTATTCACGTCCTGAACAGATACTTCCCGTCTCTGCCATGTATATCGTCAGTGCCGACCCCATCATCATCGGCATGAGCGGTATTATTCGGGTAAACGATGCAAACGGTCAGCCCGTTTCCGGCATAAATGTTTATCTCACCGATAATACTCTCGTCGGCACAACGAGCGAAGACGGCTCCTTTACAACTGACATATTCAGTTCCACTGCCGGCAAATACACTGTATTCGCACAGGATGCTGAAGGAAATGTATCTTTCTACTGTGATGTAATCAGTTATAACCCCTGCGGTGACGAAACCGGTGCTGCATATGGCGTTCTCAACAATGCTACGGCAAACCCCGACACTCATAAGTCCATTACCTGGTTCAGCAATCCCTCTGTCGATGCTGCTCAGTACATTACCTACTGTGCCGCTTCATCAGACGAGTGGATAACCATTCCCGCAACGCAGACAATACTGACCTTCTCAAAGGGCAGCTATGACATCTGCACAAGCAACAGTGTTACACTCACAGAGCTTACTCCCGGAACAACCTACAACTACCGTCTCGGGTTTGAAGGCAATTGGTCCGAAACCATGAGCTTCACAACTCAGGTTGCAGGCAGTGATGTCAACTTCTTCATCATCGGCGACATTCAGGCTGAAGATCTCACCAATGTTAATGCGATTCTCTCAAACATTAATCAGGGAAGCTACAACTTTGGTATTCAGACCGGTGACGCAGTTGACGATGCAACCAGCTATAATATGTGGCAAGGTGTCGTCGATCTGTTCGACTACAACAAACTCGGTGGGACCGACCTCATTCATGTCCTCGGCAACCACGAATATGCGGGCGATGCAAACGGTTTCACCGCCGCAAGCGTATTCAGTCATCCCGAAGCTTACATGGGCAGCCACTATTCCGTAACTTACGGCAACGTCTATGTCGCTGTGATTAACTACACCGGCAACCGCAGTCAGCTCGCCGAGGCACTTGAATGGCTCAGGCAGGATGCAGCTGCAAGCAGTGCAACGTGGAAAGTGCTGTCCATGCATCAGCCTTCATACTACACCAACATCACCGGCGGCAATGCCGAAATCAACGAGATGGTGCCTCCCGTTCTTGACGAACTTGGCTTCGACTTTGCGTTCTCCGGTCACGACCACTCCTATGCAAGGACTGCACCCATGACAGCAGGTCAGGTCAATGAAAACGGTGTTACCTATTTCATCTGCGGTTCGGCAGGCGAAAAGAGCTACGCTGTCACTCCCAATCCTGCATTCAACTTTGAAGTTGCAACTCAGGATTATAATGCCGTTTACCTCAGCATTTCCGCTGATAATGACAAGTTTGTCGTCAATGCTTACAATGTAACCGGCGACGGTTCATTCCAGCTCCTCGATTCATACACCAAGCTCCAGCCTCGCTGCGAGAATGATGAGCACTCCTATGTCTATAACCGCGATACCGATATGCTCACTTGTGAAGCTTGCGGACATAGAATGTGTGCAGGGGAAAACATGTACTCCGGTTGGGCCAATGAGTCTGTGACCGGCAGACTCATGTACTTCGTTGGCGGCAGATATCAGACCGGCTATCAGTTCATCAGCTCAACCCCCTACTTCTTTGAGGATAACGGCTTCGCTTACAATGGAGATTACATTCTCTGCGGTGAAACCTGTCAGTTCGAGGATGGAGTCTATACCGGATGTACAACCGCAAATCTCTTGACTGCCGGTATGTGCGGTCCCACTGCCGAGTATGTCCTGTACTCCACCGGTCTGTTCAAACTCGGCGGTGAAGGTGAAATGTATGACCACGCTCTCTATGGAACTGTCGCATGGCGTGCATTCTGCCCCAACATCAGGTCAATCGAAGTCGGTTCCGGCATAACCACCATCGGAACTTACGCATTCAGAGGTTGCTATAACTGCACAAGTGTAGTCTTCGCAACTAACAGCAACCTTGAAAGCATCAACAGCTACGCATTCCAGAATCTCAACAAGATGAGCTCTATAACCCTTCCCGAAGGTCTCACCACCCTCAGAGGCAACGCTTTCATCTATTGTACCTCTCTTAGGGATGTATACATGCCTGAATCACTGCTCTCTATCCATGCAAACACCTTTGCAAGGTGCAGTGATATCACACTCAACGTTGCATCAGGCAGCTATGCGGAGTACTGGGCAATCGCTCACAACTTTGCGTACGCAACACGAGGAGCATCAGCACCGTTTGTTATCAAGAACGGCACTTGCGGAGAGTCGATCGAATGGTCACTTACTTCGGATGGTAAACTGACTCTCTCAGGCAGTGGAGAAATGTTCTCATATACCGCTGCAAAAGATGTTCCCTGGCATGATTTCGCAGAAGCAATCCGGACTGTTAACATTGCAGCAGGTATTACGACCATTGGCGACTTCGCTTTCCATGGCAGCAGTAATCTTCGCACGGTAGTGTTCGAGCACGGCAGTGCTGTTACAAGACTGTACCGCTATGCATTCTCCGGCTGTTCTGCTCTTACCGAGCTTGTCCTTCCCGATGCCGTAACGAGAATCGACTATGCGGCCTTCCAAAGCTGCAATGCCTTGACCTCTCTGTTCATGCCTATTGGCGTTACAAACATCAATGACGCCGCATTCGTTGGAACGAATAATGTTGTCCTTAACGTTTACGAGGGCAGTTATGCTCACGACTGGGCGGTTGAACACGGCATAGCGTTTGAAACCCGCACAATGGATCCCAACACTGTGCTTTATGAAGGCTCTATCGGCGATGCTGCATGGACGATAACCTATGACGGCACCTTGACCATAAGCGGCAGCGGTGAATTCCCCAAGATGGCAAATGCATATGCCGCACCTTGGTATACACACCGTGCAATTATCACAAGCATTGTTGTTGACAAGGATTTCACTACAATCGGCGACTTTGCATTCTATGGTCTCTACAATGTTACAAGAGTAACTTTTGAAGAGGACAGTGTTCTTGCCTGCATCTATCGCTATGCTTTCGCAAGGTGTTCTTCGCTTTCTGAAGTCCTTCTTCCTGAAAGTGTGACGCGTATTGAGTATGCTGCATTCCAGTGCAACAATGCTCTTACAAGCGTTTACATGCCCATTGGCGTGAACAGAATCAATACATACGCATTTGTTGATTCATCAAACGTTGTTCTCAACGTCTTTGAAGGCAGTTATTCTCACAACTGGGCAATCCAGAATGGCGTTGCATACACTACCAGGACGATCGACCCCGAAACTGTTCTCTACAATGGTGTATGCGGATCCAACACAACATGGGTCATCACTTATGGCGGTACGCTGTACATAAATGGTACAGGTGCTATCAATCCCATGACAAACGCTTATTCTGCACCCTGGTATCAGTACAGAAGCCTTATCAACCGAATTGATATTGCAAGTGGTATTACCAGCATCGGAGACTTTGCATTCTTCGGGCTTGAAAATGTTACTGAAGTTACTTTCGGCGAAAATAGTGCTCTCACGCGGGTATTCCGCTACGGATTTGCAAGGTGTTACTCCCTCAGAGAAGTAAATCTTCCCGACTCACTCACAAGGCTCGATTACGCTGCCTTCCAGTGCAACTACGCCCTTGTGAATGCATTCATTCCCATTGGTGTAACCAACATCAATAACTATGCATTCACCGATTCCGACAATATAATCCTGAACGTTTACGATGGCAGCTATGCTCATCGTTGGGCAATTGAACACAATGTTGCTTTCACTATTGTTTCAATAGACCCCTCCACCGTTCTTTATTCCGGAACCTACAACAATATTAACTGGACTATAAATTACGGTGGCGAACTGTATGTTTCAGGTGAAGGTACAATCGATCCTATGACGAATGCCTACTCGTCTCCCTGGTACGTTCACAGAGACATCATCAGCAGCATCAGAATCGGCAGTGGTATCATCTCCGTTGGAGATTTCGCATTCTACGGTCTTTCAAATGCGGAAACTATCGTTTTTGATGAGGGTTGCAAGGTTACAAGGTTTTTCCGGTATGCATTTGCAAGATGCAGTGCTGTCACGGAGATTATTCTTCCCGAAACAGTACGTCGCATTGACTATGCTGCTTTCCAGTGCAACTTCGCCCTTACTTCCATGTATGTACCTGCTGGTGTAAACAATATCCATCGCAGTGCTTTCATGGACACGACTGGCGTCACCCTCTCCGTTGCAGCAGGCAGCTATGCCCACAATTTTGCGATCGAGAATGGCATTGCTCACCAGGTTCGTCCCGTTGACTGAGCCAAAAGCGGCTGGTAAAGCTGCCTGGCAGACTATTAGGTGAGCCGCAGCAGGGAAAACTCTGCGGCTTGCCGCCCGCTCACACGGCTGTTCCGTTTCTTCGGAACAGCCTCTTTTTATTCTCGTAATGGCTAATTTCTTATTTGAACTTAAAGGATCCATCATGTGTTGCGTTGAAAACGGTTCGAACAAATGCTATAATTAGTGGGGTGAAAGAAACAGAAAAGGATCTAATGGTTTAGGTAAACAACGGCAAAATTATTGCAGCAACCAAGGTGTACGCCGCTGTATAGTGGTGTTTGCACAAGTTTTTTTAATCGGCAAGCGTGATGGAACTCTCCGCCTTTCGGCATCGAGCAACGGCAAGCACCCAGTTATCCTGTTTAGGCATTTTTTGTATTGCCGAACACAAACATGCTCTTTCAAGCGGCCTATATTGAACCTAAAAACTGAAAAACATTAATAGGAGCTGCCCATGGTTTTTGATTTTAAAAAAAAGTACAGAAAATTTTATATGCCCAAAAATGAACCGGAAATAGTTGATGTTCCTACCGCAAGCTACATTGCCGTTCGAGGAAAAGGTGATCCGAATGACGAGGATGGAGAGTACAAGCAAGCTATTGAAATTCTTTATTCCATTGCGTATACGTTAAAGATGAGTTATAAAACCGATTACACGATTGACGGATTTTATAATTATGTTGTACCTCCGCTTGAAGGTTTCTGGTGGCAGGACAACGTTGAAGGTATCAACTATAACGACAAAAATAGTTTTAACTGGATATCCGTCATTCGTCTTCCCGACTTTGTTACTTGCGAAGATTTTGAGTGGGCCGTCCAAACTGCCTCCCAAAAGAAGAAAATTGATTGCACCAAGGCCGAATTTCTCACAGTAACTGAAGGTCTTTGCGTTCAGATCATGCATCTCGGTCCATTCGACAACGAGCCATCGACTGTCGCCGTAATGGATGCTTTCATAAAGGAAAAGGGGTTCGAAAATGACTTTTCTTCTGTTCGCCATCACCATGAAATCTACCTCTCCGATGCACGAAGGGTGCCTCCCGAAAAGTGGAAGACGATCATACGCCATCCGATAAAGCTATAAAAAAAGATGACTAAAATAGGACCACAATATTCTCCAGGAATATTGCAGTCCTTTTAATCACATCTAACCCGCCGGATGAATCTGCTTTATTGTATTCCCATTGCAATACGCATTATTGTAACAGCATCTGTAACATTTACTGTATGGTTGCCGTCAATATCTGCGAGAGCAAGAGACTGTCCGCTGAGTTCAATAATGCCCATAGTATGCCTCAACGTCATTATGGAGTCAACAATAGTTATCTGACCATCCATGTTCACATCGCCGTTCTGATACTGAACTTCATAAGGTATAAACATACCGCAAAGTTCGACTCTATTGCCAATCATGCCGCATGTGTAGGTTCCGGCCGATTCAACATCAATTTCATACAGACAGTTTACTGCCGCATCCTTGTACTGTGCCCAGAAGAGCCTTCCATTCTCATGGTCGTATGCCATTGACTGAACGTAAAACGCAGAATGACCCGTGCTGCCGATATCTCTTGCCGTACCCCCTTCAAGGTCTATTTCTACAAGGTGAGCGTCGTTGCCGTATGTAATACCATACGCTGTGCCATCTGTCGCAATGGCAAATGCCTGTATTGTTTCAAAACAAGTTATATTCACAACTTCACTGTATTCGCCGGTGTTAAGGTCGATCGTGTAAATTGACTGACCATTGCTTGTGTTTACGCCTATTGCATACATAGTGCTTGTGCTATAATCGTAGGCCATTTCCGTCATCAATACCGGTGCACTGGAACTGGACAGAATTTCAGGTTCCATGCTATCAAGATCCATGCGGTAGAATGCATAACCGTTATCAGCATTGAGATACCCATAAACAGTGGTGCCTGCGACTGCGGCCGCAAATGATGTAGGCATGCTCGAATAGGCAGTAACAGATTCAGGGCTGCTGTCCTTAAAACTGCACCACATACCGACTGTGCTGTCGTATGAGCTTGCGGCATACCCATAAATAGTTACCGGTACTCCACCCGCCGTAACTGTAACAACACATTCGTCCGTAAAACCACCATCAACTGTCGTTACTGTTATAACAGCCGTTCCGACACCGACACCGCGGACAACACCATACTCATCAACGATTGCAACAGATTCATCAGAGCTGCTGAACGTGACATCGGTATTCGTTGCGGAATCGGGAACAATCGTCCATTCAAGCTGGACTCTGCGGTTTTCCCTGACCTCTGCGGTTTCCTGTATAATTACTCCCTCAACGGACGGAGCAGGACCGACATATACGTTATCAATGTAAGCTGTGTCATCACCTGAAGCTGAACTGCCGTCCTTAATGTACGTCCATTCAAAGTGATATGTACCGTCCACTTCTGCTGCGAACATATAACTTTGCCAGCCGGTATCTCCTGACCACTGTTGCTTAGTCATACCGTTCACATTCAGTACGAGTTTGTCGTAACCTTGTTCACTGCTGACTTTATAGTCAAAGGTGAGGATCTCTCCCGCACGCATGGTTATATATGCATCGAAGCTTGATGCGGAGCCATCAATTCCTTGGTTGCCCGATTTTACATGACTATCTTCAATTACCCATGGATAAATACTTACTGTATTGTCAAAGTGGTTATTGCAGCCCTCTGCATTAACAGCATTGTCGAATGCTGCCGCAGCAACGGGATCAACATATACTGAGGTAACGGTGGTATCGATGAATACGGGCAAGCCATCATAATCCCATTCACTGAATGCCCAACCCTCGTGTTCCGGAGGAATAGGGAATGCACTTTCGGGAATCGTTTCGCCTGCGGTCATTGTATACGTGCCTAGAACGGTTCCATCAATACCATCCTCGAACGTAATGGTAATTTCGGGCATTTCAGGCTCCGTAAACGGAAGATTTGCCGTGCAGCAAAGACCGCATACTTCAGAGCCTGTTCCTACTCGTCCACAATAGGATACCTCGGCAGTTTCGGTATCAATTGTAAAAAGACCCGATGCCTGTGGGCCTGCAAACTGTGCCCAGAAGAGCTGTTGTGTATTGTGATCGTACAAAATTGATTGACAATAGGTAAGGTAAATACCTGTACTGCCAATGTATGTCCCAACTCCGGTTCCAAGGTCAATCCTGTACAGTTTGCTGTAAACCATATCGGCATACGGACCACCTGCATTGCTTTTCGTAAGAGCATAGCCATTGCCTTCCGTATCAACTGTGAATGTGAATATTTCGTCGTCTCCTGTGTCGATCGGGGCACCCTGTGTTACAGCACCGACGGCAAGATCAACCGTATAAAGGTAATACCTTGATTCACTCATCACATAGCCGAGAGAATACATCGTGTTGTTTGCATAGTTGAATGCCATGCCAATCATCATGACACCGTTTGCTCCTACTCCGGTATGGACCATTTCAAGGGTATCAAGGTCCATCTTGTAGAACAAACTTGAACCAAACGAATCAAATCCGTAGATTGTGTTTCCGACTATTGCCGCAGCATATGTCCCACCGGTTGCCCTGAAAAGTGTCTGCATTTCCTCTGGTGCTCGGTCGTTGAACGTTGCCCAATAGCCCGTATCGGGACCGCTGTACTGTAGTACTGTAGGAAGCCGTAAAACTGAGTTTCATCGTACGCCTCTGTAACGGTAACTTCACAAGTATCTGTGAAGCCTCCGTCAACAGTCGTTACTGTTATGGTTGCAGTACCTTCGCCGACACCACGCACCATACCGTAGTCGGTAATGATTGCAACGCTCTCGTCACTGCTTGTGAAAGTCAGCTCTTGATTGTAGGCATCTTCAGGGTAAACGTTCCAGTATAGTGCTTTGCTGCGATAGCGGGGCATATTAAGTTCCGGAATGACATCTATTCCTGTTACGTGGACGGGCTCACCTATCACAACGTCATCGAGTCTTCCGCAGTCATTGCCGCTGTCGACACTCGCATCCTTGGAAAAATACCAGCTAAAGGTGTGAACTCCTGCAGTTTCGGGCATATAAACATACTCGCTCCAATCAGTAACACCTGACCACTCTTTGACAGGAATGTTATCTACCGCAAAGATAAGACGGTCATGGTTTCTTTCCGATGAGGTTGAACAACGGAAACTTATTACCTGTCCTTCACCTATTTCGGCAGTCATGCTAACCGTTGAAGTTGTGCCGCCCATATGTGGGTTGCCGCTCTTTGCGTGGTCGCCCTCAACAATCCACGGATTTGTACCCTCTGACACAAATATGTTGTCAATAACCAACATTCATATGTTTGCTTTTGCCAACATTATACGGCAATAAAAAAGGGCTGTCAAGCAGAAAAAGCAAAAAAACCAGAACATGTTTCTGCTGCCTGCTTCGCACTCTGCAAAAATGCTATGCTCCGACTGTCGTCCTCACTCTTCCGGAAGCGTCAGCATGGAGTTAATATTACTGACAAACTCGTCTAGCTTTTGTTTGTTGATATAGTAGTAAACTCTCCTGTCATTGTCTCTATCTCTAGCAGCAATAAGACCCGTTCCCGCCAAGATTTGCAAATGCTGTGATACTGTACACGGTGCTAATTCGACGAATTTGGCAAGCTCTCCTACATAAGCTGGTTTTTCCAGAATTTTCAGCAGCATTCTAAGCCTGCAGGGTTCGCTCAATACACCCATCGTGTACGAAACTGATGCGATTGTACTTCTCAGCGGTGATTTATCCACTGATGCCTTATCAACAAGTACGCCAAACACAACAAGCAGCCTAACCAGGCAGCCTTCCTTTCTGTATTCGGATGCAAAGGCTATCGGAAAAGCCAGTATTGACGGAAAAACGCTGTATTCCTCAACGCCTGCGGTCGAGTAATTGTACCTATCCGCAAGTATTTTCTTCACGTCTGCCCCCTCTTCATAACTTTCCCTGTATGATTCGATTGCGGGCAGCCATAGTTCTCTGCATTCAATGAATGCATCGGCGACGGAGCAAAGAACGGATTTAAGTTGTTCAACATAATTGTGCGGGTCAAGTGCAGCGGCAATCAAAGCATTTTTTGTTTT
Organism: uncultured Clostridia bacterium; assembly: GCA_934633695.1. Classification (GTDB taxonomy): domain Bacteria; phylum Bacillota; class Clostridia; order Christensenellales; family CAG-138; genus PeH17. The sequence continues at coordinate 19,802 of CAKTYT010000008.1, read as the reverse complement.
CTGATTAACTGATAATGCACTGATAAGACTGAATATTTCTGCTGCCTCATACTTTTTACCTTCTTCATGAGGTTTAGAGCAGACTTCTTCGATAATGACATTTGGAATCATGTCACATCTGCTGTGAAGCTCGGCAAAGAAGACCTCTCTGTCCGTGTTTGCAAAAGCTGATATGCCGTCAAGGAAAAAAGAAGCAACTGTCGAAGATACCGAGGGGTATCTGCCGTTAAGCTTCGATCCATTCGTGATAAAAAGTCTTGACATAAGTTCACTGTCAATTTTAATGACAGCATCAAGGTGCTTTTCAGTCCTTACTATTGCCTCAAAGGTCGTTTTCATTGTTGAAATCTGTGCATCGGTCCATATTGAGCTCCTCCTCATTATAAAATCCTCGGTCGAGAAACCGTTCGTCTTGTTTGCGAGATAAGTGTATGCCTCAAACAAAGGCATTGGCTCATAATTAATCATGTGATTACCTCCTTGTGGATACATAATAGCATAATCCGGTGAAAAAAGCCATTCTTATCTCAGGGTTATAAAAAATAGATTTTCTTTGTATTGCTTTTAATTGTTTGCGTTTATGCCATAAAAAAAGCTGCGGAATATGACTCTGTGATCATATTGAAAAGCTATTTAATGAGAAGGCCGACTAGCTCATTCAACTTTGGCGTCATTCGTGTCATTTTAAATATTGAAAGCAAAATCAATTTTTTTCACAAATAAAACCGCCATGGACTCCCCCACAGCGGTTCGATTCATTTTGCCATTATTTCAGCTTTACTTTACTTTTTCAGTCGTTAATAAGACCGAGGGCCATACGAAGTGCAAGAACTGCATCACCAACGGTAACATCACCATCGCCATTTACATCTGCAGCGGGAAGGACGTTTTCATCAAGGAGAGCAAGAGCGAGAGCATGTCGCATAATCAACACTGCATCGTCAACCTTAACTTCGCCGTCGCCATTTACGTCCCCGACGACTGTTATGGGAGCATCGCCGAATACCGCCGTGAAAGAGCCTGCACGATCAATATTGTACTGAACATCCGTTGAAACGGCATTACCATTCTCGTCATACCAACCTGCAAACGGATCGGAAATTGTGTACGCACTTGCAATCATAACTCCGTTGAGATATGTACAGCCAACATAACCGCCATCCGCTTTAAGTTCCACTTTTCCTTCGAAGGAAGCTGCATCGATGATAATTTCATCGAACACCCCGTTTGCCGCCAACAGACGCTCAATCTTGTGGTTCTCGGAGAGATCAAGTTTGCTGACTCTTTCAGTGCCGTTCCATGTGAGGTTGCTTACTTCAAGCACCCTGAGATTCGGGGCACCCTCAAGGGCAAGCCTAAGCACAATATTGCTGTTGTTTGCATAAATCTCCGTCAGAGAATCACAGTCAATGCAGGTTATGCCGCTTACGTTGCTGCCATTCATATTGAATGATTCAAGCTCCGGATAGTGCAGAACTATCGGTCCCTGCAGCATTTTTCCGCTGTAGTCGATAGCACTGATACGATTATTCTCGTTAAAAGTTACGTTTGCGAAAGTCATGAAATCCTCGCTGTCATAACTATTGTTGAGATAATAACCATGTTTCCAGAGTTCGGCTCCGACATATGTGTAGTAGTTGAGATAGGAACGCATGAAATGAATGTCGGCAGCACTGCCTGTCGTCATTGGTACGCCTCCTTCAAACTTTGCTGTCAGTGTGCGGGTATCAGTCTCAAAGGTTGTTGCAACACGTCTGTCCGTTGAGACAAGTGTATCCCCGTCATACCATCCTAGGAAAGCTGCTCCAAAGGAGGGATAAGCACAAATGCAATACTCGCCGTCTGCCACATCACGGGCAGGCTGAATATTTCCTGCACCGCCGGATGACACGTTATCATCCATGTACATGTAGTAACCTACACCGCCATTGCCCTCTGCAAGCAGTTCAAGACCATCGCCGTTGTTTTTCGGGAAGGCAATCCTCTTTACGGTTTCACCGCCGGATGCCGTAAACATCACTATATTTGTAAGTTCGGACATATCGATTTCCGAGAGACATGTATTGTTAAGGAAAAGGTAGCTAAGTTCCGTTAATGATGAGAGGTCAAGCTCTTCAAACGTCGTGAGACTGACACTAAGTATCTGAATCGCCGTGCAGCCATCAAGGACGAGTTCCTCAAACGGAGTCTCTGACATATAAAGCTCCGTGATGTTTGCAAGACCCGATAAGTCGAGACTGCTCAATCCGGAATTACCCTGTACAGTCAAAGCAACCAATCCTTCGCATGTTGAAACATCGAGTTCAGTTATTTTCTCGTTGTAGGAAATGTCCAACGATTCAAGCATCGTACACCCATCGACAACGACAGATGAAAGGTCGCATGAGTATAGAATTGCAGATGTGAGCATTTTGCAGCCAGTCACATCGAGATTTCCCTGAACGGGAACAAAGAGGAAGAACAGTTCTTCAAGCCTGCCGGACTCTGAGAATATCGCACCCGCTTCATAACCTGCTGCATCACCGACAAAAGTGGAGGGATCATCGGGATCGTAGTTCTCATTAAACCAGAACCCGTTCTTTATCCCGTCCGTTTCCTGCTCCATAAAATCGCGAACGCGTGCAACATCGTTTTCGTTGTATTTCGTAGGCTTGGGAGCATTTGCGGCCTTAACGAAACGTTCATACTCTTTTTTGTGCATTTCTCCAACCATCGGGTCGTTGAACAAATTCATCGTACCTGCAACTTCAGAACGCTTTGCTGTACCCTTTGCAGCAAAGACGCCAGTGGGCAGCAGCGTGATGACCAGCATTGCAGTAATCAGCAATGCAATGGCTGACAGAGTTTTTCTTTTCATGGAAATAACCTCCTGATTTTTTTGCGGTGATAATTCTTTCCATCCCGCATCACTATTATAGCACCTATATACAGTTGTGTCAACACTATTTTTGTATTGATGTGCTGTTGACGGTTTCGCAAAAAAGAGTTATAATGCAGCTAGTTTCAGTGTTCTCACAAAGGATGGTAAGTAAATGTCTGATATGAAAAAGGATTTCGCGGTTCAAACTGCATCGCACTACAATCCAATAAGCGAGTGCATTTTTTACTGCATTCGCCGTGCGAATGGGCAGACCTTTCGCAATGAGCTTACCGAAGCTTGCAGGCTTTATCCCGAAAATGAAGTTGAACTTTTAAGGCTATTTTCCCCTATCGCCAAGCTTGAAGAAAAGCTTGATAAGCTCGCAGAAAAAATCGATAAAGAAAGATTCAGCTTTTTCTTTGAGAACCACGCTTCACCCGACACGAAACTGACTATCGGCTCATCCATAGGATCGCTCGTTCTCATGCCAAACGGCGTTGAAACGGAATATTCCGGGTTTGAGAATTATGTTGCTTCCCTGTGCAAAGCCGAAAAAGTTGAGATCCTCGTACGAATGCGTTGTCTGCTTGCCGTCCGAAATGATGGTTGGTTCATCGACGGAAATTTCGATTACGATACGTTTTTTGATTACGTTGCTGCCTATCCCGCTGACTATGCCTGGCGTTTCCGCATACTTGATGTTATAAGGCATTTCAGGGATTATGCAAACGAGCTTTATATAATGCTGGCTCCGCTTGAAAAACTGATCGCGGATTCTCATGATTGTACAGCCAATGCAACGCACTGGTTTAAATCGACCTATGGCGGTCAATCCATCTCAACTTTTTCACTGACGTCTGACGGCGGTAACCCGACCTCTTTTGAGGAAAGCGATGAGCTTGTCATTACTCCATCCCTTTTCGGCTTTGGTAATTTTCGTTCGGTAACTTTCCAGCCTGACAGTACCGATGACCAGAAGAAGATGCCTTTGACGACGCATATCGACCTTATGCTGTTCAAAAATTATGTTGCCTTGTGCTGTAAAGAAGCTGTCTCCTATCCGAGCATAGCTGCTTGTGCAAAAGCCCTGGCTGATCCGACAAGGCTGCAAATCCTCTCCATCCTTCGGCACGAAGAAAGTTATACTCAGGAGTTATCTGACATACTGGAACTTTCTTTCACTGCAACCTCTCATCACATGACAAAGCTCATGGCAGCAGGTCTTGTAACCTGTGAAAAACGCGGCAGTTACGTCTATTACCGACCCGTGGAAAAAACTGAACGTTGGCTGCTAGAAAAAATCTCAGATATTTTGCTGAATGATTAAAAAATATTGTATGTTACGAAAAATGCACGGCCAACATTTCCCGTGCATTTTTGTTTTCAATAATCAAATTCATGCTCGCCTACGTTAATCGTCCGTGAATGCTTCTCGTTTCGATACGATCTGCGGATTTCAAGAAGATTCAGAACAGTATAGCCATGTTTCCTTAAGAACTCTATGATGCGGTGATTATTCGGGTGAACATAGTTGTAAACCGTTTCTTCGCCATAAGCACTCGCAATTTCCTCCGCTTTGCCGTGCAATGCGGCCGCAATTCCCTGACGTCGATATTTGTTTTTAACGTAGAGTGATTCAACCCACACAATTCCATCATTGATCCTGCAAACCATATACCCTGCTTTTTCTCCGTTCAACGCAGCAACAAATACCGGATAATTATGGGAAAGATACTCTTCAATCTCCTTTCGACCGGCTTCAGCGTCGGGTTTTGATTCAATTCCCCTGTACGAATTCAGCTCAACTCTGAACTCCACCGCCATCTCGGCAATGGCATCGTCCGCCTATGACACTTCTATTACTTTCATAGCTTCCTTCCCATTTCGATTCTGACTTCGTGCCGTTCAGGGTCGTTATTGCCGTATGCATACAAATCAAAGCCTATGAGTTCAAAGTCGTTTTTGCGATAAAAAGAAATTGCATTTTCATTGCAATTCTGCGTTTCAAGTACGGCCATCCGAGCTCCGCTCCGTTTCGCTTCTTCAAGAATAACTTCGAGCAATTTACTGCCGATGCCGCCATGCCGTTTTGAATGATCAAAAATACCAATATTGCTGATGCGATAACGGTTATTCCACTCCTCAAGCGTTCCCTCAACGTATCCAACCAGCTGTCCGTCTTCAAATGCTCCGTATGCGACGGCACCTTCCAACCATTCGCTGAAAAAGCAATCGTCAAATGACATTTCCCGAGGTTTCTCAAAGCACCTATATTCAATTTCAAAACCCCGATTCGTCCTCCTGATGTCATAATATCCATTTGTCCTGTAACGCATGGTGAATTTTTTCCCTGCGTATGCTTCACGTTCCAATTTGATTATGTCCATTTATGTCTCCTTTCACTGCTGTCTAAGCTATTCCGACAGTTGCTTCATAACAAACTTCGAACACCGTGCTGCTCTCTGTTTCAAATGTGTCTCACATTTTCTCGTAGATACTGTATCGTTTTTTTCATTGCCAGTCAACATCTTTCGCATCATTTCTTAGAATTAAAAGTTCATCCCACAACCAACTTATTCGTTTTCTTCAGGAATTTCGCAGGAATCGGCCGCTCCAGCTTCCATGTGATATTCATTGGTTTTGAACCAGAGTGGGACACATATTTCGCAGTACCAAGGTATGTATAGGCCTCAGCACTACCGGTTAAACGATCAGCTTTAAACTCACGGACGAACAGCAGCACCTTGCTCCCACGTTCTGCGTGGTGGATATAACGCTGTCCGGTTGGCGAGTTTTCCGCAGTTGTACTCTGGCTCTGCCAATGAAACAAAACATCGTTTATTGAATAATCCTTGTACATTGTGGTGGGCGAATAGTCCTTCTCCGCTTTGTTTAATGTCACAAAGAACAAGTCTGCATTCTTTTCCGGCAGCCACTTTACTCCCTCACGCATCGTTGCGGGCTTCATGAAATCCATTGCCACAAGAATCTGATCGCGGGTATATGTGCAATGCAAATCAAGCGGGCAGTCAAAATTTAAGTCTACATTTTCATCAATAAAGTCTATTTGATCGAAACGGATTTTTAACAGTTCCTGAAGTTCGCTCAGCATAGTCGTACTGTCAGAAAGGGCATACAGATTATTGCGAACTTCTTCGTCATTCCAATTTTCCGCAGGTTTGCCCCAGACTGTAACGTAAAACATCTGCATCATGCGTTTTTCAACATTTGATAACGTCGCAAAATCAACATTACCAATTCGAGGCAGTGTGTTGAGAAGAAATGCTATGAAGCGGCGTGAATCTGCAACCGCAAATCTTGCTAATGCCTTAGTCATAGTGCTTTCCAGTGGTTCTGTAAAGTTTTCTATCACATCAGCCCTTGCACATATGCGTGAAAAAGAGGAAAATTTATAAATGACTCTCGGGTCGAGATGATAGTACTCAAGAAAATTTGTAAGTGTGAGTTCCCGTCCGCTGTCTTCAGAAAACGAAGCAACTCGCGACACTAAACCCGCAGTATTGCCGTAAGATGCACGAATATTTTCAAGTACGTACCTTTCCGCCTTCTTTTCAAGCTGAATATAACAGCCTTTCGGTACGGAAATAAAGCCCTCTTTCAGTTCTCTGCTCACACTTCGCTTTGTGTTTGACAGGAGTGCAGCAAATTTATCTTCAAAATTATATCTTTTATTTGCTTGTCCAATGAAATCGAGTACTGTCAAGCACTCTTTATTATCCGCTAAACGCAAGCCGCGTCCCAGTTGTTGAAGAAATATCGTCAGTGATTCTGTCGGACGCAAAAAGAGAACAGTGTTGACTTCCGGGATATCAATGCCCTCATTATAAATGTCCACAACGAAGATAAATCGAATTTCTCCCGACACCAGACGCTTTTTTGCTGTTCGACGCTCCTCGTCAGGAGACTTGCCCGTCAAAAACCCAGAAGGTATTCCGTGATTATTGAAATAACGGCACATAAATTCTGCATGTTCAACCGTTACACAGAAACCAAGTCCTTTAACTTCATTAATGTCGGTCACATACCGAATCACTGTTGATACAACGTGATCCGCACGGCGAATGGCAACCGCACCGCTGATGGTGTAAACATTCGAAAGCTCACTCTTATCATAACCGCCGGCAGTCCATCTTAGTGAATCTAAATCAACAGTATCTGCAACACCAAAATATTGAAACGGACACAGTAATTTTCTATCAATAGCTTCCGGAAGCCGTATCTCCGCTGCAATACGATTATTAAAATATGGAAGGACGCTCTTGCCATCCATACGCTCCGGCGTAGCAGTCAAACCGAGCAAAACGCACGGTTGATAATATGCCAACAGCTCCTGATATGCGGGTGCGGCGGCATGGTGAAATTCATCCACAACAATGTAATCATAGAAATTCCTAGAAGTTCTTTCTGCAAACCGTTTAGAGTTAAATGTTTGAATCGAGATAAACAGTTCGTCAACATTTTCTGGCTTGTAGTTTCCCACATACAGTTCTCCGAAGTTTGCATCCTTAAGCACTGCCCGAAAGGTGAACATGCTCTGCTTCAAAATCTCCTCCCGGTGTGCTACAAAGAGCAAACGGCAGTGTCTGTCCGGATTCTTCCTGCAAAAACGTTTGTAATCCAATGCTGAAACAACGGTTTTACCTGTACCGGTTGCAGCAATCACCAAATTCCTGTTATACCCACGAATTGTGCGTTCTGCTTCCAACCTATCTAGGATTTCCTGCTGGAAAGAATATGGATGAATATCCATAGTGTAAAATTCGGCATTGTTTGCTTCAAAAAACCTCTCTGCGTGCAATGCACGTGCGAGACGTTCCTTTTGATCCTCAGCATAGTATTCGAATTCACGATCGTTCCAATAGTATTCGAACGTGGCAGTAATCTTATCTATGGTCTCGGGCAGATCACATTCTGTGACCTTCGTATTCCACTCAAGTCCCCTCGTCAATGCTGCATTCGACAGGTTTGAGGAACCAACATAGGCGGTTGTAAAGCCCGTGTTGCGGTAAAAAACGTATGCCTTTGCATGTAAACGAGTCATTTTCGTGTTATAGCTTACTTTTATTTTTGTGTTGGGCAGGCTGCGAAGTTCCTCCATTGCCTTAATGTCCGTTGCCCCCATGTATGATGTAGTGATAACTCTAAGCTCACCGCCTTTTAAAGTAAACTCGCGCAGCTCTTCCATAATGAGCCGTAACCCACTCCACTTGATGAAAGATACGAGCATGTCAATTCGATCGGCAGATATAATTTCTTTTCTTAGTTCAGTAAACATTTGAGGCTCATGAATTGCACCTGTAAACAACGAACTCTGTGCAATTGAGGTTTCTGGCCGCTCAATGTCCGATGCAGTTTTTCCTGCTATCAACCTTGGATCCGCTTCGCTTAGAAGTGCAAGCAGCTGCTCCGCACGCTTTGCAACACTGAGTCTTTCAAAATCTATATCTTCCGTCACCTCTTGAACCAGTTTCACTATTTGGTTAATCAGTTCAACCTGGGCAAAGATATCCCCTCCATTGTCAAGAATATTGTCTAATCCCTTTTGTATAACACCTGTCAGATACTTTGAAAGTATCTTCGGTGCCTCTGCCGCATCAATTGAGGCAATGGCCTTGCAAGTCTCCGGAACTTGCGAAAGTTCACTCGTTAATGCATTATTTATAACTTGTTCATATAAACCTGGATGCAGCATGATAAATCCTCTTTTTTGCATAATTAGAAGTTTCTTTTTAGTTCTCGTAATGGGTTCAATAGATCAGAGACTTCACCATGTCAAATTTTGCGTCATTTTACAGGCAAAATTCAACCTTGCCCCATCCTAAACGACCAATATTCATAACAGCTCTTGAAAAGCCTTCTTCAAATGAAACCGCAGACACATCAAGAGATAAATTCAAAATTAGCCTTTTCTTTTTTGGCGACTGCTGTGACCACATTTCTTGTTTTCTTAAAGGCTGCATATAGCTTCAAGTGACTTCTCTTTCCCCTCATGTCAGTCTTGTTATAGTATTCGGTGCAACACCTGCTGCTATGTCCATTTTTTGTCATATGCAGCTGCAAATACTGGCTTCATTGTACAACTTTTTTGATAACGAAGCAAGGGGTGGTTGCATTAACCATTGAACAGAGACGCAACAAGAACAGCGAAATTGATTTTGTTCTGCAAAACGGAACGGAGATCATTCCCATTGAGGCAAAAGGCGGCGGTGATAAATCCGCACCCTCGTTCAAGTGGTACATCGCCGACCATCACCCTGAATATGCACTGCGTTTCTCCAAGTGCGGCTATCGCAAAGATGGGGAGATTACGAACATCCCCCTCTATCTTGCGAGAAAAACGAAGAAACTTCTCTAAGTCTACTGCCATTGTAAAAGAAAAAGTGTCAGCATGTGTACCTGAATCTCTTGGAAAAGTGTCAAAACAAGCGGCATAATGTCCTTTGATAAACAAAAAGCCAACATACAATGGAAAACATCCCGTTTCCTGCACAGGATTCGTGTCTTTTTTATATATGCCGTCCTTTACGCAGAGCGTTTGATTCCGGACTCCCTAATTTTTACCATGGAAATGGTTCGTAATTCCATTGTTGTATTCAAGCGTAAAAAAACAAGTTCTTCCTTCCATTTGCACAATGCAAATCGTGGAAATATATATCACAATATGACTTGACAATAAAACTTTGCAATGGTAAAATAACGTTCTGTTAGGTATGCATTCAATACCGGTGCATATGGCGGATACAATCAGACGATCAGCAGCCTGAACTACACCATTGACGGAAACGGCAATATAAGGTTCATAAATGCGAATGATTGGTTATATTGCATTGACGATAGCGTCAATTATTATGCTTGTATTCTTGATTAAATCCGCAAGAGAAAAAGAGGTCGTTATGATAAAAATCAAAGCTGAAATTCCACATGGCATGAAGTGCAGTCTTCGCATCGGCGAACTTGAGAAGACGCTTGATTCCGTTGACCGCGAGGCTGTATTTGAACTGGATGAAGGCCGTGTTTACGATGTTGAAGCTTATATCGGCACACCCGCACGTTCGGCGGATGAAAAGAAGTTCGACAGACTCTTCTTCTCCTTGTCGCTTCCGTTCCGCTGGATATCCGCGCTTGCTGATGTTGTTCCGGGCAGATGGTATGATGATCTTTGCCCGTATTCTGCAAAGGTGGAATTTAAAATCGGCGGAGAGACAGGCTCGGACTGCCTGATAAGGTATTCGATTCCGGAAGATGCTGTTCTTAAAGGAACGTATTTGCGTCCGTTGATAACTGTTTCATGCAGCAGCTGCCCGACAATAGAATTCAGTGAGAATACGGAGAGTTTCGACCATTGCTACCGCAGTCATGCAAAAAATGCCCTCTCACTGATCTTTATAGCTGTCTGCCTGTTTGGTGCGCTGCTGTATGCTGCGATAAAGCATTCCAATGTTCAGGCAAGCCTGATATGCGGAGCTTTACTCACAGTGCTGCCGCTCTATGCATTGTTGGCTTTGCTTTTCCAAAAGCGTCAGATGCTGCGGATGCGAACAAGATTCAATGCTCAAACCGGGAGATTTGATTAAATAACTCAAATAAGAAGTCTTAACCTTCTAATCATCCTTCGTCATCGAGAGGATGATTATCTCGTTGACATAAAGCTTACTATGATAGCGGTATAAAGGGATATTAACATGACTGTTTTTATTGAAAGATTTTTTGAAGGTCTATGCAATATCACTGTATATTGGCTTGGATTTCTGCCTTTGATTTGCATTATATTCGGACTGTTCTGTGGCGATAAACCATACAGACTGCTGCTGCGCTCTCTGGCTTTCGTGCTGATTGCACTGCCTGTATTTTTCAAGTTTAAGAACGAGGAAATTGCACTTGAGTTATTTATGGTGTCTATAGGCAGCTTGGCTCTGTCAACATGGTACTGGTTTCGGGTTCGAAAGATCCCTGAATTTCCCGAAGCACTGCGACTGGTGCACAAAGCACTTATGGCACGGCTTTCGGAGCGTTTGAAAAGCAAAAAATCCAAAGAGAAAGAGTAATTCTCCAAATAAAAACCCGCTGTCGAAACAATGCCGCAACATTCAATGTTTCTTGAATCAACAGAATAGTGAGAAATAATTGCAGAATAGTATACTGATTCTGCTCAGGAGTAAATGATGATGCGTTTTACTGTTGCTTATGAAAATATAGCATTTAACGGACAATCGCTCTATCTGAAAGAGGAATATTCATTTTTCTATAATCCTTGGAACGATGTTAACTTTTCAGTTTTAATTGGATCAGGATACAACAGTTTAGATATTGAATTAGACGTTGGCCGTGTACTTCAAGTGACAGGGGTAAACCCTAACTATAACTGGATTGAGAAAGATTTGGTTACCCCCGTGTTCCAGCGAGGAATCCTAACAGTATCGTTTGATGAAAAACACCAAGAGGGTACTGGCATACGATACGCAGACGATTGGAAAACATATTTTGACTATAAAACAGGGTGGATTTGTATTGGTAACCCAGACTGCAACACTGAAAGTAAAAGTGTAGAGTTTGCCCGGGATTCCGTCGCAGTGATTGATAACGGACAACTTTCTTCGATATGGATAAGACCTCAATTCGTTTAAGAATATTCTATGCCAGCAACTTGCAACGTGTAATTATTTTGTGAACATCTATAATTGAGACTTACCTTTTTGCCCTTGAGTGAGGAAACAGTTGGGAGGTGTATTATGATAATAAACAGCGAAAACATCCATGAAGCAAACAATATCAGTCTGCATGATGCCTACTTTGAAAGTTTTGTGTTTGATCGTGCACATAACCGTCTTGAAACAGTAGTCAAACCAGAGTGGCCATTTGCTGTACAAACTGATTTTAATGATAACGTATCAATTGAATACACCGAACTCAGGAGAATTCGCATAACTTGTACTGATGTGATCGGAACAGAAATATCTAACTGCGAGTATTGGGGTGCTTCTCCGCATATTTTTTCTATGAGCATAATAAGCGGAGGTGAGTCGCTGCTTGTACAAAGACTGTTTGAAGACATGAAACCCGAATACAAATTCTGTAAGTTGAAATCCAAAAACGACTACATAGAAGTTTTGATTGAGTTTTCATCCGGCGACAAACTGCGGACGGCGTGCAGGAGTGTTCAGTTTTCTGAGATCGAAAGTGATGAATAAAACATAATGGTATAAAATGTCAGCATCAACGATCATCGAAAATGTCCGGAATCGATTGAAAAACCTTAATACGGCAGACTTCAAACACTAAATGTAGCATTAATGCCTTTAGCAATCCCCAGTGAGATATTGTCAAACTCATTGACAAAACCGGAACAACTGTTGTAGAATATACTTATCTCAACAGCGATTGAGCTGCTGTTGAGGTTTGGTTCTTGGGGCAAACTGTTGTCAACCTCGGGCTCATTCGCGTCCACACTCGGAAAGAATAATCCCTTCCGTTACCGTGGGTATGTGTATACCGGCAATCTGACGATTGACGGATGAGGATACAGGTTTCTACTACCTCCAAAGCAGGTACTACAACCCCGAAGTCGGCAGGTTCATCTCTGCCGATGTCCTCCTCTCCACCGGCCAGGGTGTTCTCGGGCATAACGCGTATGCGTATTGCCTGAATAATCCGGTGAATATGAGCGATAGCTGCGGTTCGTATGCTGAAGCAATAAAGCCGCTTGGGGAAGCCGGAGGGGGAAGTCTTGGCATTGGTCTTGGTATCGGTTCAATAATAGCTACAATCACCGTAGCTATTACAAAAGCAGCTTCATCGGATGCTGAAACAGATGCGAAACCTAATACAGACAGTCGAACCAAACCAAAGCCACCCAAAGGAGACGAAGAAGAACCAGCGGTATACACCGTTTATGGACTGATCGATTTGGAGAGAACTGTCCAATATGTAGGAAGGACAAAGAATATCGAGGCTAGAAAAAAAGCTCATGAGACCAGTAATGCCAGAGGGCATCTAACTATGCACATATTTAGAAAGAATTTGACATATGACCAAGCGAGGGGACTTGAACAATTGCTTATGGTTTATTACCATACGCTCAACGCTCTGAATCCTGCTAATAATCAAATTAACGGAATTAGGGCGAATAATCCTAATTACAGGCATTATATTGATTCGGCAAACGCACTATTTGAAAATATAATATCAAACGAGGTATTGAATATCCTCGGTTATTAAAGGAGGACATTTATGGGAACATGGGGAACGGGAATATTCCAAAGTGACTATGCTTTGGACGTCAAAGACACCTACATGGATTGTATTCGCAAAGGAGAAGACGATGAGTCTGTAATGAACAGCTTAATCGCTGAATATGAGCGAGAAGGAGACTTCAACTATGATGATACGCGATACGTATTCTGGTTGGCATTAGCTTATATTCAATGGAAAACCGGACGGCTTGACCCAATGGTCAAGGAGCGAGCATTAAGGTGCATACAAGACGGAAGCGAACTTGAACTTTGGAAAGGTGAAACAGAAACAACGTATCGCCACAGAAAAAAGGCATTGGCAGATTTGGAGGAAGCTTTGCTTTCCCCGCAGCGAAAAAGGACGGTTTACAGACAGCCCAAGGACTATTATTGCGGATGGGAAATAGGCGATGTTTACGCTTTGAAAATCAGTGAAGAGATGCAGCCATTATTTGATTCAAAGGCGCAGTACCTGCTGCTTTGCACGGTGGACACGGATAAATGTCAGCCATGGCAAACAGTTCCGATTGTATACGTCAAGCTTTCGAACGGTGACGCTTTGCCGAAAAACGTTAAAGAATATGATGAATGTGAATACATTCAAATTGGGTTTACGCATTATGAGAATCGGTTTTATCCACTGGAAGGAGGAAATGATAAAGAATTAATAGCAGAAAGATCAAAAGTTAAATGCGAAGTAAATGAGTATGGTGTCTTGCCTGAATACAGAGTAAAATTGCGGTCAACCTGCAAGAGGGTCATTCCAAAGTCTCTGATTTACGTCGGCAATTTTGCCGATGCTGTTCCGCCGAAACAGGAGTTTGTTCCGTTTTCGAAAATGAATATCAGAACCGAACGTTGGGGCGAAAACGGAAGGAGTTTTGAAAATATAATGCAGCAACTGTATCATGCACATAACTTACATGAGCTGGAGGTATACTCGAATCCGGAGATTTTGAAAAAAGGCGTCCTTCCAATAGAATTGTTCATGAAGTTTATGGAGATTTGCGAAAAATAAAATTAGGGCTAATGTTTGTCCGATTAATAAATCGTTGATTACGCGAACTCAATTATTTAGTTGAATTAGCGGAGGTACTGTTTGTTACTTAATCGGCAGCAGCATTGCATACGGAACGACAGTTGCGGCATACAACTACAAGTACGATGCAAACGGCAGACAGTCGCTTGTAAAGCTGAACAACGGTAAAACGATTGAATATGCTTACGGTACATCTACGGGGCGTCTCGACAAGATCACGCTGCATCTCGACACGGATTATGTTGTGGACTGGACGTACAAGTCCGGAGCAAACGGTTCCGCAACATCACTGCTCTCAACATACGCAAACGGCAGTGATGCAAAGTACAACTATGATTATTACGCCAACGGCAACATAACCAGGATATAGCGCGGAAACACGTCATTCACCAATGCTTCGGAAAAGTATTCATATGTTTATGATTCGGCGAATCAGCTCGTAAGGGAGAACCTTTATTACGGCAGCGGCAACAGCAGCAATGCTACCATTACATATGAATACGATATTTGGGGCAATCTGCTCAACAAAAAGATCTATGCTTACACTGTCGGAACGCTCGGCACGGCTCGGGAGACCGTTCCCTATGCCTACACAAACTCGGCATGGAAGGATCAGCTCACTTCGTACGATGGTGAAAGCATAACATATGACGCTTCCGGCAACCCGACGAACTACCTCGGTGCAACTCTGGTTTGGGAAGGTCAGCGGCTGAAGTCGTATACCCCGAAAGCATCATCCTCCGGACGCTCGAATTCGTATGTCTACAGCTACGATGAAAACGGCATCCGCACAAGAAAAACCATCGGCAACACCGTTACGGACTATTACTATAACGGCACGCTGCTCATGGGCACCGTCAAAACCACAACGAACAGCGACGGAAGCACAACGACTTCAAAGCTCCGCTTCAGCTACGACGCTGACGGCAAAGTCGTTGCCGTGAACTATAACGGAAATTATTACTATTACCTCCGCAATGCCCAGAGCGATATCGTCAAACTCATTGACAAAACCGGAGCGACTGTTGTAGAATACTGCTATGACAGTTGGGGCAAACTGCTGTCAACCTCGGGCTCACTCGCGTCCACACTCGGAAAGAATAATCCCTTCCGTTACCGTGGGTATGTCTATGATGAGGAGACAGGTTTCTACTACCTCCAAAGCAGGTACTATAACCCCGAAGTCGGCAGGTTCATCTCTGCCGATGTCCTCCTTTCCACCGGCCAGGGCGTTCTCGGACATAACGCGTATGCGTATTGCGGGAATAACCCTGTTGTAAGAGCTGACCATGGAGGACAATTCTGGGAAACTATCTTTGATATTATCTCACTCGGAGCTAGTATTGTTGAAGTGTGCTTAAATCCCTCTGATCCTTGGGCGTGGGCGGGACTGGCAGGCGACGCGATAGACCTCATTCCGTTTGTGACTGGTGTCGGCGAAGTAACACGAGCTGTTAAAACAGTAGATAAAGTTACCGACACAATACAAATCGCTAAAGCTGTAGATTTTACGGATGACGCTGTCGATATAGTAAAAACTCTTGATAGAGGCAGTGGCTTTACAAAATCGACTGCGAGTGCGGGACGAAAAATTCATGCAGGATATAAAGCTACAGATAATTTTTCTAGTATAGGAAAGGAGTATCATAGGATAAAAGACATTCGTCCAGACTATATTGATTTCAAAATGAGAACGATTTATGAGTTGAAGCCAATGCATCCAAGAGGAGTTAGAAGTGGTATTCGTCAGTTGCAAAGATATAATAAGGCTCTAGGCGGAGGCTTTAACTTGAGATTAGAATTATATTAAGGTTGATGCATGGATAAAAAAACTTTTAAGGAATTTTGCAAAAATGAATTCGAAGCACATGGATTCAAAAAACAACGAAACGTTTTTTATTTGGCCGGGCACGATCTCTTGTGTGGGATTGATCTGCAAAAATCCAATTACGGCGATGTCTACTATGTTAATTATTATTATTTCATAGGGGAGTTTGAAGCTATAACAGGTTACCTCACCCACTATGAAAGCGATATTCAAGGAAGAATTACCGTAATGTCCAGAAAGCAAACTTCTCACGGGAAGCAATTTATGACTGCTCAAATTGAATATGAGGAATATATGGAAGAAGAAATTCTCCCACCCGTGAATCACGGTAAATCGCTTATCCTTGACAATATGGGGAAACTTTATTCTTTAACAATGTACAAAGAGGAAGTTATACAAAAGTTGAAATCGTGATTCATACCGGCAAGCAGCACCTTTTGGGACAAGAGATAGACTGCAGGTATAATCCCAAGCCCCTAAACTGCCAAGTGCCGTGGTATCCCTACAGCGATTTTTGGGCACATAGTAGACAGCTTGCGTTACATAGATATCTTGTGAACGTTCAAAATTAGAGCTTGCGTTTTGAGGTTTGTGCGATGAAACAGTTAGGGCAAACTGCTGTCAACCTCGGGTTCACTCGCTTCCCCACTCGGACGGAATAGGCGGAACCATATTAGATATTCATGCTGAAATTACTGAAGGGAGAAAATCATGTCGCTTGTATTCATACTTGTAATTATCATTTTTTCATGCGGAATTGTCTACATAGTGAATGCAATCCGTGGCATACCGTTGACATACGCAAAAAAGGGACGCGGTGAATACGACTGCATCTCCACTTATTTTTGGGGAGCATTAATGGTGCTTTTTATGTTGGCACTGTTGATTGATGCTCCGGATTATTTCAGCGGGAAATGTAAAGAGGGTAAAGCTGTTGTCCTGGAAGATTTGTCGAGTCGTCGTTCCGGTTCTTTTGATTTGAAATTCGAGGATGGGGAGATTGTGCGTGTTTCAACAATTTTTCAGCGGGCAGCTGTTGGAGAAAATATCGATGCAACGGTTCTTCCTTCAACAGAATTCGCCTTTATACACAGCCCGAATTATCGCGGAATAGGTGTTGTTGAAGCATTTTCTGTAATTGCACTGATAGGATGTTGCTCTGTTTGGTCTGCACGCAAGAGGAGGAAAAGAACACAGAATGTTGCGAACCTGTTTTGCATGAGCACGAAACCCACATCAAGCATTGCTGCCAATAGATTTTGGGTGTCAGTATTCATTGCTTCCTGCTCAATTGTACTTCCGATATGAATAGTGAAAAATGCGGCAGTGTGGAAATCGGTTGTGTTTTGCATTGTTTCGGCCGCAGCGGCAGCCGTGTCGGTGCAGCAAATAACTGTATCTGTAAAGGAACGTGAATATGCCAAAAATCATTCCGTTCCCAAGCACTCAAAAGAGAAAGAGGATTGGTCAATAGGCAGCATTCTTGAAAGAATTCGGCAGGAAGATATTCTTGAGGTGACGGCTTATGTTGACGGTAAAAAGGTTAAATTCGGAGCCTGTTCGGATTATTCGGAGGAAAACGGCTTTTTCGATAAAGGATATTTCATTAGAAAACAAACATATGATGATTATGCTCTTTTTTGCTCCGAGTTGGATAAGCTGCTCAGCAATCGTGATGTTGTGATAAAAAGAGTTGAGTGATTAAAGTTAGGTGTGTACAGTGTAATGTATGTTGAGTGAAGAAAAAGCGATCGGGATTATTAATAAATATTTGCAACGTGCCCATGAAACAAACATTCGTAGGTATTTTCCTGTTGTGGCATCAAAGATTTACAGTGATGGTCAATTGTGTGAACGTATAATGGATTATTTGGGAGATGTGTATACCTACGCCGGCTTGGATGAAAATTATGAAGAAAATGCATGCGGCACAGAAATACAAGAGGCAATTAGTTTCCTTGCTTTTTGCAATAGGAAAGCATAGGTCTTGGTTTAGCTATCGGTTCACTGATATTAACAATTACCTCTGCCATCACTAATATAACAACATCGAAGCCGAAGGTTACGTCCGATTCAAAGCCCCGAGAAAACCAAAAACAGAATCCTGGTCAGCCTCAATTGTTGATGGTAAAATTGTAGCTATGAGTCCGCTGACATATTCAGAGGCAAGAAACTGGGTTGATTCCGGCGGAAGTTTATTGTGCATTAACCATGCAGCTGCAATTGGAATTGTAAAATTTTACCCTTCTGCAAGGTGGGATCGTGCTCACAAAGATGGATGCGGTTATAGGTGAAAATGTTTGCGGGACGCTTTGCTCTTGCGTCGAGCTTGCGAAGCACAACGACCTTTGAGGTGTCCTTAGGTGCGTATTCGTTAGCGAGTTGCTCTGCATAGATTTTATCTGTGTTCATGGCTTATTGCCTCCTTCATTTGATGATCATATCATATCATCGAGAAAGAGGAAACTGAACAACACGGATCGCAATTTGTGTTGAGTTCAGGAAGTTAACTCATCTCCATTTTGTCCTGTCGCTTAATTAATTGCAATATAGCATTTTGAACAGGTTCTTCCGACTCTCAATTTTTAATCAGCCTTGGCCCTGCATGCAGAATGCACGATGGCGGCGCTTTGATCAGGTGATTACAAACCGAATTTAGCTTGTCAAATTCCATTTTTCCTCAGGAACTTTTCCATCAGATCAATATAGTACTCTGACTGAACTATGAATCCCACATGCCCGCCCGGAACATTGAGAATTTCTGCATCCAGTTTCCTAAAAAAATCCGCAAGACGATCCTGATCCTCTTTTTTAAAAATATCCTTCGCCGGGAGGAGAACTTGTATCTTCCCCCTCAGATACTCAAAATCGCTTTCTTTGAAAAATGGATAGTCCTTCAGCATATATACACACTTAAAACTATGAATAAACCTCTGCTTATAGTTCAAGTCAGAAGCCACTATTTCGTAGAACTCTCTGCCATATTTCTGATCCTCTTCCGATTCACATTTCAAAAATCCCGTGCTCTTTTTTAGCAACAACTTCATTTCCATTTTTGCGGGAACCAGTTTTAGCAAAAAAAGAAATATTGGAGTTGAAAAACGCTCTTTTTGGATATCTCTGACATAATCTGAATCTATCGTCAAGGTGGTCGTCATGATCATTGTTAAAACGAATTCCGGATGTCTTTTCGCAAAAATCTGAGCATATACACCGCCATCACTTGCACCAATCAAAATCACTTTTTCAATAGACAATGCGTTCAATAGTTTTGCAGCAAAGTCAATCTGTTCGTCCGCATTGGTAGTATGGAACGGATATTCATAAATCAGAAATCTATATTTTTTTCCAAGCTTTTCGGCATACGGCATCCACATTTCCTGCATCTCTAATCCATTAAAAAAAAAGAATGACCGGTGCACCAGCCTTACCGCCATATTGGTATCTTACCTTAACATTGTCAACAACTGCTGTTTGATAAGGGACTTTCTTCAAAAAGGCATCATATTCTTTCTTGAAGCCTCTGCTATCATTCATGATGGTCTTCCTCCCAAATCCTGATTTATCAAGCGTCTTTGATTATAGCATAGTCTTTTGAACAAATCTATATGTTCCAACAACTCTGGATTAGCGTCCGCCCTGTGCTGCGTATTAAATACCGCACAGTTTTTTCTGTTTTTAGCGATTTTAAGTGCTGCATTCGATGCCCTCTTCACGGAATCGGACGATGACCAACCAAACTGCAGTCGAGAAGATTGACGGCGTATGGGAGCAGCGGCTTCGTATCCATTACAACTGCGTGGGGGAAATGAACATTCCCAACGA
>CAKTYT010000007.1 GCA_934633695.1 uncultured Clostridia bacterium | reverse complement strand
TACACGAAAGCAGCAAACCGGACAACCCTTCTTGAGTTGCCCGGTTTTGTTTTGGGGACTAATGCAACAGCCCCTTTCAAATTGCATTTTAACGTTGCTTTATGATGCAAAGCATCACGTCCGACACATCAGCGTCTGTGAGCTGCAAAACATTCATTGCAGTAGATAGGCTTATCTGTCTTGGGTTCAAACGGAATCTTCGTCGGCTTTCCGCACTCGGCACATACTGCATCGTACATGACTCTTTCACCGCGGTCGCGGTCGTAACGGCGGGAATTCGCCTTGCGGCTGGCCCTGCAGCTTCTGCAACGGGAAGGTGCATTTTCAAGGCCCTTCTCGTGATAAAATTCCTGTTCACCTGCAGTGAAGGTGAACTCTTGGCCGCAATCCTTGCAAACCAGCACTTTGTCTTCAAACATTGGTACAATACCCCTTTTGTTATTTGGCGAACGACTCGGCTGACCTGGTCTTTGCCCCCACACTCGCCTGTTGGAAGGTTCGCTACTAAGCACTACGCCGCCCACTACTGCTTCTCTCGGGATATTCCCGACAGGACTTACACCTAAGCCGCACCATGCTCACAGAGACTTTGCTCTGCTTATGTGGATCGTTTTGCCTGCGACTGGCTTCGACTTGCAACCACAGACCCGACTCGAACACCTTGTTTATTATAACCGCATGCCGCTGATTAAGCAACTGTTTTTTTCATCGATTTTTAATATATAGTGACTGATGCTGTCGAACGGTTCGAGCCGGTATCAGAAATCAACTCTCCTGCCGCAATAAAAATTGGTAACAAACCAGCTTGCCATTGTCGCAATAACAACTTTTTGCTGCGAATATGATGCATGGATAAGCATATCATCTCCGATATACACTCCCATGTGCGAGACATTTGTGTCGCTTGACGTTTTAAAAAACATCAAGTCGCCCGGTTTAAGCTCCCCAATGATCCCTATCCGCACCCAGTCTTCATTGCCTGCATATGCTGCCGCTGTCCACCGCCCAATTGGGTATCCTGACTCATTCAGACAATAATAAGCCAAGCCCGAACAATCAAAAACGTCCGGACCAGAGCCTCCTCGCACGTACGGCTTTCCCATCTGTTGAAACAATGAGTTCAGAAAGTCAACTTTCCTGCTGCCCGGGAAAATACTCAGTCCCATGCGTGCCCTCAGAATCAGCAATGCATCTGTGGCATACACGTTTCCATCACAATCTACATCCGAACAGGCAAAGCCTAGCCCGTCAATATCGTTTGCGATGCCCATCACATAACGCATGACAACAAGTGCATCCATGGTTGTTACTCTGCCATCTCTGTCAGCATCGCCAATCAGCAGCGTGGCAGGCGGATCGTTTATTACGGCATAATTGTCATCATGCGGATAAGCTTCCGCATGAGCCGCGACGCACGGACTGATAAGAGTCAGCATCAAAAAAATTGCAGCGGTAAAGTAGCATACCGTCTTCCTCAAAGACATCATTTTCCATCATCCCTTTCGTTGCTATGCTATCAGTAAGTTCGTGTATTGTCAAGTATAACTGCCGGTTGTTTCATTTTTAGGTTGTTGTCACAAATTTCCTTTTTGATTTCGGAATAAAAACCTCCCTATCGCAGACAATATTCGTATGAAGAAGAGAAGCAAAGAAAAAAAAGAAAAACGGAGTATCGAGACGGATCTGAACCGGTCTGCCAATTGTACGGACACTATAAAGTCTGATGTCTTGGGCAGTTATACCGGCACTTGTGTCGATGGAGAAACTCCGGTGCAGGATGCTGACGATCTTTAAGACCGGCAAAACCTGCATAAGAAAAGCGACCATGCTTTCCGGCATTGTCGCTTTTTTTGGAAAAAACTGACGAATAATTCAGAACGATTCCCCCAACAATATTCGTATACCACGCCGAAAACGGCTGAAAATGGAGGCAATATGAAAAAATCAAAAATAATGCTGGCTGC
This sequence comes from uncultured Clostridia bacterium, assembly GCA_934633695.1. Taxonomy (GTDB): domain Bacteria; phylum Bacillota; class Clostridia; order Christensenellales; family CAG-138; genus PeH17. The sequence goes on along the minus strand of CAKTYT010000007.1, from coordinate 68,660 downwards.
TGCACTCCTTGTCGCTCTTATGCTCATAGTTTCCGCTTGTGCAAAGGATGACAAGAACACGGCAAAACCCACCCAGCAGATCAGCAACAGAACGCCCGGCATAAGCAGCACACCCGGCAACTCCGGAGATATTGTGCCTTCTCCGTACACGACGGATGACATGGGAACTTCTTCTCCCGACCCCAGCGGTTCACCTGACAACAGCTCCACTCCCGACGGCAGCAGTGAGCCCGACAGGAGTACTCCTCCCGAAGACGGTTCAATTTCCGGCTTCACTCAAGGAGGCATTGTAAGACAGGAAGATGTACCCGAAATCGTATCTGCAATCCGTACCGTATTTGCAGACCGTGAGATTCAGTCCATCGTATACGACAGGTACGATGGTAAGCAAGCGTACAAAGTAACCCTCCAAGGTGATGGTGAGCTTGCACGCAACATCTTCGTTCTCGGTGACGGAACGATAATCATGCCTGCAATGGGCAACTGAATAACAATGCTTATACCGTAAACAGGATTAGCATGAGTTAAAACCGAAAAAAACTGCAGCAACGGCACACAAGTACCCTGCTGCAGCTTTTCGTTTGAAAAAATCAGTTGATGTTGATTGTCTTGATATTGTCGTATTCCTCGTGATTAGCGGCACCACCGACATCAACCACAACGAGCAGCCCGTTTTCACCGGCAATGACCCTTCCGTCCATTGCCGGAACAACTTCGCAGCCCATCAGCTCGATCTGAGCGGCTTTACCGCTGAGATCTATCTTTTCACCGTTTGAATTTATAAGCTCAAGCTTGCTGAGCTCAAGGTTTTCCACATCAACACCAAGACTTGCAAGCATATCCTTGAAGCTTACACGGCAATAATTACCGTGAGTCTTCGAACTAGATACAGTATTCGGATAATCAACCGTATACCCGAATGCATAGAGCTTATCCGAGGTAATCTCATATTTCTGACCATTGCAATTTACAGTAAAAATTACAATTGAAGTATCAATTCCCCAATTTTTTTCATAGTCATTCCCATTTGCATTGCTGTGGGGATCTGTTGTAGGAAGACGCATATCATCTTTTTTATCATTATTTTGGTTCGGTCGCTGTGATGTCTTGGGAGTATCCGTAGTCTCCGGATTATTGGTGCATGCCGCAAAAAAAGCACAACAAACCAACACCAATGCTGCAATAATGCAGACAATACTAATTGTTTTTTTCATTTTTCTCTCCTTTTACCGGTGAACGCCAATTATGCGTTCAAAAACTCCTCGCCAGTATACCACGATTCGACCTGTTTTGCAAGCGTACTCCACCTTTTTTGTATTTTCTCCCAGTATCAATGTTCGAATACGTCTCGACATGCAGCGTTAAAAACTATCCTCATTCATGAGGGGAGGTTCAAAACTTTCGAGTCAACGGAAAAAACGCCCTTTTTTCGGTCAATGGTTGCTGTATAACAGGCTCCGGTCGAGTATCTTGGCAATATATTCAGCTATCTCAGGCACATTCATCACATCGGTATTAATCTTAATGCTTTTTGTTTTTTCATAATGAGACATCTTTTCGAGACTTCTGCCGATAATTCCGGTGTCTCGCAACCCTGCGTCAACATCTTTTCTCAATCTGCTTTCAAGCACGTCCGGCGATTGCGTCAGAGTAAAGCAACTGAAACTCACATCTGATAGGTCGAGTCGTGATAGTATACTGTCAATAATTTCCTGTTCATGCATAACCCAACAAAACACGATGTTTTCAAAACAGGTTGCATCAAGATAATTTAAAAGCAGGCAGCAGATATTGTCGACAACCATTTTCTTTGTTTCATCGGTTACGACAAACGGATCCATGTACCAGCACCAATCCCCATCGAGCATGACGGCATTGGGAAGGAGCTTTATAAGCTCACGGCAAACACTGCTCTTACCCGAACCCATTGTTCCGTTGACAAAAATCAGCTTTTTCATGCAGCGATTATACCTTCAGCACACGCTTTATCGCATCGATCGTCTTTCTGTCAAGGTTGCACTTGCCTTTGTTGTGAATTGCATTATCTATCTCCTTTGCATTGTTGAGGGTAAATTTGTTTGACACGGGACTGTTATTGTTCAGCATCAGCACGTAACCATAGACCCATACTCGGATTCTGTGCCTATTGAAAATGGCGGAGGTTATTCCTATCTGACGTTTAACCTGTTTAATTGGGTTCTTTATTTTTTTGACGTACGCATTCCCATTGCGGCTGATGTGGAGCTTTTCCCATTCATCGTCGTGAATTTCTCCGTAAATTTCACCAGTATAATTTTTCACTTCAATTATGTATACGCCTCGTCTGTTGATTATCAGGTTATCTAGTTCAACCTTTTGCTCGCCATTTGTGACAGTCACATTTGTAAAGTAATTATCTTCCTCATTCAACACGCTTTTTATGATTGCCGAAGCAATTTTCTCTCCATACTTGCCTGCAACGATTTCCGGTTTTGCAGTTTCCCTACTGCGTACTTTCCTTATTTCACCGTTTGAACTGTTCTTCTTGATTATTGCGAGTAGAATAACAATAACCACCAGTGAAAGCACCAGTAAGCAAAATATTATTACGTTTTCTTTCAATACGTTCCTCCTTGCGAACACATCCCCCAAATGCTCGAAAAACTTTTTCTGCGTCCATTTAATTCCAATTTATAGCTCACTCATCCAAATCTTATCGCATTTGCTGAAGGAAGCATTCTTCGTTGCCTTTTTAACTTTGGATTTTGCCTTAGAAACCGAATATTACCGCAAATGCAAATGCCGGCACCAATACAATAAAGTGAACCGATTATGTCAACAGGCTCATCAACGTGCAATTCAAACGGGCAAAACATTTTCTTTGCCTTTCTCCTTGTCATGGATATGTCTGCTTCAACTCACCAATTGAAGAGTTATCGTCCGAGCCGTGATAATCAGTGTGGTCATAACAATCGTCAGCTTCGGTCCATTTGTTCCGGATATCATACAGTTCTCTGCCAATTGCCAGCACTCATGCACGTTTAATTTTCATCGAAAAAAGGTCTTCTGATTCTCTATCTTCCACAATACTTTTATCGGCATTAAGCGAAATCATTGCCGTGCATCTGCCAATCCTGTTAAACAGCGAAACAATATAGTGCAGAAAATAGTCACTGCCGTCAACTAAACTTCTTCCCCTAGACTCTGAAAATGTCTCTGCATACGGATCAAGCAAAAATGCAGCTTCAACATTTTGACACACAGTCCGTATTTGGGCATTTCAGATTTCATCTCATTGAATTCAATACATCTCTCGCCTTTGTATTTTCTGTGAAATTTTAGGCAAATCGATGCTGTACCGAACGTAGCCAAACAAACTGACGGTATTGCTATCAGTCGCAGCAAAGCAATTTTCTGATTTGGCTGTCGGTACCCACGCACCCATCTATGGCAAAACCGAGTGCAGGACAAAGCCCGCACTCGTACCATTAATTATTCGTTTCCTTCGGGTGATGCAGAAACATCAACTTCAGTCGTAGGCTCCGCAGTAGGTTCATCGGTAACCTTGCCGCCAACACCCTGATCTGCACTCGGGGCAGGTGTGATTTTAACCGCAGCATTCGGATCCTGAGTCTTTCCGGCAGTGGAAGTAGAACCGTTCGGAGTCGAGTTGGGATCCCTGGTAGTAGGTGAACCCGAACTGTATACCTTGTCATTGCCGTTAGGCACTGAAGTGGGCGTATTTTTGCCTTTGCAGCCCGTTACCATCGTTGCAACGAGAAGAGCAGAAGCAAGAATGCACAAAATCCTTTTCATGATAGCTATCTACCTCTTTCTATAAAGTAATGTAAATGGTGCAAGCACCATCACCGAGCCATTATATCACACTTCTGCTGGGCAGTCCATAGTGAAATCATGAAATTATCACCTATTTCCGAAATTGTCCTCACTTGTTCACACTATCCTCATAATATATTAAAATAGCACTTTACAAATGCCTCTGACTGTGCTACAATGCCATTGTTGTGGGGCATTAGCTCAGTTGGTAGAGTGCCACACTGGCAGTGTGGATGTCAGCGGTTCGAGTCCGCTATGCTCCACCAAAGTAGCTCAAATACGAACCACGGGTGTTTTTCATCAGAGGAACATTCGGGTTGGTGTTTGAGAGATAAAGTTCACGGCTGTTGCATCAAGCAACAGCCGCTTTTCTTTGGCTTAATCCAAGCCCAATTCTTTTTTCAGCAATCGAATGCCTTCGGTTACAGCGTTCACGCGCTGTGTTCCCATAGCAGCCGCACACTTTTCGATATCTTCAATTTCCTGCTTCGACAGTCGAAATTCTATTTTCTCGGTTCTCGGGTTTACTGTGGGTCTTCCCATTTTTTTCTCGCCGATAATAATCACGTCCTCTCTTGATTTACGGGGCAAGACATGATACAATGTACACACGGAAGGGCGGCGGCAAGTTCCGCCCCGTTCGTGTGGTAGCCGGTTGCCTTGATTACTTACTTATCCAGTAGGGCTTCCGGCTTTTTCAGCATTTCTTCCTTGCTTTCGCTGTCTTCGATGATATTCATCACCATGCGGATCACTGCTTTGAATTGGAAATCGGTCATGCCTTCCATGCGTTCCTCCTTTCTCGTCCTGCCTTACCAAATCTGTGTGATCCGAACCTTTTGCCGATTGGTCATTGATTTGTACGTTGGAGTTTGCTGCATTTAATGGGCTTCGCAAGCCAATCAAAGCAATACCCAACGGCAATACTATTCGCTATTCAGCAGACAACATAGTGTGGATACCTTGCCCACGTCCACTTATGCAGCGTTTGAAAGAATACAGCAATAGTTAGTGGAAAAATGCAAATACCGGAACTCACAACTTTCCCAAACATGAGTTTTCCATTATTCAAGTTGACAACCTCCACTTTGAACGTGTATAATGTTATTTTAGAGTATTGTGGCCTTTCGGGTGAAATCGAGGGGTCGTTGGGTTGCTCCGGCGTAAGCTGAAGCAGCAATAAAATTTATCAAGAAGGAAACCACTATGAAATCGTTAACGACAAAAGAACTGCGAAAGCTTTTTCTCCAGTTTTTCACCGAAAAGGGTCATACGGTCATCCCCTCGGCTTCACTGATCCCTGAAAATGACCCCACTGTTCTTTTTACCACCGCCGGTATGCACCCTCTAGTACCCTATCTGCTCGGTGCTGCTCACCCTGCAGGCGTGCGTCTTACCGACGTTCAGAAGTGCGTCCGCACCGGTGACATCGATGAGGTCGGAGACTCAAGTCACCTCACTTTCTTCGAAATGCTCGGCAACTGGTCTCTCGGGGATTATTTCAAGAAAGAATCCATTGCATGGAGCTGGGAATTTTTGACTGATGAAAAGTGGCTCGGCATTGACAAGAACAGGCTTTATTTTACATGTTTTGAAGGAAACGAGAATGCTCCCCGCGACACCTGCTCTCATGACCGCTGGGTTGAAATGGGCGTTGATCCTTCCCACATCTTCTACCTCGGTGCGAAGCACAATTGGTGGATTCCCGGAACAAGCGGTCCTTGCGGCCCCGATACCGAAATCTTCTTCGATACCGGAAAGGAAAAGTGTTGTGAAAATTGTGACCCCTCTTGCTCCTGTGGGAAATATCTCGAAATTTGGAACAATGTTTTTATGGAATATTTTCAGCCTGCGAACGGTCCGCTTCGTCCTCTTGAGAAGAAGAACGTTGATACCGGAATGGGGCTTGAACGAACCGTTGCAACGCTTCAGGGTGCCGAGAGTGTCTATGATACCGATGCCTTCACCAATATTCTAGCAAAAATAAGCGAGCTTTCCGGCAAGAACTACCGCGATAATGCAGACACTGTCAAAGCCTTCCGCATTGTCGCCGACCATATACGCACTGCCACATTCATGCTTGGCGACCCCAGAGGTGTTACCCCTTCCAATGTCGATCAGGGTTACATCCTCAGGAGGCTCATTCGCAGGGCTCTCAGGTATGCAATGCAGCTTGGAATGCCCGAAAATGCTCTCAGTCAGGTCGCACAAGCTGTTGTTGATGATTATGGCTCCGTCTATCCCGAACTCAATGACAACCGTGAGCACATCATCAAAGAGTTGAACACGGAAGAAACACGTTTCCAGCGTACCCTTACTAACGGTATGCGTGAGTTTGCCCGTATAAAGGACAAGTTCGAAAATGGTATCATCGATGGCAAGAGTGCGTTCCGTCTCTTTGATACCTTCGGTTTCCCCATCGAATTCACCGAAGAAATGGCCCGCGAAAACGGTCTGACCGTTGATACCGACGGTTTCCGTGCCGCATTTGAGGAGCACCAGCAAAAGTCCAAAGCAGGTGCAGACCACAAGTTCAAAGGCGGACTTGCTGAAGCAACTGAAGTTACTGCAAAGCTGCACACCGCAACTCATCTGCTCAATGCTGCACTTCGTAACGTCCTTGACGAAGGCATTTCTCAAAAAGGCTCAAACATCACTGCCGAGAGACTCAGGTTCGACTTCAACTTCCCTAGGAAAGTCACAGCGGACGAGCTTCGTGAACTCGAAAAGTGGGTTCAGAATGCTATTGATGCGGGCGTTGACATCACCTGCGAGGAGATGAGCGTTCCCGAAGCAAAACAGAATGGTGCGATTGGCGTGTTCGGCGACAAGTACGGAGAGAGAGTAAAGGTTTACACGATGGGTGATTACAGTTGTGAAATCTGCGGAGGCCCCCACGCAAACAATACCGGCGAACTCGGTACTTTTAAAATCAAAAAGGAAGAGGCAAGCAGTGCCGGCGTCCGCAGAATTAAGGCCGTCCTCATTCCCAAGGAATAATTTCTACAGTATAATAAATTTACTTTCTGTATCGGGCGAACCTGACATATTTAAAAGCCTTTTCGCCCGGTCAGTATCAAAGAGGTCCAATATTGAAGCAGGAATGCAAATGGTTTGAATATGATTGGCGTTTTGACGGCGAACCGGCAGTTTTCGGCGTTGACTCTTCAGTGCGGTTCGATTCCGCACAAGACCATCCCTCGCTGCTCACACTGCTCTTTTCTGACCCAAAGGGCAAGGCTCTGTCCGATAAAGCCTTCGGTAAAATAACCGATTGTGTAAACAAGTGTTGCAGCATATGGTTTAAGCTTTCCGAAAATGGAAATAACGGCAATTTCATCACCGGATTTGTTCGCACGGCAAGAATCCTACGGATTTATCTTTACCTTAACGATGAGTCCGAGTGCAGAACGCTTGCAAAGTTGATCATGAAAAGGCTCCGTTTCTCTTCAAGCAGTGAAATCGTTACCGAATCTGCACATAATACTTTTTTCAGTCTGCTTTCTCCTGATGATGCGAAGTTACAGACAGTCGGCAACGCTGAGCTTATAAATTCCATGCGTGCAAACGGTGACAATGCCGCACCGAGACGGATTAACCTTCACCTTGCATTTAAAAACGAACCGCTTATGCTCTCCTTTTCATCTCTCGCTTTAAAGGAGGGCTTTGCCGTCGGTTTGCAGGAACAGCACGAAAATGATGAGTTTCCATGTGGAATCATCCTGCACCGCATTTGTGCTTTGAAAAAGCAGGATATTGACAATTTAACAACAAACAGCATCATGCTAGCAAGCATATTTGAAGGAAAACTTCTCTATTGGGATTGTCCTCTGGTGCTTAGCATGAAAAGACATTAAGTTTTATCAAGGACTCCGGCATTTACTCTGAGAAAGGAAATACCACATGCCCAAGAGAATCACAAAGGATGAATACTACCTTGCCATTGCCGCAAGTGTTGCCCAGCGTTCAACCTGTCTTCGCCGTCAATACGGGGCGGTCATAATTAACAATGACGAAATAATTTCTACCGGCTATAACGGTGCCGCACGAGGTGAGCCCAATTGCTGCGATACCGGTGAATGTTGGCGTGAAGCAAATAATATTCCTCACGGCGAGCAATATGAAAAATGTGTTGCCGTCCATGCGGAACAAAATGCAATTATCTCTGCCTCGCGTAAGGAAATGATAGGCTCTGTGCTGTACCTTGCAGGCTTTGACAGCAAGGGTGAACTTGCTGCTCCCGCTCCGTGCGTTATCTGCCGCAGGCTAATAAAAAATGCGGGCATAAGTGAGATAGTCTGCCGCGGTGAGAACGGGATTATTCTGCGCACAAAAGTATAGGTTTTTAAGATGAAAATTATATCTCCGTCTTTTGAAATTATCAATCGCCCCAACGGTGAGGAAGTTCTGCGTCATCTCGAATTGTGTGGAAGAGTTTGCTATAAGTCGGAAGATTCCGTATCGCCTGACTCAGCCGAAAAACTCATAAGGCATATGCTCGGAAGGGGGCATGAAAGTCCCATAGAACATTTCAGCGTGAGTGTCCGTATCGTCTGTGACAGGGGTGTTTCACACGAATGGGTCCGGCATAGAATTGCTAGCTATTCGCAGGAAAGTACACGTTATTGCAATTATTCGAAAGCAAAATTCGGCAGTGAGCTGACATTTATCAAGCCGTATTTTGCGGAACCCGGTTCACCTTGCTATGCTGTTTGGGAAGATGCCATGCTCAGCTGTGAAAATGCATACTTTTCTCTTCTGAATGCAGGTGCAAGGCCGGAGGATGCAAGGAGCGTGCTTCCCAACAGTCTTAAAACCGAGTTTATCTGTACGATGAACCTCCGCGAGTGGCGTCATTTTTTCTTGCTCCGCTGTGCTCCTGCCGCACATCCTGCGATGCGTGAAATCTCATTGCCTCTGCTCAAAGAGTTTCAAGGACTGATACCTATCATTTTTGATGATGTTTGCTGATTTTGTTCCACAACCAATATGGAGGTTAATATGAAGAAGAATGCTGTAAAATTTATTTCCGTTCTCCTTGTCCTCGTGTTTTGCACCGCTTCTGTCGGCTGCAAAAAGTACCGAATAAACAAGGACTCCGTTTACTCAGACAACTACGTAAAATTTTATATGCCAAAAAACCATTTTCTTGCTGTCGATATGACCGAAGAGATGGGGACCGCATACCTTACGTATTACGTTTTCAAAGGTGAATCCGACTTCACCGGCAGCACCATTACCTATATGGCTATGAAATTTGATGAAGCTTCCTTCAAAATGGCTGCAAACACCGAGGATGAAGTCAAGGAATACCTGATAAAAGCTTTTGGCAAAAAAGGTAAAACCGTCGAAATTTTCAATTACAAAAATATTCAGCAGGACGGCTGCATCGGCTATATTGTTGAATATAACCTTATTGACGATGAAACAGGCGAGGCTCCGGAAGGAACTCGAATCATGATTGTTTCCGCTATGAAAAACGAGCAGTATGGCGTGATCATGTTCTTTGTTTCAAACGATAAGAATCTTAATGACGAATACCGTAAAGGTGCTGACAGCCTTGTTCTTCGCACCTTTGGCTAAACGAAGAATCAAACTGTTTCACCTGAACATTTCAAAGTAAAGCAAACCGGGCATCCTTACGGATAACCCGGTTTTTTGTCAGTACCGATGCATCTCACCGGCAGGCATTAGCCGATAATTCCCATTGCCAATCTGAGAACGCAGAGTGCATCCATAGTAGTTATAATACCATCGCAGTCATAATCTGCAAGCTCAAGGTTTTCAACGGGATGGATGCCCATTGCCATACGCAGGATAATCAATGCGTCAGCTGTTGAAATCTGTCCATCACCGTCAACGTCACCGATAAGTACGGCCTCTTCGTACATTGCCGTTATCACAAGATCCGAGGTAACATTGTCAAACTCAATGTCCCATCCGATGAAGACGTATCCCTCGCGTTCCGGATCGTCAGGAGCAACCGCACCGCTGCCATGCTCAACAGTCTGAGTGCTGAGAAGCTCTCCATCCCAATCAACAAATGTTACCGTGTAGGTATTTATTGTCAGTGTTGCATTGAGAACAAGGTTCTCCGCAGGCATTGTGGCAGGTACTTCCCAGCCGCTGAAGCTGTAGCCTGTAGGTACTTCATAGGTGGGTGCTGTTACTACATTACCGTAGTGGTAGGTCTGTGTTGCGTAGAACTCGCCGTTTACGTTGTAGGTAATGGTGTAGTCATTCTGCGTCAATGCTGCATTGAGAACAAGGTTCTCCGCAGGCATTGTGGCAGGTACTTCCCAACCGCTGAACGTATAACCGGTGGGTACGCTGTACTCGGGTGCTGTTACTACATCGCCGTAATGATAGGTCTGCGTTGCGTAGAACTCACCATTTACGTTGTAGGTAATGGTGTAATCGTTTTGTGTCAATGTTGCATTTACAACAATGTTCTCAGCGGGCATTGTGGCAGGTACATCCCAGCCGCTGAAGCTGTAGCCTGTAGGTACTTCATAGGTGGGTGCTGTTACTACATCACCGTAGTGGTAGGTCTGTGTTGCGTAGAACTCGCCATTTACGTTGTAGGTAATGGTGTAATCGTTTTGTGTCAATGTTGCATTTACAACAAGGTTCTCCGCAGGCATTGTGGCAGGTACATCCCAGCCGCTAAAGGTGTAGCCGGTGGGTACTTCATAGGCGGGTGCTGTTACTACATCACCGTAATTGTAGGTCTGTGTTGCGTAGAACTCACCGTTCACGTTGTAGGTAATGGTGTAATCGTTCTGTGTCAATGTCGCATTTACAACAATGTTCTCAGCGGGCATTGTGGCAGGTACTTCCCAACCGCTGAAGGTATAACCAGTGAGTACGCTGTACTCAGGTGCTGTTACTACATCACCGTAATGGTAGGTCTGTGTTGCGTAGAACTCGCCGTTCACATTGTAGGTAATGGTGTAGTCGTTCTGCGTCAGTGTCGCATTGAGAACAAGGTCCTCCGCGGGCATTGTTGAAGGTACATCCCAGCCGCTGAAGGTGTAGCCATTGGGTACGCTGTACTCGGGTGCTGTTACCTCGCCACCAAAAAGATAAGTTCGTGTCTCGAACAACTCACCGTTCACATTGTAGGTAATCGTATAGCTGTTTACTATCCACCTTGCAGTAACAGTTATATTTTCTCCCGGAACAAGTCCGTCCTGAGGAAGTCCTGACCAACCATTGAAAGTGTGACCGATCTTCTCAGGTGCCGTGGGAAGGACGATAGAGTCACCGGCATAACCCGTAAATGCAGAATACTCGCTGCCGTCAACTATAAACGTCACGGTGTACTTGTCGTTCTCTATCAATGTCGCATTGAGAACAAGGTTCTCTGCGGGCATTGTTGCGGGTATGTCCCATCCGCTGAAGGTATAGCCAGTGGGTACGCTGTACTCGGGTGCTGTTACTACATCACCATAATGATAGGTCTGCGTTGCGTAGAACTCGCCGTTTACGTTGTAGGTAATGGTGTAATCATTCTGCGTCAGTGTTGCATTTACAACAATGTTCTCAGCGGGCATTGTAGCAGGTACTTCCCAACCGCTGAACGTATAGCCAGTGGGTACTTCATAGGTGGGTGCTGTTACTACATCACCGTAATGATAGGTCTGTGTTGCATAGAACTCGCCGTTCACATTGTAGGTAATGGTGTAATCGTTTTGTGTCAATGTTGCATTTACAACAAGGTTCTCCGCAGGCATTGTGGCAGGTACTTCCCAACCGCTGAACGTATAGCCAGTGGGTACACTGTACTCGGGTGCTGTTACTACATCGCCGTAATGGTAGGTCTGCGTTGCGTAGAACTCGCCGTTCACATTGTAGGTAATGGTGTAGTCGTTCTGCGTCAGTGTCGCATTGAGAACAAGGTCCTCTGCAGGCATTGTGGCAGGTATGTCCCAACCGCTAAAGGTGTAGCCGGTGGGTACTTCATAGGCGGGTGCTGTTACTACTTCACCGTAGTGATAAGTTTGTGTTGCGTAGAACTCGCCGTTTACGTTGTAGGTAATGGTGTAATCATTCTGTGTCAATGTTGCATTGAGAACAAGGTTCTCCGCGGGCATTGTAGCGGGTATGTCCCAACCGCTGAATGTATAGCCCGTGGGTACGCTGTACTCAGGTGCTGTTACTACATCACCATAGTGATAGGTCTGTGCTGCATAGAACTCGCCATTTACGTTGTAGGTGATGGTGTAATCGTTTGCGATCCATGCAGCCTCAACCACGACGTCCTCATCCGGCACGAGTCTATCCTCAGGCAAACCTGTCCAACCGCCAAAAGAGTATCCTTCCTTAATGGGTTCTTCGGGCAGAACTATGGTTTCCCCGGGACGTCCGGTAAACACTGCATACTGTTCGCCGTCAACCATAAAGGTTACAGTTTTGTTTCCGGCAATAACGGATATCGAACCGCTCTCCGCCGTATTCTCGATGGGCGTTTCCTCACCTTCAAGAGGATAGTTGGAAAATTCTCTGATCTCCAGTCTTAAATCAAGAGTTGTGCCGGGAGCGACCGTTTCAGCAACATGAAATTTTACGGTGTAAATTATACCATTTGCCGTGAACGGATCTTGAGGCATTATAGCCATAATACCAAGCTCACCCGGTTTCTGCGTTCCGGTATCTACAACTGTTCCGCCGTTCATCAGCATGTCCATCCACACTTCACCCTTTGTCAGCTTACCAACAATGGACAAAGCATCCTTGTCGAAGTAGACATATGCATGCAGTGTATTTGCTTCAAATTCGCCTGTGACCGTGAAATTAACTGTCACATCGTCGCCCGGACTTGCTTCAACGTGCTGCAAAGCAAATTGAACCGGGTCTTTGCTGCTTCCCTCGCCGATAGTGGGAAGGTTGACAGCCAGCATTGAAAAAATCATTGCGGCTGCTACGATGAGTGAAATAATTCTTTTCATCTTTTTCTCCATTCGTTTTAATTTACTCCAAGTGCTACTCGCATTATACGAAGAGCATCGCTTGCATTCACAACTCCATCTTGATTATAATCAGCTGCGAGCAAAGCCGTTCCAGTAAGCAGGGTAGTCCCAAGGGCATGACGCATTATTGAAATAGCATCTGATGCGTTTATCAATCCATCATTATTCACATCACCAAAGGTAAATGAAGGGATTTCAATTCCTCCATTAACTATATAGTGCGATATGGGTGACTCCTCGCCCCCATCAGGAAAGTTTGTGAATTGTACTATTTGTATTGTTATTGGGATTTCAGTTTCCAACTCGACATCGTCTGCGACATGAAAATTCATCGTAAACAAAGTCCCGCTTCCACTAAACGAATCAGCTGGCATGATTGCAACCAACCCTATCTTTCCTGGGACAGATGTCGTATCAGTTAAGACCGTTCCACTGTTCATAAGCATTTGCATCCATATATCACCTTTAGTTAATCCACTGGATGTCAAGCTTAGTTTTTCGGCGTCGAAGAATACGTAGACCGTTAACGTATGTGCTTCATATTCACCTTCAATGTTCAGCTTAACTGACACATCCGCTCCAGGTTGTGAGCGAACTTTTTCAATCTCGAACCTCACTGCATTGGGGTCAACTTCGTTTACTTGATATTGAGCCGTAACAGTGAGATTGCTTGTTACGTTATTAAACGCCTTATCCCAGCCTGTAAACGTGTAACCCTCTCTGCTCGGGTTTGCAGGAGCTGTCGCTGCACTGCCGTACTGTACCTGCTGTGTTTTCAGTACAGTCCCGTCCCAGTCCTTGAATGTGACAGTGTAGGTATTTGCACTGTACTGTGCCGTAACAACGAGATCTGCGGTAACATTGGTGAACGTCCTGTCCCAGCCGGTGAAGGTATAGCCCGTGCGGGTCGGGTTCGCAGGAGCTGTCGCTGCATTGCCGTACTGTACCTGCTGTGTTTTCAGTACAGTCCCGTCCCAATCCTTGAAGGTGACAGTGTAGGTATTTGCACTGTACTGTGCTGTAACAACGAGATCTGCTGTAACATTGGTGAACGCCTTGTCCCAGCCGGTGAAGGTATAGCCCGTGCGGGTCGGGTTCGCAGGAGCTGTTGCCGCTTTACCATGTTCAACCTGCTGCGTCTTTAGCACCGTTCCGTCCCAGTCCTTGAATGTGACGGTATGATAAGTTAACTCGAGTTCAAGAACGACGCACAAGTTATAGCTGCCGGTAGTCATTGCAATATCATTCCACTGTCCATTGTAGTCCCCAACAACCATTCCATAACCTTCATCATTGCCGTAATTGTTAGGTTCACCTGATCTCCAATTGGTGTAGCCGAGGGCTTCGCCTGTAACCCACATCCAACTGCCATCGTTCATAAGTTTGCAGCCCAACCAGCAGCTCGCATCTGAGCTGTACTGCTGCAACAGAGATTGAACCGTCTGTTGCTCTGCTGCACTTGTGATTGTAACAAGATGTCCTCCTTGACGCTCACAAAATTCTTTTGCTTCCTGCCAACTACCCATTCTGTCAGGATAGAGAACATAGCGATGACTGCCGGATGTTACCGTTGCCGCCGGTTGATAACTGGAATCGGTAATATTTGTCACGGTGAATACCGCTGTGCTGTCGCTAAACGTGTAAACAGTTCCGTTTTGATTACATGAAGCAACGTTCGCATAGTATTTTCCCGCAGGAAGTTCGAACGCCATATAGCTGTTTGTAACGCCATACTCGCAAATTATCTCAGTTTGAGAACCTTCCGGATAAATACGAACATCGTAATGGTGTGTATTAGCCGTCGGTGCCCATTTAATCCACACGCGTTGTGCAACACAAACCGCATTAATGGAAGGTTTACCCGGACGATCTATTGTAACCTGTGTTGATTTAACATCACTGTTAAACCTGCAATTCTGCATTGCAACAGCCTTTACTGTTGCAGAACCGTACAAAGTGAACGCTCCGGTGTATTTTGTGCTGCTTTCAGTTGGATTTGAACCATTCGTTGTATAGAAAATCGTTGTTCCGTTACCGCTTGTTATTGTTACTTGTTTCCCGTTTTCAACATTCGCAACAGATATGCTCGGCGTTGCCACCGTAAGCACAGCAATAATTTTCGTTCTGCACTCTGGGCCAAAACCGCCATCAACTGTAAGACTATATGCACGTTGAAAACTCTTAAGTGCTTCGGCGGTACCATAACCGAACTGACCGTCAACATCACAGCTGTAGCCGCACTGGTTCAGGCAGGCCTGAAGCCAGCTTACGTAGGTGCCGCTGTCACCTACGTTGAGATAAGTGCCGGAAGGGGGAGTCGAATACTTGTTGGGATTCTTCGGGTTTGTCAAATCCTGAACTCCGCCACTCGGAGTTGGAGATGATCCAAGCGGCCTGCGCATTTTTACAACAAATGTTGCCAAGTTGTACAGCGGTTGATTCTGCCTCGCAGTCGTGTGAGCAGAGTACAGTGGCATTGTGCCATTAAATCCAGTAATAATAACTACATGCCCATCCGGATATCCACTTTGCATAAAAACAATGTCTCCCAATTCGATTTCCGAATGTGAGGGGTTAGATATTACCTCATAAAACTCACTCAAATAAAGAAGCTGAGCTGCTGATGCAATATAAGGGTTTCGATAGTCTTCGAGTGCACCACTGCAATTCTGGTAGCTGGGAGTATTGTATGAATAATACGTTGAGCTGTTTATTATTTCCACACCTCCCGCTGCAAGGCAATGTGAAGTAAAGTTTGCACAATCCCCACCCGAATAAGTTGGAGTATCCCATGCATGATCATATCCGTATTGAGCTGCGGCAACATAGTCATATGTAACACTGGCTCCTATTCCCTTAGCGGAAAGGGAACTATTTTGCTCTTCAATATTAATCAGATTGCATTCTCGAAATTTTTCAATTTCGTGTGTGTCTTCGCTTTCAACAACTGTCTCTGACAATCTTGCCGGAGCTACCGAGACAAACATGACGAGCGCCAGCAAAATAGCGGCAATCGCCTTCAGTTTTCGTTTCATAAAGAAACTCCTTTCAAAAATGTATTTGATAGTTTAGCCTCCTTCTCAAGAGGTTATAGAATGGCTTCGGTCAACACTGCTCTACGGAGCAATTGAGTCTGCTCAAAGAGAGGTTGACCTTGACCAATACTATCGCTGTTTACCGCGCAAGATCGAAGTCGTTGATCAAACCAAGCCGAGTGCGATACGCATTACCATAACTGCATCTGCTACCTTGACAACCCCATCACCGTCCACATCGCCGCAGAGGATCTGCTCAGGGGTGAATTCAATAAGGCCAAGAGCACAACGCATAATCAGAACAGCATCCGAAACCCTGACAGCTCCGTCACCGTCCACATCGCCTACGCCGCCGGGAGTTGAGGCAGTAAACTTCGCAATAAAATCATTCACTCCATCGAAATCATTTCTGTTGATTTCTATGTTTGTTGAAAGCAACGTGCCATCCACAGCATACCAACCACAGAAGGAGTTTCCCGGGACGGGCACCGCTTTTATGCAATACCATTTGTCATAGTTTTCATCCCACTCAGTACCTACTCCTATAAAGCCGGATCCTTCTGCACTTATCGTGTCAATATCGATTCGCGGATTATTCGATAAATCCAATTCCGTCAACTGATTCCCGGAGCAGCCCAGGCTTCCAAGTTCTGTATTCACACTGACATCAAGCTCCGTAAGCTGATTGTCTGAGCAATCCAGATAATACAGTTCTGTACTCGCACTGACGTCAAGATCCGTAAGCTGATTCCCGGAGCAATCCAATTCATACAGTTCTGCTTTCGCACTGACGTCAAGTTCCGTAAGCTGATTCCCGGAGCAACCCAGCCATACAAGTTCTGCATTCGCACTGATATCAAGCTCCGTAAGCTGATTCCCGGAACACCACAATCCATGCAGTCCTGCATTCGCACTGATGTCAAGTTCCGTAAGCTGATTCCCGGAGCAATCCAATTCACTCAGTCCAGTATTTGCACTGACGTTAAGGTTCGTAAGCCGATTATCAGAGCAATACAATGTACGCAGTGCTGCATTCGCACTGATATCAAGTTCCGTAAGCTGATTCCCGGAACACCACAATGTATGCAGTCCTGCATTCGCACTGATATCAAGCTCTGTAAGCTGATTCTCGGAGCAATCCAATTCATACAGTGCTGCATTCGCACTGATATCAAGTTCCGTAAGCTGATTCCCGGAGCAATCCAATTCATACAGTGCTGCATTTGCACTGATATCAAGCTCTGTAAGCTGATTCTCGGAGCAATCCAGATCTTCAAGTGCTGCATTCGCACTGATATCAAGCTCTGTAAGCTGATTCTCGGAGCAATCCAGCCGTACAAGTTCTGCATTCGTACTGACATCAAGTTCCGTAAGCTGATTCCCGGAGCAATCCAGCCATACAAGTCCTGTATTCGTACTGACGTCAAGCTCCGTAAGCTGATTCCCGAAGCAATCCAAGCCCGTAAGTGCTGTACAATTGCTAACATTAAGTTCCACTATTCCGTTGTAGGAATAATAATTCGCATAACTTAGTCTGTCACACTCCAACTCCACAAGTGCCGTACACCCGCTGACATCCAACCCGGTCAGTTGGATATCTCCCATTGACCAGCAACACACTCCTGTGAGTGCAGTGCACCCACTAACATCGAGGAAACCCACCAATTCCAATGGTTCAGCATCGATGCTCATACCACCAAAGAAAATTTCGCAAAGACGATACTCTCCGGCAACAGTTGTCCATTCGATGATCCCTCCACCATCATACCTCCGCCAAGTTTCGGGATCCGTAGGATCATAATCCCAACTCAGCTTCTCGCCGTTCCTAACACCGTTTTCGTCCGTCTGTTCAAGGAACGCAACCATTTTCTGATAATCATGGTCGTTGTACCCGTCCGGTGTTGCATAACGGGTAGTAGGAGGTGTCATGGCCTCGGCTGTCAGCTGCATTGGCATAGCTGAGACAAACATGACGAGCACCAGCAAAATAGCGGCAATCGCCTTCAGTTTTCGTTTCATAAAGAAACTCCTTTCAAAAATGTATTTGATGGTTTAGCCTCCTTCTCAAGAGGTTATAGAATGGCTTCGGTCAACACTGCTCTACGGAGCAATAAGATCTGCCGGAAGAGGAGAGGGTTGTCCTTGACCAATGCTATTGTAATTTACCTTCACGGAATTGAGTGTATGCGTTAAAAGGCATCGGGTTTGTGTTATGCTTTTTGTGATATTCAGCTGGTAGAACTCTCTTGTATCACAATTATGCTGCAGAGTGCAAATACACTTTACGGGGAATACTGCTGCTATGGGAAGACTTGCGGTCATATCAAAGCAAAAGCTTGCGATTACTTATTGTGTTAGCCAAATTACCCTATGGCAATAAGGTTGATAAAACGTTTTTGGGGGAAAAGAAGATTGCTGACGATTTACTCACTTCCCGTGTTTAAGAGAATTGCAGATGTGTTCAAATGGATTTTTCTTTCGCAGAATTTCCCCTACTGAGAAATGGGAGGAAATTCTGTTTGACACATCCTTGGTATCATTTTAACAAAAATACCGGGAATTTGCCACTGAAAAATGGACCTGAAACCAATATATTTTCAATTTCTTACCCTCATACCGTTTAGACGGTTGACATGCGGGCAAAAAATGTTGTTTAAGTAGTCATTGGAGCAGTCAGCATCAGAGAATGCTGCTGTGAGAGTGAAGAAAGAGAGAAAGAAAATGTCAAAGGGAGAAAATATTTTTAAGCGAAAGGACGGCAGATGGGAAGCCCATTATGAAAAGGGACGGGACGACTTCGGCAAGATACTTTACGGCTTTTGTTACGGAAAAACCTATCGTGAAGCAAAAGAAAAGGTTAACGGAATAAAAGCAGAGCTTATCAACACTCAATCAACCATGCACATAATTAAAAGGACGCTCAACACCTTTTGCGACGAATGGCTGATTGCGAATAGCAGTTCAATTAAGGAATCCACAAAAGTTAAGTACAATTCAGTGCTGGATAAACACATCAAGCCATCATTGGGAAGGCTTCCTCTCACTGATATAAACGAAAAATGTATACACGAATTCATCGATAGGCTGTTGAGAGACAATGGCCTCTCAGTCGGCACGGCAAGAACCGTACTTGTGATCCTGCGGTCCGTTTTGCGTTATGCAGCGAAACAAACCCCTTTATATAGTCCGCCGGAAATTGTCATGCCGAAAGAGCCGAGACTTGAAATGCGTGTTATGACGCCGACCGAACAGAACCGGCTTGTTCAGTATCTCATGTAGGACATGGATGATTGCAGATTCGGGACTCTGTTGGCTCTTTTCACCGGGCTTCGCATAGGTGAAATCTGTGCATTGCGTTGGGGAGACATTTCGCTGCCGGATAAAGCACTGCACGTTCGGTTCACCATGCAGAGAATCCAAAACATCAACGGAGAGGGCAGAACAAAAACAAAAGTTACAATCAGCCCTCCTAAAACCGATACTTCAGCAAGGATTATTCCTCTTCCGGATTTTCTCGTTGAGCTTTGCAGAAAAAGGTTCAATACAAATACTTCAGCCTTTATTCTCACAGGTACGGAGTTCTACATGGAGCCGAGAGTACTTCAATACCGATTCAAAAATTACGCCAATGCGTGTGAGCTTGATGGAATTCACTTTCATACGATACGGCACACATTCGCAACACGTTGTGTTGAAGTCGGTTTTGAGATTAAGTCACTGAGCGAGATTCTCGGACATTCAAGCATAAAGATCACCCTTGACCGCTATGTACATTCTTCAATGGAGCTTAAACGTGAAAACATGAATAAGCTGGGCACTATTGATTTTTAGTAATGTACATCTCAGCAGTCAAAATCTTGTCCCTCTGCCCTTGAAAAAGCTGTTTTTCAAGGCAATGACTGCACTTATCAGACCCATTTCTCAGTAGGGGAAATTCTGCGAAAAAAGGGGATAATCGGGGGTGATAGCTTCACATAACGTGAGGTTAGTTTCGTGTTCAATGAAAGTAATAACTGCAACAACAAACGGTGAAGCTTTTCCGTAGGATTAATTTTCGTGACCTGTTCCCGTGTGGCACAGGTCCTTTTCCTTCTGTGGCTATTTTAACATAGTTTTTTCGAGAATGCAAAACATTTATTGCCTTTATTGCGGCATTGGTTTATAATTAGTCCCCGGATACCCATGAGCGGCTGCTCTCGGGTTAGTGTGGTTCTTTGATTTTATTTTAACTGATAGAAAAAGGGGGGGTACGCAATGGAACGAATAATTAATCCCGAAGAAATGAATGTCTCAAAATGGAGCGGCGGAACGACAACGCAGATCTCAATTTACCCTGAAAACTCTTCGTATGCCAATCGTGACTTTATTTTCCGAATCAGTACAGCAAGTGTCGATTTGGATGAATCCGACTTTACCCATCTCCCGGACTATGACCGACTCATCGCCTCTGTATCGGGGAAAATGGAGCTTTCTCACAGCAACGGTAGGTCATTTACCGTTGAACCGTTTTCCAGCGTGTACCATTTTGACGGGGGAATCGATACTCACTGCATAGGCCGTGCTGTTGACCTCAACCTTATGCTGAAAAAAAACTTGGCAAAAGGTGAAATCAAGCTGCTTAACATCGGTGAAAAAACTGAATTGAAGCTCTCTTCAAATGAGACTGCTGTTGCGTACAATACAGATTCGCATAGTGCTGTTTTCATGCAGGACGGCACCTTCAGCATTCTACCGACTGCACGGACCGCTTTGTTCATCGTCACGCTTTTATGACAGACGCTTCCGCTAAACTAAATTGAATAAATTTTATTATGGAAATGGAGTGGATAATGGAATCGAAATACGGACCATTGTTTAATATATTGAATAATTTGCCGGAATACATCCGGCTTTTTAATGCACTCAAAGGCGGGTTTGGTCCCGTCAGTGTCTTTGGACTCGGAGAGGCTCAGAGAATACACATTGCCTGTGCCGTTTACGGCAGTTTGAATCGAACCATGCTGTTCGTTGCTCCATCGGAGCAGTCTGCTCTTCGCATTTATGAATCAGCTGCATGCTATTTTCCCGAAGCACTGCTCTTCCCCGCTCGGGAAATTCCGCTGAATGCACACACTTACGTTCAATCTCAGGAATTAACTGCAAGGCGAATGAACACCGTTTCCCGTCTCGTTTCGGGCAAAACCAGTTTTGTCATAACATCTGTTGAAGCCCTTATGCAGCGAATGGCACCGCCTGAATTGATTGCGGACAGCACCTGCACTGTACGCATCGGAATGACGATCGCGCCTTCCTCGCTGCTCAAACGGTTCATTGACGCAGGTTATGAGCGTGTTGATACCTGCGAAGGGCGCGGTCAGGTCTGTCTTCGCGGAGGCTGCATAGATATTTTCCCTATTGCATCAAATAATCCCGTGCGCATTGAGTTTTTCGACGATGAAATAGATACTATGCGGAAGTTCGATCCCGTTTCGCAACGCTCAACCGAAAATATTTCGGATATTACTATCACTCCTGCAACAGAATTGCCTCTCAGCAAAGATATGCGTCAGAAAGGCATTGCTGCATTACGCAACAAGCCACGCTATGCACTCGAGACGGAAACCCTTCGTGCCGGAGGAACACCCACTAATGCACTTTCACTGCTGCCCGTTTTTTCGAGGTCGGAAATCTGCCTAATAGACTATCTTCCTGATAATGCTGTTGTGCTGATGGAAGAGCCTGCGAGAATAGAGGAAAGTGCAAAGTATGCGTTCTCGCGGTTCATGGATGAACTCGCCGATGTTCTAAGGTCCGGAGAAGGACATGAAATGCAGGCAAATCTGCTGCATACCCCTTCTTCGACCATTGGCAAGCTGAACCGCAGTTCAACCGCAATGCTGTTTTCACTTACACGAGCTTACGGACTGATAAAACCGAATGAGCTTATCAAATTTGAAAGCAGACAAATTCCAAAGTACATGCCCGGAGACACCTCGCTGAGGGACGATATATCGCTCTGGAGGCAAAAAGGCTATTCCGTGCTCCTATACTGCGGCAATCATTCCATGAGAGTACACGATGCGCTTGCAGAATTCGGGCTTGAAGCCGCCGTTACGGAAAAACTCGAACGCGATATCGTTCCTCGTGAGTTTCTCCTTGTCGGTGAAAGTATTCCATCGGGTTTTGAGTACCCTGAGCTGAAGCTTGCCGTCATTTCAGAAAGTGAACTGTTCGGTGCTGAATATCGCCCCAAAGCGAATGTACCAAAACACAAAAAATCCATGCTTTCGCTGTACGAGCTTCAACCCGGGGACTTAATTGTTCATGAAGCACATGGTATCGGCAGGTTCATGGGCGTAAGTACGCTGACCGTTGACGGAAGAACCAAGGACTACATTGAGCTTGTTTATCAATCGGGAGACAAACTGTTTATACCGACTGACCAGATGGACCGAGTTCAAAAATACATTGGCGGCGACACTGAGAAGCAAAAACTTTCCAAACTCGGCTCAGGTGAATGGCAGAAGACTGTTTCAAAGACCCGTGCAAGCGTCAAGCAGCTTGCATTTGACCTCATAAAGCTCTACGGGGAAAGAAACAGGCTTAAAGGATTTAGATTCTCTCCCGACACTGATTGGCAGCAAAGACTCGAAATGAGCTTCCCCTATCGTGAAACACCTGATCAGCTGACCTCCATTGCCGAAATAAAGCATGATATGGAATCAGACAAAATTATGGACAGGCTGCTGTGCGGCGATGTCGGTTACGGGAAAACCGAAGTCGCCCTTCGTGCCGCATTCAAGTGTGCAATGGATGGAAAGCAATGTGCATTCCTTGTTCCGACCACTATCCTCGCCCAACAGCATTACAATACCCTTTGCTCACGCTTTGCAGGCTTCCCAATTGCTGTTGATATTCTTTCAAGGTTCAAAACTCCCTCCGAACGCACCAAGCTCAAGGAAGCCATAAAGAAGGGCTCTGTTGACATCGTCGTCGGCACGCACAGCCTGCTTGCAAAGGACGTTAAATTTCATGACCTGGGTCTGCTGATTATTGATGAAGAGCAGCGGTTCGGCGTCAATCACAAAGAGCAGATTAAGGATTTGAAGCGTAGTGTCGATGTATTGACACTCTCTGCAACGCCCATACCGAGAACGCTCCACATGAGCATGAGCGGCATAAGGGATATGAGCGTAATCGAAACTCCGCCCGAAGCAAGATACCCTGTTCAAACATACGTAGTCGAGTACTCCGAAATGCTGGTCCGTGAGGCAATTCTCAAAGAGCTGGCAAGAGACGGGCAGGTGTATTTTGTTTACAACAATGTTAAAATGATGGATGCCTTCGCTGCACATCTGTCGGAACTCATTCCGGAGGCTCGGATAACTTTTGCTCACGGACAAATGAGTGAACGGCAGCTTGAAACCGCCATGCTTGATTTTATGGAAAAAAAATATGATGTTCTTCTTTGCAGCACCATAATTGAAAGCGGCCTTGACATTTCGAACGCAAACACGATGATAGTTTACGATGCAGACTGTATGGGACTTGCCCAACTATACCAGCTGCGCGGCAGAGTCGGCCGCGGTGCGAGGCTCGGCTACGCATACCTCACATTCAAGCCAAACAAGGCTCTCAGTGAAATTGCTGACAAGAGGTTGAGTGCGATCAAAGAATTTACCCAGTTCGGAGCAGGCTTCCGCATAGCAATGCGTGACCTCGAAATCCGCGGTGCGGGTGAACTTCTCGGTGCAGAGCAGCACGGACACATGGCACAGGTTGGGTATGAGCTGTACTGCAAGCTTATTGATACTGCCGTCAAGGAAGCACGCGGTGAAGCCGTTAAACCCGATATTGACACTGCTATGGATATTCCCATCGATGCACATATTCCAAAAAAATATATCCCGAGGGAAGGTGCACGGATGCAAATGTACAAGCGTATCTCCACGATTGCGGACGTGGAAGGGCTGCGTGACGTTCAGGACGAGCTCATTGACCGCTATGGCGACATTCCAAAGGCCGTACAAAACCTACTTGAGATTGCCTTATACAAGGCCTATTCTGCAAGTCTCGGCATAACAGCATTCTCCGTCCGGCAGAACGAGGTTCGCCTGACCTTTGGTCAGACAGCAGCAATAGACACTTCAAAGCTGTTCATGAACATTTCAAAGCTTGAGGGTGCTTCATTCATCGGAGGTGAAAACACAGTACTTTTAATCAAACGGAAAAACAAATCTCCCGAAGAAATGTTTATCGTCGCAAAGGATGCAGTAAGCCTTCTGCTTACGTTCGAAGAGCAATAGACCCTATATCGTAAACGGGACTTGCCGGTGATGGGCAGTCCCGTTTACATTTAATTTCCTTTATCCGGATTTAGACTTCCGAGTCTGTCGTATTTAATAGTGAAAAGGTCGTCACACATCCACGGGGCATCGCCATCCTCAATGAAATATGCCAACCAAACCTCGTCATCCATTATGTAAATGCGGAAACCCGTGTCTCTGTCATCAGAATCGAATACTGCGATGCAGCGTTTGATTTCGCGGCCGGATTCATCACGATCCGCATTCCCGATGTCTTCCGGTTCAACCGGACGATAACGATCGTTCTTTGAACCAACTGCACGGAAGATACCATAAAATTGTAGTTCGTGGTATTTTGGGTTTTCACAACGGGTCTTGCCCATGACGAACAACTCATTGCGTATGATAACCTCAGTATCCTTTACTGAGAGGAAGTATTTGCCGCCTTTGTCTCCCTTTGTAGCATTGTGATAAATCAATGAAGTTAAATTATAGCTGCCCTGTTTTAACTCCTCCGGGAGATTTGTTGAATCATTCACGTAATAATTCTCAGGGTTTCTTGCCGGAATACATCCTGCAAGGACGGAAAGCACGATTGCCAACACAATTGCAATTGTCAAAAATTTAACAGTCTTTTTCATATTATCTCCTTAATATCATTCTTCGCCTGCAAGATGTCTGGTTCTCTCTGCAAGGATGAGACCCTCAATTATTTCATCCATGTCACCGTCAATGAACTGAGGGAGCTTATAAATCGTCATGCCGATTCTGTGGTCAGTAACCCTTCCCTGCGGAAAATTATATGTTCTGATGCGTTCACTTCTGTCACCCGAACCGACCTGACTCTTTCTTGCAGAAGCCTCTTTTGCATCGGCCTGAGCACGATAGAGGTCGTAGAGTCTCGATTTAAGAACCTTCATTGCCTGTTCCTTATTCCTGCCCTGACTTCTCTCGTCCTGACTCTGTACCACAAGCCCTGTCGGGATATGCGTTATTCTTATTGCACTTTCTGTCTTATTGACGTGCTGCCCGCCCGCACCACTCGACCTGTAGGTATCGATTCGCAAATCGTTCATGTTTATTTCAACGTCAACGTCTTCCGCTTCGGGAAGTACCGCAACGGTTGCGGCACTTGTATGGATTCTGCCTTGCGTTTCTGTTTCGGGAACACGCTGTACACGGTGTACTCCGCTTTCAAACTTCATTCTTGAGTATGCACCCTTGCCGTTCAAACTGAAAACAGCTTCCTTTACGCCGCCCATTTCTGTTTCGCTCAAATCGATCAGTTCATATTTGAAATTATGTCTCTCTGCATAACGCTGATACATTCTCATAAGTACTGCTCCGAAAAGGGCCGCCTCCTCTCCCCCGGTTCCCGCACGGATTTCGATTATAACATTACGTTCGTCATTTTTATCCTTCGGCAGGAGCAATATCTTGAGTTCATCGAGCTGAATATGTGCTTTCTTTTCAAGCTCCATAAGCTCCGATTCGGCAAACTCCTTCATTTCCCTATCCTGCTCAACTTCAATCATGGCTCTGCAATCCTCAATTTCGGATTGCGTAGCCATGTATTCATCATAAGCTGCGACAATAGGTTCAAGCTGCGAATGCTCCTTCACAAGCTCCCGCCATTTATTCTGATCTGCAATCACCGCCGGGTCGGCAATCTGCTCACCCAGCGATTCAAAATGCAGTTTCATTTGTTTCAATCTGTTAAGCATAAATCATTTTCCTCTGTTTTCATATTTCAACCGTGACGACGCGATCGCAGCCGCAAAGGTCCTTAATCACCGAAACCTTCCCACAGCATGAAAAGATACTCCGCACGCTTTCTCCCTGGTCAAATCCTATCTCCATCGCAAGCAAGCCTCCTTTATTAAGATGCTTTTCAAAGTCGCCTCTCAGACGTCTGTAAAAGCCAAGCCCATCTTCTCCTCCATCAAGGGCAAGTCTGGGTTCCCTTTTTACCTCTGCATCCAACGAATCGATTACGCTTGTTTTCACATAAGGAGGATTTGCCGTTATAATATCATACCTTTCCTCAATGCTCTCAAGCAAGTTGCTCTTTATGATATCGCAATGTATGCCGTTCCTGATACAATTTTTCGCAGCAATTTTAAGACAGTCCTCGCTTACATCGGAAAGTACTGTTCTGATGCTGTTTCGCACACAGAGGCTTATCCCAATGCAGCCCGTACCCGTACAGACATCTAGGAGTGAGTAGTTGCTTTTCGGGCTGCCCTTTATAAACGTCTCAACCGCTTCACAAAGCGTTTCGGTATCCTGCCTTGGAATAAGAACATTTTCATCCACATAGAACGGAAGACCCATGAACTCCCATTCGCCGATAATGTATTGCAGCGGTTCCCTGTTAAGACGCCTCAGAACCGCATTTGAAAGATGCATTTGCTGTTCGTCCGTCATTTCAATGCCGTAAGCACCTGGGGATAATTTGTCCATACCGAGTACAAAGGCAAGGAGCTGCCTTGCTTCGAAGTCTGCCGTCATTTCATCCGGCACTATGCTTTTAAGCAGTCTCCTTGTCTCTAACAAACGTTCATAAACGCTCACTGTCATTTGTTTTCACTCACTGCGTTTTCGGTCTTTTCCACGCTTTCTTCGTGTTGCTCTGCCGCATCGGGTGCATTATTAGTCGTTGAATTGTAGTATTCGCAGGTTCTTTCACCCATTGCAATGTAGAATGCGGCCATTGCGACCTCAATCATATCCTCTGTCGGTTCTTTTGTCGTAATAAGCTGCAATCCCATACCGGGAGCACGGACGGCCTTTGTAAGCCAGTTGTCTTTTTTTGCCGCCGCACGCAGTACTTCATAGCTGATGCCTGCAATCAAAGGCAAGCAAATTATTCTAATGCCGAACCTGAACAAAAAAGCGAGAACCGAGTTGCTTATCTGAATCTTTAATCCATACATAAACACTACATCAATACATGTCAGGACGAGTATTGAAATTGCCATGACGAGGAAAAGATAATTTGTTCCGCAGCGTGGATGCAGACGCTTATGCTTCATCGCACTTGCAGGGGTCATTTCGTCCTCCGCTTCGTAGCATGCGATTGTTTTATGCTCTGCACCGTGGTACATGAACAGTCTCTTCATCTGCTTTATGCTTGAGCAAGCGAAAAGATATGCAATGTATATACCGACCCTCAGAAGCCCTTCGACAAGCGACCTCCAAATGCTCTTGCCTTCACCGAAAATCAGCGACGAAATAAGCTGAGGAAGGAAAACAAACAATCCCACCGACAATGCGATACCCATGACGAGGGCGACGCCGATAACGACATCCTCGATATCTTTGCCGAATGTCTTTGACAACCATTTTTCGAATTTTGATGGCTCTTCGTCTTCAAACAGATCCTCTCCGTACATGTTTGCCGACTCGGTTGTCGTCCTTATGCCGGTCACAAGCGACTCAACAAAAGCAACGCAGCCTCTGACAACCGGAAATCCCCAGAACGTGCCCTTCTTCGCCTTTGTTGTGCTCTTTTTATAGCTTGTCACGATCTTTCCGTCGGCCCGACGCACCGCCATTGCAATGCCCGTATCCGACTTCATCATGACGCCCTCCATGACGGCCTGACCGCCTACCGCACATTTCCTCATCCAATGATCCTTTCTGCACAAGCATTGTTCGCTCATGCCTTCTGCCAAGTTGTTCCGTCCTTTGTATCCTTGAGCATTATGCCCTTTGCAGCAAGCTCGTTTCGGATTTCGTCTGCACGAGCATAGTTTTTGCTTTTCTTTGCTTCAATTCGTTCGGCAATCAGCCTTTCAACGTATTCACGAAGCTCATTAGAATGATTTTCCCGCTCATTCGAAGTAAGGTCGAGTGAAAGCACTTCATCAAAGCTATTGATAACGGCAAGCTTTGTCGCTCCGTTCGTTTCCTCTTTTAACAGGTCGTAGAGAACTGTCAAACCGAGCGAAGTATTCAAATCGCTGCCGACCTTTTCAATAAACTTTGCACGGTATCTGCCGAACAAATCCATATCGACCTCGCCCTCATCCGCAATGTTGGCGATGCGGTTTACGAGACGTTCATATGCTGCCCTGGAGTTGTCAAGCGTGTCATAAGTAAATTCGAGGGGTTTGCGATAGTGGCTTTGCAAGCAGAACATACGGTAAACCAACGGGTCATATCCCTTTTCCTGCAAGACGGATACTGTCAAAATATTGCCCTTCGACTTACTCATTTTTCCTTCACGGTCATTGAGGTGCTGAACATGGAACCAGTGTGTACACCACTGATGCCCGAGTGCCGCTTCGCTCTGAGCAATCTCATTCGTATGGTGCGGGAAAATATTGTCCACACCGCCGCAATGCAAATCGCAATACTCTCCCAAGTGTTTCATGCTGATCGCAGAGCATTCGATATGCCAGCCGGGATAACCTACACCCCACGGACTGTCCCATTTGAGTTCCTGCGAATCAAACTTTGACTTGGTGAACCAGAGAACAAAGTCGGACTTATTTCTCTTGTTTCCATCCTCTTCAACATCATTCCTTACACCAACAAGCAAATCATCGGATGAATGACCGGTGAGTGCATAATAATCCTTCAGCTTCGAGGTATCAAAATAGACGTTTCCCCCGGCCTCATATGCATAGCCGTTCTCAAAGAGCTTTTCAATCAGTTTGATATATTCGTCAATGCAATGCGTTGCAGGTTCAACAACATCCGGCGTTTTTATATTCAGCTTTTTACAGTCATCAAAGAAAGCATCCTCATAGAACTTTGCAAGCTCCATGACGCTCTTTCCCTCACGCTTTGCACCCGAAACCATTTTGTCTTCCCCGGTATCACCGTCACTTGCAAGATGACCGACATCGGTAATATTCATGACTCTCTTCACATCATAGCCGACATAACGAAGAAACTTTTCGAGGACATCCTCCATTATATAAGAACGCAAATTGCCTATGTGGGCAAAATGGTAGACCGTGGGTCCGCAGGTATACATCGAAACCTTTCCCGGTTCATGGGTTTTAAACTCATCTATAGATTTTGTGAGCGTATTATAAAGATAAATTTTTTCCATAAATTTTACATCCGCATTCAAGCGGACATCCTTTCAGACATCTATTGATTCAGATTAGTCAAGCAGCATATCGTTTTGTTTTATCCAGTCGAGTTTTCTCATAATTTCGCTGACTGCAAGTGAAATAACAGCAGGAGCGATAATATGGAGAAGTAATACTCTAAGAAGAATGCTGAGCCAGCCTTCACCAGTGCCAAGCATTGTTGTAAAGGTCCCGATCTGTCCTACCAAGCCACAGGTACCCATACCGCCTGCGACACCCATGTTCTGCATCTTAAACACGGTCGTTCCAAGCGGACCGAGAATCGCACTTGCAAGTGTCGGCGGGACAAGTATTGCAGGGTGACGCAAAATATTCGGAACTTGGAGCATTGAAGTGCCAAGCCCCTGTGAGACGATTCCTCCCCAGCGATTTTCGCGAAAGCTTGAAACGGCAAATCCGACCATCTGGCACGAACAACCGATTGTTGCTGCACCTGCCGCAAGCATTATTCCCTCAAGCACTTCCTGCGAGGGTGCAGCCGATGCAACAAAGATCATTGCTGCAATTGCAGCACTTGAAATGGGAGCAGTGAGAACAAGGCCCATCACAACTGAAACGATAATTCCCATCGGAACGGGACTCATGAACGTTGCCTTTCCGATGATCGTTCCGAGCCAGTTCATAAAACTGCCGAGCGGATTCCCGAGAAGAATACCGACAATACCGCCCGTAACCAACGCCGAAATAGGAACCACGAGTATGTCAACTTTTGTTTTGCCTTCAATGAGATTGCCGATCTCGATTCCGATGATCGCAGCAACATATGCTCCAATGGGACCTGCACCGTTTGCACCACTCATATAACCGATTGCCCCGACCACAACGGCAGAGCAAAGAGTCAGTGCTTTGGCACCAAGCCCAATTGCAATTGCAGCACCGATTGCAGCACCGATAACAAAGCCATTCTGAGCAACAGCGACTATTGGACTCAAAATGTTTGTGAGAAACGGAATCTTTGCAAATTGAGCGAGAATGGTTCCGACCAGCAGCGAAGCAAACAAGCCCTTTGCCATTGAACCCAGTGCACGGATAAAATACCTGTCTGCATAATACTTTATTCCCTTTTCAGAGGTCGCACCCATTCGGTTGTTCGAAACTGCCGTTTTTTTGTTGTTTTCCATCTTGTTTCCTTTCAAGTTAACTTTGCCGGAGTTTCGTTATTTCCAACTGTCTCCGGCAAAAACATTTTATTTCCTCAAATCATCAACAGTCGGTTCGTTTTCGTCAAATTCAAACGCTGCCTTGGGGGCCTTCATATCCCTGCCCTGCATACGCTTTGCCTCGGCTTCCTTCTTCGCCTTTTTATCGACCATGTTTCCGGTTGCCACCATTCCGGCAATGAAGATGACGAGTGCAACGCCGAGAAGGATGTATCCCACTAGATCATACTTTCCGTAACCGTCGAGTGCTGCAACAATACCTGATGCTACCATGCACAGTGCAACACCGATGCAACTGAGCCTTGTAACCATCTTGTATTGAGCTTCCATACCGGATTTAATGAACTCATTCTGGTAGACCTTACCCTTACCGACAATGCCCATGTAGAGAGCATAGATGCCAATGCCAAGAAGAATAATATCGAAAATTGTCATTGACTGGCGTGTTACCGGAATAGACTTTTCCGCAGATTTACCGTACTTTGAAGTAGCGGAAATTTTGATAGAACCGACTTCGGCTGCCTTAACGATAATAACGCCGTTTTTATTCATCTCGTAGGTCATTTTATCATTAATTTCATTACCGTCGGCATCAAAAAGCTCAACGGTAAAGTCAACCTCATCCTCTTTGAGGTACCTGTTCTGGTTATCTGCATAGCAAATCGCACCGATTGCGGTTTCAATATTTACCTGCATTGAAGCATTTGAAATAATGTTGATTTCCTGAAGTTCCTCCGATCCAATTGTCGGGTCACTTGTCGGACCGGCTTCATTGCCGTAGGAAGGGAAACAGGCAGTGAATGCAAGGAGCACAACTGCAATTGCCAAAATGGCGATCATTCTCATTGAAGTCTTCGATGTCTTTTTCATACAATTCTCCGTTTTTTATTTTTATAATCGGAAATTTATCCGTTTATAACTATTGTTCGTTTTTGCCGTCCACGAGCTGCATAAACTCGTCCGAAACGTTGAGTGCCCTGCAAATTGTTATTGCATCTCTCGGCGGATTGACATCGGGCTCAACGGGATACAATCCATAGTCCATAAACTTCTCAAGTGTGGCAATGTTCTTCTCGCCCCCGGTCTGAAGCGATGCCTTAAGCTCTTCTCTGTCGGCATTGCGCAGGCCCATGACCTGATAGTGTGTTGATGCAAACGATGCAACGTAGTCAAAATGCGTCGTGATCAGTGCAAACGTATTCTTCCGTGCGTTAAAGAATTTTACTGCCGCACGCACGAGAGCAGAACCTTCATGCGGATTAGTTCCCCTTGCGAATTCGTCAAGCAGGACAAGCTTCAAGCCGTCCGTCGATGATCTTACTATTTTATCGAATCGAACCATCTCGCCGCCGAAACTTGAAAGACCCGAAAGCTGATCCTCCATATCCTCGCATAGAAGGTCTACTTCCGAAAAATGCGGAATTATCCCTGTCCTGCAAAATACGGGAAAGCCGTGAAGAGCAAGCAGCGTGTTCAACGCCAGTGTTTTCACCGCAACCGACTTGCCTCCCATATTTGCACCGGTTATCACCGTTGTACCTGCCTTAAGTTCAATGCTTAGAGGAGTAAAGCTCATCCCCTTTTTTTTGAGAACAGCATCAACTTTCGGATTAACCATTTCGGAAAAACTCAGCTTTGCTCCTCCGAATTCAACTTTTGGAACGATGCCGTGAAGTTTTTTCATCAGAAGTGACTTAGCCGCCGCAAAATCGAGTTTCGCAATTGACTCAGTAACTGACATTAATCCATCTGCAAACTCTGCAAACTTTTTCGTCATTTCCGTTCGAATTCTTGCTTCTTCATCTGCCTCTTTTGCCGCAAGAATCGAGCGATTTGCCGTCAATTCTTCTTTTTTTGATGCATTATCGACCGAACGAATAAGCAGATCAAGCTGTTTCCTCTCACGACGGACGTTGCCAAGCAGCCGCGAGCATGTATCACTCACCCTGAAAGTCATCGCCCTCATACCCTCCGGGTCAACAATATCCAATGCAGCAGTAAATGGTTCGATGTCAATTCCGTTCAGCGTGTCGTCCTTAAGCAGCTTAGCGTAAGCTGCCGAAAGAGTTTCAAGGCAAATCAAAAATCTCTTAATTTCAAAGAATTCAACGTCTGTAAGTGTAAATTCACGACTGCGTTCAATTGACCTGCGAACATCTTTAAACTGCATCAATGCTCTTTCAAGCGACTGAAACTCGTCCGGAAACCATTCCCGAAGACAGGCCAGCTTTTCGACATTTTCAAGCTCGCAAACAAGCAGATAATGCTCATCGGGAGTATAAAGGTGGGGCCGTCTTGCCAATTCCGCACCATACGGTGAAAGCGGTTCTGCTTCCGATTGAATAAATGTAAATCCTATTGAATTCAGCTGGGCATTGGTCAGCATACATCTCCACCCTCACTTTCAAGAACATTGATAACTTTCACTTCATCGGGGAGCATCTTCCTCATGAGACCGATGAATGCTGCTTTATCGTAGTGATTTCCGTAGGCAGAAAACGGATTCACCGTTACCGCCAAAAGCCTCGTTTTTCTCAGAACGCTGAGCCATGCCCCCGCACGCAAAAGCCTTTGCATGTTCTGCCCTGACAAAAGCAATCTGCTCCCATCCTCGCAGACAATCTCAACATTTTCAAGCTTTCGCCCTGCAGCAAGCAGTTTTGCAGCAATAAGATCCGTAACTCCGCCGCGAAGCAAGACTTTTTTCACACCGCCGCGCCTGAGTTCATCCGAAAAGGAAGAAATATCGTCGGACTCAAATCTCTCATCATCACGTACAGCGGCATATTTTTTATCCGTCCATTCAAAATTTGTTTCAGTCTGCTCAAGACTCATGAGCATGACAGCATGAGCAGTATCTTCAACCGTCTTTTGCATATCCGGGGAATAGCTTGCACCGCTGCAAAGAATCGCCGCTTCGCTGACCGACGGCATCGCCAGTGATTTTCTGCTCAATGCACCGTCAATAAACACGCAGTCTGCACCGAAATTCAACAAGCCATCTCTTATTCTTGAAATTTGAACCGTCATTGACGGCCCCGCAAGCTGAACAAAGCCATCGCTCATTGCCCTTGCAATAACAATATCTCCCATCGGAGTCGGCATATCTGCGACGTCCAATATTTCCCGGGAAATATCTCCCAAATTCAGTGCCTTTTCCGCCGTTGCGATAACAGTTCCGCTATGGACAAAAATTTCGGGTTTTTTCGTATTTGTAACAAGGTCGCTCCTCTCGCCGTCTCTGCCGATTGAGGTTAACCCGAGAACCTCGGCGTTTCGCATACAAGCAGAAATAAGACCGTTGAGTACGGTCGTCTTACCTGCATTCTTGCACATTCCGATTATCGATACGGAACTATAACCTTCAGTCAATTCGTAAAGCAAGTCGCATTCCTCCGCTTATCATTATAGCATAACGAGCGAAACTAGACAAATGTTATTTACACCGAAATCGATACAGTGTCCGGAAACAATTTAGGCAGCTGAACATTTAAATCAAAAAGCAGAACCTACCTAAAGAAGGTTCCGCCATATAAAGCTGTTTTTTAGTTCTTTGTTGCGATGAACGGTGCTATTGAACCGGCAACAGCACTTATTGGCATAGTCTGAAGAAGCACTCTTCCGGGTCCCGTAATCACCGTGTTAAAGAGACCCTCTCCGCCGAAAAGAACATTTTTTGCACCCTTGACAGTCACAATGTCCATGGTGCAGCTTGCACTCATGACTGCGAGACTGCCGGTGTCAACGATGATGGACTGACCCGCCTTGAGGTCGTACTCAACCGCATGTCCGTCGATTTCGACAAATGCCTTTCCACAGCCTGAAAGTTTCTGCATGATAAAGCCTTCGCCTCCAAAGAGGCCTGCTCCAAATTTTTTGCGGAAGTGGACTGAAAGCTCAACGCCCGTCTCACTTGCAAGGAAACCGCTTTTCTGGACAATAATGGGTTCATCCGGTGTTATATCAAAGCAGCGTATGGAACCGGGGAAACTTGAAGCGAATGCGATCATGCCGTTTCCGCCCTCGGCAGTATAACGGTTCTGGAAAAGAGCCTCACCTGCAAACATTCTCCCCAACGCCTTGCCGAATCCTCCGTTTGAGGTGGTCTCCATCCTCATATTGGGACTCATCCACGCCATGCTGCCCCTTTCAGTTATCATCGCTTCACCCGATTGAAGCTTACATATTACGACCGCCATAGGTTCGCCTACTATCTCATATTGCATAAAATACCTCCGTTTGTTGTTTTATTTACATATCATATGGCAAAGCATACCATTGATGCCGCTATTGTACCTGAAATAGGTACAAAAGTAAAGTTTCCCCCAGGAAAAACGGCGATCTTAATGACCGCCGAATTTCTCATGGGTTTTATAATCGGTTATTCTTCCGGAGCATCGCTTATCTTCAGGAGAGTTGTCGAAATCATTTCATTCAAATCATCGAACAGGCTTTCGACATCCCGTTCATCGATATCTCCATCGCCGTTGTAATCCGCAACGGATAAGGTATAGTCATCGAGCATTGCACAACCGTTTACATACCTGACCAGCAGGAGAACGTCTGCCATATCTATCGTTCCATCGAGATTAACATCACCCTTTTCGTATTCATTCACGCAACCCGAATACCTTATATTGTCGATCCACGCACAATCGCTCCCTTCAGAGTTGGAGTAATCCTTTTTATAGAACCATCTGAATTCATACCTTCCATCCGCCCGAGCAACAAAGCAGCAGCTTGTCCAACCGACTTCTCCGTCAACAACTAGCTCCGTTTTATCATTAACTTTAAAAAAGAGCTTATCATAGTCCTTCTCGCTGCTGACTTTATAGTCGAATGTCAGCTGCTCACCCGCCTTCATGTCGAGAACGAGTCTGAATCCGCTCTCAAAATTATCCATGCCGGCAATATCGCTGACGACAGAGTGCCTGTTACCATCCATAATTCCTATAAACGGATGGTTCTCATATGTCATATCAAACTTAAGCCCGTTGCCGTCTACATTCGCTGCGATATTCACGGGAATCACTGCCATATCATCAAGCCACTGACCGTCAAGCCAGTTGACCCTGCCATTGAGCCAATTTGCAAGTTCATCAACGCCTGCGCCGAAGCTTGTACCCCATAGTTCGTCATTGGCTGCGTAAGCCTTGCCAAGATAAGCCGCCTGTTCGTATATAAGCCGTCTCATTTCCGGTACAATAGTCTGTCTGTGCTGGGCATATTTAGTCTTGATTGCCTCACGGAATTCCGGGTGATTGCTGTATAGCGACTTGAACCATGGGCAGGAGCTGTTTATCGTCATAAAATCCGCAACACCCGTACCTGCCGGGCAATCATCATACTCGTTGTGATCGCGGTCTGCATTATCCCATGACGCATTGCCGTATGCACGGTCAAAATCCCAGAGCGTTGCCATGTACAGGCGGTCGTCGTCACGCAGTTTGTACATGTAGCAGCTTGTTTTGAGATTGCCGTCAATGTTCTTCGTTATTTCCTGCATGATGATAAAATCAACCCATGAATCAATGTCAACGTACTGAGTGTAGCTTTCATCGCTTTCGCCCATTACTGCACGGTGCACATCCTCCATGTACTCAGTGAGGTACATTTTAAAACGATCCTTAAGAATACTATCATCGACTTCGGGGTACTGAAGTGCAAAATAATCCCTGCTCTGGTTTGCCCAGTAAGGAGAATTGAACCACAAATCGTTTTCAAAGTCAACTTTTTCATCAATATCCTTCTCAATGAGGTAGTCGCCGCTGATATCCGCACCGTTGGCTCCCTCGACGAGATTGAGTTTCGTCTCGCTTACGTCAATCCGTTCAACCAACAAATAAATGCCGTTATAATTCCCGTTAAGGTAGACTTCAACAAACTCGCACTTTGGGATATAGCTTATCCCGGTAAGGAGTTGTGAAGCCTTGTAAGTTATAAAGTTACGCATGAGAGAATCATCATCGTAGTTGGCAATTATCGCATATTTCTTTGTTTCCGGAATTCCAAGGAGCGATGCGGGTTCACTGAGTTTTATAGAATATCCCTTCTTCGGGCGTTTCCAAGAGGAATTGCCCCTTCCCTTGACCTTACCGATGCCGGTATAATCGGTACTTTCAAAATCCTTTGTTCCGTTCGTAAGCGTGAACTGAGCCGTGACCCACTCCTGCTTGTTGATATCCTTGAACTCCATGTCAACATTTATGCTGAGCTTCGGGAGTTCATCCGGTGTGGCATATATGCCTATACAATCCAGCTCGTCCGCACGCACTTTTCCTCCTTCGACCGCATGATAGACGAAGGTCATGGAGCCGTCAGAATTTTTCCTTACTTCAACATTGCTGCTGTCGCTCTTAAAAAAGTAAGTGTAATCCTCATTGTATGTCCAACCGGGTTCAAACTCTGCCGTAACGGTCAGATCCTTTGTCTCCGAAAAAGTAAAAATATTGTATTGACTGACTCCCAGCACGCTGAATTCCGCTTCATCGTACGTCAATTCAACACCATCAGAGCAGAAAACTTCAAGCTCAAACCTGCCCTCTGTGCGTTTTGTTGATGTCAATGTCTCGTAATACTTTTCGATGTAAGTATCTTTCCTATCCTGCTTTTGCGGCTTCGGGTTTGGTGATTCACTCGGAAGTCTTTCGGTGAAAACATAGGTTATCCCCGGAAAAACGATTACGATAACAACTGAGAACAGCATCACGATTGCCATTACCATGCATATCAAAGCTTTTGTCTGTGTTTTCATCTTTTATCTCCGACTCTTTACGTCGGCCTTTCATCGCATTTACCATTTCTCAGACCGTCAAGGTTCTCTGTAAACTTGATCGTACAGCAAATGACCACCGCCGTCTGAGCATGGGTAGTTCATTATACAGCAGACAAGGTCACTTTTCAAGTATATAAATTGCTGGTTTGTAGAATTCATGTATCGTTTTTGCTTCAAACACCGAATACTTTGTTGAGTTCTTCTCTTGCAGAGGCAAGCTCACGCACATCCCTGTAGCTGATTCCAATTTCGCATTTCGGCCGACTTGCACCGTGATAATCACTTCCACACGTAACAAAGAGACTGTTTGAACGGGCAAGTGATGAAAAGAGTGCAATTTCACCTTCTGTTGCCGTCGAATAATACGCTTCAACTCCCCAAACACCCTTTTGCTTCATCTCTGAAATCAGCTCGCACGGGTCGCACTTCATCTTCATCGGATGGGCAATTACAACGATACCGCCCGCATCGTTTGCGGCACGAATCACTTTCTCCGGTGAAAACCTTTCCTGTTTCACATATGCCGTTCCGCCTTCACCGACATACTTTTTAAACGCTTCATCTATGCTTTCCGCATAACCTGCTTTAACAAGAGCAGCAGCATAGTGAAACCGCGTTATGGATTTACTTCTCCGATCGATAAAATCCGAAACATTACAGTCAGTTTTTCGAAGTTTCCGCTCCATTTTTTCATTCCGCTCAAGTCTGAAGGCATCCTGTGCCACCACTAAATGTCTGAAAGCATTGCTCCTGTAATCAATACCGAGGGTAAGCAGGTGCAGTGTCGCACGGTAGCTTGCCTCCATTTCCGCTCCTGCAAGCATGGAAAGCCCAAGCTCATCCGCTCTTTTCATTGCAGCCTCAACTCCGTCCGTACAGTCGTGATCCGTCAGGGCAAGAAGATCAAGTCCTTTCTCCCATGCAAGTTCCGCAACTTTCTGCGGCGAATCGCTCCCGTCAGAGCATATTGAATGTGTATGCAGGTCATACATTTTTCCTTCTCCGTTCGTTTTTTTTGCAGCCTTAATGATATCATGCCCGGAAAAAATTTTCTACTCTTCGTTCACATCTGAAATTCTTCCTTCGGTAATTGTGAAGGAAAATTTTTTCGGTACAATTATACCCTTTTTTTCATTATAAACACCGATGACGACCTCACCGTCCATGCAAAGACTTCTCGGCATGACCGAGCAGAATTCGAATTTCCCGAAAAAACCGCACAAGTCATCAAAGGAGATGGATTCGGATATTTCTTTCGCAGTGAGTAAAGGGTACTCTGCCCTCAGACCCAATTTGACGCTTTGAACCAGTGCAAGAGCAATATCCTCCGGTTTTGTGGCTTCATGTTTTTTATTTGTAAAAAACCCGATTTCCTCCGAAATTTTATCGACTTTGCCATTATCGTAAAGGAACAAGCAGCGGTTCTGATATCCTCTGACCGTACGCAATCCATCAATACGATAAAAATAACCGTTTGAAACACCGCAATGCTCCCCTCTGATATTTTTAAGACATTCAAGTCTTAGCGTAAGGACATTCAGCGTTTCCCCACACCCGTTCTTCGCTTTGACGATCAGCAGCCGTTCTCTGCCAACGTCAAGCAAACTCATTTCTCCCGTTTCCCAACCTTTTTCCGAAGTCAACAGATAACTTTGCATTTCCGTTCCTCTGCATTCATTTAATCTCAGTCCATCATCATTAAATAATTCAATTCTTCTTCCACCTTGAATCTCCATTGATGACAAAAGTTTTATTTCATCTGTCCCGCATTCGACATCAGGTCCATTATAAACAAGCTCAAAAGAGTCCGCTCCCCAATCGATCACATTGCAGACATCCCCATTTGTTTCTGGTTTGATCTGCTTGTCATGACTCAATGTGTCAAGTTCAATTCCCATGTGACGTTCCCATTTTCCAATTGGCAGCAGACTGATGATATGGTGATTTCCGGTTAATAAAAACCTTGTTTTATTCGTCCCCGCCGTGTAAGTGCTTTCACTGCACACAAGAACAGAACACGGTACTGCAGAAGTTATCGACAGCTTCATTAATCATACCTCCCAAGTAAGGCTACTAATGATATGCTGAACATCCGGCGAAAATCCTTAATATTTGTCTATTGTCAGTCTTTATTTATGCAGTGCAAACTTGAGAGTTTTGTGTTAGAATCACATCGAGAGTACGGAACACCAACTTTTTTCGACTTTGTGCGTACAAGGGTATGAATACGGAAAGGAGGAATTCTATGAATGATGCTGCGTTGATAAAACGATGCCAATCCGGTGATGAAACGGCGTTCGATGAACTGATACGCATTTATTATCCATACGTTCACGGTTTTCTCATCAAAGCAACCGCAAATGAAACATTAGCGGATGATTTGACACAGGATACCTTTCTTAAAATGATTTGCAGCATAGAAAGCTTTAATTCGGACGGACGAGCCGGATTCGGAACATGGCTCATAACCATTGCGAAGAACAAGTTTATCGACCACCTGCGGCGAAATAAGATAGTACTGCAAGACATTGACAGCGTTGACATTGCTGATCCTCAATAAAATTCAACTTCGGCATACGCCCCCCGTTTGCAAGCAGGAAAAAGCTTCCACTTTAAAGCCTCCGACATTTATGACCATGCAGTTTGTTCAAGGCGAATGAACTGCATTTTTGTATGCAAATTGCACAATGTTTTCCCCGGCTTTTGGAGGCAAATCGCTCTTGACATCGGAAATTGTATACGCTATAATGCAACTGTCCGCAACATTGTTGCGTGTTTACGCAACAATGAGCAGAAAAATTTCATGGAGGAAAAGTATGAAGAAGAACCCACTCAAGAGTATGCTCGCATTGCTGCTGACAGCGGCAATGCTGTTTGCCGTACTCCCCACGGTTGTTGCCGAAAGCGGTGAAACAAACATCATTGATGAGCCGACATCGGACGGTTACAGCTACTACTATCCCAATTCCACAATCAGTCTCATGGATGGTCTTATTGAAGTCACATCCGATGGTGCTTTCCGCGTTGAAGTCAGCAATGAATTCGATCGCCCCGACTTTTCACAATTCGGTGAAAAGGACGAAGTAAATTCAACTGACGAATACGCCGTTTACAAAATCACCGATGCCGCTCAAATCGCAAAGTTTCTCGGTGAAAACTGTTCCGACAGCGACAGGGAGAAGCTCAGCAGCTTCATTGACGATTCGGAGGAGTACTATAACGAAATTACTGACATTATCGTCGTCACCGATGATGCTCCCATTTGCGAAATGAAGGGGTTTGATCTTACTCTCGGTGCGGCGGTCAATGCCGAGCGTTTCAACAGCGCACGCAGCAGCATTATCAAAAAGCAATGCGTTATCCTCGACCGCATATCAAGTCTCGATGGGCTTTCGGGAATTGAATTTACAGCAAATTATTCTCTCCTCTCAAATGCATTCGCAATCAAGACCACGAGAAGCAAGATCGCTGAAATCAAAGCCGTTAAAGGCGTAAAAACCGCTTTCGCTGCACCCGTTTACACCGTCGAACCCGATGAATATTTCAATTCCGGCAACGAGCAGCAGTGTACGGACCTTGCGTGGGAATGCGGATACAAGGGTGAAGGCACTGCTATCGTCATCATTGACACCGGATGCTTCATTGATCACAGGTGTTTTTCCACCGATCCCGTTTCACCCAGGTATACCCGCCAGTCAATTGAGGAGCTCCTCGAAGCATACGATTTCGCAGCAGAGGAAAGGATGAGCAGCTTCACTGTCGACAATGCCTATGTAAGTGCAAAATTCCCCTTTGTTTTTGACTACTCGCAGAACGATGCCGACGTCAACCACACTAACGGCGTTTCTGCACACGGAACGCATGTTGCAGGCATTGCGGCCGCAAAAGAGCCCGAAAACTATTCAGGTGTCAACCCCGCCGTCAACGGCATTGCCCCCGAAGCACAGCTTGTCATTTTCAAAGTTTTCGATGGTGACGGGGCAAGCTTTGCCGACATTCTCTCCGCCATGGAAGATGCTATTCTCATCGGCGTTGATTCCGTAAACCTCTCCCTCGGCAGTCCTGCCGGTAATGATTACGATGAAGGCATCACTGAAATCTTTGATGCAGCGAATGCAGCAGGCATAAACGTTGTCGCTTCAGCCGGCAACGAAAGCACCTCCTCGGCAGGCAATCGCTGGGGACATGACCTTGCACTCGCCCTGAACCCAGATAACGGCATTATCGGAACTCCCGGCAGTTACGCAAGCAACCTCACCGTTGCCTCTGTCAATTCACTCACCAAGTACAATTCCCTTACAAACTATCTTTATTATGGCCATGACATAATTTGGGGTGATCAGTACGAGTGCGACATGTATGACTACGCTCCTGCCGAATATAAGCTCGTCAAGGTTCTCGGCGGTCAGCAGTTGGAATTTGTCATTGTCGAAAACTATGATTTCAGTGCATACGACCTTAACGGCAAGTTTGCAGTCGTCCTCGAGACGGAAGATATCCCCACTCAGGAACTTTACAACAGTGCTGTTGAAGCCGGTGCTGCTGCTCTGCTCGTTGCTGCATGGAACGACGAGGATGACTGGGCATGGGACATGGAGATAGAATCATATGAGGCCATGCCCTGTGTCACCTGTATGAACTGGAACTACACAGACCTCCTCAATTACGCTGCAGAGGGCGGTGAGTGCGTATTCACTATACCCAGTCGTTTCCTCGACACTGTTGACGGCGGCGAAATGAGTGCTTTTTCAAGCTGGGGACCCACTCAAGATTTGAGACTGAAGCCCGAAATCACTGCCGTAGGCGGCGATGTATACTCGACTTGGGCCTATAACAGATACGCAACCGCAAGCGGCACAAGTATGGCTGCTCCCCAGATCGCAGGTGCAGTTGCCCTCCTCAAGCAGGCACTCAGGCAGAATTATCCCACCCTTACGACTGAAGAGCTTCATTCTATGGCAAATGCCATTCTCATGAGTACTGCAAGCCAGGTCACGAGCAATGGTATCGCCTGCTCGCCCAGAAACCAGGGTGCAGGTCTGATTAACCTTGATAAAGCGGTCAATGCCGCTGCATACCTCACCGTAAGCGGCTGCAGCAAACCTAAGATTGAGCTTGGTGACGACCCCGAAATGATAGGCGTTTACACCCTCATTTTTAACGTTGTCAATATGTCTTCCGAGCAAAAGAACTATACCGTTGACCTTACTGCACTCACGGAAATGGCTGTTGCAGGCGAGATTCGTGACGGCAAGCCTATTTACTTTATGTACGGCAAGCCCTATGAGCTTCACCCCATCGTGTCGGGCGATGAATACATCACTGTTCCTGCAAACGGAAGTGCAAGTGTAAGCATCACCCTCACTCTCTCTGAAGCCGACCTGGCATACATAGATGAACATTACAAAAATGGTGCATATGTTGACGGTTTTGTTCGACTCGTTGAAGATGCAGCTGACGGAGTCAACCTTTCCCTGCCCTTCCTTGGCTTCTACGGCGACTGGACGGCACTGTCACTCATGGATCTCACTTTCGGTTATGATAACCTCTGGGATGCAGGTCTTGACTACTCCACCGTCATGCCCCATATGGCTCTGACCACCATCAACGGCGAACCTCATTACCTTGGCAACAACATGACTATTAACCTCAATCCTACCATTGAACTTTATGGTTACTTTGCATGGGATGACGCAAGGGTCTACATTTCCCCGAACGGTGACGGCATCTGCGACGGCATCGAAGCGGTCTACACCTCACTGCTCAGAAATGCTTCGCATGTAACTTACAGGATAACCGACACGACCACCGGAGCAGTGTATTACGAGAAATCCTTTGACGATTATAATCGTTACACATACGATGAGAACGGAAAGCTCTTGCCGATGGGCATGGACGAGTATTCCCGTTTCGACCCATGGTACGGTACCGATGCCGATGGAAATCTGCTTCCCGACGGTACTGAAGTCTATGTTTCAATTGAATGTGAAATGATGTACCGCGGTGAAGTCGTTACCGACAATAATCTGAACAGTTGGGGATTCCTCTGCCACATTGATACGGAAGTCCCCGAAATCGACATTGAGACTAGTCTCAGCGGAAGCGGGGCATATGCAGGATGGAATGTACGCTGCTACTTCTCGGACAACGGCATGCTCTCATCTTCCGAACTGGTCAGACAAACCCTCCTCAACGGCGACATCCTTGAAATTGCCAGCTCTTCAAAGTACCTTGACCTTACAGCAGGTCGTACTCACACAAACGGCGGCTTCTCAGCGGGCACCTTTGCCTACCTGTACGTCTGGGCATGTGACTATGCAGGAAACTCGGTACTGTATTTGTTCGACAGCATTGAGAACGGCGACTCGCTCATAGAACTGGATTGCGGAAACAGCGTAAACATGTTTGTCGGCGAAACGCTAAATATTGAAAACATCCATTCCACCGACCCCGTAACCATTCACGGCGGAGGCGTTCAGCTTCAGTTGTCAAGCTCTGCCCCCGAAACGGTTTCCACAGAAGTGACCGGTGCAAATACTGCTGTCATAACGGCTGAATCGGAGGGAAGTGCAGTGCTCACTGCAAGCTACCCCAACTGCAACAGCTATCAAACTGTTCTCGTCAGCGTTTATGAGCGTCAGTACAGTATAACTGCCTCCTGCTCCGACGGCGGAAGCATTTCTTCACCCGGGACGACTGAGTACGAAACCTTTGCCGATGCGATTTACACCATCACTCCCGATGAGGGCTG
Organism: uncultured Clostridia bacterium; assembly: GCA_934633695.1. Taxonomy (GTDB): domain Bacteria; phylum Bacillota; class Clostridia; order Christensenellales; family CAG-138; genus PeH17. The sequence continues at coordinate 24,758 of CAKTYT010000007.1, read as the reverse complement.
GCTCATAAGTGATGTCATTGTTGACGGTGAAAGTGTCGGTGCGGTGAACAGCTATGCATTTGAAAACATCACTGCTGAACACAGCATTGAAGCTGTATTCGTAAAACGTCAATATCAGGTCACTTTCATCGATTCCCTTACGGGAGAAATGATCGCCGCAGCATTCGTTCCCCATGGCGAGGATGCAGTTCTGCCGGAAGCACCCGAGCACGAAGGCTACAATTTTATCGGTTGGAACGGCGAATATACAGGCGTTACTTCCGATCGTACGATCGTTGCTTTCTACGCTGCACAGGGCCTTATCGGTGACGTTGACTTCGACGGTGCAATAACGACAACTGACGCACTGACTGTTCTCCGTTACTCTCTTGGCATCACGCAGCTTTCCGATGTACAGCTTGCACGAGCAGATTATAACGGCGATGGCCACGTTGATGCACTGGATGCACTCATGCTGATGAGATTTGCACTCGGTACAATCAATGCATAAATCAGAATAACCTGTCATCTTCTCAGCCTGCCGCAGGGTTTCCTCAGCTTTGCGGCAGGCGAATTATTGTTGTATTGACAAAGTTAACTGACTAATGTAAAATAAAAGACGGAATACAAAGAGTTATGAAAGCGGTGTTTCAATGAAATTTAAAATGTTCCGTGGAATAAGTTCCGCCGAAGAAGCAGCCTACATGCTGTTTCACTATGCAAATGATATCTCCTATCTGGATTATCATGAACGTCTCGTACAAACACAGAGTAAGCATCTGAGTTCCTCCGTGGTCGAATTGTACAAAAAAGAGTTTGCACGTCTTGAATCCATCAAGGAGCGTGTATGCGAATCACTTGACAAAAATCATCCGATCATTGAGCGATATTTTAAAAATATCAGCGAATACAGTGAAGAGCCATTTGGATTGTTCAGTATTGTTTTCGGAGAGTTGTACGATTTTTGCCAAGTAAACGATTATGATGGAATGTTCTCTCATCTTAGCAAAGTCTGGAATAAATGGCAGCGTGAAGGATACTCATTAAAAAGTGACGGAGTAAGCTGGTCCGTGGTGAAGGCCGAGCCCTCTGACGACCCCAATTATTTGCTGCTTCAAACGAACAACCTGCCTTATTCAAAGGACATTTGCCTCAAGCTTTATCTTTTCCTGAATAGTTTTGACGATGAGCTGACTAAAATAAAGGAATTTATGCGTCCTTACGCTGAGAAATTAACTGTATTACTCAGTGAAGATACCTCTCGTACAGACTACATAATGGACTGTTGGGAGGGTTGTCTCGGCGATATGAATTATACGGACTACATGCGTTCTATAAGTGGGTTCGACCGCGGTTATGATGATAACCTGCCCGTTTTTGTTCGTTTTTTTCGTATGCGTCCTGCCTACATATTCTTCAGCACCCCGGATGAAAACGGTGCGGTCCGTGCCGATGAATATTTCCTTTCAATAGGTATAGGAATACTTCCCCAGTTCAAATTCATGGGCTTCAGTCTCGAAACGGACAAGGTAATAGAAACTCTCAAGTTGATGGGGAGCAAAACAAAATTTGAGATAATGAAGCGGGTCAAGGATAAGCCCATGTACTGCACAGAGCTTGCAAATGAGCTCGGAATGAACCGCGGACACATGTCCCGCAACCTTACAACACTCAGATACGCCGGACTCTTGAGTGCTGACAGCGGAGGACGGGGATATTATTCGCTCAACAGAGAATACCTTGAAGCACTGTTGAATTGTGTTCGAGAAACATTTCTGGGGGACTGAGGAATTCATTGCAGAATAATTTTTATAGTATTGACCCGGTAATTTATTGTATATCTCTGTTTGACCCTTGCAAGCCTGCAAAAAAAGTAGGATAATAAGGGTGATTATTCAAAATGGAGGTTTATCCGAATGCAGCTATTGAAAGAGCGGGTCATTGCCGAAGGAAAAGTCCTTCCCGGCAATATCGTTAAGGTTGACGGTTTCCTCAACCACCGTGTTGACGTCTCTCTTCTGCGTGAGTTGGCGAAGGAGTTTAAGAATCATTTTAATACAGATGGTCTGACTGCTGTTATGACAGTCGAAGCAAGCGGCATACCCCTCGCAACGATTACCGCTGAAGAAATGGGCGTTCCCATGATTTTCGCAAAAAAAGCAAAGAGCGACAATATCGAGGGCGGTCTTTTCAAAAGTGAGATAATGAGCTACACGTATAACAAGAAAGCAACCCTTATCGTCTCGAAGGAGTGGCTGCACGAGGGTGACCGTGTACTTATTATTGATGATTTCATGGCTCGCGGTGAAGCTATGCGTGGTCTTGTGGACATAATTGCCCAAGCGAAAGCCGAGCTTGTGGGCATCGGCATCGCAATTGAAAAAGGCTTTCAGGGCGGTGGCGACAAACTGCGCAGGCGTGGGATTGACCTTTATTCACTCGCAATAATTGAACAGGCTGATGCAAATGGCATCAGGTTTCGTGAATAAAACAGGAGGTATTTGATGGAACGAATCGTCATCCTGAATTTCGGAGCACAGTACAACCAACTCATCGCCCGAAGGGTGCGTGAGGCAGGCGTGTACAGCGAACTGCTCGCTCCCAATGCCCCGCCCGAGAAAATCAAAGGCGATGGGCTTTCAGGCATCATTCTTTCCGGTGGACCGGACAGCGTATACGATGACAATGCAAGGTCCTGCCTGAAGGAAATTTATTCTCTCGGTGTTCCGGTTCTCGGCATTTGCTACGGAATGCAGCTTATGAGCACACATTTCGGCGGCAAGGTAGGGCCTGCCCCCACCAGAGAGTATGGCAAAACAAAAACATACTTCGGAGACAGTCCTCTATTTAAGGACATTCCGGACTCTATAACATGGATGAGTCACAACGACTCCGTCATTGCCTGTCCCGATGGATTCAGGGTCACGGCTCACAGTGACGGCTGTCAAGTGTGTGCAATTGAAGACAGTGAGCACAAACTCTACGGGGTCCAGTTTCATCCGGAAGTTGCACATACTGAATATTGCAAACAGTTCTTCTCCAATTTCGTGCATGATATTTGCGGCTGCGAAGGCACGTGGTCCATGGACAGTCTCGCAAACGAGCTGATCGAAGAGGTACGCACTCAGGTCGGCGACTGCCGGGTCGTTGCAGGTCTTTCAGGCGGAGTCGATTCTTCCGTTGCTGCCACTCTCGTCCAGAGGGCAATCGGCGACAAGCTCACCTGCATTTTTGTTGACCATGGTCTGCTGAGGCTCAACGAAGCAGAAGAAGTCATGGGCTATTATCGCAATGAGCTGAACCTCAATGTTATCGAAGTTGACGCAAAAGAACGCTTCCTTTCGAAGCTTAAGGGTGTCTCCGACCCTGAGAGGAAACGCAAGATCATCGGTGAAGAGTTCATCCGCGTCTTTGAAGAAGAAGCTCGTAAAATCGGTGCCGACTACCTGCTCCAAGGGACAATTTACCCCGATGTTATTGAAAGCGGTATCGGCGGTGCGGCTGTCATCAAGAGTCACCACAACGCCGGCGGTCTTCCCGAAAAGATCGAGTTTAAAGGTTTGGTCGAACCGCTCCGCAAGCTCTTTAAAGACGAGGTCCGCAAGCTCGGTGAAAGTCTTAACATGCCTTCCCCCCTCGTCTGGCGTCAGCCCTTCCCCGGTCCCGGTCTTGCGATACGCATTGTCGGTGACATTACCGAAGAAAAGCTCGACATCCTTCGAAAATCCGATTTCATTCTTCGCGACGAAATTGCAAAGGCCGGCCTCTCCCGCTCCATATGGCAGTATTTCACCGTCTTTACAGGTGTCCATACCGTTGGCGTCATGGGCGACCTGCGTACATATGACTATGTCATCGGAGTCCGTGCCGTTGTCTCTACCGACGCAATGACCGTTGAGTTCGCCGAAATTCCCTACCCCGTCCTCCGACGTATCAGCAGCAGAATTATCGCTGAAACTCCTCACGTCAATCGTGTCGTCCTCGATATCACGGATAAACCCCCGGGAACGATTGAGTGGGAATAATTGAACTATCGCAATAAGGTCAATGACACGATAGCCGCGATAATAATACAGCTATGCTCACAAGGGGCTGTTGCAGAGACAATTTTGATTGCAGCAGCCCCTGATCTTTGTTTTGAGTTAAATTTCTAAAATTTTAATCTCGTCTCACATTAGCACAAGTAATCATTGTGGCAACTGATTGCCGACACCTTAATTGTCTGGCACGTACTGCTCATCTTTGTTAGTGGTCTGCAAGCCAATTGACTGCACATTGCTGAACTTAATTTCATTTATAAGCCATGATCATGCCATCGTTTACTGTAATATTTTTCAGCTCGAAGGATCTTTCTTCAATCAATTCGTTTTCTTTTTTTGCATTCAAGGTCGGAGTGTGATATAATCTTCGGGAGTACTTATGCGGGTAAGCACACAATCATTGCTCTGCCCGAGGGGAGAATACTTTGGAAAAAGACTTTATAAATATTCAATCAACTGACGAATTCCGTGCTTTACACTTTGGTCTTCTCGGCAACGTTGCAAAAAACGGCTGCGGCGGTATTGCCGCAAGGAACATGCTGCTCGCCAACGACATTGACCTTCCAATGAACGAAATAATTAATGGTCTGCGTTTTTGCCTCGGGACGGCATTCGGGTTCGGCCTTCTCGGGACTAACTTTTTTTCTTTATTTGCCTATATGTGCAAGTTTTTTAAAATGAGGTTCAGCTGGCTCTTTGGTTTGAGACGGAAAGTTTTTTCATCATGCACAGCTGTAATCGTGTTCTACTACTGGAAACATGGGAAAAAAATCGGTGCCCACTTTATTGCGGGGGTGCGGTGTGAGGACGGCAAATTCGACTTCTACAACTATCGCAGCACAAAGTACCATGCAAGTATTGACGAGCTTTACGCGGTTTTTAAGAGAGAATCTTCAATACCGGTCGGCATTATAGGTTCACTTGGCAGGAGGGGAAAATAAATGCAGAAGAAGGATTTATTTATAACTTCGTCAATTTCGGCAGTCGTGCTCGCCGCTTTCGTCCTTTTTACCCTGTTTTGCAGGAGGGCAACCTCACCCGTTGTCATAGGGGCGGCAGTTTCGCTGATACTTTTTACAATTGCATTAACGCTGACAGCAAGAAAATTCCCCGAATATTTCAAATCTCCCATGTTCAGAATAACCGGAGAACTTGGAGAGCGAAGTACACGCCGCCTTCATCCGAGGTTTAGACTTGCCCTTTTTTCCTTTGCGGGTCAGCTCATCATGATCTTTGTCATATACCTGCTTTACACGGGAATAAACGGTTACCACGGCACAGTATTCCAAATGTATGGGGAACTTTTCATGCAGGCGAATCCTCATGGCATAGGTGAGCTTGCACACAATGCGGCAGAGCGTTTCAGCCTTATCCCATTGCTGCCGAAACTCGTTTTGTTTTTTTCAAAACCAATCGGCAGTCTTCCCGCATCAGCATTTATTTTGAATAGTACATTGTGCAGTTGTGCTTCCGTAACGCTTTACGAGTATCTTTTGCTCGACAATACCAAACACACTTCACTGAGAGCGTTCATCGTTCTATATCTCTCGCCCATCATTGTCTACCTTTTGATGCCGCTAAGCGGTGCCTCGCTGCTGCTTCTGCTCTCGGTTGCCTCAATGCTTGCAATAAGGAAAAACAAACCGATTCTTGCTTTCATCTTCTTTGTGATCAATGTCACAACGAATATTTTTTCCGTTTTGTTGATTGTTTCGCTCACCCTTTCAACGGTTAAACTCTGCATAAGCCTGCACAAAAGCGGTAAGAAAATTCTTAAACCAATCCTTGCAAATTCAATAATTCTTGCGATACTTGCCACGCTGATTGTGTTTTTTCTTACGGGGCATTTCCGTCCTTCCGCACTCCAAATCGTCTATCCCCGGGGTTTTAGATTTTTCTTTGAATCTCTCGGCAACTACGTTTCAAAGTGGGTCAATTCGCCCTCAACGGCTAACGCAATGTTCGTTGCAATAGCTTCCCAGCTGCTCTTCGGCCTAACACTGGTACTGAGTGTCGGGCGTCTCGACTTAAGCGACTCGCTTTTTCTGCTGATTTGGTACATGCTGACACCGCTCTGCACGAATACGCTGCAAATGGGCGTTTTCTTCACCTGCACCTGTCCGCTTCTCCCTTCGGCACTGAGTGTTTCCGCAAAGAGCAGGCGTGGATTCCTGATACAGACTATAATTATGTCAGCCGCAACGATTATGTTTGTTTCAGGCATCTTTGTTAAGCGTCTCGTTTGATAAAAACAAAAAGCCGTACCGTTTTCTATTGCAGAAACGGTGCGGCTTTTGCTTCACGGTTCAAACTTTTCGCCGTTGACAGTGAACCTTACTTCGTTGACGCTCCCAAACTGCGTTGCCGTTATCATAACAGAATTATATGCCAGCTCGTATAGCCCCGGAGTATCAGCTATCTGCATAAAATCAGACGACAGGTTAACAATTAACACTCCGTTCTCTATTGCGGCTCCCAGCAGCAGTGTATTTTCAGGGAAACAATTTCTCAAATGTTTCATTGCGGTCCCGTCTACAAGTCCGCTTATGCATGCATAAAGGTCGTCTGCCCCTTCAACATAGCGAGTAATTGGAATACTGAGGCTCCCCGATGCATTAGGAAAGTAGAGAGTTATCGGCTTTGCATTGCCCGACGTTGCAATTTCAGAATCTTCAACATTCAGCCTGTACGGTCCTTGGTTATTCGGAGTAGTGTTTCCGTTCGGCGTTCTTGTTGACCTGCCGTCAAGGAAAATGCTCACCGTGTCAACCCCTGAAAACTCAGTAAGGGTGTTGACGATTGAAACAAACATTGCTGTTTCATCTTCCGCAGAGGACAGCTTCGGCATATTCACAAGGTTGACCGTTGCATGACCGTTGCTTATATCCAGCTCGATCCCCGTGCCATCCGGGATGACCGCACGAAGACCCTGTTGTTGAAGATTCAACTTGTTTTCATCATTATCGACCAACTTCATAAGGCAGGCCTTTGCGATTCCGTCTTCCCACGGTATTTCGGCAATGACCGGGTAAACGTACCCCTCGTCCGTGTGATAGTAAAGTGTTGTACGCTTTACACGCCCCGGCTGTTCACTAATCTGAGGTGATTCTGTCGGAATAATTGGAGATGTGCTTGCTGCTGCCTCATCCGTGCATTGCGGATCCATGCTCTCCTGCGGATAGCCGACCCCACAGCCCGCTACAACGCTTATACTGATTGCAAAAAGAATGAACAGCACCGTCATTTTTACGATAAATCGGCTGCCGTATTTCAAATTCTTACCGTCACTCATGTTCTATCCTCCGAAAATCTCATTTTCACCAAAGTATATTTGCATTCTTCTCATTTAATGCTGTATCATTAAAAAATTGTGGATTATTTTGATTTAAAATCCGAGCAAGCGTTTTGCGGCTGCAAAGTTATCCACTGTTCATCATAATTATTTGAAAGGGTTACTGCCATGTTAAAACTCCTGCGTTCAGTATTCAATCGTGACTTTCTGAAGGTTATGCTCCCTCTTGCACTTCCGATTGCACTGCAAAATCTTTTAATGAGTTCCTTACAGCTCGTTGACACGCTTATGATAGGTCAGCTTGGCGACGAGGCAATCGCCGCCGTCGGTGCGGCAGCGAGGATATCTAACTTTGCAGGCATAGTTCTTTTCGGTTTTGCGTCAGGCGGTGCCGTTTTTCTCGCTCAGTATTGGGGCAGCGGCGAAAGGGACAAAATGCAGCGTACGTACGGTATGCTTCTGCTTTGCGATATCCCCGTTGCAACAATCATTGCAGCCGTATGTGTCGCCTTTCCCGAAAGTGTCATGAAAATCATAACAAACGAACCATCAATGATTGCAACGGGTGCAGACTACCTTCGCATTGCATGTTTTTCATATATCGGGCTCGCCTTCAGTCAAGTGTTTTGCACGGTACTTCGCTGCACAGAAGAAGTTAAACTGCCGCTTATTGCAAGTGCCTGTTCCCTCGCTGCCAACAGCGTCCTTAACTACGCTCTGATCTTCGGTAAATTCGGTCTTCCTATGCTCGGCGTTAAGGGTGCGGCGATCGCAACGGCAATCTCTTCATTTGTAACCCCTGCGGTAATTCTCGTCATTTCATTCGCAAGGGGCAACATTTTAAAGAGCAGATTCAAAGAAATATTCAACATAGACGGGCATTTTGTCAAGCAGTTTTTCACACGTGCATTGCCTGTTGTGTTTAACGAAACCCTCTGGGTCGCCGGAACCACCGGTTATGATATGGTCTTCGGCAGAATGGGGCAGGATAACTACTCCGCACTCACCGTTTTCCGTACAGTCGAAGGCATTGCCTATGTTATGTTCATCGGCATCTGCAATGCCTGCAATGTTATGGTCGGCAAAGCGATAGGTGAGGGCAATGAGAAAAAAGCCGTTGACTATGCACACCGTTTTATGGTACTCGTTCCGATACTCGGCATTCTCATCGGCGGACTTGTTATCGGATTCAGAAATCCGATATTGAGTCTTTTCAAACTTTCTCCCGATTGTCACAACACCGCCATGCTTCTTCTGCTTATCTATGGAATTGAAGTCGGATTGAGAAATATTCCCTACATCTCCGTTGTCGGGATCTTCCGTGCAGGCGGTGACACAAAGACCGGCATGCTCTATGATGCTCCAATCCTATACGGCTTTGCTCTGCCGCTCACCGCAGTATGCGGTCTTGTACTGAAACTTGATTTCGTCCTCGTCTACATCATAATGCTGTTAAGTGAAGATGTCATAAAGAACATTCTGTGCATTCGCAGAGTCATAAGCAAGAAGTGGATAATGCCTGTCGAAGGTCTTGGCGTGCGATGAATAGATTGAAAATCCACTAGTTTACTTTACGGCAAAAACGGGCAGTCTGAAGCCGCCCGTTTTTTTTGCGTTATAAGTCATTATCCCAGCACTGTACCGTCAGCAAGTGTAATGGTGTAACCACTGAAGTTAATCGTACCATTGTTGACCAGATCGGTAAGAGTGCAGTTGCCGGTGAGGGTCCAAGTGCAGCCGCTGCCAATGGTAACTGCGGCATTGTCCGGGACAGCTGCACCGCCCTCGGCATTCTCAATAATATTCACTGTACCGATAAATGTACTGCCATTGGTGAGGGTCATATTAAGAGTGGAGATCGTATCCGTTACAATATCGCCTTCGAGTATCTGGTTATCGGCGGTGAAGTCCACCTGAGCCCCGTTGCTGCCGGCAGTACCCCAACCGTGGACTGCACTGTTACCTACGACGCAAAGGAGATAAGCATCGGCATCCTCTTTACATATGGCAACGCCCGAAAGGGTCATGACACAATGAGTGTTGGTAACGTAGAACATGTCTCCGTTCTTCGCGGTCAAACTTCCGCCTGTCATGGTAAATGTGGACGTACCGACATCAGCATCGCCGCTCATTGACTGATAAATCATCACGTTGTGGACATTTTCATCGGAGCTGGCCCCCTTAGTGTCGCTCATGTTTCCGGTGACCGCACAATTTTCCAAAACAATGGAGTTTTTGCCTTCGATGACCAGTGCTTCAGAATTATTGGCAGTGAGAATAGCGTTCCTTACAGTGATATTTGCAGTGGAGTAGACGGCAGGTGAATTGTAACCATTTGAGACGTAAGTACCTCCAATCACATTGACAGTGCCGCCGCCACGATCGGAACGAATGGCAGCAGATGAGTTGCCATATGTCTCCACCGTCAGGTTTTCAGCGTTGGTAGTACCTCCTCCCGTGGTCTGTATACCTCCTGAGTTGTCCGCAGCAGTTGTGATGACAGAATCGTAGATATTTACCGTAGTGCCGCTGCCGTAGCTGAATACACCGTTGCCGTTCTGAGCAGAGGACGTGACGGTAGCATTTTTGATCGTTACCGTCGCTCCGTTAGTGACGAGCAATGCAGCATTTACGCCGTAAAAGTCTCCATTTTCTGTGTTGGATGTAGCTCCGGCTGACTTACTGACGGTGATGCCGTCCAAGGTAACGACCGCACCACCGTCGATTCGGAGTGCATTCTCATCATCACCAGTGGATGTATATACAGTGTCGGAGTAGGTGCCGTCCTCAGAAACAATGTTGGCACTGTCGCCCTGAGTGAATTCTCCGCTGCCGCCGAAACCATTGCCATTCGGTTTGCCGCCGATATTCACTATTTCCGCCATAGTTACAGTTGTTCCGCTGCCAATGGTAACGGTGATGACATCACCTTCCGAGATATCGGTTATTGCAATGGTATTGCCATTCTTTGTAATAGTAGCCGAAGAAAAGTCCAGTTTCGCCGTCTCCTCCCCTGCCGTAAAGCTGCTGCCGCCGGGTATATCTGGCGGTGTGCCGTTCATGCCGCCATTATCACCGTTGGGCCTCTCCGGCGGGGTTCCGCTTCCTCCGTCAGGAGCGGAACCGCTTTCGCCATCGGGCATATCAGGAGGAGTTCCGCCCATGTCTCCGTTTGGTGCATCGGGCGGTGCTTGGTTGCCCTTGTCGGCGTCACCACCGGGCATTTCAGGTGAGTTATTTGTATCAGAGCTGCCGCCCGGCACATTAGGCGGTGTATTGTTATCCGCACTGAGCTCGCCAAGCAGGAGTGTAATGATGCTGCCATCGATTGCCGTCACTTGACCCGTGAGTGTCTGATTCGAATAGTCTTGCACAGTCTTTCCTCCGCAGGCAGCCAGTGACAGGGTCAGTGCCGCCGTACAAAGGATAGCTATCCATTTTTTCATGTTCATATAAAATAACCTCCTTCATGTTGTCCTGTTATTATGCTTATATCATAATGCGACAGCCTAAAGGGAACCTAAAAGCTCCGGCGGACTTTTCTTTAAGTTGCTTTTAGAAAGACTCGTTATCCTGTTCACCTAAAACCCGTACTGCACCGAATACCTCGATAAACTCTTGCAATTTGCGAATCGGTTCGCTATACTACGGGTAATTAAACAAAGGAACGTGGGAGAAAATAAATGAAACTTCTTATTGCAGAGGATGAATTGGATTTGGCTGAGGCACTGACTGTATTTTTTGAACGAAATCATTTTTTGGTGGATGCTGTCTACAACGGTTTCGATGCGTACGATTATGCTGTTACCGGTACATATGACGCAGTGATTCTTGATGTGATGATGCCGAAAATGGACGGCATACAAGTACTGGAGAAGCTTCGTAATGAGGGTATCAAAACTCCTATAATGATGCTGACCGCAAGGGGACAAAAAGATGACCGCATCATCGGCTTCAATGCAGGGGCAGATGACTACCTGCCAAAGCCTTTCGATCCGGAAGAACTGCTGAGCCGGGTTCGGGCTATTCTTCGACGGAGTGAAGCCTATCAGCCCACAATATTGACCTTTGGGGATTTGTCCCTGAACCCCTGCACCGGGGATCTGGCCTGCTGCGGAAAGTCTACCCGTCTCAGCGGCCGTGAGTTTCAAATCATGGAGTTGTTCCTCCGAGCACCTAAACAGGTATTCTCCGCAGAACGCATCATGGAGAAGGTATGGGGATGGGATAATGAAGCCGAAATCAATGTTGTTTGGGTCAACATCTCCAATCTTCGTAAGAAGCTTAAAAACCTGGGTTCCGCAGTGGCCATCCACGTAAACCGCGGCTTGGGGTATCTTCTGGAGGAAGAAATATGATCAACCGCCTGCGAAACCGCTTTATCCGCATTGCCACCCTCTCCGTAGCAGCGGTGATGGTGCTGCTGACATTAATCCTAAACGTCGCTAATTTTATATCCGCAGATGAAGATCTCCGAGACACACTGACATTGATATATGAGAATGAGGGAAAAATCCCAACTGCTTTCCATCCTTCCTCCGACAGCAGTACGAGCACCCTTCCTTTTGAAAAGCCCTCCAATCCTTCTTCAAATGTACCGCCCGGCAAAGATGACCGCCCCGGCGGCCCTTTCACTGCGGAAACCCCCTACTCCACCAGATACTTCGTTCTTCGTTATCAGGATGACGGCACCTTAACCATGGCGGATTTGGACAACATTGCCTCCGTTACTGAGGCCGACACAGGTGAATACCTGACCGCTGCCGTCAACCACGCTGAAGGCTATGGGTATTATAGGCAATACTGCTTTTTCACTGCTCACACCGGAGATGACAGAAACATTGCTATTTTTCTTGACTGCTACCAGACACTTCGTTCTGTTAGACTGCTCCTGGTCTGGTCACTCATTGCCGATGCAGCATGTACCTTGTTGGTATTTCTGTTGGTGATTATGTTGTCCCGCAGAGCTATTGACCTGGTAATTCGCAGTACTGAGCGACAGAAGCAATTTATCACTGATGCCAGTCATGAGCTTAAAACCCCGATTACCGTCATCACCACAAGCCTGAAAGTGCTTGAAATGGATGTGGGCAAGCAGAAGTGGATTGACAAAGCCCTCGGACAGGCAGAGAGACTGACCGGTCTTGCCAACTCGTTGGTGACGCTTTCTCGTATGGATGAGGAGCGATCCCCGCTGCACATGAAAGGCTTTCTCATCAGCGATGCAGTTCATGAAACAGCGGAGTCTTTTCACAGTTTCTCTATGGAAAAGGGGCACGAAATGAGATTGTCCATCGCACCGAACCTGACCTATTGCGGAGATGAGTATGCCGTGCGTCAGTTGGTTTCCATACTGCTTGACAATGCCGTCAAATACGCACTGCCGAATACGCCGATTACCCTTACTCTTGAAAAGTCCCGTCGCGGCGTGATCCTGCAAACCCTTAACCGCTGTGACATCTCCCAGCCTATCGATACCACAAAACTTTTTGACAGATTCTACCGAGCCGACCCGTCCCGCAGCACATCCGGGGGCTTTGGCATCGGTCTGGCCATTGCATACAGCATTGTGGAAGGACATAGGGGACACATCTCGGCAAGGTTAGATAAGGACCTTATAACGATCCGGGCGGAACTTAATTGAATGGATTACTTGTCATGCCATTAAAATATGTTTCTTGAAAGCCTCTACACTTTCTCCGATTTCATGAATAAGCTGAAATGGAATTTCTTAGAGTCAGGCCTCAGTTTTGTGGCATACTTTAGAATCTTGTAACGAAAGGACCGCTGCAAAGGAGTATCTTCCTTGCAGCAGCCCTTTTCTTATAGAATTTCATTGCGTTTTACCAAGCTATAAGGTGCAGTGCGTACCTGTCGAGGATAATAAAGATGCCGAGCAAAGCTGTATAGACAGCGAACCCGGTAAACGAACGCTTTGTTATCAGCCTTATCATAAATCTGACCGCAAAATACCCCGAAACACCTGCGACAATTATACCGGCAAGAATCGGCAGCCAATCCACGTTTGCCACGCCTTCTTTCAGAACATCCGGTACTTCAAGCACGACACCGCCGAGAATTGCCGGAATCGACAGAAGAAAGCTGAATTCCGCAGCATCTTCTTTTTTCATTCTGCAAAGAGTTGCACCTGTGATCGTCGACCCGGAGCGAGAGATTCCCGGAAGAATCGCAATTCCCTGTACGAAGCCCACAAACGCTGCCTGATACCATTTCATCGTTGGAACAGTAACAGTACATTCATATTTTCTTCGCATCATGTCACACAGTGTGAGCAATATCGCAGTGAAGAGGAAGCAGAAGCCGAGAATCTTTCCTTCGCCTGCACTGTCGATAACGTCCCTGAATGCGACCGCCATTACAACTGTTACGAGCGTTGCAAGGATCATGTACAGCCAGTACTTTGCCTGCTTTACGGGATGCAGAATCATTTCAATAATGCGTTTTCTGTACACTATAAGCACCGCAATGAGCGTACCCAAGTGTAGCATTACGGAGAAGAAGTAACCGTCTTCATTGATCCCGAAAATTTTCTGCATAAGCAGAAGATGCCCGCTGCTTGATACCGGCAGGAACTCGCAGAGTCCCTGCACTATACCGAGAATAATTGCCTGAAGAATATTCATCTTTTACTCCATTCTATCTTTCAAAAGTCTGTTTAAATGTATGCCGCCTTGAACGTATCGATTCAGGAATACCGTCCCGGCTTCATTCGACACGAACCCTCCTAATGTTTGCACCGAGAGCCGTCAGCTTTTCTTCAAGGTGCTCATAACCCCTGTCAATGTAGTTGATGTTGTGAACTCTGCTGACACCGTCGGCTTCAAGTGCGGCGACAATCATCGCAGCACCTGCCCGCAGATCCGAGGCATAAACATCCGTACCGTAGAGGAAATTGACTCCCTCTATCGTCGCATTTCTGCCAAGGATATTGATATCCGCTCCCATACGATTAAGCTCACGGGTATGGTTAAACCTTTCTTCAAAGAGATTTTCCGTTATTATACTCTTTCCTTCAGCTGTTGCAAGAAAGGCCGTCATGGGCTGCTGAAGGTCTGTTGGGAAGCCCGGGTATGGCATCGTTGTTATTTTTACACCGCGATGACGTTTGTTTGAAGTAACCCTGATATAAAAATCCGCACCGTTATCGCCCGTCACGACTTCGACACCGCTCTCCATGAGCTTTGCCGAGAGAGATTCAAGGTGTGTCGGAATGACATTGTTGATAATAACATCACCCCTTGTTGCAGCGGCAGCGATCATATAAGTGCCTGCCTCTATTTGGTCGGGAATGACGGCATAAGTGCAGCCGTGAAGCTCTTTTCGACCTTCAATTCTGATAATATCAGTTCCCGCTCCCCTCACACTTGCACCCATGGTATTCAAGAAATTTGCAACGTCAACAACATGCGGTTCCCTTGCCGCATTGTTTATCGTAGTTCTCCCCTCCGCACGGCTTGCGGCAAGCATTATGTTTATCGTTGCTCCGACACTGGCGACGTCAAGATAAACCTCGGAACCGACAAGTTTTTCTGCTTGTGCAGTAATTACCGCACCGCGTTCAACAACGTCTGCACCCAAGGCACGCATACCCTTTACGTGAAAGTCCATCGGACGCTGACCAATTGCACAGCCGCCGGGCTGATTGATTTCCGCAGTGCCGTACTTGCCGAGAAGTGAACCCAGCATATAGTACGATGCACGCATTTTGGATGCCATCTCCGGTGTTACGATAAACTTGTTGACAGTAGCAGGGTTGACTCTTATGACTCCGCTCCTGACACGTTCAACCTCTGCACCCATAAGCCTAAGGATCTCAATCATCCTATTGACATCCTCAATGTCAGGGAGATTTTCGATCGTGCTTGGTCCGTCTGCCAACACGGAGGCACAGATTATCGGCAGTGCCGCATTTTTTGAACCGCTTATTGTGACACTGCCCCTTAACGGCGTTCCGCCGACAACTTCATAGTAATCTTTATTCGCCATATCACACCATACTCCGATACATTTTCTCGATTTCATTATACCACGGAAACAGCCCGTTCGTCAATGTGTACTGTCGTTCCGAAAAATCAGTTGTTGAGATTGAGGTACGCAAGCGGATTTCTCTGCCTCCCGTCCACGATAACCTCAAAATGCAGAGGCTCGCTGCCTATAAAGCCAATTGAATCAGATATCGAAACAAAATCACCAACTGCAACCGTTGCCTGTTTTAGCCCTGCGTACCTTGTTATTACGCCTTCGCAATGTTCGATTTCAACGACCAAACCGTAAGCTCCTCTCTCAATTACCGCAATCACCTCACCGGCACTTACCGCTTTACAGCTTGAACCCGATGTACCCGTGAAATCAATGCCATGATGCAGTACCCCCCCGTAAAAACCGAAGTACTTGACTACTTCACCTCTAACAGGCAACCTGAAATTGACATCGAAATCAGGACAGTCACTGAGCATAAAACCGGCACTTGCCGTGCCTTCCGGAATCGGAAGCGTACCTACAACGACAACACGCATAACAGCAGCATAAACAACCTCTTCATCAAGAATCCTCATGCCGGTTAAAATTCCGTTTTCATAAGTATATTCACTTGACCGTCTGTTTTTTCCGTCGCTGCCATACGATTTTACAACTCGTGTCCCCACAAACAATTCATTGCTGTTTATGACGGATGTTCCATGTTTAACTGTAATCATCTCATACTCGGTACGTTTGGAAGAAACTCTCAGCGGTGTCTCCTCGCTCGTCAGGTAAGCAAGAGCTTCGTCAAAACTTGTACATTCAGAGTCATCCGAGAGGGCACGATATTCGATTTCATTATCCAACGTTGAGTCTGCACTCACTCCGCAAACTGATTCAAAGTGTTGTACCGCCTTTTCTACCGCATCCTCTGCCGCCTGCCTGCTTGCAAGCACTGCAATTTGTTCTCCGTCAATTACTATTGCTGTTTTAACATACTTCACGGGAGTAGGTGATGCACCGAATATTTCGGAACCGTCTTTGGTCGGAATTGGGAGTGGCGTAACTACACGAACAAAAGGAGGTGCCGGTGTGGGGGTTGGGTTCGCTGTTAAATAACGGTCGTAGCCGGTCTTGCCAAGTCCTACGGCAAAGAAAGCAATCATCAGTACTGCAATTGAAAAGGCAAATAACATCCACGCCTCTATCTTTCTTTTTGCAGCCGTTTTGCTTTCTTTTATTTTTTTTGTGTCTGCTTTTCTTCCCATTATTTCCACCCAAACAGAATTCATTCAAGTCTGCTTATCTTCTAGCCGACTCACTGCATTATTGTACCATTTTTTCAGCTCATGAGCAATTGGCGTTTGTGACAAAAGTGATAACATTTTCCTGCACTTGAAGTTCATGCCAAGCAAAATAAAAAATTTCCCGGGAAATACAGATAAAATGTGTATGGAGAATTTTCTCTATAAAATGGGGGAAGCCCCCCTTTCGGAGAGCTTCCGCAAGCATCTTATTTTTTATGCAATCAATTCTGCGATTCTCATGGCAATAAACAGTGCCAAAACGGGTATAACAGCACCTGCCACGAGCTGAAACCTTGTATGCCTGCCCAACCGAATCGATGACAATGAAACAGGTATCAGTATCAGGAACATCATCATCCACCATGGGCCAAAGTAGCAGCTCATCATCGCCGCAGGTCCGGATACTCCGCAGGTGTGTCCGCTGGCCTTGAACTTAAAAACAAATGAACAAAGTGCGGTAAGAATTCCGGATATAAGATAAGTAAAAAACAGCGTAAGTTCCAACATGGTTCCACCGCCCAGGACAGCAAACGCAGTACCCATTATGTACCCCAGTACTGAAAAGACAATGGCCAGCGTCCTTTCAAACTTTCTTCCCTTCTTTCTGAGAGGAGGTATACATCCGCACAGGATATATGCTGTGATCGGCAGAATTCCGAGGGTAAACATTGCCTCCGCATAATGGAACCTGTCGACAAAAGCAGCTGTACCGCCTTTAACATACAGCATCGTCGTCAACAGCATTGCCATCACATTTGGGGCGGTTGCAATCCGAATAATTTTATCAAGCAGTTTCATAAAGCCGCTTTCCGTGCGTCGAGCGGAACTCCCGGTGTCTGAGTCAGTTATCATAGTTCTCAAAGCAATCTCCTCCTTTCGTTATATCTGCCCATGTTTTACCACAGATATCAAGGAAATGCACCCTATTGCGATCCTACGCCTCTCTACCCATGCAATTTTAAGGCGTAGAGTTCTTTTCCGGCAGTTCTACTGCCGGTAGAGCGTTTGATTTTTCCGTGATAATTATATTTTTCTGATTACATCGAGTGGGGTTGCATTTTTTAAATTTTTTGTGTAAAATGTGAACATGATTATACGAGATGATGAAAAGGTTAAAAAGCTTATCTCCGCCAACCTTGCCCATTACCGCCGAGAACTGAATTTGACGCAAGCAGAGCTTGCCGAAAAGATACACTACTCCGATAAATCCGTCTCAAAATGGGAGCGTGGTGATGGTGTGCCGGATATTTTCGTGCTTGTCATGCTTGCACAGCTCTTTGGTGTGACAGTAAATGACTTTTTGACTGAAAAACATCGCAAAAGCCGCCAGACCGCCCCAAGGCTCAAACGCAGTCTTGTAACGCTGTTATCTGTCGGACTTGTGTGGCTGCTTGCAACAATCGCTTTTTTCGTCACAAAAGTTGCTTTCCCCGACGCCGAGCGTGCATGGCTCTGCTTCATAATTGCAATACCCACTGCATTTATTGTGGCAATCGTGTTGACAGTTCTATGGCATCCCGTGTGGATACAATTCATATGCGTAAGCGGACTTGTCTGGGGCACATCGGTTGCATTGCACGTTTGCGTCAAAGTGGCAAATATGCATCTCATCTACACGATTGCGGCAGTGCTGCAGGTGCTGATCATAATGTGGTATTTAATGAGGCACACTGTACTTTTAACTAAACTCATGCCCGGTATCAAAATTAAGCCTGTCTGCGATGAAATTGATACCTCGACAGCAGAATCGCCTATTGATAATAAAAAATAATTTCCCTTCCTCTAAAACGAGCGGTGAGCAATTCGCCGCTTGTTTTTCTTTACCGAAAAAGAGGCTGACGAAAATTGTGAATAATACACGAATTTTCGCATATATTTCGACAAAAGCCAAGGAGGTACCGAGATGTTCGGTTTTGCAGCAGAATTATTAAAGCATTTCTTTGCATTCGTGGGGCTTGTAAAGACGAGGAGCAATTTCCCTGCACCTTTATCGTCGGAAGAGGAAAGAACCCTCATTGAAAAGATGAATCATGGTGACTCAGAAGCAAGGGACAGTCTCATTGAGCATAATTTGAGGCTTGTTGCTCATATTGCAAAAAAATATGCCTCAAAAGAACGCGATACCGATGACCTCATTTCAATCGGTACGATTGGACTAATCAAAGCCGTCGGAACATTCAGCAATGAAAAAGGGCGTACGATTGCAGCATATGCTTCAAGATGCATAGAAAATGAAATACTCATGTCGATTCGAGCAGAACGCAAGCAAAAAAACGAAGTATCAATTTCCGAGCCCATTGGCTTTGACCGCGACGGCAACGAAATCACTCTTGCCGACATAATTGCAGGCGAGGAAGATGTTGGCGAGGAGGTTGAAAAACGCATAATCGGAAATGAACTTCGTATGGCTGTGAACAATGTTCTGTCTGCAAGGGAACGCAGAGTTATCGAGCTCCGCTATGGTTTGATAGATGGGCTTGCCGTGCCCCAGTGGGAAGTCGGAAAAGAACTTAATATTTCAAGGTCATACGTTTCTCGAATTGAAAAGAAAGCTTTAAAGAAGTTAAATTGCTATTTAATTGAAAACAGCCAATCAACCCACCATCAAAGAGCGTTTAACTCTGACGTTTAACGGAATACAACTTATATCTTGATTTTTTCCCGATGACCGACACGACGCCGAGCCTCGAAAGTACCCTAAGCATGGTTCCTGCTCTGTCAATCGGGATATTTGCACTTTCTGCGATGTTAGCAGAAGTAAATTCTTCACTAAGACCTTCAGGAAGTATGTTTATGTAATCCTCTGCCGTGTACAGTGGAATTATTCCACGCAAATCGACAGGCAGTCTTTCGAAACGTTCCCACCCTTTTCTCGTTTGTCTGCCTTTGCCCATAAGTCTGTACTCATCCACGTCTATGAGAAAAACAAGCAGTCTCAGATTCTCATCACATATCAGTTCCCCGAGCCTGTAAAATTCGGTGAATGCTTCGAAAATACTTCCACGTTTTGGACTTCTCCTTGGTTTGGACATTTCACCTGTGCGTTCATCTATGCGAATTACCCGTTTGATTGCAGGTATCGGGAGGACAACCGTGACCGTATGATCCTTTAAAAAAACTTCAAGTTTTTTTCTCAAACGATCAAATCCTCTCGTCTGCACTTCAAATATCCCTTCATCGTTCAGAACATCCGCAATACTCTGCCCAATACGGACTTCATGTTTGCTTATGTCAGGTTCTATAAAATATTTAATTGCCGAGTGCAATGCCTTCTCGCTAAGTGTTCCTATGCCGCCGGTATGAACACCATTGATCTCCTCTGCCGCCTTCTCGCATGCTTTGAAGAAACAAAGCCTTTCCTTGCAATCATTTTCTCTGTCAGTAAATCTATTCAAATGCCCCAATACTCCTCGTCACTGAGAAACTCCTCTCTTGATTGCGACATAAATTTCAGCTCCGGGAATCTCAATCGTCTGTTATCAATTATCCTCGCCGGATTTTCCGTCAGAAGTGTGTTGGCGAAGTCAAATGAAAATTGCACTCCCACAAGCTCAAAAGCACTTTGAAGCTCCGGTGTCCGCTTGATCGCCCCGTGTGCATCACTTGCAATGAGCTGAACAGCACCGCTGCTCAAAAGGTCATGTGCAATACGTCTGCATTCTGAACCAAACTGCCCCATTATACTGCCTGCATTTAATTGAAGTGAGCAACCCATATCGACCCATCCCAATGCAATTTCCGGCTTATTCCTGATAAAGTAATATCTCTCTGGATGAGCAATTACCGGATGAATCCTTCTTTTTAAAAGCTCATGCAGCACAGCCGTCATAAAATCCGGATTTTCATTAAATGCACACTCAATCAACATGTATGATGAATTTGCAAGTGTCATTAGCCTTCCCTCATCGGCACGGTGAATGACATCATCGTCTGCATAAACTTCCATGCCCCGATGAATCCTTACTCCCGTTTCGCTCTCCCGATGTTCCGAAATAAACCTGTCAAACTTTGCATTAAGTGTCATGCCGTTAAAATTGTTGTAAATTCCGGGATAGCAATGCGGAGTTGCAATAATATCGGTAATTCCACTCTCGGCGGCGATGCGAAGCATTTCTGCCGAATCAAACTTATCCGCAGAACCATCATCTACACCGTTCAAAATATGGCAATGAATATCTATCACAGCAACTCCCACCTCCGAATTCGCTCACGCAAGTATATTACCATTTTTATTTTCGCCTGTCAATACCGGCGAGGTAAGAAAACAGCACCACGCCGATGGCAGGTGCTGTCATTGATGCTTTCAAGTAAACTTATTCCGTTGCTTCTCCGTTCTCAACCGTGGTCTGAATCTCAAAAGTAACAACTTCGGCATAGCCTTCCTCCCCGTCAGTCATGCCATAAGACACCCCAATGTTGCAGACATAAGTCGGAACACCATTTATCATACGCCACTTTGCATTGTCAAGCGTCCAGCTGCCGTCATAGACATATCCTTCTTCAAGGCAATCATCGACATGAGTCTGCATTCCGGCGGAAATAGTTGCATTCAGTCTGCTTTCGTTGATATTCGGTACTGTTACATCGTCAAACTCATGTAAGTTGAATGATAAACCAAGTGACATCAAATCAGAATCAAAGAACATGAATGCGTAGATTCTGTCAGTTGTTTCGACTCCACCTTTTAATACTGTATATGTGAAGTCATAGCACATAACTGAATTATCCTCTGTTCTGGGAATAAATTCATCGTGATCCTCGTCCTCACCCTCGCATGAAGTAGTACATTCGTAGGTGAAAAGGTCAAAATCTTCCTGTCCAAATTGGATGACGGCATTCTTGATAAAGAGCTTATAGTCTTCCTCTGTCACAACATCGTCCCCCGGAAGAAAATCTTGAGAATTAAATACAACATTCCTCAGCTCATCCGTGCCTGCGGTGTATTCAGCCTCTATACTGCCATCAGCACTTGCGTACTTATCGGAGCTGAAGTAAACCCACCTTTCGGAATTTACGTAGTTAAGCTGGTATGTCTCGCCCTCATAAGTAAGACTGTGAGTTGCAGGAGCATCGGGATTGGTGTACTCACCACACTGGACATGACTGCCGTCGGATCGGATGGAATACGTTGAATCCGTGTCAGAATAGACCTTGTAGACATATGGGGTCTTTGAATCCTTGCTCACCAAAGCACATCCAACGGATGCTGCGACAAAGCATACGGCAAAAATGATTGCCATAAGTTTAATCATCATTTTCATTTTTCTATTCCTTTCTGGCTGCATTTTTGAAGGTGTTTTTCAGAGTCTCATGCCTTTCGCACCGGCAATGTAGTAACACTTTTTATTGAGAGGGATTTTCTCAAGCAGAGCTATATAGGAAGTGTACAAAACCGACATCGAGTTTATGTGGCTGCTGCAAATATGACTTGATTTTGCAACAGCCACATATCCGCAAAAATATTTGATCTGTTTTTCGCTGTCTACTTGACAGGGGACACATCACTGGTGCTGCCATTGATGTCTTCAAGTAAACTTATTCCGTTGCTTCTCCGTTCTCAACCGTGGGCTGAATCTCAAAAGTGACAACTTCTGCATAGCCTTCCTCCCCGTCAGTCATGTTGTAGGAAACTTCGACATCACAGACGTAAGTCGGGACACCGTTTACCATGTACCACTTTGCATTGTTAAGCGTCCAGCTGCCGTCATAGACATATCCGTCTTCAAGGCAGTCATTGACATGAGTCTGCATTCCGGCGGAAATAGTTGCATTCAGTCTGCTTTCATTGATGTTGGGTACTGTTACGTTGTCGAATTCGTGCTGACTGAGTGCAATGGATACTTCGGCCATTTCATATGAAACAGAGAAATAGATTCTGTCGCTCGTCTCGGTTCCGCCCTTCACCATCTTATATTCGAACCTGTAGCACTCGACAGGAGTTTCCTCCGTTCTCTGAACAAAGCCTTCACATGTACCACCTCTTGCTTCACACTCGGTTGTACAGCTGTACACATAGTTGTCAAGATTTTCCTCGACAAACCGACTGACGAAATCTTTTATAAAGAGCTTGTACTCTTCTTCCGTCACGACATCATCCCCGGGAAGAAGTTCCTGCGAAGCAAACGTGATGTTCCTCAGCTCATCCGTGCCTGCGGTGTATTCTGCCTCTATGTTGCCATCAGCACTTGCGTACTTATCGGAGCTGAAGTAAATCCACCTTTCGGAATTTACGTAGTTAAGCTGGTATGTCTCGCCTTCATAAGTAAGGCTGTGAGTTGCAGGGGCATCGGGATTGGTGTACTCACCACACTGGACACGACTGCCGTCGGATTGGATGGAATACGTTGAATCCGTGTCAGAATAGACCTTGTAGACCTACGGGGTCTTTGAATCCTTGCTCACCAAAGCACATCCAACGGATGCTGCGACAAAGCATACGGCAAAAATGATTGCCATGAGTTTAATCATCATTTTCATTTTTTTATTCCTTTCTGGCTGCATTTTTGAAGGTGTTTTTTCAGAGTCTCATGCCTTTCGCACCGGCAATGTAGTAACACTTTTTACTGGTTATTGTAACTGCTTTGCCGCTATCTTTCAGTAATTTTGTTGCTCTCTCTGCTGCTCGTTCAACGGTGTACCCTTTCTTCATGTACCTAAAAAAGTAAATCGACCACAAGTTCGCCTCTTGGCAATTTACTTTAATAGTAAACCCTACAACAGCCCTTGCTCCTTTTTCATGCGTCTTGTTAACGAGATTATCTGCACCAAGACCACCCTTACCTGTTAAACAAGCCCCATAAAAAACGAGTTTGCAGTTCGATAATGCTCCATCCGGCAGGTTGTATATAGCTGTCGTCGTCACATTACCGCCTTTGACTTCGATCCATTTTTGTTTTCCATGCGACCTGCTGAAAAAAACGGATGAAGTTTCCATAGCCTCAATACACTGCTGTACAGTCGCATTAGTTTTCCTACGAATGGGAGTGTAGCCCATATCGTTCGAACTCAATATTGTACCGACGGCATCCATTATATCACCATGATAATGTCCAGGCTCGAGTATCGGAACAAGAGCAGAGCTTGAAGTCTTGATAAGTTCCCAGTTGCTGTAGTTATCAATTGACTTTTGCCTAAGCTGAACTCCGTCATCGTACGAACTGCTGTTTTGAAGACCGAGAACGTAATACGTCCCCTCACTTGTCTTTGGTTTTAATGTGTACGTTCCACCAAAGTAAGTGATTTTCCACAGCATACCGTCAGTTATACTTGTTCCCTTTTTGAGAACAATTGATGCATTGCTTGCGGTTGAATCGTCTTTCACGCTAAGATAGTATGAAACCGTAGAACCGTAAACACGTATCGTATAATAACCATCGACACGCTTCGAAATAACCCATTTCTGAGTATTTCCGCCGTGGAAACCCCATTGCTGAACCAATCTTCCATCCGCAACGCTTTTATTTTTAACGTCAACAAACTTGCTCGTGTTGGTGTCTTTTATGAAATAAACACCATTTGAAATGGAAGTGGAGGTTGAAGAGGCTTCCGCACTCTCCGCACATATTCCCGTCGATATGAAGCCGACAGCAACAATGCAGAGGACAATGAAGAGAGATAGGAATCGTTTCACAGTTTCCTCCTTTAAAAAGATTTACCTTTAATGGTATGTTTATATTATACCTTATCAATCCCAATCTGTCAAGCATCATTTAACATTTTTTTCAATATTCTTCGATTTTGCTTGAATACTGCATTATAGTAATGGCATGCATTTAAAACGAGTAAACGAAAATACACTCGACAAGAGTCGAGTGTATTTTTCTGTCAAATATGGAGGCACCATCCAGAATCGAACTGGAGAATGGCGATTTTGCAGACCGCTGCCTTACCGCTTGGCTATGGTGCCATACTAATCGTTAAAAAAATGGAGCGGGAAACGGGGCTCGAACCCGCCACCTCCGCCTTGGCAAGGCGGCGCTCTACCAAATGAGCTATTCCCGCTCGAAGTGGTGCCTCAGAGTGGAGTCGAACCACCGACACAGGGATTTTCAGTCCCTTGCTCTACCAGCTGAGCTACCGAGGCAAAATGGCGATCCGAAGGGGGCTCGAACCCCTGACCTCCAGCGTGACAGGCTGGCATTCTAACCAACTGAACTACCG
>CAKTYT010000006.1 GCA_934633695.1 uncultured Clostridia bacterium | reverse complement strand
ATGTTCGGCACTCCACGGATTGCCCTCCTTAAAAAAGAAAGGTGCTGCTGCAAATATGACTTGATTTTGCAACAGCCCCTTCACTCAAATATATTTAAATTTCCATTGCTTTTTCAAGTGCCGTTGTGAGTATTCCGATGTTATCATTGTAAATTGTTCCAAACTGGCTGAGCGGCAGCGGATTTACTCCGAGCCCGGCCTCAACCGTATAACCCGGTCGCTCGTAGTTCAGTATAAACCAATCCTTGTACCCTGCGTTTCCGCTTTCATCAGGAACATCGTCCAGCGTGTAACCGCTCACTTGAGCCAATGCCATTCCTATTTCATAGCCATTTGCCGGTTCAATGTCTTGATACTTCCAATAAATGACCTGACCTTGAGTATGATATGCCAAGATAAGCTTGAAATCCTGCTGCTTTGTATAATCAAAAACGGCACGGCTTTCCGGTGCTGAAAGCGGGGCAGTTCCGACGTAATCCCTCGGTGCCGGAGAAACATACCCCTGCTTGAATTTTATTTCACGGGCCGTCTCCCAACCGGCGGGATAATTGAGATTTAAATCCGTTCCTGCGATGTTTGCTTTCCATCCATCCGGGAATCTGACTGTCGGATACGTTTCCGCAATCTTAACAGCTTCTTTATAATAAAGATTATGCGTCTCCAGTGCTCCGTTCACTAAATCCACACCATCCGGATTGACCATCGGGACGACACACAGCTTTGTATTTTCGTACAGATACCTTGCATTTCTTCCGAGTATCGTACTGTTATTGACATATGCCTTCAAATAATTCTCCATGAATTTCATAAGAAGTGTTGTCGTTATCCACTCATTGGCATGATGTGTTCCGTTATAGAAAGCTTCACTCGCTCCTTTTCCAATCTCGAACACTGTAATCGGGATGCCCATGACACTGTTTCCGATACTCTTTGTTGTGATAAACGGATAGCGTTTCTTTAGACCATCAGTTATTAAAGCTGCAAGTTTCGAAGTATAGTGAACATTTATCGGAACAATGTCAAAGCCATAAGGGACAATTATCGTTTCGCCAATTTGAAGTGATTTCTCATCGTGATAGGGGTTTGCCGATTCTATCGCCGTTACGGTTGTGTCATACCGTTTTGCAAGCCTGTAGAAAGTATCGCCGCTTCTGACTTTTGTTGTGAAATATCCTACGAGAAACGGATGAATTGCCGACCAGGTCTTTTCCCCCACTATGCCATCCGGCTTTAGTCCAAAACCGCTTTGAAATCTACGCACTGCATTTTGGGTTCTCGGTCCATAAACTCCGTCAATGTTGTCGGAGTAATATCCACTCCTTGTCAGTGCAAGTTGAAGAAGCTCAACATCAGTTCCCCTGCTGCCTAATTTTAATGTTTCCATAATCATTAATCTGCCTCCGACTTTATTTTCATCACACAATGTGCTGTTTATGATGATTTTATTCACCGGGATTCAAAACTATGCTTTTTACCGTGACATGCACTCTCAATATTGGAATTTTTTGTCCAAAAGTCCCGAAAAAGCCCCAAAATTAAAGTATATTTTGGAATATGTGTTGACAATGGAAAACGGTGGATTTATGATAATACCTGAAGGGTTTTGAATCTTATATGTTCGAATTCTTCCCAGACATGCTCCGAGCGAGCAGATAAGACCTTAAATTTTTTTTGGAGGATTTTATAGAATGAACGCTTACATTCAAGAAGTTATTGCAAAGGTTCAGAAGCGTGATGCACACGAACCCGAGTTTCTTCAGACTGTTGAAGAAGTCCTTAAGTCCCTTGAACCCGTTATCGAAAAACATCCCGAGTATCAGGAAGCCGGCCTTCTTGAGCGTCTCGTAGAACCCGAGCGTGTTATCGAGTTCCGTGTACCCTGGGTTGACCGCGATGGTAAAATTCAGGTAAACCGTGGTTTCCGTGTACAGTTCAACAGTGCAATCGGGCCTTATAAGGGAGGTCTTCGTTTTGCTTCCCACGTTAACCTTTCCGTTATGAAGTTCCTCGGTTTCGAGCAGACCTTCAAAAACAGCCTCACCTCTCTCCCCATGGGCGGCGGTAAAGGCGGTTCGGACTTCGATCCCAACGGCAAGACCGATGCTGAGATTATGCGTTTCTGCCAGAGCTTCATGACTGAGCTCCAGCGTCATATCGGACCCAACGTTGACGTTCCCGCAGGCGACATCGGTGTCGGCGGTCGTGAAATCGGCTTCCTCTTCGGTCAGTACAAGAGGATCCGCGGTGCATATGAGAACGGCGTTCTCACCGGCAAGGGCCGCAGCTACGGCGGTTCCCTCATCCGCCCCGAAGCAACCGGTTTCGGTGCTGTTTACTACCTCAACGAAGTTCTGAAGCATCAGGGCGACACCATTGAAGGTAAGGTCATCGGCATCAGCGGTTTCGGCAATGTATCTTGGGGTGTTTGCCTTAAGGCTGCTGAACTCGGTGCAAAGGTTGTTACTCTCGCAGGTCCCGATGGCTACATCTACGATCCCGCCGGTATCAACACTCCCGAAAAGACCAACTTCATGCTCGAGATGCGTGCTTCCGGCAGGGACAGGGTTCAGGATTATGCTGACAAGTTCGGCGTTGATTTCTTCCCCGGTCAGAAGCCCTGGGGCCGTAAGTTCGATATCTGCATGCCCTGTGCATATCAGAATGAGATCCATATGCAGGAAGCAGAAAGCATCGTAAATAACGGCACTAAGTACTACATTGAAGTTGCTAACATGCCCACCACCAACGAAGCTCTCTTCTACATGATGGATCGTGGTCTCATCGTTGCTCCTTCTAAGGCAGTTAACGCAGGCGGCGTTGCAGTTTCCGGTCTCGAGATGAGCCAGAACTCCGAGCGTCTCTCCTGGACTGCAGAAGAAGTTGACAACCAGCTCAAGAACATCATGTACAACATTCACAAGGCTTCCGTAGAAGCAGCAGAAGAATGCGGTCTTGGTTACAACCTCGTAGCCGGTGCAAACATTGCAGGCTTCAAGAAGGTTGCTGATGCTATGATGGATCAGGGTATTGTCTAATTTGAATATTCGGTTGAATAACTGAACCTCAAGGGGCTTCCCCACGAAGCTCCTTTTCTGTGCAAAAAATTTGGATTGTGAAAACATTTTCATTCTCGGCAGTTCTCAATCACAATATTTTAACAATTCATTGTTGACAACCCATTCCCTGTGTTCATTCCAAAGATGCGGAACTGTCTCAACAACCGCACTTATATTCAACAATCCGTATACATGCGGAAACATTATTCCGCAGTCATTTAAATCCTCCCAACGTACCTGCACCTCGTTTTCCAACAGATCAGAATCAATGACTATCAGTACTAAATTTTCAATCACTTTCTTGAAGTTTGGTGCAACTAATCGATAGGTTGATATTTCAGAGCAATGAATAAAGCCATATTTGCAGAGTGATTCTTCACCGTAATATGTTTTATTTTTGCAATCATTCCATGCTCGTTCTGTTAAGCAATGAATAATAAACATTTTGAGTTACCTCCATTTTTTCATTAAAATGCAAAACAGGACAGTCACAGCAGAGCAAGGCACTGTGACTGTCCCGTCTTTCCCCGACAAACTTAACGTGCTGGGGATTGATTTCAATTGTCAATTTTTAGCGGGGACACTGTTTTTGAGAATAACATCGTGCGAACCACCCTCAATGATGCTGGTTGAAGAAACGACTGTCAGCCTTGCATTTTTCTGCAAGTCAGGGATATTCAGCACACCGCAGTTGCACATGGTCGAGCGAACCTTACCGAGAGTTGCTGCAACATTATCCTTCAAGCTGCCTGCATATGGAACATACGCATCGACACCTTCTTCGAAGCTGAGTTTCTTTGCTCCACCTAGATCGTAACGCTGCCAGTTCCTCGCACGGTTGGAGCCCTCACCCCAGTATTCTTTATAGTAGTTTCCGTTAATGCGGATCTTCTCGGTGGGGCTTTCGTCAAACCTTGAGAAATACCTTCCGAGCATAACGAAATCAGCACCCATTGCAAGTGCAAGAGTAATATGGTAGTCGTGTACGATACCTCCATCAGAACAAATGGGGATGTATACGCCGGTTTCACGGTAATATACATCGCGTGCCTTTGCGACTTCAAGCATTGCGGTCGCCTGACCTCTGCCGATGCCCTTCTGCTCGCGGGTTATACAAATCGAACCGCCACCGATACCGACCTTGACAAAATCAGCACCGCACTCAGCTAGAAAACGGAAGCCATCACCGTCAACCACGTTGCCCGCACCGACCTTAACCTTG
Organism: uncultured Clostridia bacterium; assembly: GCA_934633695.1. GTDB lineage: Bacteria > Bacillota > Clostridia > Christensenellales > CAG-138 > PeH17. The sequence continues at coordinate 66,464 of CAKTYT010000006.1, read as the reverse complement.
TCACCGTACTTTTCTCTTATGTATTCAATCGTAATCTTCTGCCACTCGGAATAACCCTCCGATGAGTCAATGCAGAGAACATCAACACCGGCATCAACGAGGACGGGAACACGCTCTGCATAGTCGCGAGTATTGATACCCGCTCCGACGAGATAACGTTTCGATGAGTCAATTGACTCAAGCGGATTGGCCTTGTGATTTGAATAGTCCTTGCGGAAAACAAAATATTTGAGTCTTCCGTCCTTGTCAACGATTGGAAGAGAATTAATTTTATGTTCCCAAATGATGTCGTTTGCAGTTTTAAGCGTCACATCATCCTGAGCATAGACTAATCTGTCAAGCGGAGTCATAAACTCTTCAACGAGGGTATCGGGAGACATTCGGCTGACCCTGTAATCCTTGTCGGTAACAATGCCGAGCAATTTTCCGCTCCCGGTTCCGTCATCTGTAATTGCAACAGTGGAATGTCCTGTTTCTTCATGCAGTGCGAGCACCTGGGCGAGAGTTGCGTTGGGACTGAGGTTTGAATCACTTTTTACAAAGCCTGCCTTATAGCTTTTGACGTTGCGAATCATCTGAGCCTGCTCTTCAGGAGTCTGCGAACCATAGATAAATGAAATTCCACCCTCTTTTGCAAGAGCGATTGCCATTGTGTCGTTGGAAACCGCCTGCATTATTGCAGACACCATCGGAATATTGATGCTCAATGCAGGGTCTTCTTCTCCTTTGCGGAATTTTACAAGCGGCGTCCTGAGATTGACGTTTGCCGGTATGCATTCTTTGGAAGAATAGCCGGGAACGAGCAGGTATTCGCCAAAGGTTCTTGAAGGTTCATCGTAGATGTATGCCATAGTAGTTTCCTTTCAATCGTATCATTATTGATTTTTTCTTGTCAAATTTTCAGTACAATCCACAACGTTGGTCATCAGCATTGCAACTGTCATGGGACCGACACCGCCGACCGTCTTTGTGATATAACTTGCCTTTTGCGACACCTCATCGAAATCAACATCACCATATAGTTTGCCGTCAATATTAGTCTGTCCTACGTCGATAACAATTGCACCGTCTTTGACCATATCGGCCTTTATAAGACCTGCACTGCCTGCAGCAACAACGAGAATATCGGCATTCCTGGTTATTTCGCCGAGATTTTGCGTGCTTGTATGGCAAACCGAAACCGTTGCATTACGGTTAAGAAAGCAGATTGCAATTGGTCTTCCGACAAGGACGGATTTGCCGACAACAACCGTATGCTTGGACTTTATATCAACACCCAGACTGTCAATTATCCGTATAATTGCCCTCGGCGTACAAGCAACAATTGCCGGCTCACCATTGAGCAGCTTCCCTGCATTGCAGAAATGCAGCCCGTCAATATCCTTCTCCGGGTCAATTGCATCAAGAACGGTTTTCGTGTCCATATACTCCGGAATCGGCATCTGAACGAGAATGCCGTGAACGGAATCATCTCCATTGAGCCATTTAATAAGATCAATGACTCTCTCCTGGCTGACATCCGGAACAAGGTGATATGTCACGCACTCCATTCCGAGCCGCATTGCCGAATTCTCCTTCAGCGTAACATAACGCTTGCTCATTTCATCCGAACCGATATGGATTATTGCAATTCTCGGAATTATGCCTTCACCTTTAAGTTTTGCCACCCTTTCGGACAGCTCACCGTACACCTCAGCCGCAATGGCCTTGCCGTCAATAATCTTTGCCGCCAACATTCTCCCTCCGTTTCATCACAAGTTAATAAATTGCCTGATTATACACCATCTTCGACCGAAAATCAAGCCCTGAAGTAATCAACCGCACCCTTGAAAATCGCAAATTCATCCTTGCCCGCAACATTCTTGTATAGGTTTTCACCGCTTCTTTCGCTGTGTGCCATTTTACCGAATATTCTGCCGTCAGGTGAGGTTATACCCTCAATTGCTAGAACTGAACCGTTCGGATTAACGTCGGTACGCATCGAAACATTTCCGTCTGCATCGCAATACTGAGTTGCAATCTGTCCGTTTGCGATAAGCTTATTCAGCAGGGCTTCTTCGCAGACAAACCTGCCCTCACCGTGTGAAACGGGAACCAGCGAAACCTCTCCGACCGGCCTGTACATCATCCACGGTGAGAGGTCAGACGCCGCACGAGTATGAACCAGCCTGGATCTATGCAACCCGATCGTATTGTATGTCAAAGTCGGACTATGCTCATCGGCTGTAATTATCTTGCCGTACGGCACAAGACCGAGCTTTACAAGGGCTTGGAAGCCATTGCAGATGCCGAGGATCAAACCGTCCCTCTTCTCAAGCAGCTCCATGATTCCATCAGCTGCCTTTGCACTTCTCATGAAGGAAGCGATCAGCTTTGCGGAGCCTTCGGGCTCATCGCCGCCGCTGAAACCGCCGGGAATAAAGAGGATTTGGGATAAAGCAAGCTTTTTCGCAAATGCATCGAGCGATTCCTCAATGTCTTTTGCCGTCAGGTTGTTTATAACAATTATCTCCGCTTCTGCACCGGCAAGCCTCATTGCCCTTGCCGAATCCATTTCGCAGTTCGTCCCCGGGAAAACCGGAATAAGTACGTGTGGAACTGCCTTAACGGTTTTCGGCTTGACCATTACGTTCTTATTTACGAAGTTGATTTTTTCGATATTTCTCTTATCAGCAGTCTTATGGTGATAGACACTCTCAAGTTTGCTGTCATAATCCTTAAAAAGATGACCAAGGTCAATTTTGTGCTCACGATATGAAATTATCATTTCACCACTTACCCTGCCAAGTTCAATGCCGATTGGCATATCTTCGCAGAGTTCGAGAATGAATCCGCCATAGCTGCGTGTAAAAATTTCATTTTCATCGAAATTCTCATCAAAATCGAAGCCGAAACCGTTGCCGATACACATTTTAAAGATACCCTCGGCAATGCCGCCGGCGTTTGGAGTCCATGCGGAAAGTACCTTGCCGTCTCGAATCGTTTTAATAACCGTGTCGAAATTTTTGCGTACCGAACAGCAGTCAGGCAGTCCATAAGCGTTCTTTTCTGCCGGCAAAAATACGACCTTATTGCCTGCCTTTTTAAATTCGGGCGAAATAATATTCTTCGCCTTGTCGGCAGTAATTGCAAACGAGACGAGTGTCGGCGGGACACTGATATTTTCAAAAGTGCCGCTCATGGAGTCCTTACCGCCGATTGCAGCAATCTTAAGCCCCATTTGAGCGTCAACCGAGCCGAGCAGTGCTGCAAGGGGCTTGCCCCAGCGTTCTTTATCCTGTCCGAGCTTCTCAAAATATTCCTGGAAAGTCAAGTAGCAATGCTCATACGAAGCACCGCTTGCAATGAGTTTTGATACAGAATTGACAACGGCACAGTATGCACCTGCGTACGGATCAGCCTCGGAAAGATAAACGTCGAAGCCATAGCTCATTACCGAGCATGAATCCGTTTCGCCGTGTCGAACCGGGAACTTTGCCGCCATTACCTGCGGTGGTGTGAGCATATTTTTTCCGCCGAAGGGCATGAGTACCGTACCTGCACCAATGGTCGAATCGAATCTCTCCGAAAGCCCCTGTCTTGAGCAGATATTGAGATCGGAAACAAGTGCACTCATCCTCTGCTCAAAATCGCCGTCGGGAGCAGTATCCCGTACCTTGCCTGCACTATTTACTTTCACCCAAGCATGCTTTTCTGCACCGTTTGTGTTCAAAAATTCCCTTGAAAGGTCAACTATCGCCCTGCCATTATTAAGCATAACCATTCTGCCTGTATCCGTTACCTCTGCGACGATGGTTGCTTGAAGGTTTTCACCGTGAGCAAGCTTGAGGAATTTTTCGGCATCATCTGCTTCAACAACGACCGCCATGCGTTCCTGCGACTCGCTTATTGCAAGTTCTGTACCGTCAAGACCCTCATATTTTTTGGGAACAGCATTAAGATTGATATTCAGCCCATCCGCAAGCTCTCCGATCGCAACCGATACGCCGCCTGCTCCGAAATCATTGCAGCATTTAATCAAGGTCGAAGCTTCTTTGTTCATAAACAGCCTCTGGAGCTTACGTTCCTCGGGTGCGTTGCCCTTCTGAACCTCTGCTCCACAGGTCGAAAGCGAGGTTGCATCGTGAGATTTTGATGAACCGGTTGCACCGCCGCAGCCGTCTCTTCCGGTTCTTCCCCCGAGCAGGATTACTTTATCTCCTGCCGCCGGCTTGTCTCTTCTCACGTTTGCAGAGGGTGCAGCACCAACGACGGCACCGATTTCCATGTGCTTTGCCGCATAACCGTCATGATAAATTTCATCGACAAGGCCCGTTGCAAGGCCGATCTGGTTGCCGTAAGCACTGTAGCCCGCCGCAGCCGTAGTGACGAGTTTTTTCTGGGGCAGCTTGCCCTGAATTGTATCTTCAACAGGAGCAAGCGGATTTGCCGCACCGGTAACACGCATTGCATGGTAGACAAAACTCCTTCCGGAAAGCGGATCTCTTATCGCACCGCCGACACAGGTCGCAGCACCGCCAAATGGTTCAATTTCCGTCGGGTGGTTGTGAGTTTCGTTTTTGAAAAGCATCAGCCACGGTTCTTCAACGCCGTCTACATCGACATTCACCTTAACCGTACAGGCATTTATTTCATCCGATTCATCAAGATTCTTAAGATCACCGCTCTTTTTAAGGGCTTTTGCTGCAATACATGCCATGTCCATGAGGCACACGGGCTTTTTATCGCCTACACTTTCACGAATCTTGAGATAACGTTCAAATGCTTGCCGAACCTTTTCATCTTCAAATTCGATATCGACAATTTTAGTGTTGAACGTCGTGTGACGGCAATGATCGGACCAATAGGTGTCGATAACCTTCAATTCTGTGAGTGTAGGTTCACGGCCTTCCTCTGCGAAATAATTTTTAATGAATGCAACATCCGCTTCGTCCATTGCAAGTCCGTACTGCTTTATAAGCTCCTTTGCATCGGCCGTGCTGAGAAAAACATTGGGTACGGGTGCGGGTTCTTCAACCGTCATCCTGAGAGTTTTCGGAAGCTCCATGTCTGCCTCTCGTGAATCAACGGGGTTGATTATATATCTTTTTATTTTTTCAACATCTTCCCTGCTGATATTGCCGTATAGCATATAAACTACTGCCGAACGGACGAGTGGTCTTTCACATGCGGCAATGAGACTTATGCACTGGGCGGCGGAATCTGCACGTTGGTCGAACTGACCCGGGAGGTACTCCGACGCAAATATAACTGCACCATCATTTTCAAGGTCTCTTGAAACAGTGTCGACCTGAGGCTCGGAGAAAACGGTAGGTATGCAGGCATTGAACAATTTTTCATCAATGCCCTCAACATCATACCTGTTTATAATACGAACATCCTCTATTCCGTCAACGCCGAGAAACGCCCTTATATCATTCAGCAGCGATTTAGCCGACTCACGATAGTCTTCTTTTTTTTCACTGTAAACTCTGTAAACCATTTTGTCTATCCTTCCGTAAATGAACTGATCAATCCCATTCTATTTCAGGTAGCTCAAGGCACGCTGACCTATGTCCGTCCTTGCATATTTATTTTCAAACTCGATTTCCGAGGCTGTCGCATAGCATGCTTCAATCGCCTCTTTCAAAGTCGACCGCACTGCCGTGATGCCCAGAACGCGTCCGCCGCAGGTAAAGAACTTTCCGTCTGCAAGCTTTGTTCCCGCATGAAAAACCTCAACGTCTTTGGGAAGCTTCCCGAATTTTATCTCCTTACCCTTCTCATATTTCTCCGGATACCCTCCCGAAGCAAGTACAAGGCAGCATGATGCGGAATTTTCAAATTCGACAGGAGTGTCTTCTAAAGTTCCTGACTCAGTCGCAAGCATTATCCGCACGAGGTCACTTTTTAAAAGGGGCAGAACAGCCTGCGTTTCCGGATCACCGAAACGGCAATTATATTCAATAACCTTCGGACCATCCTCCGTAACCATCAGGCCGAAATAGAGACAGCCCTTGAAGGTCCTTCCCTCTTTGTTCATTGCTTCGATCGTAGGGCGGATAATTTTTCTCATGGTTTCTTCCGCAACCGCATCTGTATAACAGGGATTCGGAGCAATAACGCCCATCCCCCCCGTATTAAGGCCATTATCTCCGTCGTAAATACGTTTATGATCCATTGAGGCCGGCATAGGAATAATTGTCTTTCCGTCGGTAAATGTGAGAACGGAAACTTCCGGTCCCTCTAAAAACTCTTCGATGACGACTGTATGACCGCTCGCACCAAACTTGTCTCCGCACATCATATCATTTACCGCATTTACGGCCTCTTCATGCGTTTCGGCAATGATGACACCCTTGCCGAGTGCAAGCCCATCCGCCTTTATAACCACGGGAAGTCTGTGTTTTTTTACGTATTCAATGGCCTTTGCCGGATCGGTAAATGTTTCGTACTTTGCCGTCGGAATTCCGTATTTTTTCATAAGTTTCTTCGAAAAAGCTTTACTGCTTTCGATTATTGCCGCTGCCTTGGAAGGACCGAAGCATGGAATTCCGAGCTCTCTGAGTCTGTCTGCTGCCCCCATTGCCAGCGGGTCATCGGGTATTACTGCTGCGAGGTCGATTTTGTGTGTCTTCGCAAATTCCACGATACCGTCAATATCCGTTGCTGAAATACCTACGCATTCAGCAGCCTTCGAAATACCGCCGTTTCCGGGCAGAGCATAGATTTTATCCGTCAGCGGACTTTTTTTAAGGGTACAGATAATTGCATGCTCCCTTCCTCCGCCGCCAATGACCATAATATTCATAAGAAAACCTCTTCCATTAATGATGGAACAATCGGAGTCCCGTAAATACCATTACAATGCCATGCTCGTTGCAGGCACAAATGACATCGTCATCCCTGACCGAACCGCCCGGCTGAGCAATATATCTTACACCACTCCTATTTGCCCTCTCGATATTGTCCCCGAACGGGAAGAAGGCATCACTTGCAAGCACGGTATTATTAAAGCGGCTGAGCCATTCACGCTTGCGTTCTTTTGTCAAAGGAGCAGGACGTACTGTAAAAAACTGCTGCCACTTGCCTTCGTCAAGCACATCCGCACACTCATCATCGCTGAGGTATAAATCAATTGCATTATCCCTGTTAGGCCTTGGGATATCGTTTCTGAACGGGAGCTCCAGCACTTCGGGGCAGCTGCGGAGGTGCCAAAAGTCCGCTTTTCCGCCTGCAAGCCGTGTGCAATGGATCCTTGACTGCTGACCTGCACCTACGCCGATCGTCTGCCCGCCTTCCGCATAGCATACAGAGTTTGACTGAGTGTATTTAAGTGTGATCATTGCAATTAGGAGATCGCGTACAGCCGATTCCGGCAAGTCCTTATTCTCCGTAACAATGTTTTTGAGCAGTTCGGCATCAATCCTGCTGTCATTGCGACCCTGTTCAAAGGTGATCCCGTAAACGGTACGCTTTTCAATTGGGTCGGGCGTGTAGGCTTCATCCATTGCAATGATGGTATAATTCCCTTTTTTCTTTGCTTTAAGGATATCAAATGCCTCATCCTCATAACCGGGAGCAATGATTCCGTCCGAAACCTCATGACGAAGAACTTCCGCAAGACTTTTATCTACAACATCACTTACTGCAATGAAGTCACCGAATGAAGACATTCTATCCGCACCTCTCGCCCTTATATAGGCACATGCGAGGGGTGAAAGCTCAATTTTTTCATCCACAAAGTACATTTTGCGAAGGGTTTCCGTCAACGGAAGTCCGATCGCAGCACCTGCCGGGCTGACATGCTTAAAGCTCGTAGCCGCCGGAATACCCGTTGCCGCTTTTAGTTCACGAACGAGCTGCCAGCCGTTCAGTGCGTCGAGCAAATTGATATAGCCCGCCCTGCCGTTAAGAATCTTTATCGGGAGTTCTCCGTCCGCAGAGATGGAAGCAGGTTTTTGATTTGGGTTGCAGCCATATTTCAGTTCATAAATCATTCTCGTATTCTCACTTTCCTTCATGTCTGTTAATAATCACAGTATCTTCTTCACCGGTTTCTATGTCGATAAAGCGGACAAATAAAGAAACCTTGTTTTCGGCATTGAGAGCGGACCAAACTTTCTCTGCAAGCTCACTTGCAGAATTCTCTTCAAATTCGACCCTTTCAGGCTCACCGGCAAAAGAGGGGAGCGGATTTCCGTCATGACGATAGGTATGGATAAAATGCCCTATGCCGCTGATTTGATTTTTGTTTTCATAGCAATAGAAACAACGCAGGCAATTTCTTCCCGTTCCATCCTCTGATTTAAGAATGCTGAGTTCATAGCCTTTATCGGTAACGATTCCGCTGATTCTCGGAGTGTAGTTCGGAGCATCCGGTTCAAATTCACGTTTTTTCAGTGCGGAAACAAACGTTCCTCCATTTGAAAGTTCATCGTAAATCGTATCCGTCTGGTCACCATTGGTGACAATTGTAATGCCGTTACAAACCCTTACAGGTGAATAAATGATGAGCGAAGGGTCAGTACATTTTGATTCATCGAATGCCTTTGTCCTTATCCCATCTTTTGTTGCCTCGAAAACTCTGTTTCTGCTGTTCTCACTCCGGCCCATAATGAAGTAAACTATGGCTGTGTGCTTATTGTCACTGCTCCTGCCGAGCATGATCCCTCTTCCGGGATAAGAGTTGTTTTGCAAAATTTCATCGATTTTCATATCATGAACGTGGTTTAAGAACCACCCTTTCTCAATATATTGAAGGGGAAGAGTGCATAAAGCAAAGCATCCTTCCCCCGTAAGTTCTATATTACGTCAAGAAGCAATGGATTTGAAGACCTTTTCGAGTGCAAGAGGCAGAATTACCCATTCCGCCTGCTCCATTACCCGACGTTGAAGTGTTTCGGGCGTATCGCCGTCAAGAACGTCAACCGCCTTTTGCATAATTATCTCTCCACCATCCGCAATGGCATTGACAAAGTGGACCGTCGCACCCGTCACCTTAACGCCGTAATCCAATGCAGCCTCGTGCACCTTAAGACCATAAAAACCTTTCCCGCAAAATGACGGTATTAGCGAAGGATGGACATTGATAATCCTTTTATCATACTTTTCGGTGAACTCCGCACTCAAAATTGCAGTGAAGCCGGCAAGCACAATAACATCGATTTCGTGCTGTTCAATAAGTTCCCGAACACGGATTTCAAATTCGGCATACTCACTCTTCCGGTAGGGGACATAAATATTTTCAATTCCCGCACGCTTCGCTCTCTCGAGTGCATAGACATCGGGCTTGTTTGAGATAACCAATACTATGTCGCCGCTTGTTATGACCGTTCCGCATTTATCTATCAATGCCTGCAAATTCGTTCCACCGCCGGATACAAGAACGGCCGCTCTGGGACGCCTCAGCATATTTCGATGCCCTCGCCATTGACGGTTTCGCCCATGATATAGGCCTCTTCACCGTTCGCTTGCAGTATCTCAACCGCACGTCCTGCATCTTCCTTTGCAACGACAATGCACATGCCGACACCCATGTTGAAGGTGTTGAACATATCTTTTTCGGGAATGTCGCCTGTTTTTGCAATGAGTTTAAATAACGGGTGGATTTTAAGAGCCGATTTATCAATGCGTGCTGCAATGCCTTTTTTAAGGCATCTGGGAATATTTTCATAGAATCCGCCGCCGGTTATATGGGCACAGCCCTTTACCGTGATTTCCTCTGCCAGGGCAAGGATGGGCTTAACATAAATCTTCGTTGGGGCAAGCAGTGCCTCGCCCAGAGTACAGCCAAGCTCTTCAATTTTCATTCGGATAACATCGGGATTGGTGTTTATTCCGAATATTTTACGCACGAGGGAGAATCCATTTGAATGCACTCCGCTTGACGGAAGGGCGATAATTGCATCTCCTGCTGCCATTTTGCTGTTGTCAAACACCTTTTTCTTGTCAACGATTCCGACGGCAAAGCCTGCAAGGTCATATTCATCGATTGGATAAAAACCTGGCATTTCAGCAGTTTCTCCGCCTATCAACGCACAGCCCGACTGTACACAGCCCTCTGCAACGCCTTCAACGATCGAAGCAACCTTTTCCGGAACATTCTTGCCCAGTGCGATATAGTCAAGGAAAAAGAGAGGTTTTGCACCGCAGCAAATGACATCATTGACGCACATTGCAACGCAGTCAATGCCGACGGAATTATGCTTGTCCATGAGGAAAGCAATCTTCAGCTTTGTTCCGACACCATCTGTTCCGCTGACGAGAACAGGTTCACTCATGCCCGCAAGGTCGAGCTTGAACAGTCCGCCGAAATTACCTATATCCGAGGCAACACCTGCCGTCATTGTCCTTGCGATATGTTTTTTCATAAGTTCAACGGCACGATAACCTGCGGTAATGTCAACACCGGCCTTTTCGTAGCTTTCACTTCTGCTCATATTGTCTGCCATGGTTCTCACTCCTTCTTTTCACTGATTTTGTTCATGTATTTATTGACCCATTTGCGTTTTGGCGGTTCGCAGGGGTATTCTCCGCTGAAACAGCCGACACAATAGTCCGTTTTGCCGTTGCCTGCAAGCAGTTTCGCATTGTCAATGCTCAAAAAACCGAGTGAATCGACGCCGAGATTCGTTTCGAGTTCATCGTCACCGTATTTGCAGGCAATAAGTTCTTCTCTTGACGGCACGTCCGTACCGAAGAAGCAGGGATAGAGAAATTTCGGAGCGGCAGAACGTACGTGCACCTCCGTTGCACCTGCCTCCCTAAGCAGGTTTACAATACGCCTTATGGTTGTGCCTCTTACAATTGAATCATCGATAAGGACGACACGTTTACCCTTGACCGTGTCGGAAACGGGATTGAGCTTTATTCTCACACCCTTTTCCCGGTCGCTTTGCGTAGGCTGGATAAATGTCCTGCCAATGTACTTATTCTTTATAAAACCGATTCCGTAGGGAATTCCCGACTGACTTGCAAAGCCGATTGCAGCGTCGATGCCCGAATCGGGAACACCTATGACAACGTCCGCCTGCACGGGATGTTCAAGTGCCAAAAAGGCACCCGCACGCTTTCTTGCAGCATGAACCGAGCATCCGTCAATTACGCTGTCAGGTCTTGCAAAATAGATGTATTCAAACACACAAAGGCCCGGCCTGCACTTTCCGCAGTGCTGCTTCTGGCTCCTGATTTCACCGTTTTCGAACACGACGATTTCGCCCGGTTCGACATCACGCAAAAATTTTGCACCCATGCTGTCGAGAGCACATGTTTCGGAGGCAATAGCATAACCTCCCTGTGGAAATTCGCCGATGCAGAGAGGTCGGAAGCCGTGCGGGTCGCGAACTGCAATGAGCTTTTGCGGAGACATTATTGCAAGCGAATATGCACCTTTGATTTTACGCATTGCATTTGACACGGCCTCTTCGATGGAACCTGCGGTAAGCCTTTCCTTCGTGATCGTATAGGCAATTACTTCCGTATCTGTGGTAGTGTGGAAAATTGAGCCTGCGAGTTCAAGTTCTTCTCTCAGTTCAGCATCGTTTGTAAGATTACCGTTATGGGAGATTGCCATTGTGCCCTTGACGTGATTGACGACAAGGGGCTGACAGTTAATCCGCTTTTCATAGCCTGTCGTCGAGTAACGGACGTGACCCACAGCCATGTTTCCATTACCGAGTTTTTTCATGGTCGATCCGTCAAAAACATCGTTTACGAGGCCTTCATCGCAGTGTGCTGTTATAACACCGTCGTCATTTACGGCAATGCCTGCACTCTGCTGACCCCTGTGCTGTAATGCATACAGTGCGTAGTATGCAAGTGCCGCAACATCGCTGCTCTCCCGCATACAGATACCGACGACACCGCACTCCTCGTGCATTGAATCAAAAATCAAATCCTTAGAATCCATTATTGTTCCTTACTCTTTTCGGTGAAGCTTATTCTCCCATCAGTCTGTGAAGGATTTCGCGGTATGCATCCTCAACGCCGCCCAAATCCCTGCGGAACCTGTCCTTGTCGAGTTTTTCGTGGGTCACGCTGTCCCAGAACCTGCATGTATCGGGCGAAATCTCATCTGCCAGCACGATCGTGCCGTCCGCCAGCCTTCCGAATTCGAGTTTGAAATCGACCAGTTCAATATTGAGATCCTTGAGATAGGCAGTGAGAATTTCGTTGATGCGAAGTGCGTAATCCTCGATCGTCTTAAGCTCGTCGGGAGTGCAGAGTTCCATCGCAAAAACATGGTAGCTGTTGATCATCGGATCGCCGAGTGCATCATCCTTATAACAGAGTTCAAGCACCGTCTTTTTGAGCTTTGTACCTTCGGGCAGTCCGAGACGCTTTGAAAGCGAACCTGCTGCAATGTTGCGTACTATTACCTCAAGAGGAACAATCTTAACAGCCTTGACGGCGGTTTCCCTTTCTGAGAGCTGTTCGACAAGGTGGGTGGGAATGCCATGCTTTTCAAGCATTTTCATAAGATGATTGGTAACTCTGTTGTTGATGACGCCCTTGCCGAGAATAGTTCCCCTCTTTTCGCCGTTGAAGGCGGTGGCATCATCCTTATAATCAACGATGTAGATATTTTCCTCATCCGTTGCATAAACTTTCTTTGCTTTGCCCTCGTAGAGCTGTTCTGTCTTTTTCATAACTGTATCCTCTCTTGAATAATGAGTTTAATTTTTGCTTAATATATCAAATGGCTGCAAAAAGGTTGCAGCCATCCTATATTTAATTCATGTTTTCCTGTAACAACGCGTCTTTGTCTCTCACGCTGTCTGCCATGCTTTCACGCATGGCATTGAGTTTTTCCTGAAGCTCGGGCTCATGGACGGAGATGATTTCGGCGGCAAGTATCGCAGCATTTTCCGCACCGTCAATTGCGACCGTCGCAACGGGTACGCCCGAAGGCATCTGCACCGTTGCAAGAAGAGCATCAAGCCCGTCAAGCGTGCTGGACTTTATCGGAACTCCGATGACCGGGAGAGTCGTATGTGCGGCAATGAAGCCCGCAAGGTGTGCCGCTTTGCCTGCTGCAGCGATTATGACACCATAGCCAGATTTCGCAGCTCTGCCGGCGAAGGATGCGACATCCGCCGGAGTCCTGTGAGCGGACATTATCCTCATTTCGTAGGGTATTCCGAGTTCGCTGAGCTTATCGGAAGCTTTTTTCACGGTTGGCAAATCGCTGTCGCTGCCCATGATAATTGCAACACGTTTAACCATAAAACAGTTCATCCTTTCTTTTTTCGTTCGCACAAACTTCCTCATCGCCGCCGTAACCGGCAAATCGGACAGCCGCCCCCATTGAAAATCCGGTTCTATGCTAACAGAAAAGCCAGTGACGTTCAAGTATGCGGCTTCTTTTATATTATACATACTGCCCGTTATATTATCAAGAGCTGGTGTGTCTTTTTTTCACACATTTTTAAATATATTTGTCTCTTTGGGTGTAAGAAACCGCCGAAATTCGTTTTCAGCCTTGCAAATGGATGATGTTTATGTTAAATTGTATCCGTGGAGGTATTTGTTGCGATGGCTGATGCAAACAGCAGGGTTTCAATAAAAAAACTTATTGCGGAAATCACCTGTAAAATTCGGGTGATTGGGCTTTGCTTACCCGTTGCATACGTACAATACCTTCGGATAAGTGCATAACGGATGGGCTGTACCCGTAAAGGTGCAGCTTATACTTTTTTATTAACTGAGAAAGAGGACTTTAGTAATGGAAACTTGTGCAATAGTCGGTATCAATTGGGGCGATGAAGGCAAAGGCCGAATGGTGGACCTTATCGCCGAGGATTATGATATCATCATAAGGTATCAGGGCGGCAACAATGCCGGCCATACCATTGTCAACGAATACGGCAAATTTGCTCTCAATCTTCTCCCTTCAGGTATTTTCCGCCGCGAGAAGATGAATATTCTCGGCAACGGGACCGTTATTGACATACGTCATCTCTGCGGTGAAATTGAAAAGCTCCGCAGTGCCGGAATCCACATTTCTCCCGAAAACCTAATGATAAGTTCGAGGGCGATCATCGTCATGCCCTACCATGTCGCACTCGACGGTCTTGAGGAAGCACGTCTTTCCGACAAACCTTACGGCTCAACCAAACGCGGCATAGCCCCTGTTTACGGCGATAAATACATGAAAAAGGGCATTATGATGGGCGAGCTGCTCGACAGGGAATACATGATTGAGCATCTCAAAGACGTTCTTGAATACAAAAACCTTCAGATAACAGGTGTTTACGGCGGCGAACCCTTCTCGCTTGAAAGCATGATCGAGTACCTCGATACCTACGGCGAAAAACTCAAGGCCTACATCGGTGAAACAGGCTATTATCTGCTCAATGCCGCAAACGAAGGCAAAAAAATTCTCTACGAGGCACAGCTCGGCGTTCTTCGCGACATCGATTTCGGTATTTATCCCTACACCTCTTCATCTTCTCCGCTCGCCGCATACGCTCCCATCGGATCAGGAACTCCGGGTCTGCCTGTTTCAAGAGTTATCGGCATTGTCAAGGCGTACTCCACCTGTGTCGGCGAAGGACCCTTCACTGCGGAATGGTTCGGCGAAGAAGCCGAAAAACTCAGGCAGGAGGGCGGCGAATACGGGGCAGCAACTGGAAGACCCCGCAGAGTTGGACCCATTGACCTTGTTGCGACAAGGTACGGCACACTCATGCAGGGTGCAACTGAAATTGCACTGACTAAGCTCGATGTTATGTCTTACATGACTGAAATTCCGGTCTGCACCGCATACGAGGTTGACGGAGAGGTCACCCGCAACTTCCCCTTCCCATCCAAGCTGAACCGTGCAAAGCCCATATACGAGACGCTCCCCGGTTGGGGCTGTGACATATCAAAGATCCGCAAATACGATGAGCTTCCCATCGAAACACGCAACTACGTCGAGTTCGTTGAGAAGGAGATCGGCTGCCGCATAAGCTATGTCTCGGTCGGTCCCGGCAGAGATGAGATCATTATTCGCTGAGCAGAACTTCATCAAATAGACAGGAGAAAACACAATGAAGCCTTATTATGAAAGCCCCCTTTCATCACGCTATGCCTCAGACTTCATGCTCAGACTTTTTTCGCCCGACAACAGGTACAGAACGTGGCGAAAGCTCTGGGTCGCACTCGCCCGTGCCCAGCACAGGCTCGGTCTGCCCGTAACACAGGAGCAGGTCGATGAGCTTGAAGCACATGTTGACGATGAAATCGATTACGCTGCCGTTGCAGAGAAAGAAAAGATGCTTCGACACGACGTTATGGCTCATATCCATGTCTACGGTCAAAGTTGTCCTGAGGCGGTGGGCATCATTCACCTCGGTGCAACCAGCTGCTACGTCACAGACAATGCCGATCTTATGATTTACCGTGATGCATTAAACTACATTCGCGGTGAACTTGCTGCCATCATTAAGGCACTCTGCAGCTTTGCAATGGAATACCGCTCAATGCCCACCCTTGGCTATACTCACTTCCAGCCTGCACAGCTGGTTACTGTCGGTAAAAGAGCCTGTCTTTGGATACAGGACCTTCTTCTCGACCTTGAAGAACTCGATTTTGTTATCGACAATCTCCATTTCCACGGATGCAGGGGTACGACCGGTACGGATGCAAGCTTTCTCTCCCTATTTGACGGCGATGAGGAAAAAGTCAAGGAGCTAAGCACGCTCATTGCCGAAGAATGCGGCTTTTCCTCAATGTTCCCGGTTGCAGGACAGACCTATCCGAGAAAGTACGACAGCAGAATACTGAATGTTCTCAGTGCAATCGGACAAAGTGCCTACAGATTCGCAAATGACATGCGTCTCCTTCAACATTTGAGACAGGTCGAAGAACCTTTTGAGAAGAGTCAGGTCGGCTCTTCCGCCATGGCATACAAACGCAACCCCATGCGTTGTGAAAGGATCTGCTCTCTTTCACGCTACATCATTGCGGATGCACTTAATGCCCCCATGACGGCTTCTACTCAATGGTTTGAGCGTACTCTAGACGACTCTGCAAACAGGCGCATCTCCCTTCCCGAGGGCTTTCTCGCCTGCGATGCCGTGCTGAGACTGATGCGGAACGTCACCTCCGGCATTCACGTCAACGAAAAAATCGTCGAACGCACCGTCTATGAATACCTTCCCTTCATTGCAACGGAAAATCTGCTCATGAGTGCAGTAAAAAAGGGCGGTGACCGTCAAGTGCTTCACGAAGTCATTCGCAGAAATTCCATGGAAGCAACCGCACGCATGAAAGAAGGTCTCAGCTGTGATCTGCTCGACCGACTTGCAAACGATGATGAATTTCCTCTCTCAAAGGATGAAATCATGGCGGTGATGAATCCCTCTGACTTCATCGGACGCTGTCCGCATCAGGTTGAGGAATTTGTAGCTTCAATAAACGTCGGCGAAGCAAATGAGGAAGCTGTCTGCATTAATGTTTAGGTAAAATCCGGTGCCTGCTTGATTCAAAGCAACCATATATCTGTTTACAGCGGCTGCGGCAGTTAAGATTTTCAAGCTTACTTCGCCGCCGTTTGCTTTACCAAATGGAGGCGTTATGAAAACAACAAAAGGGAAATCACGATTTGATATTGCACGAAAGATCTTAATCTTCTGGACATTTTTTTTCGGTATCGGAGCAGTCGCAGGGTCTGCCGCAATGCTCATCGACCCAAGCGGGCATATTATGGGCATGGATGCAATGCTTCCGTATTTTCAAAAACTGCCGTTTGCGGAGGTCGTCTTTCAAGACCTCTTATTTTCGGGAATAGCCCTGCTCATTGTGAACGGGCTTACCAATCTTACTGCGGGTATTCTACTTATTTTGCGTAAAAAAGCCGGCGTTATTCTCGGCGGTCTTTTCGGAGTAACGCTCATGCTGTGGATATGCATTCAGTTTTATATGTTCCCGTTAAATTTCATGTCAACTGCGTTCTTTATCTTCGGTCTACTGCAAGCCGCAGCCGGGTATGCTGCCTATGTATTTTTCAGGCAGGAAAGCTTTTTGGTGAACGAAGCTGATTACCCTGATATAGGCAGGAACCCGAAAAGGCTCGTCGTTTACTTTTCGCGTATGGGCTATGTTGAAAAAACGGCATACGAAACTGCAAACAACTGCGGAGCTGACATCTATCGTGTTCGTTCAACTGAGAGAACGGATGGAACCTTGGGTTTTTGGTGGTGCGGAAGGTTCGGTATGCATCGTTGGCCAATGCCGATCGAGCCCATTTCCATCGACCTTGAAAAGTATGAGCATGTTACAATTTGCTCACCTATCTGGGTATTCACACTTTGTTCTCCGATCAGAGAATTCTGTGTGCAGGCATCTGGCAAAATTAAAGAAGTTGATTATGTATTGCTTCACTTCAATGATGCACGATATGAAAACGCCGCAGATGAAGCCGATAGGCTGCTTAGCATAAACAGAACCGCTTTTCGCAGCATACGCTGCCGGTTCGGAAAAATGAAAGAAGTTTACCGCCACACCAAACGCTGAATATTCCAACAATTTGAAAGGAGCTTGCAATGATTTACAACCAAAAGAGCATAATACTCAAAGACGGAAGAAATGCCGTTTTACGTTCCCCGGAGCTTTCCGATGCACGTGAAATGCTTGACTACCTCACCAGTGCAACCGGTGAAACCGAATTTCTTGCCTCATACCCGGAAGAGCTTTCATACACGATCGAAAGCGAAGAAGCTTACATCAAAAACATCCTTAATTCACCGCAGAACATGATGATTGTCTGTACGGTTGACGGCAGGCTTGCAGGAAACTGTCAGATTGTTTTTCTCGGTGGAATGAAGGTTCGTCACCGTGCAGCCGTCATGATAGGACTGTTGAAAGAATTCTGGGGTCTCGGTATCGGCAGTGCAATGTTCAAAGAAATGGAGCTTGCTGCAAGGCAAAAGGGGATAGAACAACTTGAGCTTGAAATGATTGAGGGCAACGAGAGGGGCTTTTCGCTTTATAGAAAGATGGGCTTTGAGATCATGGCAGAACACCCGAATGCATTTAAACTCAAAGACGGGTCATCAAGAAAAGCCATCTATATGTGGAAAACGCTTTAAAGAGGTGCAACTGCACACAGTACGGCTTGTGACTGTACGCCGCAAATGTCCCTGTACTTTTTTCGGGTATTTAATACTGCGGAATCTGAACCAACTGAACACAAGGAGGTGTTTTTTTGTCATTGCGTTCTGACTTGGAAAAACTCCCTGCCGAATACTGGCGGAATGAATGCGTGAAAATAAAACCGATTTTAACTGAAGATAATTTCATTTACGCAACATGCGACTGCAAACTGACTGATGAGCAAAAGGAACTTGTCAATCCCACATGGTTCTCTATCGGAAGAGCGTATCTTTTCAGGGAAGAAAATTACCCGTGCATCATTTATAATGAGCAAGATGAACCCCTCGGCTTTATCAACTTAAACGACTGGTGCATTTGGGGAGGAAATGCCTATTCATGGAGTTATTATATTGACATCAGGCATCAAGGAAAGGGCTACGGCAAAAATGCCGCCCGACTTGCGGTCTGTATTTTGAAATCGGCTGCACACGACAAGCAAATTAAGCTGTCCACAGAAATGTCCAACACGAAGGCACAGGCACTGTATATGTCGTTGGGTTTTAAAAAGCTGGATGAAATGGATGGCGACGACCTTGTGTTCGGGCTGTAGCTCTCGTTTAAAATGTCTCCGTGCTTCTCAGCGCGGGGTATTTTTATTTAAATTTGCCGTCTGAATTTAATAGCCCGATCAAGTTGAAAAAAAGCAGCTCATCGCTGCATCCTGCAATAATCTATGCGAAACTTTTTTCAATCTCTTGTCAATATTGAAACGCTCGTTTCCCCATCCGTTTCTGCGAGCTTTACACTGATTATTTCATCGAGAGAAGTTGGAATGTTTTTGCCGACAAAATTCGGTCTTATGGGAAGCTCCGAATGCCCCCTGTCTATGAGAACTGCAAGCTGTATTCTTGCCGGTCTTCCGATATTTATAACTGCGTCCAGAGCGGCTCGTGCCGTGCGGCAGGTAAAAATCACATCATCTACCAACACGACCGTTTTGCCGACTATTGAAAAAGGAATATCGTTTCCGTAAATCTCAGGCTCGATTCTCTCCTGAGTCAAATCATCACGATAAAGAGTGATATCAAGTTCACCGACGGGAAGCTTTTCACCGTAGAGCCGTTCGATATTTGCAGCTATCCGCTTTGCAAGAGGCAAACCCCGTGTCTTTATGCCAATCAGGCAGAGATCATCCGTCCCATGATTCCGCTCGATAATCTGATGCGAAATACGAACGAGTGTGCGGTTCATATCCTCTTCCGTCAATATTTTTGATTTAAAACGCATAACCACTCCGCCAACTGCAAATTCAGTTATTGTTAATTTTCTCAGTCAAATCGTCAACAACATCCTTGAGCTTCTGGTCAACCTCAAGCTTCTTTTCGATCTGCTCGTATCCGTGCATGACGGTCGAATAATGCCTGTCCCCATAAAAGCTGCCGATTTCAGGGAACGACGCATTGAGAATCATCCTTGAGAGATACATGGCGATTTGCCTAGGGTGTGATATACGCTGTTCGCGGCGTGATGAACAGAGCTCTGCGACCGTAACACTGAAATAGTCGCAAATGACCTGACGAATGGTATCGAGCGTCACGGGCCGCTTGCTGCCGTCCGTATTCACAAAATCTTTCAGCATACTCTCAGTTAAGGAAACAGTAACGGGCTTTTTAATAAATTTTGCATACGCAACAATTTTCGTCAGGCTTCCTTCAAGGCTTCGTACATTTCCCGTAACACGCTCGGCAATAATTTTCAAGACATCTTCGTTGACGTCGAGATGATCTTCCATGACATGCTTACGCAGAATCGCTACACGTGTTTCAAAATCCGGCTCCTTTATGTCGGAAACCAAACCCCAACTGAACCTTGTTTTCAATCTCTGAGTGAGCAGAGAAATGCTCTCCGGCGGTTGATCCGAAGTGATGATGATCTGCTTATCCGAATCTCTCAAATGATTAAACACATTGAAGAATTCGGATTCGGTTGACTGCTTGCCGCCGATAAATTGAATATCGTCAACGATAAAAACATCAAGCGTTCGGTACTTGTCCCTAAGCTCTTCCCTTCGGTTGTTTGCAACTGCTGTAATAACATCGTTAGTAAAGGTTTCACTAGTCACATAAAGAATTTTGTAATCAGGATGTGTCTCGTGAATGTAGTTTCCGATTGCATGAATAAGGTGAGTTTTGCCAAGACCTACGCCGCCATAAATGTAAAGCGGATTGTATGCCTGCGACGGATTTTCGGCAACGGCAAGGGCAGCTGCACTCGCAAATCGGTTAGATTCACCCGTAACGAAATTATCGAAAGTGTATTTTGTCATCAATGTCGGACATTCTGTCACGGGAACGGATGGAACCATCTCCTCCTGGACTGCGGGTTCTTCTCTGACGCACCTTGCTTTTTCCTCTTCAGACTGATACGGAACGAACCTTACGTCCATTTTTTCGCCTGCGGCACGGGAAACAGCGCGCACTATGATACGTCTGTAAATGTTTTCAAGCGATGATGCTTGCACATCCTGCTCGGCAGGGTGCGTATCGGGCAGCATGAGCTCCAGAACGAGATCATCATCCACCTTTACGGGCGTAAGATTTTCGACCCAGAGTTTATAGCTGACACCGGTCATTTCCGTTTTCAGAATTTCCAGGGCTTTCTCCCAAATGATTACAGCGGATAACAAATTCGCACCTCCGATTTTTGCCTAAAAATTTCCCAAACCATTGTTCAAAAGAAGAGATTTCAAGCACCGCAAAACAACGCGAAAGGAGACTTTCGCTCAAGTTCCCGCTTTTCAATACTCCGTCCGGATAAAACCGGTAGGACCGATGGGTGCGTTTAATAAAGACGTAGCCCGGCAGAATCAACCGTTTCATATGGATGGGAATATAATGATACCAAAATAATTGAATTTTCGCAAGGGCATTAACAAAATTATTTTTCATGCCTTGTGGTTGCTGTATGTTCGAAGCACAAGATATAGTGGTCATAGAAAGTTTTTCATTTTCTGCCTTTTATCGGAAGTTCTTTTGTAACCTGTCTCTTTGTCTTCGTTGGTATTCAAAGATCCCTCAAGCCCTTGATTTTTTCGTAATTGTGTGTATAATAGGCATTGGTGGAAAGGGTTGCCTCTTCTGCCGAATACTTCCGAGAGGATAAAAACAATGTTAAAGTTCAACGCCGGTTTTAAAAAACCCTCTTCAGCGATGAAATTGATTCTTTTTGTTGCATTGCTGTCTCTTATTATTTCTTTGTTTTCTGTCGCAGGTTGTGCAGCTAAAAACGAAACACTTACTATAACTGAGGTCGTCAGTGCAAACTCAAAGTCATTGACGGATTCGGTCTACGGCTCGCCCGATTGGTTGGAGATTTACAACCCCACCGGCTCAAAAATTGACCTTTCCGGTTATAAACTCATCAACAAGTCTCAGAACGTTACGTTCACTTTTCCCGACAGAACAGCCATCAATGCGGGAAGCTATATGATAATTTACTGCATTGAGGGCACACAGCCCGGCGAGGGGAAGATGATTGCGAACTTTAATCTTCCCGACAGCGGGGTTCTGCTCTCGCTCTGCGATAAGGACGGGAATGAACTTCAGGCGTTGAGCGTCCCTGCACTCAATCTTGATATTTCCTATGCCGCACGCAGGAACGGCAAATTCGGCTTTACTGCCTCTCCCACAGCCGGTGCAGCCAACAACGATTCGGCAATTTACAACACAATTGAAGAAGCAAGAGCAAATGTCTCTATTTCCGATGGTCTTTGCCTTACCGAGGTAATGCGTGGCGATGAAGGCTGGGTAGAAATTTACAACCCCACCGGAAAGCAAATCGACCTCCACAATTTCTATCTTACCGACAACAAAGAGAAAACCGACAAGTGGCACTTTCCTTCCTGTAAGCTCAATGCCGGAGAATACGCTGTTGTTTACCTAATGGGTTCGACTTATACCGGTGAAAAGACCCGCGAAGACGATGGCACAGGCATCCCTTCTTTTAATGCGGATTTTAAGCTCAGCTCTCAGGAAAACATGATTTGCCTTTACAATGGGTATGGGAGCTTAAAGGATGAAATCGTTTTTGATGTTGCCATGCCCAACACCATTAGTGCCGTTCATACTAATCTTGGCATTGCGTATACTGCGTTCCCGACAAAAGGTTTTGAAAATTCCGAAAAAACTTTTTCCTCCATTGAGTGGAAACCGATGGACGACACCGATGCAATAAGGATAACCGAGGTTCTCCCCGACAATAAATTCGGCATAACGGATAAGGACGGTGAAAGGCACGATTGGGTTGAAATTTACAACTTCTCGAATCAGCCCGTTTCACTGCTCGGCTACTATCTGTCGGACAATTCTGCAAACCCCGACAAGTGGGCATTCCCCGATGTGACGTTGGGCAGCGGAGAGTATCTTGTTGTGTTCCTTTCAAAGAAGGATATAACATCGGGCGATGAACTTCATGCCTCATTCGGACTTTCTGCAAAGGACGAGGGCATATTCCTCTCATCCTACGATGGTATGCGAATGGATGCAATCTACATACCTGAGGAACTCCATTCCAATGTCTCGATAGGCCGGGATGAAGGGGGAAAGATATTGTATTACGCTCTCCCCACTCCGGGTGCTGCAAATACAACGGTCGGTTTTACCGACTACATGGGGGTTGGAGGGTTCAACCCCTCTTCTTGTTATATAAGTGAAACTTGCTCGGTTCAAACTCCCAGAAGCGGTCTGCTCGACTGGATCGAGCTTTATAACGGTTCGGCTGAAACGATTACCCTTACCGGTTGGCATATCAGTGATGATGATATGAATCTTGCTCTTTACGATCTTTCACACATTACGATTCCGGCAGGCGGATATGCTGTTGTAGAATGCTCCTCAGACATTCTCGACCAAAAGCCCTCCATTGCCCCTTTCAGTCTCTCCCCGGCAGGCGAAACTCTCATTCTGACTGACGGAACAGGCTGCATCGTCGATGTTTTCGAAACGGGTACAAACAAGCTCGGCATCACAAGCGGCAGGGTCAATTTTACCGAGAACGGCGAAAGAGTTTATTTTACATCGGCAACTAAAGGTTCGAAGAACGCCGAAACATATTATATGAGTTACGCTGCCACTCCCGTCTTTTCAAACACTGATATGTATCACGCAGATCCATTTTCTCTTGAGATTTCAGCAAAAAATGCGGATGCTGTCATAAGATACACACTTGACGGCAGCAAGCCCACTGCATCCAGTCCCGTTTACAGCGGTGCTTTGAACATATCTTCAAATACTGTTGTTCGTGCGGCAACCTTCGTTGACGGGGTTATGCCAAGTGACGTTGTGACATTCACTTATATCTTCGATGAACCGCACTCCATCCCCGTTATTTGCCTTGCAATGGACGAAAGCGATTTTGCCGAAGTTTATGCGGTAAGCAAGCCCTTTGTTCCCGTTGTAGAAAGGGAATGCTACGTGCAGTTCTTTGAGGCAAACGGTCAGCTCGGCACCCAGTCCGCCGCCGGAGTCAGAGTTTCCGGTGCAGGAACCAGAGCCTACAAGCAAAAGTCGCTCGGAATCTACTTCCGCTCCGGTTACGGTCAGAAGGAGATTACCTACCCCTTCTTCGGCGAAAATTATTATAAAACATTTTATTCGCTTGTACTGAGAAATGCCGGGCAAGATTACAGCAAATCGCGAATTCGCGATTCCTTTGCAAGCAAAGCCATGCTCGGAATGAATCTTGATACTTCCGAATCAAGATTTACTGCCGTTTACGTAAACGGTAAGTATTGGGGACTTTATGATCTTAAGGAAAACATGAACAAGGACTTTCTTGCAACGCATTTCGGTGTTGATACCGACCTTGTAAATATTGTCAAGCGGAATACAATGGAGCTTCAGGGAAGCAATGCGGATTTCATCAGGGTTCGTGCTTTTGCTGCACATTTTGATGAATTCGGCGGAAATTCCTATGTCATTCCCATGACTGATGACAGATATGAACAGTTCAAGCAATGGGTCGATGTTGAATCCTTCATGGATTACCTCATTGCAAGGAGTTATCTCTCCGATTTTGATATGTTCAACCAAAAATATTGGCGTACAACGGATTATGCCGTTAAATGGAGAGCAATTTTCTTTGACTCCGATTTTGCATTGAGTTCCGCTGAGGGTAATGTGCTTTCCAACTATTTCAACGTCCATGGTGTTCCGAGTGCAAATGGCTCCCTCAGCCAAATGGACATCTACTGCGGACTTAACTCGAATGAATCCTGGAGACACGACTTTATTGTTCGCTACATTTATATCATGAAGTATCATCTTACGGCGGAGCGGCTCACTGCACTGCTTGACTCGATGGTGGCTGAAATGGACACCGAAATGGACAGACACATTGCACGCTGGGGCATACCCGCCTCCCGTGCCGTATGGGAAGCGGAAATAACAAAGCTTCGCAACGCCGTTATCGCAAGACCGGAGATAGCTGCTGCACAGCTTCGCAACTTCTATGGTATCTCAGAAGAAACTTACAGGCAGTATGAAGCAGAGGCCGATAAGTTTTATGAAGAGCACGGCGGCCTGTCCTGAGCAATAAAAAATCTGACATAACGAGGTCAAAATAATGAAAATTATCATTGTCGGCGGCGGAAAGGTGGGCCGCAGACTCGCAAGGAAACTCTCCGAAGAAGGAAACGATATTTCAGTTATCGACAGCAATCCTGATGTCACCTCAAAAATTGACAGTGAAATGGATGTGTTCTGCGTTGAGGGCAGCGGAGCCGACTACCAAAATCAAAAGGAAGTCGGTGCGAACCATGCTGATCTGCTCATTGCGGCAACCGCACACGACGAAGTGAACATGCTCTGCTGTCTCATCGCCCACAAGCTTGGCACAAGGCATACTATCGCCCGTATACGGGATCCTCTCTACAATGCCCAGCTTGATTTTCTTAAGGATGACCTCGGTCTTTCGATGGTTATAAATCCTGAGCTTGCTGCCGCCGAAGAAATTGCAAGGCTTTTACGCATACCTTCGGCGATGAATGTTGAAGTGTTCGCACGCGGCAGGGTCGAGCTTGTTGAAATGCATGTCGAAGCCAACAATCCGCTGATCGGGTTCTCTCTCATGGATATTTATTCAAAACACCGGATAAAAGTCTTGATTTGTGCGGCAGTACGCGGGAGTGACGTCATCATACCCAGGGGTGATTTTGTCATTCACCCCGGCGATAGGTTGTATATTACGGCTTCTTCCGAGCAAATGGCAAAATTCCTTCGTGCAATTTCTCCAGACAAACGCAAAAAAGTCCGCACTGCAATGATTTGCGGCGGCGGCAGAATTGCGTTTTATCTCGCAAAGCTGCTCGAACGCAGCGGCATACAAGTTAAAATTTTCGAGAGTAATCCCGAACGTGCCGCTGAACTCAGCAATGAACTGAAACATGCACTCGTCATGAACAGCGATATTACCGACCATGACCTGCTGATCGAAGAGGGGCTGAATGAAACAGATGCGTTCGTTGCATTGACGGGAATTGATGAAATGAACATTATAAGCGGTTTGTTTGCCAAGCGACAGTCTCAAGGCAAAGTTGTCATCAAGGTCAATAATGAAAATCTTATCGATGTCATGCCTGCGGATATGCTTGGAAGCATCGTCTCGCCAAAGCAAATTACAGCGAACAGAATAACCGCTTTTGTCCGTGCAATGAGCTGCAGTCCCGAGGAAAGCAATGTCGAAACTGTCTACGAGCTCGTCGGGGGAAGAATCGAAGCACTCGAGTTCAATGCCAAAGGCAACCTCAAGCTGTTCGGCGTTCCTCTGAAAAAGCTCAGCAGTCACCTTCACAAGGAACTGTTGATCGCCTGCATTGTCCGCGGTGGAAAAACGATTATTCCAGGAGGCGACGACTTCATTCAGGCAGGCGACAGTGTCGTTATTGTCACCAAGAAGAAAAAATTTAATGACCTTGCAGATATTCTGACAAGTGAAATCGACTGACCAATAATCGGCACGAACAAGGAGTACTCTTATGAACTATCGTATGGTTCTCAACATGCTCGGCAAAATACTGCTCACTGTGGCCGCACTCATGCTGCTTCCGCTCATCATTGCAGTGGCAAGGCATGAACGTGAGTTTATTGCATTCATCTATTCAATTCTCGTTACCGGCGGAATTGGCACTGCATGCTCTCTCGTCAAGCCCAAATCAACCGTTATCTACGCAAAGGAGGGATTCACTACCGTTGCACTTGCATGGGTTCTCATGTCTGTTCTCGGCTCACTCCCCTTTCTTTTCAGCGGAACGTGTAAAAGCATTATCGACGCAGTATTTGAGACTGCTTCCGGTCTTACTACCACGGGTGCAACGATTCTAAGCGAGATTGAAAGTCTGCCTCATGGTATAGGCTTCTGGCGTGTTTTTATAATTTTTATCGGCGGGATGGGCGTTCTCGTCTTCGTTATGGCGATACTTCCGCTTTCAAAGGAACGCTCAATGCACATCATGCGTGCGGAGGTTCCCGGTCCTGTCGTCGGTAAGCTCGTTTCAAAAGCACGAATTTCCGCAATCATCCTCTACTCGATCTACATAGCCCTTATGCTTTTGCAGGCGATTCTGCTCCTTTTTGGCGGGATGACGCCGTATGCTGCATTCACGACTGCACTTTCAACCGCCGGAACGGGTGGTTTCTGCGTCACAAACGCAGGGCTTATAGCGGAGTCCTATTATTGTCAAACGGTATGTACGGTGTTCATGCTCATTTTTGCAATAAACTTCAATCTTTACTTCTACCTCCTGCTCCGCAAGTTCGGTCAAGTAGCAAAAAACGAGGAACTCCATTGGTTTTTTGCGATCTATGTAATTGCCGTTGCAATAATCTCCATAGATACAGCGAAGCTCTACCCGTCGTTCGGGCTTTCCGTTCATCATGCAGCATTCAATGCGGCCTCCGTTTACAGCACAACCGGTTTTGCTTCATTTGATTTCAATACATGGCCGCCTCTGTCAAAATGCGTTCTCCTTTTGCTAATGGCATGCGGCGGCTGTGCAGGTTCGACCGCCGGCGGAATAAAAACATCCCGTATCGTTATTCTGCTCAAAAATTTCGGCAATGAGCTTCGAAGGCTCATCCACCCCAAATATGTGCAGACGCTGTCAATTGACAAGCACCCGGTTGATCCACGTCTGGTCAGTGCAGTTCAAGTCTTTTTCTCGGCAATGATGGGAATTCTGTTCGTTTCAATTCTCCTTATTTCCATAAACGGATATGATTTTGAAACTAACATCTCTTCCGTTTTTGCCTGCCTTTTCAATGTCGGTCCCGGCCTTGCCTTGGCTGGTCCCACGAGCAATTTTGGCTTTTTTTCTGACTTCAGCAAGGTTGTTCTCACTATCGACATGCTGATAGGAAGACTCGAGATTTGGCCCATGCTTCTCCTATTCGTACCCTCAACATGGCGTCGGCGTGCGGGTTACAGATGACGTTCCATTAAAACTGATTTGCAAACACAACAAAACCGCCTATGCGAAGTTCCCATAAGGCGGTTTTTGTTTGAATGTTTGTTATTTGGACAATTCTTCTATTGCCGCTTTCAGCTGCAGATCCTTATCCATTGCATCACGCATTATGAAGTAGGGGTCAACGCCTTCAAGCTGTGCATCCTGCTCGACTTCTATATCTGGAACAACTCCGATGCCGTGAATAAGCTTTCCGGAGGGGGTTCTGTAAGCATCGGTTGTGAGCTTAATAAAACCCATGCCATTGCCCAGAGACCAGCTGGTCTGAACAATGCCCTTGCCGAATGTTGTCGTTCCGATAATCGCTGCCTGTTTATTGTCTTGCACAGCAGAGGAGAAAACCTCACTTGCCGAAGCCGAATTTCCGTTTACCAGTACAACATAAGGAATCTCAAGCTTTTGTTCATCGGATGACCTGTACTCATCAGGGGGATCACAGAGCTTGCCTTCAATCGTCGTGATGAGGCAATCGGGAAGAACTCTGTCTGCAATAGAGACAACAACGTCAAGAGAACCTCCGGGATTATTCCTTATGTCAATTATAAGCGATTCAATTCCGGCCCCAAGCAGCTTATCAAGGTGTTCATTGAATGCCGTTGCCGCATCTCCCGTGAATGATTCAATGCAGATGTAACCAATCTTGTTTTCAAGCTGCTTTGAAAAGACCTGTGTCTTGTGTACATCGCCACGTTCAACTTCGAACTCCATTGTCTCCCCGTCGCGAATGATTTCAAGCTTGACCTTCGTTCCGTCCTCGCCAATAAGCAGATCGGCTGCATCATCAAGACTCATGCCCTCAAGCGAGGTCCCGTCAACCTTAACAATAACATCACCATCCCTCACGCCCGCATTGTAAGCATTGTTATCCTCAAAGGCACGGGTGACAACTATGCCCTTTTCAGTCTCAAGCTGCGAAACAAGCACCCCTATGCCCTTGTAGTCGCCATTTATTTGGTTTCTGAATGCCTCATACTCGTCTTCTGTGTAGTATGCAGCGTACTTGTCGCCAATAGCTCCTACAACCGCCTTTGCAGCAGTCTCCTTAAGCTTTTGACTGTCGGGCATGTCCTCTGAAAAATAGTAGTATTCATCAATTTCTTTCAGCAATACGCTCAGAAGAGTCGCGTCATATTTATTCCCGGTATCTGCAATGCGAAATCTTGTTGTTCCGCCTGTCAACACAAGAAGTGACAACGCCACCCCGACGAACAAGCTGACGATGGCCGTCCATGTGATTTGTGAAGGCGTCACCTTCAAATATCTCTTCTCTTTTTTTGCTCTCGGCTTGCCGGTAGTCTGTTCCATTGCTTCAATCCTCCATCAAATTGATAATTTGTTCAATATTTGTCTTTTTATCCTCTTCCTCATCGGGCTTTTGAAAATTCAAGCAAAGGGGGTCGCACTCGCCCATTCTCACGCCGCCGGTCTGCCTTGGCGGAAGCTTCATCCTATCCCACATACCGTATTTGTGGGTATCGGAAATTGCCTTCATAAGCCTCGATTCGGTATTGGGTACAATCTTATGAAGGTCCTGTAAGAACAATCTCATATCTTCTCTCTTCGTCTTGCCTGCAACGGGACAATTTGCAGGAAGAACGGGAAGCTCAAGCCTTCGTGCAGCAGCAATTGCATCCTTTTCAGGAAAATAGACGAGTGGCCTTATTACCGTTACACCTGTCCTGCCAAGGTACGTCACAGGTGCAAGCGTATTGAGCCGTGCTTCGTAAAAAAGACTCAAGAAGAAAGTCTCAAGCACATCCTCCCTGTTATGCCCAAGGGCAACAAGGTTGCAGCCCTTTGAAACAGCAATGTCATTCAATGCACCGCGTCTCATCTTTGCACACATTGCACAAGGGCTTTTTTCCTTGCGTACATTGAAAACAACATCACCGATATCAGTTTTTCTGACTTCAAAATCAATGTCATGCTCTTTTGCGAATCGTTCTATTCCACTTGTATCCTGTTCAACAATTCCGAGATCAAGCATCACTGCACACATGTCATACTTTTTCTTTGAGAAGCGTTGATAGAGCTTCAGTCCATACATCAAAAGGAGACTATCCTTTCCCCCGCTCACTCCGACGCAGATTTTATCTCCGTCCCTTATCATATCGTATTTCTCATCGGCACGCCTTATACAGCCGAGTACTTGCTTCATTTTTCTTTCTCCCCCATGTAAATAGCCTGGTTGTGGACAAACCCAGTATAGATTATAACGTATTTTACCCCGATTGTACAGTGCCGAAGCAGTATCCGTCACGTTATTACATTTGGTTTCTGCATAGCATTTTATGAACCTACTCCGATTTGTCAATAAACCCGCCTGTTTCTCATTCAGTACTGCATCCGATATAAAGGAATTGACAGACGACCTTGTCTTCTGATACAATCATGGCGATGGAATCGGCTTGAAAACCCTTTTCAAAGCGAAAGGAGCTTGTTATGCTTAAGTGTAAAAATTGTAACTGTATCGTCTCTGATGATGACAAATTCTGTCCCCAATGCGGCGGTTCGACCTTTGAATCGGTCGATAGTCCTGTGCTGCCGTCCGAAACTGCCACTGTTCTTCCCGATTCTCCTGATGCAGCGAGTGAAATCAGCACGGAGTCTGACGGAAAACCCAAGAAGAAAGTCAAGCCCGGTATCATCATTGCCGTCGCAGCCGCAGTCCTCTGCGTTGCCGCCGCAGCTATCTTTCTCCTCGTTTTTAACAGCCCCAGCAGGCAGTTTATCAAGATAAACGAGAAAATTTTTGCAAAAGCCGAGCCCATACTAAACGGCAGTTTTATTGACTCAACCTACCACTCCGTTGACGGAAGCATCAGCCTTTCATGCGACAATGATATACTCAATAAAATGCTTCGCAGCATTGAACTGACCTTTAAGATGGATGAGAAACGTCGCGAGCATTCTGTCAATGAAATCGGTATTAATTACAACAGCACTGAATTGCTTTCAGCCATACTTACTGCTAAGAACGGTCAGGTTGGTATTTATCTTCCGGAGCTTGCCGATGGGTACTACCTGATGGATGCCTCAAGAATTCTGGAGTTATCCAACGACAATTTCACTCCCGAAGGCGAATTGCAGCACTTTACTCGCACAGAAGACATTGAAAAAGCATACAAAAACATCTGCTCACGCTACAATGTAATACTTACCTCCATTGTTGACAAGGACAGTGTTGCTGTCGAGAAAGTGTCCTCACTTTCGCTTGACTGTCTCGATGCAGAAGCTGCAAACGCAAGGGTCTATACCTTCACACCCGATGCCGCCCTCGTCCGTGAAGCTGTTAAAAGTTTTGCAGAAGAGCTTAGGGATGATACGGAGCTTGCAAGCTACATCGTCTCCCTCTCAACTGAACCATATTTCGGTTGGCTATTCACCAATGAAAATTCATCAGCCCTCGATGCACAGTATACCCAAGTTCTTGAAGCAATCAATGAACTCAGCGACGGACTTTTGGAAAATGCATCTACACTCTCCGATGAGGACTGTGCCTCAATAAATATTCAAATTGCCCTTTGCGGAAAGGAACTTGTGATGTACCGCATTGAGATTGGTGAATTCACCGTGGAACTCAACTGCACAAACGGTAAAGAATCCAAAATCGGCTGTTCCTTTTCACACTTCTCTGATGTTGATTCAGTTTATAAAGCCATCCTCACAAAGTATGACGATGGCAAGAGTGGTGATTTGACCTTCACGTACAATGATCGCAACGTTTTCATGCTCACCGCACGAAATATTGAAGTAACTAACGACGTCTACTGCGGAAACTATGAACTTCTCGTTGCTGAAGGCATTTACGATGGTTCTGCTGCGGACGATATGACTTCCGTTATTTCACTTGATGTTGCAGAGAACGAAGACAACGGTTTCGTTTTTGACCTTACTGTTAAATTCGATGGTTTCGGGGAGTATGACATCGGTATGCTCGGTTCGATTGGTGAAGCAAGCCTGAAAATCGAAACCACCGGCAAGCCCTCTACGGCAAAAATCCCCGAAGTTTCCCCGACTGACGTCACCGAGTACTCTGACGATGAGCTTAATGACCTGTTTACCTCCATGGAGGAATCTTTCTCTGATATCCTCTCAGATGTGATAATGCAGCTCCTCGGCGGATTGATGGGCTAAAATAATGACTAAACCGATAGTCAGCTTAAACAGTATAGAAAAAGCTTACGGCTTCAACCGTGTGTTGGGGCCGTTTTCCCTTGACATTAACGAAGGTGAAATCGTCGGAATCATTGGCGAAAACGGTGCGGGCAAAAGCACTTTGCTGAAAATTATTGCCGGTATTTTAAGACTCGACAGGGGTTGTATTTCCCGGGAAATACTTAGACGTGGCGAGCTTGGATATGTTCCTCAGGAATATGCACTCTATTCCGGTCTTACCGGGCTTGAAAATCTTCGTTTTTTTGCCAGTGCGGCGGGTCTTCACGGGAAAAGGCTGGCCATACGAACAAAACACCTGATTGAGCAGGTCAACCTGGTCGAAAAATCTGACAAACCTGTTTCAACCTATTCCGGAGGAATGAAGCGGCGGCTCAACCTTGCCGCTGCACTTGTCGGCGACGTTAAGCTGCTTCTGCTTGACGAACCGACAGTCGGAGCTGACGAGGAATCAGTGCAGCTTATTCTTGGTCTGCTTAAAAAGCTGAAAAACAGAGGCTGTGCCGTCGTTCTTGTCAGTCATCATCTTGACGAGATACACCAACTTGCAGATCGTATTGTTTTGATTGAAAGCGGTTCGCTCAGGGTCGTAAAGGAAGGAAACGAATTATGAAAGGATTAATTGCCTGTATCCGTAAAGATATTTGCTTATTTTTTTCGGCGGCGGGCGTTTTTTCGCTGCTTCTTCCACTGATCCTTGCGGCAGCTCTTTCCATTGGGCTTAGCGACTCCGCTTCGGCTAACCTTACGGTCAAAAGCTTCGCAATTGCCGTTGCCGACGAAGATGAGAGCGTAATGTCCCGATCCTTGATCAAGCAGCTCAGCCGCATCGAACTCTTTTCCGAGGTGAGGCGGATCACTCCTCCCAATGCCTCGGAGGATGTCCTGTTTACCAATGAGCTTGAGGATGTTGCCGCAGTCATTGTGATTCCGAGCGGCTATTTTTATTCCCTCTACCGCATGGACGGCATGCCGGTAACCGTTTGCCTCAATTCCAAAAAACAACTGGAAAGCAGTCTCACAAAAACAATACTCGATTCTGTTTCGAGCATTATTTTCAGCGAACGCAATGCCTGGTTTGCTGCCTATTCCCTCTCACACGAGGGCGAAATGTACGGAGCAACATACAGAGAATTCTGCGACTCCGCAGCAACGTCAATAATTGAAAGTGCGTTGGGTCGAGGCAATCTCTTCAATGACATCAGCGATGCTCCCATCGACCGTGTGCAAAATAGTTTTACTGCGTGTTGTCTTTGCATGGCGATTTTCTTTTGCAGCTTCTGTGTCGTGAAAACAATTCCCGAAGAATTCGGCATGGGTGTACTTGAACGGTTTACTCTCCTCGGCGGGAGTATGTCGTCGATGATATTTTCAAAGTGTATTTGTGCAATGCTGTTTTCATTGCTTGGCTTTTTACCTGTTGCAGTCATACTGGGTTCGGGTTTTAATGCGAAACTGGTGTGGATATTTATGATAACCTTTGCCGCCTGTTTCGCGTTTTCGCTTTTTCTCTCCCTTGTTATCCGCAATCGTGAATGCTACATGATGGTAAGTGCATTGATAACACTTCTTGAACTGTTTTTTGGCGGTACTATTTATCCGGTCAAGCTCTTCCCTCCTTTTGCAAAGTTTCTGAGCGTAATAAGTATACCTACATACGCTCTTAACGGACTTAACGGCAAACATTTCATTCTCCCGCTTTCAGTGATAACGATTCTTTTCACCTCATTGTCCGTTGGCGTAATCGTAATTCGAGCTAACTCCATTTTTAATTTTATGATACGGAGAAAGGATGGGCGTACAAAATGCTAAGGGTTGTTTTCACTAAGATCAAGGTATTTTCCGGCGGCATACTAATGCTTTTACTTTGTCTCATTACGGTTGGGCTAGTTTTTTTATGCGTAAATTTCGTCTTAAGTGCAAGCCTTCCCGACAAGGTCAATATTGCTGTCACCAATTCTGATGGCGGCACGTTGTCCTGCGAGCTTATTGACCGTCTCGGTTCGTGTGAAAAGATTGCTTTCAACACGATTTCAGATTTCGACGAGGTTTCAAGACTCGTTGAAGAAGGCAAAGTTGAAGGCATTTTGACGATCGAATCAAATTTTTCATCAAACCTCGTTTCCGGAACTCACCTGCTCTCATATACATGTGCCGAGGGCTCCGAAAGCTCGCAAGCAGTTGTTGAAACGGTCTGCGGTGTTGCCCTTGCTCTCCGTTCAGAGCTTCGGGCAAAAGAGTATGCTGAAACGCTGCTTGGACATGAGCTTACAAACGCCGAAAGCATCCGTCTCTCCAATCTGCTTTCCTCCAATGCGGAGGGATTGAGCATGGACAACATATGCAAAATCGTTTTTGTCGGTAATCCGAACGGCGAATTTGTTTCTCAAACCGTCTATTCTGCCGTACGTACCCGTTCCGCCGGAATCACTGCGTTTGCCGTCGTTCTCATTTTGCTTCAGATGGGTTCGTTCTGCGGCACGGATGAAGCCCGTTCTGTCGAAGCAACTCTTGCCAATGTATCGCGGTCAAAGCTTTTTCCCCTCATCACCGATTACATTGCATTGATAATTGTCGGAATTTTCATTGGCATAACGTCGATGCTTGCAAATGGCTTTTCTGTTACGCCGATGAAGGTCATTGCTTTTTTTGCCTTCACACTTAATGTCTCAGCATTGTCCTTGCTGTTTGCATGTCTCTCCGCTTCCGGCAGGGTCAGCTTTGCAGCACCGTTCACCGCATTTATAACCGGACTTTTCGGCGGCTGCTTCATTAACTTTGCCACTTTTGACGGCACAATAAAGACCCTGCGTTTTTTTTCTCCGCAAGGTCTATATCTTGAATGTATTTCAGTCGACGTGCCGAATGCAGCTCGCCTTATCCTGATTTTAACAGCAGCTTCTGCGGTTCTGCTTTCGATAGTTTCTTTAGTGAGATCGCAAAGACCACTTAATCAATGTATTCGATGAAGTCGGAATCGACCAAGTAGGCAGTGTAAATATCCATGAGCTCGAACAATCTCATGTACTGCTCCTCGGTCACACCGATGAACTTTTTGAGCTGATTGGCTATCTGGTATGGTATAGATTCATAGTAGTCCGACCAACTCATGGTCCTGCCATCCTCATCGGTGTACTCCTCTTCCAAGTCGATCCATCCAAAGTCATTTATGCTGATGACATAATCACTGTCCCAAGGAGAAGCATTTGAAGAATAGACTGCTTCGAGGAGCTCTGCCAGCTCTTTCTTCGCTTCCGCTTTTATCTTTTGCTTCTTCCTTTCGAGACGTATGTATTCATCACGGCTCACCTCATTACCCTGATCATCGTAGAATATTTCGCCTTCAACTTCTTCACTAAATGTTGAGTTAAAAACGATATTCATTGACTCGTACACACTGCTGTAAGACAGTCTGGGATTGCTCTTGCAGAATCCATCAACACCGAACAAACAGTCTGCATATCCAAACTCGTCAGTATAGAGACGCTGCATTGCAAAATCCATATACTTAGCTTCACCGGTGAATTCATTGCAGATGTCGATGTACATTTTCGCAGTTTCTGGAGTCAGCGACGTAATTGCAATCAGCTGGTTTTGCGAACCATCCCGTGAAACGAGGAAACAATTGCCGTAAACATTCAGGTTTTCCCATTTAAGTTCATATCCGTAAACCTTGAGCTTGTCGTCACGGCTGAGCTTGTTGTACTCTTCAATGAATACGGGCAGTAGCTTCTGGAAGCGTTCTTCCTTCGCCAATATTCGACCGCCTTCAAACCTGGAAACATCAAGTGCCTTATCTATGTATTCATCACATTCAAGAATGCTTTCTGTAAGTTTATCATAAACGGATATCGAAACAGTGTAGTCCCTTCCGTCTTTGAGTGTAACAGTGAAATCCGAGTAGATACCATAGCCCATGTACCCCAAAATACTGCTCATGAGCTGGTTTTTGAAGCCGAATACGCTGTCTGTTGTCATTTCGCTCTCTGTTTCTCTGATGCCCTCACAGATAAGGTTTATCACCTTTGGTGAAACGATATGTATCTTTTCCTCGCCGTCAGTGCCGTAACCGTTCCTTGCGACTGTGGTATCGTTATAGATGCCGCTGTCTGTATTAACATATGAATACGAGTCAATTGTTTCGGCAAGGTTTTGAGGAATCGTTATATATGCGATGTTATCGGGTTTGATATCGATCGTCTTCGCATTTTCCCTGAAGAGCAGACCGACCGCAATGACAATCCCGACTGCACCGATTGAAATAGGGAAATAGACGAGT
Source organism: uncultured Clostridia bacterium (assembly GCA_934633695.1). Classification (GTDB taxonomy): domain Bacteria; phylum Bacillota; class Clostridia; order Christensenellales; family CAG-138; genus PeH17. Next base: position 30,429 of record CAKTYT010000006.1, on the reverse strand, counting down.
TCCTTCAACGTAACTTTAGACTTTCTGTGCTGGATCAGCATGATGCCAAGATACACCACTATTCCTTCGATGAGACATACGATGAGTGCTTCTGCACCTATGCCGCTTGCAGCTGATATAAATACGCTGTCGAACTTTCCGTTCAAAATTATTGACAACCCTGCACATGTTGCCGCAATTATTGCAAAAATAATTGCTGTCTTGCGTGAACGCATGAACTTTCCCGAACTTTCCATACGAAAGCTTACGAAAGTCTTGCAGGAGAAGAACGTGAGTACGAGCATTAATACTATGAGCATTGCCCATAAAATCGCAATTTTTGTTGCGGGCATTACGGGGAAGAGCATGGAGAAGATACCGAACGGCGAACGACTGATCCTGCTCATTGCTGCCAGTGAAAGCACCGCAACCAGCACGATCAGATAGATCGCCACAACAGCACCGAAGCCGTTGCCTGTCAGGTTTATGCCTATCATAACCAGATTCATTGCACATATGCCGACGATAAATGCAGCAGCCATGTTTGCCATATACCTGCCCCAATCAAAAATCGGTATGAACGAAGTACCCCTGAGAGTCTGAATTCCCATGTGTATACCGACAGCCGCGATATTGACAATGATGATCGCAGCACCTAATATGACCGCAGCAAGTGTATAGCTCCCCCACATTTGCCTTCTTGAAACGGGTATGCTGCCATAGAGCTCGCAGACACTCCTTCTCTTTATTCTGCTTGCAATATGCACACCCGCAATAACAAAAAACATGCTGCTGACAATGTACATGCATACGTAAAGAGTTCCCTCCGACACTGACCCCATACCGATCAATAAAGATATTACAGTACAGACAATGCCGAGAATCTTCAGGCTCCTTATTGTTTCTTTAAAGAAGGTTTTGTTGAAAAATTTTGAGACTGGCATATTCAATCCTTCCTTTCACTTTACAGAATTTCCTCGAACTTATAGCCGAGTGCATCCATTTCATATGTAAAGACTTCTTCAAGGGAGAGGGGAAGCATTTCAATCAAAATGGGGTCCATCTTCCTGAGCTGTTCTTCAACGATATCCCTTTCTCCACGAATGATAAGGTTCATAACGCTCCCGTTCTTTTCAAACGAAACAACCTCGAAGCCTTTAAAATCCTCCCTGCTGCGTTCGACATTAAACGCAAGCTGAACTTTGAACAGATGCGTTTTGAGATCGTTTACATCGCTCTGCATAATAAGCTTGCCGTTATAAATCATTGCAAGGCGGTCGCATGTATCCTCGAGTTCACGCAGAGAATGACTTGTAATGATTATTGTAGCATTTCTGTCGCAGACCTCGGCATAGATCAGTTTTTTTGCCTCGTTTCGCACGATCGGATCAAGCCCATCGAAGGTTTCATCAAGCATGGTAATATCTGCATTGCATGAAAGAGCGAGTACGTTTTGAGCCTGTTTTATCATGCCTTTTGAAAAAGACTTTATCTTCGCAGAAATGTTCAATTTAAAGAAGCCTGCCAGCTTTTCAAACTTGGCATAATCAAAATTTTCATAGCATGACGAGTAAAACTTTGCCATTCTCTTCATGCTGGCTGAGTTATCTGCCATTGGCATCGTATCCGGAACATAGACAATGTGTTTCTTTGCTTCGACATTATCATAGATTTCCTCTCCGAACAGTTTGACGCTGCCTTCATCCGCCTTATAAACCCCCGCAAGGATACGCAGCAGTGTAGATTTTCCCGCACCGTTCGCACCGACCATACCCATTATACATCCTGACGGAATCGTGCAGGTGAGTCCATTGATTGCATGTACCGAACCGAAACTCTTTCTCAGATTTAAAATTTCAATCATTATTATATTCCTTTCATGAATTTACAAACAGCGTTGTTCAATTCTTTTCATATGCCCTGTCAACCGCCTCTTTAACGGTATTTATGTCAATACCGAAAAGCTTTAATTCATTGCACAATTCCACTATTTCATCAAGCAATGCGAACTTACGCTTGCGACTCAGCTCCGCCGCATTGGGTGAAATGAATCTTCCGCTTCCTGGTACACTGTAGCAAAGCTCTCTCCGCTCAAGCTCTGCATATGCCTTTTGAAGCGTATTTGGGTTGACAGACAAATCCACCGAAAGTGACCGCACACTCGGTACCTTTTCATCAGGTTTCAATTTGCCGAGAATAATGTCCTGTTCAAATTGATTCATAAACTGCTCGTAAATCGGAACACGAGACATCTTGTCAATATTAAACATCCTTTCTCCTTTCCACGTCCGAACAGCGGATTGGTTTACTGCCGTTCCATCCGTCATGACTGTATTATGTATGTTAGCACACTTAAGCAGTGTTGTCAACCCCTCCCTAAAAAAATTTGGGCAGTGCGACCGAAGTCACACTGCCCAATGTTAATAAAACCTATTGTTTCATCCGAGTTGAATTCAAAATCAGAACTTCATACCGTTGAACTTAACGCCGGGGCCCATAGTGGTGGAGAGTACGAGGCTCTTAATGTAAGTACCCTTTGCTGCTGCGGGCTTTGCCTTGTTAATAGCATCCATGAGAGTGTTGAGGTTCTCAGTGAGCTTATCCTTACCAAAGCTGACCTTGCCAATGGGGCAATGGCAGATATTGGTCTTATCAACACGATACTCAACCTTACCGGCTTTAATATCGGTGATAGCTTTTGCAACGTCCATGGTAACAGTGCCGCTCTTGGGGTTAGGCATCAAGCCCTTCGGACCGAGGACACGACCGATTCTACCGACAACGCCCATCATATCAGGAGTTGCAACGCAGACATCGAAACCAAACCAGTTTTCGGTCTGAATCTTCTTTACCATCTCTTCGTCACCTACAAAGTCTGCTCCTGCTTCCTGAGCTTCGCGAGCCTTATCGCCCTTTGCAAAGACGAGAACGCGAACGACTTTACCGGTACCGTGAGGGAGAACGACTGCACCACGAACCTGCTGATCCGCGTGACGGGAGTCAACGCCCAGACGGATGTGTGCTTCAACAGTTTCATCGAACTTAGCTTTAGCAGTTGCAATAACGGTTGCGATACCTTCTTCGGGATCGTACAGCTTCTGCCTGTCGATTACTTTAGTGCTTTCGATATACTTTTTGCCATGCTTCATAGTTCAGTACCTCGCTTCTCAGTCAACAACGACAACGCCCATGCTGCGTGCGGTGCCGGCTACCATGCTCATTGCTGCCTCAAGGCTTGCTGCATTGAGGTCGGGCATCTTGAGCTCTGCAATTTCCTTAACCTGTGCCTTGGTGATGTTCGCAACCTTAGTCTTGTTGGGAACACCGGAACCGCTCTCGATTCCGCAAGCTTTCTTGATGAGGACAGCTGCGGGAGGGGTCTTGGTGATGAAGGTGAACGAACGATCCTGGTATACCGTGATAACAACGGGGATGATGAGGCCCGCCTGCTTAGCGGTACGCTCATTGAACTCTTTGCAGAAGCCCATGATGTTGACGCCGTGCTGGCCCAGTGCGGGACCTACGGGCGGTGCAGGAGTTGCCTTACCTGCGGGAATCTGCAGCTTGACAAAGCCGGTTATTTTCTTTGCCATTTTAAATTTCCTCCTAAAAATAATGTGGTGCGAGCGGTCCGACAAATTCTGCGGCAAAACCCATTGCCGTGCGAAGAGAAACGCATAACCCTTCCGGGCTTGCCGTACCTCCCACTATGCAAATCCGCTCAGCGGAAAAACATACGGGTTTAAAGTTTTTGCACCTCAACAAAGTCCAGTTCAATCGGCGTTTCCTTGCCGAAGAGTGAAATGTTGAGCTTGATCTTCTGCGTATCAGGGTCAATTGCCTGAACAACGCCGATGAAGTTTGCAAACGGGTCAGAGATAACACGGACGCTTTCGCCGACTTCGATATCGAGTTTGAGCTGCATACGCTCAACGCCCATCGCCGTAACCTCTTCATCAGTGAGGGGAATGGGCTTGCTTCCCGGGCCTACAAAGCCTGTGACGCCGCGTGTATTGCGAACGACATACCAAGTATTATCGTTCATGACCATTTTGACCATTACATATCCGGGATACACCTTACGGGAAACGACCCTCGGCTTCTTGGAGCCTTCTTTCATTTCCGTAACCTGCTCGGTGGGATACTTGACCTCCAGAATCAAATCCCGAAGGTTACGATTCTCGATCGTCTTTTCAAGGTCCTCTTTAACTTTGTTCTCGTACCCCGAGTAGGTGTGGACGACGTACCACCGGGCATCAAGCGGGGTATCATCCCCGTAGTGAGTCCTTACTTCGTCCGACATGCTTCGTCCTTACTGGCCAATCTTGGCAAGGGCGGAAATGCCCTGGCTGAAGCCGAGGTCGAGAACCCACATGATAACTGCCATAAGGGCAACGAATGCAATTACCGCAAGAGTGAAGTTAATAAGCTCCTTGCGGCTGGGCCAGCTGAGTTTTTTAACCTCGCCGAAAACTTCGCCGAAGTACTTGCCGACACCCTTGAACCAATCGCCGACTTTGGCGAAAAAGTTCTTCTTTTCAGTGTTTTTTTCTTTCTTCATAACAGGCTCCTTATTTGGATTCCTTATGGAGAGTGTGCTTGCGGCAGAAGCGGCAATACTTATTGAACTCCAGCCTGTCGGGGTCGTTCTTCTTATTTTTGAACGTATTGTAGTTCCTCTGCTTACATTCGGAGCAAGCCAATGTAATCTTAACGCGCATGGTAGAGCCTCCTTGTTTTTATGCTGTTGCCTACCCCGCCTCCAAGACCGACGGAATAAACTTCAAGCTAAATAAAGTCCCCGCAAAGGGACACCTTAGTTATTTTAACCCAGGCATTCGAGTTTGTCAAGTGTTTTTTTCGGAATTATCGAGATTTTTTTATAAAAAAATTGTTCACTTTGCTCCATACAGCGGCGTTGGCACCTTTCTTCGGAAAAGAAATATCCGGCAGCACCGCAAACCTGCTCGCAGACACCACCGGAATATTTCACAGCCTATTTTATGCCCTTGTCTTTGCTTTATGCATTGCAATAATACGCTGCATCTCGTTATAAACGATCATGTAGCCCTCGTCAACGCCCATACCCGGCTTTGCGAGGATCTGGTCGGGTCGAGTTGCCATTGCACACTGTACGCAAACCTGTGCAGATCGATCGGTCTCGTTGCATGTACCGCCCTGATATGCACCAATGCCCTTTGCCTTGCAGTAGAGCACTGCTTCGACAGTATTGTTGATGCCGCCGAGGTCGGGGGTCTTTATCTGAACCATATGGCCTGCCTTATTGTCGGCAAAGTACTTGATGTCTTCAAGCGTATTGCACCATTCGTCGGCAACAATTTCAACGTTGATTCCGCGGTCATCGAGTTCCTTGGTTATCGCTTTAAGAGCAAGCATCTGCTTTTCACGGTCTTCGACGTCCATAGGTCCTTCAATGCGGAGATGGAAGGGCTTTGCTGCCTCTTCAAGCTTTGCCATGTAATCTGCCATCGCTTTATAGTTATCGTTGCCGAATGCAGCACCGATAGTACCGTATACATCGATATGGAATACCGGATTGTAGCTATCGTCCTTGCGGAGTTTGAGAACTCTGTCGCGGAGCCATGCAACGTATTGTTCAAGCAGTTCGCCGTGTTCACCGAGCTTCGTCTTTACATTGTTGATCAGAGCGTGGGGAAGAACCTGAGCACCCTTGATTATCATTTTATCAGCATTGTTGTAACGGTCGTCGCCGGACTGAGTGAAGATGCTGAGGGGTTCATCGGTGATAGTGCAGCCGTATTCATCTGCAACGACTTCGCACATCATACGCTTGGTTGCCTTTGCAACTGCATCGAGAATGGCCTGAGTCAAACCATAGCGAATTGCGGTGTGAAGACGCTTGCCATCAACGGTGATCGCTTCAACCATTTCGGAAAGGCCCTTGAAGCTGTCGGCTTCGCGGCCCACGAGTTCGGGCTTAATGTATTTTTCAATTACAGGAATAAAGTCCTTTGCGAGGAAGAGAGGGTCACGTCCGCCGCATCCGCTGTACTGTACCGCTGCACAATCGCCGTAAGCGACCTGCCCATCCTCAAGAACGAGCATTACAGAGATGGATTCGCCTGCCTGACGAACAGATGTAAAGCCATCGGTAACAGTTTCGCCTACATAAGTAAAACCATCAGATACTGCACCCGCCTTTATGGCGCGCTGATCATCAAAATAGAAGCCGGTACGACCGGGAGAACAAATCAAATCAACAATTTTCATGTTATTATCCTTTCAATTCAATCCTGCTTTGCAGTTTGTTTGTATTTTTCAGGCACGGAGCATAAGGCCCTGTACCCTGCTTGAATGTCAGTTTTTCAATCCCTGTGGACGGCCTACAAGCCTGCCCTTGCTGATTGCATAAACATCGTCAATGACCATCTGGAAGGAAGCTTTACGTTTTTCAGCCTTTGCACGCTCATCGATCATTTCACGGTTAAAATCAATCATTTCCTTCGTGAAGGGAAGCCTGCCTACCTCGAGAATCCTTATGGCACCGTTATTGTCCCTTGCAGGAAGCATTTTGCCCGCATTGAACCTTGAAGGAGCGAACGGAATATCAAGAACGCCGGCCATGACCGCACGAACCGTGCCGACTGCAATGTCGCCTTCGCCGAGTTCGAAACACTTATCGACTATACAGCGTGTTTCACGACGGATGACATCTTTTTCCGTTTCAAGGTTGCTGGCAGTGCAAACCTGGTCGGCGAGCATGGTAATAAGCTGCTTTGTGCAGCGAAGCCCCTGTGCATTCGCCTCCATTGTGGGAACGCCTGCCGCTTCATGAGGAGTTTTGACAATAACCTTGGTGGCTTTTGAAAGTGCAGCGGTCGCACTTCCCCAGCTGATAACACCGAACGCCTTCGCTTCGTCCTGGGGGAAACCTCCCATCCACTGATGGAATACGGTGGTGATAATAACGTCATCATAACCGTACTTGTGCATGTACTCATTAGTCAGCTCTTCAAGTGTGCGAATAGCGGCAACATCCTGCACGAGATTGCCGCACTGACCGTAACCGACAGTTATGTTTTTAACACCCTGTTCTGCGGCAAGAAGAGCTTCGATAATTGCGACTGCATGGGAGATGCAGGGAGGAACGAGAGTACCTGTGAGAGGACCGTAAGGTTCGCGGTTGATTGAAACACCCGCTTCCTCATAAATGCCGGTCAGTCTGTCGACATACTGCCAGTCAATAATAGTCTTCTCCATGGGAACGTTCTTCGCATAGGGAAGATTATAAGAGATCCCGCCGCCCTCATAACTGGTAAAACCGCCTGCATAAGCAATTTCGGTGAGAAGCCTTGCATCGGGAGTGCCGTGACGAACCTGAATCGGGGTATCAAGAGCATTGATAAGCTGACGGCAGCCCTCAACGCCGTGATTAACTGCCGGAAAGCCGTTGAGCATCGACCTGCGTTCTTTGGCAGACTCACGGATGCCGTTCTCTGCTTCCTCATACCTGTTCTGACGTGTATAGCTGTCAATCGTTGTGGGGAGCAAATCGGCCTCGCCCTTATCCTGTAAATAGGTGAGCAATTCTATCTGCTCGTGAATGAGTGCAACACCTGCACGGGGCTGGATGAGAGTAACGCCTCTGTTCTTCGCATCGACAAGTTTCTTTGAGAAGACCTTATGCTCCGGCATAGCCTTATGAAACTCGATAGCTTCATCAAGGTCAACGCCCTTTCCCGTCGGCCACTGATTGAGAACATCTTTGCGGATCTCATAGAATTCCGAGTCGGGAATGCGTTTATTTTTTAATGACATTTTAAATTAACTCCTCTTTCATTATCTTAAGTGCCGCATCGGGATAATGTTCACCCAGCAAACCCATGGCGGCAATGATATACTTTTTATCCACAAGCACTTCGGCACGCTTCGGCTTAAGTGAAGTGGGATCCTTTTCGTCATACAACGCAAACGATGCAATTCTGCCCGTATGCTCATTGTGGATGAGTGAACCGCCCGTAATAACGACCTTATTGACATTCATAAGGTTTTTGCCCGTTTGAACATAGGCAGTGCCCATCATATTATACGTCTCCTCAATTCTGCCTGCATGCCTTGTAACAGCCGTTCTGACCGCCATGCACGCCAGTGCTTCATCGAGACGCATTGTCTCCTCGTCATTCGGGAGAAAATCCGTATGCTGAGAAAACATGTTGACAAGTTCTTCCGCTCTGCTTTCGGAAAGACTGGACAGCTTTGCAATTTCACCGATACCGACAGCATCGACAATACCGTGTATGCTGTAACGCATTCCTATATCGCCTTCAACCGTACGCTTGATGTAAGGTTCAGGCAGACCCTTTATCATCGTTCTCGGGTCATCGGGCATACCGTCCGACACGGAATAAATGTCCGTCGTCGCACCTCCGACATCGACTGCTATGAGTTCGCCTATGCCCTTTTCGTTTTCCGTGCCTTCGGCAAGCAGCTTCATCGCAGCCATAACAGCAGAGGGTGTTGGCATCATTATTCCCGAAATCAGCTCTGAGGCCTTGCTCAACCCCTTTGCCTGAATGATTTTCTTAAGGAAAACTTCACGGATTTTTTTCTGTGCAGGTTCAATATTCAGCACACCGAACTTCGGCATGACGTTCTCGCAGACATAGACCTCCCTGCCCTCGAGAATGCGTTCGCACTGCCTTGCCGCCGTGCGGTTGCCTGCAATTATTATCGGAAAGTCGCCGCCGATTCGTGCAAGTGCCTTTGCGTTGTGCAGAATGCACTCGGTATTGCCGCCGTCAGTTCCGCCGACCAGCAGGAAGATGTCGGGGTTGAGGTTTTTTATTTCTTCCTCGTCGTCCTCGGTCAACTGGAACGCATAGGTCTTTAAAACTTTTGCTCCCGCACCGAGACTCGCACACTTAGCCGCTTCAGCCGTCAACTCAGGCACAAGCCCGCTTGCAAGCATTCTCAGTCCGCCTGCGGCACTCGACGCCGCGTATCTCTCGCTGAAGCTGAGCTTACCGGTTGTCTCTTCGAGCTTTTCAAGTGCGTTGGAGAGTCCGTTGTTGATATCGGTCTGAACGGTCGTGTAAGATGAAGCAGTACCCAGAACAGCGGCAGAATCGACATCGACCGCCGTCACTTTGGTGTATGTACTTCCGAAATCAATCAACAAAACGGGTTTCATGGCTGTTACTCGGTAATATGCAGATCTTCTTTAAGTGCTTCAATATCGACCTCGGGCGGAGTTCCCGGGGGGAACGAACGGTCGAATCCCATTGCCTTGAAGCGTTTTTCGACTTCGTCAAAGGGCTGCTTGCCGATAACGATATTGCCGCCGACATACAGCAGAATTCCTTCAAGACCTGCCTCATCGCACTTCTCACGCATACCGCGGCAATCAAGTTCACCCTGACCGTAGAGCGAGGAAACGAGAATTGCATCCGCTTTTGTTTCAATAGCAGCATTTATGAACTCTTCCTGAGAAACCATGACGCCGAGGTTTACAACGTTGAAGCCTGCATCCGAAAATGCGTGGTAGAGTATCTGGTTGCCAACAGCGTGAACGTCTGCACCGATAACGCCGATGACCAATGTCTTTTTATCCATCACTGACCTCTTTCATATTTTTTGGTTATATTTGTGCTTCATACTACCCAAACACAACCCGCATACACCCGAAAGGCTATCCTACCCCCATCGGTACGCACTCTTGTGTCGGTTCAATATGATACATTGTTCTATGCCATGTGTCAAGTGTTAAAATCAACACCGAATATTATATTTTCCGGCATTTCAAAACTACACTTCACGCCGGTAGTTTTCATTCATGCAGTTCTTTTTCCGACCGGACTGAGCCGCTTTTACATCATGCCCATGCGAATCTCTCTCCGTATTCTGCCAAGTTTTTCCGACAGGGCAAAGAGAGATCCTTCGTCCATAACTATGCGGCACTTCAGCAGTGTCGCTTCGCCATTTTCCATTGCACGGCAGGTTTCCGAATCAAACAGCGTCGCATAGCCCTCCGGAACAAAGATAACTTCTTTATCTCTTATGAATCTTGAAACGTCGTTTGCACTTGCGTTGCATATTCCTCTGAGACAAGCATTGGGTGCAAACCTTCTCAAAATATTGAGCATTTCATCCAGGAACGTATCGCAGACAGCAACCGCTCCGACCTTCTCATCTTCTTTCAGCTTTGCAAGCCTCGCAACCATATCAAGATCGGGCATGAGTGAAACAAATACACTTCTGTCCCTTTCGTTCTGTCCGACGGGCATTCCGCGTCTTGCAACGATTATGTCGGAAACGCTCCCGAAGTCTTCGCTTTCCGCACCGCTCTTTATAAGCTGACCGTAGACATCAACACCGCCAAGTGCATAAATTTGCTCCGACACACAATGCAGAAGCTCCGGACTGTCGCACCGCAGCAGAATTCTGACATCATCCTGCGTCCTTGCACGTTCTCTCAGCTTCATATCAAGGAAGATATCCATTTCGGCAGACGAAAAGCCAAGTTCATCAAGCTGGGAAAAGAGCTTATCGATAGTAACCATCGCCTTCTGTTTCCTGCTTTCACGAGTCATTTTCTCGTATACAACAAAAGTCCCCTGCCCCTGCTTCATCTCGATTCCGCCGAGCCTTGCAAGTTCATCGTATGCTCGCCGTATCGTTCCGACGGCAATTCCGAGCTGTTCGGCAAGCTCACGCACCGTCGGGAGCTTTGCTCCCTTTTCAATGTGTCCTTCCGATATTTCGGCGAACAGGAAGTCGGCAATTTGCTTATAAATCGGTGTATCCAACCCCGGATCAACGGGTATGTGCGAAAGATGAACCTGCTTCGGCATAGGTTCAATCCTGCGTCTTAAGATAGGCTTCTCTGCCTTTTTCGTACAGATTGTTTCCTTCGCTGTCGATTACAGCAACGACCGGGAGATCTTCAACAACGAGCCTCCTGAGGGCTTCCGCACCAAGATCCTCGTATGCAATAACTTCTGCCGATTTTATGCAGCTTGAAAGCAGTGCCCCTGCTCCTCCAATCGCAGCAAAGTAAACGGCACCGTATTTTTTCATTGCTTCAATAACCTCGCTGCTGCGTTTGCCCTTGCCGATCATGCCCGTTTCGCCTTCCCTTATAAGTGTTGGGGAATAGGCATCCATGCGGTAGCTCGTCGTCGGTCCTGCCGAACCTATGACCTGTCCGGGCTTTGCAGGGGTAGGGCCAACATAGTAAATGGTAGCATCCTTAATGTCGAAGGGGAGGGGTTCGCCCTTTTCTACCAATTCGCAAAGGCGTTTGTGTGCCGCATCCCTTGCAGTATAGATAACGCCCGAGAGCAGAACCTGTTCACCACTCTTTATTGTACGAACCTGTTCACGGGTAATCGGAAGGAAGATCTTTCTTTCAGCTGATCTAACGTTTTCTTGATTTATCATACAAAGCTCTCCTTTCCAGCCCTTACAGTACAGTTGTTTTATGTCTTGTAACGTGGCAGTTGATATTCACGGCAACAGGAAGACCGGCAATATGTGTCGGCATAACTTCTATGTTGACGGCAAGTGCTGTCGTCCTTCCGCCAAAGCCCTGCGGTCCTATGCCCAATGCATTGATTTTTTCAAGCATTTCGTTTTCAAGTTCTGCATAGAACTCATCGGCATTTCTCTCATCCGTACTTCTCATCAATGCACGCTTTGCAAGGTAAGCAGCTTTATCAAAGGTACCGCCGATGCCAACTCCGACAACAATGGGCGGACAGGGGTTGGGTCCTGCCTGCTCAACAGTGCTGAGGATAAAGTTCTTTACTCCTTCAATTCCGTCCGAAGGCTTGAGCATGGCGATTTTGCTCATATTTTCACTTCCGAACCCTTTGGGAGCAACGGTAAGTTCGATTTTATCGCCGGGAACGATTTCCGTGTATAGCATTGCAGGGGTGTTGTCACCCGTATTTACTCTGCGGAGAGGATCTTTGACGACCGACTTGCGGAGATAGCCTTCGGCGTAGCCACGCCTTACGCCCTCGTTGACGGCCTGAGTGAGGTCGCCTTCTATATGGACATCCTGCCCAATCCTAAGGAAAACGCAGGCAACGCCCGTATCCTGGCATATGGGAACCTTGTTCTCGTCTGCGATGCAGTAGTTTTCGATTATTTTATCGAGAATTCCCTTAGCAGTATCCCACGGTTCAGTTTCTCTCGCATTTTCGATCCGCTTACGCATATCACATGGCAGCATGCAGTTTGCCTCAATGCAGAGTTTTGCGACCTGTTCCGTAATACATTTTGCATCAATAGTTCTCATTTCATTTTCCTCCAAAAATTTATTTATCGACGACTTCGCGGATTCTATCGATAACCGTCCCGTCACGATAAATGACATCGGCAACAACTCTGTCTCCGATTGCCGGCTTCGAAGGCACACCATTAGTCTTTTCGGCAAGTGCCTTGAGATCGTTGATATCGACGACCTTGATGCCTGCCGAAACGAGTCTGTCACGAAGCTCCGTATCCTTGGAGTTTACCGCAACGCCCTTTTGAGTTACAAGCACATCGATGGTGCTGCCCGGAGTCGAGATGCAGGTTACTCTGTCGGTTACAATTGGCAGTCTTGCACGTGAAAGAGGAGCAATTATCATTGCGAGCTTCGCACCCGCCGCCGTGTCACTGTGACCGCCGGATCCCCCCATGATCCTGCCGTTGGAATCGGTGTGTACATTTATGTTGAAATCCGTGTCGATCTGGGTTGCACCGAGTATAACAACATCAAGTGAATCGACAGTCGCACTCTTTGCTCCGGGCGAAGCGTAATGTGTTGCCGAAATCTCTCTGTGTCTTGGATTATTTCTTATTGATTCGACAGCCTTAAGGTCAAAGCACTGCACATCCATGAGGGAGTCGAAGCAGCCCTCGTTGAGCATATCGACCATGTAACCGGTGATGCCGCCAAGACCGTAGCTGCCGCAGATCTTTTCCCGAAGCATTACATCTTTAAGGTATTTTGCGGCGGCAAGTGAAGCACCGCCCGCACCCGTCTGGAAAGAAAAGCCGTCCTTAAGCAGTCCGGAAGCCTTTATGACATCGACCGCCGTCATTGCCATCAAAAGTCCGACAGGATCACGTGTTATTTTAGTTGTTCCCGACACAATACCCGCCGGGTTGCCGATTGATTCAACGGTAACGACCTGGTCGACATCCGTCTCGGGAATCGAAAAATCAACAAGCGGATAGGGAACGAGTTCATCAGTTATTATTACCACATGCCTTGCGCATTTTGCATCGGGAATTGCATAGCCGAGCGAACCGCAGGCAGATTTTCCGTATTTGCCGGAGCAATTGCCCATTGGGTCGCTGACCGGTGCAGCGATGAATGCGACATCAATGGGAGTTTTTCCGTTTTCAATATCGCAGGGTCTTCCGCCGTGTGTTCTGAACTGTACCGGATTTTTCATCTTGCCCGACGAAATAAATTTCCCGAGTTCCGCTGACATATAGTCCGTCTGCAAAGTCGTAACAACACCGTTTTCAATATGTTCTTTGAGCGGACGATGTGCATCAAACAGGGAGCTTGCGTTCACGGTGAGATTCTTTATCCCAAGTTCGGCAATGGCTTCCATTACCATATTGAGGACATAATCGCCGTTTCTGAGATGATGGTGGAACGATATGGTCATTCCATCGCGAAGACCGCTGTTTACAACAGCGTCTTTGATTGAAGGAGTAAGTTTATTCATCGATGCCTCCCATACCGAGCTGTTTAGCCATTTCAAGTGTCTGTCTTGCCCTTTCAACAATGGGCTTATCAATCATTTTACCTCGCAGCGAAACTGCACCCTTGCCCTGTTCCTTGCCCATGCGGATCGCCTCGAAAACGAGCTTTGCGTACTCAATATCCTTGAGTGATGGACTGAATACTTCATTTATCGCACGGACATGTCTCGGTGCAATTGCGGATTTGCCGCTGAAACCGAGACTTTTGGCGTACTCAGCATCGGCAACTATACCTTCATCGTCATTAACATCGGTGAACGGGGTATCGTAAACGTCAATGCCCGCTGCCCTTGCCGCACAAACAAGCCTTGTCCTTGCGTAATTGATTTCGTTTCCGCCCTTTGTCCTCTTGCATCTCAGATCGGCAGTCAAGTCCTCCCCGCCCAGGAAGAGTGCGGCAACACGCTTGCTCGCAGTCGCAATATTAAAGGCGTTTTCAACACCCAGCGCAGTCTCGATAAGAGGAATGAGCTTCACCGTTCCCTTTTCTATCCCGCATCGTTCTTCTATGCCGGTGATGTATTCATCAATCTTCCTTATATCGTCCGCACAGGAAGATTTCGGCGGCATTATAAGGTCTGGCTTCAGCGGAACGATTGCATCGAGATCATCCATCCAATAATCAGTATCAATCGAGTTTATGCGTACAGTCACCTCACAGCCATTGAAGCCCATGTTCATCATGGCACTCCTGACAAGCAAACGTGCTGCATCCTTCTCGTCGGGCGAAACGGCATCCTCAAGGTCGAGTATAACGCAGTCAGCACCGAGTGCATCGCCGTTTATAATCATGTTCGGAGTATTGCCCGGCAGGAACAACATACTTCTTCTCATTGTATCTCCTTTCGCATCAATGCAAATTATCTGCACATCGATATTTGAGCATTACGGGCAGATTTACCCGCACTCCCCGTTAATTATAACCATTTAACCAATTCGTTTCAATACCCGAATTCGGCAGAGCAGCTCTGTCGAAAAAAATTTTCTCCATCCCTTGACACGCGAGATACTTCGTGTTGTGATGTGTTTCGTTGAAGGAGGTATTGCATGGACATACAATTAAAGCGGGGCCTGCTGGACGTGTGCATCCTGGCGGCAATAAAAAACGGAGACTCTTACGGCTATAAGATCATCAAAGACGTCAAACCGTATATTGAGCTTTCCGAATCAACTCTTTACACCATTCTCAAACGGCTCGAATCTGCGGAAATGCTGACAGTACGAACGGCCGAGCACAACGGACGGCTCCGAAAGTATTATCACATAACAGAACGAGGTGCAAAACGGATTGAGGAATTTAAATCGGAGTGGAAAGAAATTATGGCAATTTATGAGTTTATTATTAAGGAGAGAGACGAAAATGAACAAACACCAATTTCTTAACGAATTGCGGGATGGACTTTCAGGCATTCCGCAGAACAATATTGATGAGCAGCTTGCCTATTACGGCGAATTGATCGACGATTATGTCGAGGACGGCATGACAGAAGATGAAGCCGTTAATGAAATGGGTCCGGTCAGTGAAATTATATCAAAAACCGTATCCGAGATTCCGCTTACTGCACTCGTAAAAGAACGCGTGAAACCGAAACGCACTCTTCGAGTGTGGGAAATTATCCTGCTCATCCTCGGGTCCCCCGTATGGGTCCCGATTATCATAGGCTTCATCGCAGTGTTTCTCAGTGTTTACGCTGTATTTTGGTGCATTATTGTCGTTCTGTGGGCATTAGTCCTTGCAATCGCAGCAGGTTTTGTCGGCGGAACAGCTGCTTCAGTTCTTTCGCTCGGCATGGGCTTTCCTATCGCTGCGGCATTTATAGGTATTGCATTGTTCAGTGCCGGATTTACAATACTCTGGGTATACCTTTGCGTCAAGGTTTCACAGGGACTCGTCCTGCTTACGAAAAAGTTTGCCCTTTGGGTAAAATCATGGTTTATTAAAAAGGAGAAATAAAATGAAAACATCAACGAAAAAGCTTCTTATCACTGCCCTCATTCTTCTTATTGCCGGGATTCTGATTTTTTTCGGTGCAATGTGTGCACTCGGCTTTGATTTCGGCAGACTTGACACCTCGCGCAGTGAAGAAAAAATACATACGATCAACGAAACCTTCGACAAAATTGTCATTGACTCTGACACCGCACGTATATTCTTTAAAAAGGCAGAGGACGATAACTGCAAAATTACCTGCTATGAGACAGAAAACGTCAGCTATGCCGTTTCTGTCGAAGATAATACTCTTCGCATCAGCGTTGACAGAGCGGGTAGCTGGTATAATTTCTTTAACTTCTCTGCCGGCAAGACGAAGATCACTGTTTTCCTTTCCGAAAACGAGTACAACTCCCTAGACATCGAATCGACCACCGGTGATGTCGATATTCCGGCGGACTTTGTCTTTGACAGTCTTACCATAAGGGGAGAAACCGCAGATATCAACTGCCTTGCTTCCGTTTCGGGAGAACTAAAAATCGGAGTAAGTACCGGAAAAATCAGCCCTAGTTCCATTAAAGCGAAGAAAGCCATTCTCTCTACCTCAACAGGAAACATTGAAGTCATCGATTCTGACATAAACACCGAGTTTGAAATCCGAACGTCTACCGGCGGAATTCGTCTGACCGACATCCGCTGCAACGTTTTCAGTTCAACCGGCACTACAGGAAATGTAAAGCTCACGAACGTGATTGCATTTGATTCACTTGAAATTGAAAGGACTACTGGCGACATCGTGTTCGATGGCTGTGATGCAGGCTCGATCACCGTAAAAACAGGTACCGGAAACGTAACGGGCACACTGCTTTCGGATAAGATCTTCCTCATCGATACCTCAACAGGTCATGTAAAAGTTCCGAAAACCCTAACCGGCGGCAAATGCGAAATTACCTCTGATACGGGCGATATTGACCTCAGTATAGAGTAATCGTCGTATGTATTTGGGGTTGCTGCAAAAGATAGTTGTCCGCAGCAGCCCCAAAAATGCCTTAATGGGCTTCAAAACCGTGCGGTATGTACACATTTACGCACCGACACAAAAAATTCATGCCTTCAGCCTTAAAATTTACCTCAATAACGGTGCAAAACTATTCTTGACAACAATTGAAATCAGTGCTATATTTGAAAAGGGCAAAATAGAAAAGGGAACAAAAAGCCTTCCTTAAATCAAAGGAATTGCGGCAGTTGTCCCCTGCTTTTTTGCACAATGTGTTCTCGAGGACAAAATCCCGAGATTAACGTTTTGAAAAATTGCTGAAAGGAAGTTTTCAAATGATAAACATGCTTGAAGAGTATGCAAGGCTTCTTGTTGAAGTGGGGCTTAACGTACAAAAAGGACAATACGTTGTCATAAACGCACCGGTTTCATGTGCGGAATTTGCAAGGCTCTGTGTTAAGTCGGCTTATGAAGCGGGGGCAAAGCAGGTCATTATGCAGTGGAATGATGATTTTGTTACACGTCAGTTCTACCTTAATGCCGACGATGAAGTATTTGACAATGTTTTTCAATGGGACGCAGATCGCAACCTCGGGCAGGCGAAGCTCGGAGCTGCAAGGCTTAGCATTTCCGCTTCCGACCCCGAAAATCTTAAGGGGGTTGACCCCGACAGGCTCGACAGGAAAGGTAAGGCCGAGGGCGAGGCAAATCGCGAATATTATGATATGCTGATGAACAGCGAATTCCCCTGGTGCATTGCAAGCATACCCGTTCCGTCGTGGGCAAAAAAGGTCTTCCCCGACCTATCGGAAGACGAGGCCATGGCAAAGCTTTGGGACGAAATCTTTAAGGCAGTCAGGATAAATGCTGCCGGCGGTGCAGTTGAAAGATGGCGTCAGCACTGCGACTACCTCAGAGAAAAACGTGAAAAGCTCAACGAGTACAATTTTAAGTTCCTCCATTACACCAATTCGCTCGGAACAGACCTCATGGTTGAGCTTCCTGAAAACCATATCTGGATGGCAGGCTCGGAATTCAGCAAGAGCGGAATCGAATTTGTTGCAAATATGCCTACCGAGGAAGTGTTTACCGCCCCGAAGCTCGACGGCGTAAATGGCAAAGTCGTTGCATCAAAGCCTCTCGTTGAGGGCGGCAACGTCATTGACGGTTTCTATATGATTCTCAAGGACGGCGTAATTACTGATGTTCACGCCGAAAAAGGGGAGGAATTCCTCAAGCAGGCAATTTCCATCGATGACGGAGCAAAGCGTTTTGGTGAGGTTGCACTCGTACAGTACGATTCTCCTATTTCCAACAGCGGTGTTCTATTCTATAACACTCTGTTTGACGAAAATGCTTCCTGTCACTTTGCATTCGGTGCAGCATACCCCTGCGTCAAGGACGGTGACAAAATGAGCCGCGAAGAGCTTAAAGCAGCAGGGCTCAATTCCAGTATTCAGCACTGCGATTTCATGGTCGGCACCAGTGATCTGTCCATAGTCGGAATTACCCATGACGGAAGAAAGATTTCCGTATTTGAAAACGGCAATTTCGTCATTTAAATCTATACAAAATATAAGCAGAGCGGGTGCAAGCAAATTGCTTGTTTCTGCTCTGCTTGCATACATGGAGATTAAACAAAAAGGTCGAATAAAATCAAGAGGTGAGCGAACGGTGCAGCCTATAGAACAGGATAAAAAAACCAAGTATATTTACTCGCATCTGGCATCAATAAGCTTGGCTTTCGCCGGGGAAGCAATATCAATGCCTGATGGAAGAGAATTTGCGAAGGCACTTATGGATGAGGTGAACGGCACGGTTTACTGTCTTCCAATTATACGGAACACATATGAGCTGTTGAATACCTTTGTGGATGAAACTCCGGACA
Organism: uncultured Clostridia bacterium; assembly: GCA_934633695.1. Lineage (GTDB taxonomy): Bacteria > Bacillota > Clostridia > Christensenellales > CAG-138 > PeH17. The sequence continues at coordinate 11,886 of CAKTYT010000006.1, read as the reverse complement.
TCCTCATTATGAGCAGGAAATTTTTCGATGATTTTACTTTATCGGATAATTTGCTGAAATTTAATCTTTTCAAGAGAAACATGATTGTTTTCATCGTTGCGGAGAACATGGCGAATGATGCGAGATTCAAAAAATTCAACATCATCGACCCCAACGCCGGCGTTTGCGAAGTGGCAGTAAAAATACTTGACAAATATGCGGAATCACTTACCGAAAGGCACAGTAATACGCTGGACGAGATACAGAAATGGATGGATAACCGCCTTTTTTTTCGGGAAGTGGAAAGTGCAATGAAGTATGAGGACGGCATGCTCGATGCCATCTTGACTCCACTCAGTCTCAGCAGCGGACTTAAAGGGACTCTTTACCTCCGCCAGATTCTCTCTCTGCTTGAACTTGGATATGAAATGACTATAGATGAGCTTTATGAGTTCACCGCACTTTTCAATAAGACGACCAAGGCTGCGGTCGAAAAAGCCATCCGTTACGCTATCGAATGGGCATGGACGAGGGGAAGTATCTACTCGCAGTACGAGCTGTTCGGCAATACACTTGACGAAAACAGAGGCAAACCCACGAATTCCGAATTCATAAGGATGATTGCTCAGCATCTTAAGGAAAAGAGCCGGAAATTGAACGGCAATCTTCCTTTAGACTGACACTCGTGAGGTCTTTTTCTTCAGAAAGCAGTCAATGCACGCAAATTGAAGAATAGTTAGTTGATCATGAGGATGCTGCTTTTGCAGCGTAATGTGTTTTACGGTTAGAGACTATGCAGGCAGCATCCTCATGATCAGCCTGCAAAATATGCACATATCAGTACCAATTCTCATTCACAACACAATTTTCAAGCTCGCATTTAACAGCATCGGCAAAGCCTATCCGATGTGCAACACGCAAAAGCAATTGACAATATACGCTAAATATGTTATTATTTCGTCAGTATTTTATACCTAGGGAGATGCAGAATGAAGCGGGGCAAACTGACGCAGAACGACATTCAATTTATATTGATCGCAATTCTCGTGTTTTTTTCCGGCGGAGCAATGCTTTTCTTCGGGATCAAGAGGGACTATTATACAGAAACCGACCCTGACGGCAAACAAAGCTATCCTACAGCAGTCCCGACCTCGAGACTGTATCCATCGTTGAATGATTTTGTACGTGGATTAAAAGTATCATTGAACAATTGCGGCTTTAAAAGAACCGGCGGCACGGACAACGAGTTTGAATATGCTGTTTCCTGCGGTGAAATTGAGAATTACGGCAAATTAATTTTATCAACCGATTCATTTGGACAAGTAAAATGGGCAGAGCTCCGGTTGAGATTCTTTTACTATGACGGCACAACGACCGATGATGAAATTGCCAAACAAATTAACAAAAAGTGCAGAGAACGAATGAGCGTAAATTTGGAACTGTTGAGTGATTTTTTCTACTATTCCGCCGAAAAATTTGATACGAAAAAAGCTTTGAGCAATGCGGATAAAAGCATTTTGATCGACAAGATTGCCGAAGCCTGCAAGGATAGGACACCTTTTAGTAAAAAATCTTCCGGCATCAGCGTCGGTCTTTATACGGTCGAATCCGATTCCGCAAGTGCGATTTTGGGAGTTGTTGTCGGTGTTTCATAAACGAAAAATTTCGGTAAAATTTGGTGCTTGCATAGCGTCATGTTTTATGTTATAATGCTGTTAAAATTTGGGAGATATGCCTAAAATGGAGAACTATTTGTCGAAAGGGCAGCTTTGCCCGCATGCAAACGGGCAGTTGCTGCACAACCAGGTAGGCTTTTTTGTTCTTTGGCTGTGCATTGAAGCTCATGGTTCCCTCTATTGTTTCGGTTCATTTTTCCGCCCGAACCGAGCATGTTTTCCTTATGCTATTTGTAACGAAAGTGCTTAGTTGAAAGATGGAAAACCTATTGCCCTTGTGTGTTTGTGCGTTCAGTCTCGTGCTGCTGATCATCCTCGGCAATATCGAGAAGCGAAAGAACGAATCAAACCGAAAAAAGCTCCGCATTGCCGTTAATGTAAACGGTATCCGCGGCAAATCAACTACAACAAGGCTTATTACAGCGATCCTCGCCGAAGCCGGCTATCACGTTGTCGGTAAGACCACCGGTACCGCTGCAAGAATGATTTTTTGGAATTCGGATAGCGAGCAGGATGTCGTTCGCCGCCCGCATGGTGTGACGATTTCAGAACAAATCCAGGTCATTCGTGAAGCCGTTAAATGTGGTGCAGATGCCCTCGTTTGCGAATGCATGGCCGTTCGACCCGACTACCAGCGTGTGTATCAGCACCAGATCATTAATGCCGGACTGACTGTAATTACAAATGTCCTTGAAGATCACCTTGACGAGATGGGACCCACAACGGACCAAATCGCATGGGCATTCGCGGATACTATCCCTTACAATGGTTCTGTTGTCGTTCCCGATTGTGAATACACCGAGTATTTCAAGGATGTTGCGGATAAACGCGGTACAAGGGCGTTTGTTGCAGACGATAGTGCCGTCTCCGATGAATACCTGAAGCAGTTTGACTACAGACTTTTTCCACGCAACTGTTCGGTCGCCCTTGCCGCCGCAGATGCCCTCGGCATTGACCGTGAAACGGCTCTTTCAGCAATGCTCAAGGCACATGCAGACCCCGGTGCGTTGAGATTCTATGATATGCACCTTCATGACGGCGATTGCTGCGTTGTAAACGCTTTTGCCGCAAACGAACCCTCTTCATCGCTTGACATTTGGGACATTGTTTGCAGCGAAAAGCCCGACCTGGCGGCAAACCCGGTCATACTTATGAATTGCCGTCCCGACAGGGTTGACAGGACCAAACAGTTTGTTCGAGATTTTTTCCCGAAAATACCGAATGCAATTCTGGTTGCTGCGGGAGAAAGCACGGGCAACATAACCAAAGCTCACTCACGTGGGCGTTTTCCCAATGTCACTCAGTACATCAACTTTGAAAAGCAATCACCCGAAAAGGTTCTTGAAGCTCTTAAGCCGCTTCTTCCCGGCAGAATAGTGATGTGCGTCGGCAACATACACGGCAATGGCGAGCCGATTCTCGACGCTCTGCTTGGGTACGGAAATATCCCTCTCCCGGAGCCGATTTTCCTTACAGAGAAAAAAGACGGCATCAATAAAATGTTTCAGCTTGTTTCCGAAAAATTTGCCGAAGCATTTCCGAAAAACAGAAGAAAAGTAAAGCCCGAATGCGGCGAGAATCTCAAGAGGTTAAAATGACTGTTACAAATTTTTATTTGGCAATAATAATCGGAACTCTCATCAGTCTGCTCGTGGACGAGTTGTTCGGAATTCAATGCGGCGGACTTATCGTGCCCGGTTATCTCGCAATGGTAATTGATGACATACCCTGCGTTGTGCTTGTCTTTGCGATCAGCATTGTGGTTTATGTCATTGTTAATTATGTGCTGCCCAAATTTATGATTCTGTTCGGCAAGCGTAAATTTGCAGTAACGCTTTTGTTGGGACTGTTTTTGAAACTCATTGTTGAGCTTCTTTTCCCCGTTTTTCCGTTCGCAACCGTTGCTTTCCGCGGTGTCGGTGCAATCACTCCCAGCTTGCTTGCAAACACCTATTCAAGACAGAACGTTTTTTACACTATCCCGGCAACGCTCGCCGCAACTCTCGTAACTTACGGACTTGTGACGCTCCTTAGTACGGTCTTTGCCGGCTGAGTGTATTGAAAGGGTTTAATGGCAATGGTTGAAAGAAATCATAATCAGGAATTTGCCACGGAAGCATCGCTGCAAAAGCTTACCGTCAAACAACGGATTCAAATCGGCAACCGACGCAGTCTCATGCGGCGGAGGGGCTTTGTTGTGCCTCTCATTTGTTTCGCCGTCCTCTTCTCACTGATGTTCTTCCTCGGCAGCGTTGAATCTAAATCTGCTTCCGCAGTAAAGTCCCCCGACAGTTCTCCGAACGATGGCCTTCAGCTCACCTTCATCGGAGATGTTATGCTGGGGCGTTACATCGGACAGGTTGGCGAAAAATACGGATACGACAGGTTCTTTGACGGTGTTTCCGGCATCTGGAGGAATTCCGACCATGTCTTTGCCAACCTTGAAAATCCCGTCCGCACCGGTGACACGAGTGAATATCAAAAGCGACTTGACGGCATTCCTCTCATTGCAAGTGAAAAGGCCGTACTGAGCATGCAGGCGGCCGGTATCGACGTTATCGGGTTTGCAAACGATCACTGCTTTGACTATGGTAAGACGGCCTATGACAACTCTCGAAAATTTTTTGACAGCATTGGACTGACTTATGCAGGTATCATTCCGGACAAGGATGAACCTGAACTGCCGCCGTACACGGTGATTGCGACTGAAGACGGCGTAAAGATCGGTTTTATCGCAATAACAAGCGTTTACAGCAATGAGACTGCTCACGGTGGAGTGCTTACCACCAATCACTTCATGTTTTACAGCTACATCACTGCTTCGGCACAGGCTAACGACCTTACCGTGGTTTATCTCCACAGCGGCAGCGAGTACACTGCACAGTTGAGCGACAAGCAGCAGGAGGTTGCTCACAGCATTATTGATGCAGGTGCAGATATGGTCATCGGCTCGCACCCACACAATGTTCAGCCGATCGAGCTATACGGCAACGGAATAATTTTTTACAGCCTCGGCAATTTCATTATGGACCAGAGCAATACCTTCACCAAGGACGGAATAATTGTTCAGTATAATGAATCCTCCGATGGACAACGCTTTTTTGAGACAATTCCCATACGAATAGAGAGCGGCTGTCCGCATGTTACAACAAATGGCTTCTACACTCGGCGAATTAACCGTATACTTACAAAGCTGCTCGATTCAGAGCATTATACCGAAACCGTGGACGGGCGTATAATAATAAAGCTGCCGCCTAAAACGATACAGCCCGGATAATTCAGTGATAAAGTCTTCGTGGTACATTGCATCAACGAAGACTGTTTAAGTTTAAGCAACTTATTTCAGTTTTTACATAAGGAGAAAGCATGAAAGGCAAACAAAATAGAACAAATTCAAAGCCCGCATCTGTGCTTGCAAAAAGATTGCTCACCGCTGTATTGGCATTAGTTTTCATTCTTCAATTTTCAGGCTGCTTTGCCTGCGATGGACATGATATAGGTATAGATATTCCAAATATTACGCTCGACCCTGTTGGCGACCGCAATACGACTTCATCGCCCTATACCATCAGCCGCAACGGATATTCCGTCAGCACTTCAAACGTCTATGCAACCATGGTTGCGACACATGTACTCGATTCCGGAGGCAATGCCGTTGATGCTGCAATTGCAACCGCATACACACTTGCAGTCGTTGAATCCTATGGCTCCGGCATCGGCGGCGGGGGTGGGATGCTTATCTATGACCCCGTCACAAATAAAAGCCAATTCCTCAATTATCTTCCCGAAGCGGCAAAATCCGGTGTAAATTACCGTCAGATTGCAGTTCCCGGATTCGTCTCAGGCATGGAAAAAGCGAGTGAACTCTACGCCTCATTCAGTATGTCGTCACTTATGAGCTATGCCATTTACTATGCAGAAAACGGGTTCTTTGTTGACGATGCACTGCTGTTCCGCATAAAGAATGCAAAGGCAACTTTCTCCGATCCGAACACACCTTTTGCCGCCGTTCAAAACATCGGCGATACCGTCGTTCTTTCCGAGCTTGCAGATGTGCTCCGTCGAATTTCCGTTGAAGGCAGCTCTGCATTTTATTCCGGGAGCGTTGCGCAAAGCATTGCTTCGGCCACCGGTATGACGCTTGATGATATTTCTTCCTATGAAACGCTGGTCAGTGACCCGATCGTAGGAGAATTCAACGGTTATGAAGTCATCTCGGCCCCCGCCCCTTTTGGAGGAATGACCCTTATTCAAATGCTTAAAATGGGCGAAATCCTTGAGATTCCCGACCCGGATACAGATCCGGCGGGCTACCTTAAAAAACTCACCCAGCTCACCCTCGTCTGCGACAAGGAGAGGATTTCAAAGGTTGCGGATACCCGCTTTGCACGACAAAACTTTGATTACCAAGCAGCCGTTTCTGATGAGTATATCTATAAGATGCTGGACATGGACTACTCCGACCATGAACGTAAGACAGATGGACAGGATACGACGCATATCTCGATCATCGATAAAAACGGCATGGCTGTTGCCTGCACAAACACTCTGACACAGTTTTTCGGCTCTAAGCTGTACGTAAACGGTTTCTTCCTCAATAATGCAAACCGCAATTTCAGCAGCGGCATCAATAAGTATGCACCCGGCAAACGTACCCGCACATACATGACTCCCACAATTCTTCACAAGGGCAGCGACGCCGAAATCAACGAGGACATCATCGCTATCGGTTCACCCGGCGGCAGCATGATTCCCGCGGTCCTTGCCCCCGTCCTTTTCGATATGACCTTATTCGGAGAGGAAATGCAGACGGCCGTTGACAAGCTCCGCGTTGTTGTCAAGAGTGCAAACTCGCTCCTCGTTGAAGTCGGCAGTGCCGAGGCAGCTCCTATGGTCAATCCTTCGGGACAGGGCTATTACATCACAAGAATGGATCTCAATGCATATTTCGGCAGTGTTAATATTGCCCGCTACAATGCCGCCGATGGCGGATTTGCCGCAGGGACCGATACGAGACGAAACGGTAAGGGAGCGTCTCGCAACAACTCTGACTGATTTTTGAAAGGCGGTCTCGCCTTTACCGAAAAAAAGGATTTCACACAGACAAAAACAAGACCGAGCAGTTTTATAGAAACCGCTCGGCTTCTGCTTTTATTCAAGAAATTAACCTTCGTGTTTTCATGTCGGATTTTGCTGTTTTTTATTCAATTGGTGTTTACATAATCCGCGGATTTTGGTACAATAAGAAGTCGGTTGAGTGAGGGCTCATTTTCGCACTCGATAAAGTGCAGTTCGTCTATGATTCAGGCTCAATTACGCAATAAACAGGAGTAGTGGAAAAGTACAGTGGATACCGAATTTGCAGTACGCATGGTGGACATAACAAAGACCTTTGGCTCGACAAAGGCGAATCAAAACGTCTGTCTCGATATTTACAAGGGCGAAATTCTCTCCCTTTTGGGAGAAAACGGGAGCGGTAAAACAACTCTGATGAACATGCTGTCCGGAATTTACTTCCCCGACAGCGGAGATATTTACGTTAACGGTGAGCGTGTAGTTATCAGGTCACCGAAGGACGCCCTTGCCCTCCATATCGGAATGATTCACCAGCATTTTAAATTGGTTGACGTTTTCACGGCGGCAGAAAACGTTCTTTTGGGATTGAAGGGAAACCTGAACGATGTAAAATCGGACATTAAAGCCATATGCGATAAATATGGTTTTGATGTTGATCCCGATAAAAAAGTCTATGAAATGTCCGTGTCTGAAAAACAGACACTTGAAATCGTCAAAGTACTTCACCGCGGTGCAGACATTCTCATCCTCGATGAGCCGACAGCCGTTCTCACCCCGCAGGAAACAAGGATCCTCTTCAATATCATGCGTGCCATGAAGGCGGACGGAAAATCCATAGTCATCATTACTCATAAGCTTCATGAGGTTCTTGAGATTTCGGACAGGGTTGCCGTTCTCAGGAAAGGGTTGTTCATAGGCGATGTCCAAACAAAGGATGCGACCGCGCAGAGTCTTTCCGACATGATGGTCGGCAGTGCTGTCAAGCTCAATATCGACCGTCCCGAAGCAGAAAACAAGGTTGAGCGGCTCAAAGTTGAAGGACTGACAGTCATTGACGGTTTCGGCATTAAGAAACTTGATAATGTAAATTTCACTGCCTACAGCGGCGAAATTCTCGGCATTGCGGGCATAACCGGCAGCGGGCAAAAGGAGCTTCTTGAATCCATTGCAGGTTTGACCTCTTCACAGAAGGATTCATCCATCACTTATTTCGACCCGAAGACAGGCAAGAGTGAACAGCTCTGCGGAAAAACTCCCCAGGCAATTCGAGCGTTGGGCGTCGGCTTTGCGTTTGTCCCCGAGGATAGGCTCGGCATGGGACTTGTCGGCAACATGAACATTCCCGACAACATGATGCTGCGAAGCTACACTGAGGGCATCAGCGGATTTACAAACAGAAAAAAACCTACTAAGCTCGCCGAAAAGGTTGTGGATGAACTTGAAGTTGTCACACCCGATCTCAATACTCCAATAAGCAAGCTCTCCGGCGGCAACGTGCAAAAGGTGCTTGTTGGAAGAGAGATTTCGACCCATCCGTCGCTCCTCATGGCTGCATATGCTGTCAGAGGACTTGACATCAATACTTCAATGGCAATCTATCAGCTGCTCAACAAGCAGAAAATGAACGGTGCGGCCGTTATCTATGTTGGCGAAGACTTGGACGTTTTACTTGAGCTCTGTGACAGGATCCTCGTACTTTGCTCCGGCAGGGTCAGCGGAATAGTGGACGGAAGAACCGCAAAAAAAGACGAAATCGGTCTTATGATGACAAGTCTTAACAATGTTGAAGAATAATTTCTCGTTTCAATTCAGGAGGGAATAATGATTCGTATATCCAAAAGGGTCTCAATGCCCCTGTGGAAGAGCCTCATTATCAGGCTCATTGCAATTATTGCGGCACTTGCATTGGATGCCGTTCTGATTGTCGCTCTCACGAAAATGGACCCGCTCAAGGTCTATGCTGCAATGTATGAAGGGGCGTTCAGCACATCGACACGCACGTGGAACACAATACGCGATGTCATGATGCTGCTCTGCATCGGCATCGGTCTTGCACCTGCGTTCAAAATGAAGTTCTGGAACATCGGAGCGGAGGGACAGATCCTTATCGGCGGCATCGTTTCCGCCGCCTGCATGATCTACCTTAAGAGTATCCCTGCCGGGCTCCTCCTTATCGTAATGTTCATTCTCAGTGCAGCTGCCGGCGGAGTGTGGAGTTTTTTACCCGCACTTTCAAAGGCAAAGCTCAACGCAAACGAGACGCTGTTCACCCTTATGATGAACTACATTGCAATACAGCTGACTTCCTACTTTGTTGCATTGTGGGAGAATCCGAAAGGCTCCAACTGCGTCAACATCATCAACCCTTCCACACATGAAGGATGGTTTCCGCCGCTGTTCGGTCAGCAGTATGCGTTGAATGTCATTATCGTTATGGCCCTTGTTGTACTCGTATATGTCTACCTCAGGTACACTAAGCACGGGTACGAGATTGCAGTCGTCGGCGAAAGCAAAAACACTGCAAGGTACGCCGCGATAAACGTTCCCGCCGTCACGGTGCGAACAGTCACTCTCTCCGGTGCAATCTGCGGTATTGCAGGCTTCTTGGCAGTTGCAGGTCAAAGCCACACGATTTCCACCAATACCGCCGGCGGAAAAGGATTCATTGCCATCATCGTTGCATGGCTGGCGAAATTCAACACCTTTGTCATGGTGCTTATTTCGCTGTTGCTCGTATTCCTTGAAAAAGGTGCTACGGAAATTGCTTCAAGGTTCAATATTAATGATAACATTTCCAAGATGATCATGGGCGTTATCCTCTTCTTCATCCTGGGCAGCGAATTTTTCATCAACTATAAACTCAGTCTCGGCAGCAACAGAAAAGGAGATGTAATATGAGTCAGGTAATCTCATTGTTTCAAGCGGCGATCGTATTCGGCACAATAATTATGTTCGGTGCGACGGGCGAAATTCTGACGGAAAAAGCAGGAAACCTCAACCTCGGGGTACCCGGCATAATGTACCTTGGAGGCATCTCCAGTCTTGCAAGCTCTTTTCTCTACGAAAATGCCTGCAAAGCGGCTCAGACCGAACCCTCCGCCGTGCTCCTGGTTGCAATACCGATCATTTGTGCATTCATCGCATCCGCACTTGGCGGACTGATCTTCAGTTTTCTTACAACAACACTCCGTGCAAACCAGAATGTTACCGGTCTTACACTCACCATCTTCGCAGCAGGCCTTGCGAATCTCTTCGGCGGTTCACTCAATAAATTTGCAGGCGGTGTCGGTCAGATTCGCGTTGCAGCGACAAGCACGTTGTTCAGGGCAAAAATTCTCTCCTTCCTGCCCCTTCCCGATGTCGTAAAGCAGTTCCTGTTCAGCTATGGATTCATGGTATATCTTGCAATTATCATTGCGATTGCCGTTCACTATTATCTCAATAAAACAACGGCAGGACTCAACCTTCGTGCGATCGGTGAAAGTCCCGCAACGGCAGACGCTGCCGGTATAAACGTTACAAAGCATAAATATCTTGCAACCTGCATCGGTGCAGGCATTTCAGGCATGGGCGGTCTGTATTATGTTATGGATTATACAAAGGGTACATGGGCAAATGACGGTACGATTGAAAGCCTCGGCTGGCTCGCTGTTGCACTCGTTATTTTCTCAACATGGAAACCCATTCGTTCAACATGGGGTTCGTATCTGTTCGGTATTTTCTTCTGGGCATTTCTATATATCCCCGGTCTTAATCGCCGCACACTTGAAATCTTCCGTATGCTCCCCTATCTTGTAACGATTATTGTCCTTATCGTTGTTTCGCTCCGCAAACGCAAGGAGGATCAGCCCCCCGAAGCTCTCGGCCTTTCATACTTCCGAGAAGAACGTTAGGGCAAAGGAATTCAAATCAAAACGGCTCAAAGCTGAACTGCACCCCATTTGTTAGACATGTGGTATAATGTTAACAAGTGGGGTGATTTTATATGCCGAAAGGGATACCGAACAAGAAATACACAGGTGAATTCAAACAGATGGTTGTTGAAACCATGCAGAAAGAAGGAATGAGTTGCAGTGAAGCGGCAAGGGAGTTCGATGTATGTAACCATCATCGAATCATGGCGTGGGAGTGCATCTATCTCGAAGAAGGTCCGGAAGGGTTGTACGTCGAGAGACGAGGCTGCAAGAGTACCGGCAGACCTCCGAAACAGCTCAAGCCGAAGGGCGAAGAGGATCTGATAGCGGAATTACAAAGGCTACGTTATCAATAACAAAACGGTTTTGAGATTGATGAATGAAGAAAAGCTGAAATGTGAAGTACGCATTAAGAAATATCGCTCTTACAAGGATGAATCCGGCAAGGTCGCACCTAACCTTCTTGAAAGGGACTTCAGCACTAAAGCACCGAACGAAAAGTGGGTTACGGACGTCACAGAGTTCGCTCTCTTCGGACAGAAACTTTAGCTCTCACCGATACTCGATCTTCATTCAAGCAATATAGTCAGCTACACGATCAGCGACAGACCGGTGCTGTCCATGGTTATGGACATGGCACAGCAGGCACTGTCGGTTCTGCCCCGCGGGGCAGTACCAACACAAGCAATGCCGGAAGCTGCTTAAAGATCACGGAATCAGGCAAAGCATGAGCAGAAAGGGTAACTGCCTTGACAATGCCGTGATGGAAAACTTCTTCAGTCTTTTGAAGAGCGAGCTGCTGTATCTGAAAGACTTTGGCTATTACAATAACCGCCGTATCACGGCCAAGCTTAAGGGCTTGCCTCCTTCTGTTCACAGAAAGCAAGCCTTCGAAGCTGCTTGATTTAATTCCTTTGTCTAACTTTTGGAGTTCAGATCAACGCTCTGTGTAAGGGCGGCATTCGGTTTTCAGTCGAGGACTATACCGCAGTCAGTCCCTCCGTGATTTGTTTGAAAAAGTCTGTGCTCCAGATATCCAGCACGGAAGAATCGTGAATGAACGGTTTCACATCCTGCCTTGCCTGTGTGTAATCGATGCTGTCAAAGCGTTCCGCCAGCATCTTTTTAATTTCCTGTAAAGAGCACTCCGTATCGGCAGAAATGTATCCGGAATCAATCAATCGTGCCCGAAGGTGTTTTTGATTGACCGCCGCACCCCTTGAAAGATAGAATACATAGTC
>CAKTYT010000005.1 GCA_934633695.1 uncultured Clostridia bacterium | reverse complement strand
CCGGCTTCGATTCCCTCCATTCACAAACAAGAAAACGCCCAATGGGTGTTTTCTTGTTTGGAGCGGGTGATGGGAATTCTCCGCTCAAATCGCCCGTCATGGCACTGCGTGCCGCACTCCGTGCTGCATGTCTGGGCTGCTTTCGCTCCCCGGCCGGGCAAAACGCTTCACCGGAGCGTTTTGTTTTCCCCGGCTTCGATTCCCTCCATTCACAAACAAGAAAACGCCCAATGGGTGTTTTCTTGTTTGGAGCGGGTGATGGGAATCGAACCCACGTAATCGGCTTGGGAAGCCGACGCTCTACCATTGAGCTACACCCGCATGAAGCATATTGATTTTATACGATAGCGTCCCGTTTGTCAAGAGCCAAATTCAATGAATTCCATCGAAAGGAGGATTTTTTTAAAGGAATAAAAAGACGACATGAGCAAAAGTCATGCCGCCTGACAAATCAGTAAACATCCCTTACGACTTGGTCTGGCTTATTGTCAAGCCTGTATGGATCCGCAAGGCACCTTCTCAGGTATTTGAATGCCGAAGCATAGTAGTACCCATCGCAAATTCTTTCATCGCAAGTAACGGTGAAATCAATGTACTTACGCTGAATTACAGTGCCGTCACCCTGGAGCTCGTTCTCTCTCCTCTTCATGCCGAATGCGACAAAGATGGGGATATTGCCAAAATCGTATAAATGGTGATATATCGGAGGTATTCCGAGAGAGCCCATGCTTGTAACGAACAGCGAACCATGGAACGGACTGACATCCGTCAGACATTTGGGAAGCAGACCGAAATAGTCAAGTCCTTTGAGGAACCATATCGTAAACTTCATGAGAACACCCGGGATAAGGTTGAGCAGTCCTGCAATATTGTCAAAATGGCTGTCCAATTCTTCGGTACTTTTGACCTTTTCAACCTCTGCGTTAAATTTTTCGTAGACTTCTCTCGCTGTGTCCTCCGGAGAAAAGTGGCATTTAATTATTGTTTCCGAACCTTCTGTGGTCATTTCCTTCTTTATTGCCATGCAGACCTCGAGGTCTTCACCCCGTGAATAAATCTTCTGTCCCGAGATAAACCTGTTCATTGCAGGCTTTTGCGAGATCGTTCTTACGTACGCAGCCAATAGCAGGTGAGTATAGCCGAAGTTCTCCATGCCTTCTTCCCGCTTCTGCCGTATGTATTTTTCGGCATTGCTGCATTCAAAGCAATCCTTAAACAAATTGGTTGAACCGTTTCTGTCGGGCATTATGTACACTGCAACGCCAGAAATCGGGTCGAGTGAGCGAAGTTTTCTCCCGTCGTGCCTGTCGCCGTACATGGGGAAGGGCGTGTCGGAATACACCTTCTTCATGCCGATAAGCACCATGAGCACTGCAAGCAGGAACGACAAGCAGGAAATATCCTCCGTCGTTACACCCTTAGCTGTGGAAGCGAGCTGTGCAAAAAGAACCGTAGACACAATTGCTGCGGACACGGCGGCAATCGAAGCTGTCCTGTGGCGGAACCGGCACGGATTAATTGTCAGACAGTAGAACCCGCCTGACACAATATAAGCACAGCCTGCAATGGTACGGATAACGAATGCACCGCTAAAAAATACATTGCCGTATTCAATACCCAATCTGATGAACAAAAAAAGCATCCACAGTATAAGCGGGTTTATCGTCTTATAAAGACGAGTTCCGCCATGAGCAAGCAGGGCATAGCCAAACCATACACAGGCAAGCAGGGGCATTACCCAAAACACGATGACAAACCAGCCCGTTCCTACGCCTTCCGGTCCCTCCATTGGAAGGCTGTAAAAAACGATTCTCGTTGCCGCTGAAACCACTAAAAGCAACACTGCAAGCCATGCAAAAACGCTCTTGCCGGCAAGCTTAAAAGAAAAATACCTCTTCATACCCTTCATTGTATCAAATCATATTCATAATTTCAACCGATTAATTCAACCTTGAGAATCAATTAATGAACCAATTCTTGATGTTTCTGAAAATAAACGGCTCACGAACCTCATCAATACCGAGAATATCAGCAGAACAGACAATACTGTTCATTCTGAAATAAAGACAGATGAAAGGCAGTTCCGAAGCAAAAAGCTTTTGGAGCTTCACGGCAGCATTTCGGAGAGACTCTTCATTCTCCGCATTTGCCATCTCACTTATAAGGCTCGTCATTTCTGCGTTGCGGTATCCCCCGTAGTTATTCACGGCATCGGGAAGAAGATACTTTGATAAGTCATTACTCAAACCAAGGTTAAACCCAACGAGTGCAATATCCCAATCACCCGCATCGAGAGCTTTCATAAATTCACTTTCCGAATCTCCGAAGGTATGGGGAGCATTGACTATTTCAACTTTGATGCCCATTTTTTCCAGCGAGTCGGCTATAGCATTCGCCGCATCGCTTCTTGCGTTATTCTCGGCCGTTCCTCCCGTAAGCAGCTTTAAACTCAGATGCTGCATATTGCCGTTGACGAGGAGCCCCTGCGAATTCATAGTGAAACCGGCCTGCTCAAAACACAGCTTTGCCGTTGCCCTGTCAAAATCAAAAGCCGAAATTGAAGCATCGAACAGCCACGAATCGGGTGGGAAGGGGACATCGCTCGAACGGGCCTTGTTCATGTAGATGTTCGTTATTATCCTGCTTCTGTCGAGCGAGCTTGCAATGCCTGCTCTAAATACCGCAATATCGCAGTATTGCCGGCGATGATTGACGAGCAGGACCTCCATATCCTGTGTCATTATATCCTTTACTGTCGTAACTTCAGGCTCGTTGTATTGTCCAACAGTAAGCTTTGCCGTCGAGACAAAGTTCAGCAGACCTGCACCGTACGAAGCAAGAGCCGTATCGCTGGAACTTTTGGCAGTAAATTCGACTGTCTTTATGTATGGGGGCCTGTCCCACCAGCCTTCGTTGACCTCAAGAACTATCCTGTCCTTGCTGATATAAGAGCTTCTGTACGCACCCGTTCCGCAGAGCGGTGAACCGCCGTCTTTGATTATCGGGAAAATTAAGTTGTAAAGTGCAGTCATGCCGGCAGATTTCATTGTCACCTTTACAACAAGTGAGTCAATTTTCTCTATGTTGGTCACGGCACTGCAATTGAGCGAGTAGTAGCTGTCTTCTCCGAGCGAAACAAGGGTTTCGAACGTATAAATAACATCATCCGCCGTAAAGTCCGCACCATCGTGCCATTTGACGTTGCTTCTCAATGTGAGCAGCCACGCATTCTCCGTTGACGGATCCTTCTCCCACTTGACTGCAAGGGCGGGGGAGAGCATGTTTTTTCCGTCAATGCCGATCAGCATGTCGTACACTAAAGAATTAAGACCGAGCATTTCCTCTGTTCCGACAACGAGCGGATTATAGCTCGGGTTGTCCACCGGCACATTTTCAGGCATGGGCAGTCTCAGTGTCCCCTGCTTTGCCGGAGTTGGCTGCGGGGTTGCGGACGGCGTCGGCTCCTGCGATGCATCAGGCTCGGCAGTGCCGCCGTTTCCGCGGCCGAATGAACATGCGGAGCAGATCAGAATTGCAGCACTGAGGAGAAAACATATTGCTGCTTTCTGCACCCGTCTTTTACTTGTAGAGTTTTCTGTATTTTTCATATGCATATTTCACTTTCGCAACATAATTTTTTGTCTCATTATAGGGGATATTCAACTCATTTCCGTCGAAATACTCGGGGTTCTCAATCCAGCTGTCAACAGTACCTTTGCCGGCATTGTAGGCGGCAAGAGCGAAGTCAATATTATCATTGTAATAATCCATCAGATACGCAAGCAGGTAACAGCCGATATTTATATTGTATTGCGGGTCAAACACCATCTCGGCATCGTGTTCCTTTCCCTTTCGCCATGCTACCCATTCGGCTGTCTGCGGCATAATCTGCATGAGTCCTTCCGCTCCGGCTTTCGAAACGGCATCGGCAACAAAATCACTCTCCGTTTTTATAACTGCATACACAAGCAAGGGATCGATTCCGTTTTCCCTTGCCGCATTGCCGACCTCAGTCTTGTATTTCATTGGAAAGGCACGCTCAGTCAGTCTCTCTGCTCCAAATACGGCGGCAGCAATAACAGCAGCAGCAATGAAGCTCAACAAGAAAAATTTTTTCATAAATTCTTCGCATGCCCTTTGTTTTTTAGTTTCCGGCTTTCGCCCTTTCTTTGCCATAATGCCGCCTTCACCTCAATATCGTGTTTCAAAGTGCTTTGATTACCTCCTCAACGTTCTTTCTCAGATCATCGAGGCTGCCGTCATTGAGAATTACCCTGTCCGCGAAACGCTTCTTCTTCCACTGGGGCATCTGAGCCGCAACCCTTTTCTTAGCCACCGCTCTCTCAAGCCCATCACGCTCCATTATACGGCGGTACCTTGTCTCAATATTCGCACATACAAGCCAAATGACATCACAGGCTTTGTACAATCCCGATTCAATCAGGAGCGGAACATCGAGAACGACGTATTTTTTTTCTTTTTCCGCTTTCCTCCCCTGCGAAAGGACCTCTTCAATGACTGCGGGATGAGTGATGGAATTCAACTTCTCAACATTTTCTTCCGACAAAAAAGCTCTGCTGCCCAATTCGCGACGATTTATCGATCCATCCGCATTCATGATCCCGAAGCCGAAGCAGCCGCAAAGCCGGTCAATGATTTTTTCATTGTTCAGGATCCCGTGTGCAATTTCATCCGCATCGACAATGCAGAAGCCCTTTTCCCTCAAAATCGAGGAGACTGAGGATTTTCCGGCCGCCATGCTCCCCGTCAAACCAATCAGCATACTATCATTCCTTTACTTCGT
This sequence comes from uncultured Clostridia bacterium, assembly GCA_934633695.1. GTDB lineage: Bacteria > Bacillota > Clostridia > Christensenellales > CAG-138 > PeH17. The sequence goes on along the minus strand of CAKTYT010000005.1, from coordinate 70,085 downwards.
TTCGAACCAGCTCCTGCCGATATTGACCTCTGCAACGAGGGGAACCTTCAGCGTCACTGCTCCGCACATGCACTCGTGAAGCAGCTTTGACACGCTTTCAACTTCATCCATCGGCGAATCAATGAGCAGCTCATCGTGAACCTGGAGCACGAGCTTTGCCTTCAAACCTTCTTCCCTAAGACGCCTATGCACGTTTACCATTGCAAGTTTGATTATGTCGGCGGCACTGCCCTGAATCGGCATATTCATTGCGACACGTTCACCGAATGAACGAGTGTTGTAGTTTGATGAAGCAATTTCAGGCAATGCCCTCCTTCTGCCCATAATTGTCTCCGCATATCCGTTATTCCTGCCCTTCTCAACTGCATCATGCATGAACTGCTTCACGCCGGTGCACCTGTCGAGGTATTTTTCGATATATTCAGAAGCCCTCTTCGGGGAAATTCCCAGCTGTTCGGAGAGGCCGTATGCACTTATTCCATACACGATACCGAAATTCACTGCCTTCGCAGCGGAACGCATTTGCGGTGTCACTTCGCTCTTATCTACCGAAAAGACTTCTGCGGCGGTCCTCGTGTGAATGTCATCACCTTCGGTAAATGCACGAATCAATGCTTCATCGCCGCTTATATGGGCAAGAACTCTCAATTCAATTTGCGAGTAATCCGCTCCGACAAGGCAGTTTCCGTCACTTGCCACGAAGGCCTTTCGGATCTCTCTGCCAAGTTCTTCACGCACGGGAATATTCTGCAAATTAGGTTTCTGTGAGGATATTCTGCCCGTTGCAGTGACGTTCTGATTGAAAGTAGTGTGTATCCTTCCGTCCGACCCCATCTTCTCGAGCATTGCATCGATAAATGTCGATTTGAGTTTCGTCAAAAATCTGTATTCAATTATTTTTTCGATAATGGGATGAAATCCCTTCAATGATTCGAGAACATCGCTGTCAGTCGAATAACCGGTCTTCGTCTTTCGTTTTGCAGGCAGACCGAGTTTGTCAAACAAAATGCCGCTCAGCTGTTTGGGTGAAAGGATATTGAATTCCTCATCCGCAAGCTCATAAATTTGCTCTGCCAGCATTTTGGCACGTGCGTCCATATCGCCGCCGAGAGAAGTGAGTATCTGCCTGTCTGTCTTGAATCCCGTTCTCTCCATGTCGAACAGCACGCTTATCAGCGGAAGCTCAACTTTTTCATAAAGCTCTGTCATATTTTCTTTTTCAAGTTTATCCGCCAAAATACAGCGGAGCTTTACTATTGCTGCGGCCCCCGTATCCTCCACTCCGCACTCTTGGGCAAGTGTCGAAAGATCATTGGCGGGGTGTATCGCATTGAGAAGATAATCTGCAATCATTGCATCAAACTCAATGCCGCTGCACGAAATGCCGTAACGGTTGAGCAGCGTCATCACATTTTTTGCATCAAACAGCCATTTATCGATTTTTTCGTTCTCAAACAGCGGTTTAAGGCAATCCAGCACTTCTTCCGGAGTAAATCCGGGTTCAAGCAGAGTCCCGCCGAGTTTGAGAAAATACATGCCGCTGCACTCTCCGGACTCCGAAAAAGCAAAGCTTACTTCATCCTCTGTTATTTCCGCTGCAAAGTACCTCGCATTTGCATGGTCAGTGCAGATTTTCATGAGTTCATCGTGTGAATCGACCTTAATGATATTCGTTGTCCCGCCATCCTTTTCGTGAATTTCACCGCCGTCGTTATCAGCCTTACCGAGTCCCGAAAGCTCTCTGACACGCTTTGTTATTGCCCTCAGCTCAAGCTTTGTCAGCAGGGGTATTGCATTTGCCATGCCGGAAGGGGAAAATGCACAGCTTTCGATTCCTCTGTCTATGGGAGCATAAGTGTTTATCGTACCGAGTTCGTAGCTCAGTTTTGCAGTATCGACACCGTTTATGAGTTTTTCACGCAATGCACCCTTTTCGTTTTGTGCATTTTCAAGTACGTTTTCCAAGCTTCCATACTTCGCAAGAAGCTTGAGTGCCGTTTTTTCGCCGACACCCTTTATGCCGGGAAGATTGTCCGATGAATCGCCCATCAAACCCTTTAAATCGACCATGCGGGAGGGCTCGAGTCCGTATTCTTCTCTGAGTCTTGCCTCGTCATACTCGACTGTCTCGGTAATACCCTTTTTTGTCATCAGGACATGAGCCGTGTCGCTTACCAGCTGCAATGCATCGCGATCCCCCGTCACAAGCAGTGATTCAACACCGCTTTCAGCCGCAAGCCTTGAAAATGTTCCGAGTATATCATCCGCTTCATAACGTTCACACTCGACGACGGGAACTTTCATGCCGGCAAGGACCTGCTTTATGAGGGGGAATTGGGTCCTCAGATCATCAGGCGTTTCCCTTCTTCCTGCCTTGTACTCAGCGTACTTTTCGTGTCTGAAGGTCTTAACTGGCATATCGAAACCGACAACGAGATAATCCGGCCTCATCTCGACAAGCTTCATGAGCATGGATAAAAAGCCGTGCAATGCCCCCGTAGGCGTACCATCTTTGCTCATCATGCCGGGAAGTGCATAATATGCACGGTGCATAAGTGAATTACCGTCTATTGCAATAAGTTTCATTTTTAACACACTCTTTCGTACCTTTCTTTGTTTAAAATTACAGCAGGCATCCGAACACCCTCAGCAGCCCGAAAACGCAAATGCAAACAACCACACTGAGCATCGTTCCGTAAAGGTAGTATTCCGCAAAACTGCGGTCTTCAAAATCCCTGTACCTGACAATAGATTTTGCAGTAAAAACCAGTGCTATTGCCGCATATTGCCCGAGGATGAGCATGACCATTGATATTATGCGTTCAAGATCGCCTATTTTCCCACCGTACTTAAGCTTCGTAACAGTATTCTTGTCCGGTTTATCGGTTATAAGTATCCTCTGTATGAATACGTTTGCCGGTTTCATCACCGCCAGAAGTGCCGCCGCAATGCCGATAAGGCTATATCCGCTCATGCCGGTAAGCTCTCTGACGGCAACGCTCAAAAAAGCAACTTCGCTCTGCGGAATACCCTTTGCAGCAATAAATGAACAGCAAAGAATAATTGCCATATGCAACACCTGATCGACAAGGTAAAATGCTCTGTCCTCACGAACGGTCAGCACACCCGCCTTTGCCCTCGCATTCAGAATAAACTGTTTGACAATATCAATGATTGCGTGGGTGGTGCTTGAGATAATGAGAGCGATGAGATATTCGCGGCACCTGTACAGAGGGTAAGTTGCAAACATCACTGCGGCATAGATCGTCGTGTGAATCAGCACGCCGAATGCATTTTTTGATTTCAGTTTTGCAATAAACGCAGGTTGAAAATAATAGTCGCCAATGCAGTGGGAAAGGAACATTAAGGTGTAGGGTATCATTCTGTATCCTCCATGAGACAGATCGTTTTTAACATTTCGGAAGCCACCAACAGCCCCCTTGCGTACTCTCTCGCCCTTGAAACTGTGAGGCTCTTGCTCAAAGACCCCTGTGAAATTCCAAATTCGCCCGCAAGGTCAAGCTGAGTTTTTTTTTCATTTGCAAGGCAAATTCGCGTATGCTCTGCGGCAATCTCACGCTGCCTTTCAGTCCATCCCTCTTCAAGGGTGTTCGACAAGCTCAGGATCTCATTGAGGTATTTATCCCATTTTCCGCTGCCTGTGCCGACAACGATACCTCCCTTTACCGCGTAGCCTCCATGTTTTTCCATGCTGCGAAGGCTTTCAATGCCCTCTCTTGCGATATAAAAAGCTTCTCCGTCGGCTCCTATGGCAAATAATGGATCCACTTCCGTACTTAATTCCCCGCAGCCTATGCTTATTCGTATTTTCACGGGGTGCATGAGCCGCCTTATTTCAAATGCAATGCGAATTGGTGAATCCTCACAGCGTTCGCAAAGCAGTCCCTGGAATTCATCACCAAGTGTAATAAGAAAATTTGCTGCAATGGAGCTTCGAAATTCGGAATTCACCCACTCAAGCACGCCTTTGAGTTTTTTTTGCACTTCTGAGCGGTCTGAGAGACTCCTTGACGAAACGATGTCGCCTATTATTGCGTAGAACTTATCCCGTCTTCCCATTCGGCATTGACCTCCGCACAAGTTTACACGATATTATACCACGCAGACTGCTGTTGTTCAATGCGGTAAATTCGCATTCCGCCGGAGAAGGGGAGAACAATTCGCCGCAAGTTATATTTTACTTTATAATGCCCGTATGGTATGCTAGGAATCGACAGTATTCCTCGGAGGTTTTTGATGAACAGCACAAAAAAACACGGAAAATTTCTCATCGGCATTGCTTCGGCGGCAGTCCTTATTTTGTTTGCGGCGGTACTCATAATTCCCGCAAGCAGGGAAGTTTTTAAAGAACTTTCGACCAACCTGCCATACATCATGGGCTTTATCAAGTTCGGTCTTCTTGCAACCGTAGGTGAGATCTTTGCCATCCGCATCCGCAGCGGGGAGTGGAACCTTCCCGTTTACACGCTCGCAAGAATCACAATTTGGGGTGTTATCGGCGTTGCAATAACTTTCATGATGAAAACTTATTCTTTTGGCATTGCCGGCATGATGGAAGGCGGTCTTCTTCCCGGTGCAGGTTCAAAATTTCTCAAGGCTTTTTACACTGCGGCTGTCATGAATCTAACTTTCGGTCCAACCTTCATGTCCTTCCATAAGTGTACAGATAAATACCTTGAACTTCGGGCATCCGGAATGAAAAAGCCGTCCCTCAAGGACGTTGTAGGCGGTGTTGACTGGCACGGGTTTGTTTCGTTCACTCTTTTTAAAACGATTCCGCTGTTTTGGATACCTGCACATACCCTGACCTTCCTGCTGCCTGCCGAATATCAGGTCATTTCGGCAGCAGTGCTTTCGATTGCACTTGGTATCATTCTTAGTCTCCGAAAATAAGAAAACTTAATCAAAAGTCCCCGTATGTTCCATAGGAATTATACGGAGACTTTTCTTTTTTGCCAAATTTTTCCGATAAGATGAGCAGTCCATGCCGGAGATGTCTTTACACGGATGTCAGCACTCGGGGCGTTCGTCACCCATGAAGAACGCCGCAACCGTATCGGGTCCGCAGTGTGAGGCAATTATCATGCCGATATCGCAGATCCTTATTTTGCCGCAAAGGTTCGGGAAAGCTTTTTCAATTGCATCTTTTGTCTTTTCCGCATCGGAAATGCAGTTTGAATGGCATATAAAGCATTTTCCGGAATACTCCGCTCCGCCGTCTGCGTGAGCAAGCATCTCGGAGACTGTTTCCTTTACCGCCGCTTTCTTACCGCGCACTTTTGAATAGGCGACGATTTTGCCCGCACGATTCAACCGCATAAGCGGACACAGGTTAAGTACTGCACCGACTGCTGCGGCAGCACCTGATATTCTTCCGCTCCTTCGGTAATATTTTAGATCGGTTGAATAGAACTGATGGTGAACATGCGTCCTGTTTGCGATCAGCCACTTTTCGACATCTTCCATCGATTTTCCTTCGTCCCTAAGGTCCGCTGCCGCATCTACGAGCAGACCATACCCGGAGGAACTGCAAGTCGAGTCAACAACAACGAGTTTATTCTCCGGATATTTCTTCCGGACAATTTCGGCGGCTTCAATTGCGTTGTTTATCGATGTTGTCATTCCCGAACCGAAAACAATGTGAAGACAATCACCGCCTTCAAGCATTTTTTCAAAAAATTCGCAGTAAGCAAATGTGTTGAGCTGCGATGTCTTCGGTATTTGTCCGGCCTCGATCCGCTCATAGAACGCAGCAGGTGCCGTTTTATTCCTTCCCATATCATCCTCATACTCTTTCCCCTCTATGGTATAGGAATAAAACAGTACCGGTATATCTCTGCTCTCCATATAGGAGTAGGGGAGATCGACAGTTGATTCACAGGATATCCGAAATTTTCTTTCCATTTTCATACTTCCTTTCACGGCTAAAACATCTCACATATAGTCGATTCGGATAAACTGTATTTTATCCGCATTTCGTTTACGCCCCGGCTCTGAAATTTATATCACCGAGAAAATAGACCGCAAGCATTCCCGGGCCAACGTGTGAACCCGTTGCTGGTTCATGCGTCACGGTCAGAAAGCCCTTTGGCGTTATCTTTTCGCTTATAAGTTTTTTAAGCAGTTCGGCATCGTCCTTACAGCATGCATGGGAAATACCGATAACCTGCTCTTCCGGATTTTCAATGAGAGAACAGCATCTTTCCGCAAGCTCCTTAATGGATCTATTGCGTCCGCGAACCTTTGCAAAGCAGACTATCCTGCCCTTATCATCCCCCTTAAGGATGGGTTTTATATGCAGTACCGAACCGATAAGCGTTTCAAGCTTTGAAAGTCTGCCGGTCCTTCTGAGGTGCTTAAGGTCGTCAACGGTAAAAATCTGACAAATGCGTTCTTTCATTTCATTCAGATACCCGGCGACATAATCAATATCCATCCCTTCCCGCTTGAGTTCTGCCGCCTTCATGGGCAAAAAACCCTCTCCTAAGGAAGCACCTATTGAATCGACCACGACCATCCTTCTGTCCGGATACTGTTCTTTAAGCTGTTTTGATGCAATCATCGCTGAAGAAACGGAGCCGCTGACGGAGGAGGAAAGCCCAACAAACAGCACATCCCTCCCAGTACTTAAAATAGGTCCGATTTTTTCAACGTATCGCTGGGGTGTGATTTGAGAAGTCGTAACGATTTTTCCCTGTTTGAGGCATTCGTAATACTCCTGTGCATCGAAGGCCTCGGGGTCAACACAGTCATACTCCTCACCATCGATAAAGTAGGGGAACGGGATAACGGTTATATTATTCCGCTTTGCAAAATCATATTCGAGATTAGCTGCACTGTCAGTCACAATTTCAAACATAATTTTCTCCTTTCCGCAACTTAATGTTCAATATTAGATTACCACATATATCTAAGCATGTCAACAGCTTATCTTAACAAGATTCATTGATTTTTTCGCAACAGTATGCTATAATTGTGTGAGTGTCGCATTCAATCAAAAAGGAGACATCGTTAAATGAATTATGATGAGGTCCTCATCGCCGGAAAACTTCGCCGATGGGAAAAATATCTTAACAGGTTCAACCTGCCCGATTGGGAATCGATTCCCGACTTTGGGCTTTATATGGAGCAGGTCGTACAGCTTCTCAAGCAATACATCGACTATATGCCCCCCGAGCTTAAAGAAGAACAGGTTGTGACTGCTTCTGCGATCAATAACTATGTCCGCACGAATGTCATGCCCGGCCCGTGCAGAAAAAAATATTACAGGATCCACATTGCTTATCTCATAGTCATTTGCACGTTAAAGCAGAGTCTTTCAATCGCAATGATACAGAAAATTATCCCCATGGGCATAGCTGAAGAGCAGATCCGTGAAATTTATGAACAGTACGCCGAGACTCACCGAGTTTCTTCGAGTTTCTTCGTTCGTCAAATACGAACACTCGCAGCGGAACTGCTCAATCATGATGATGTTTCTGAGTTTTCGGTACACAATACGAGCGAGCTTATCGCAACCTCCGCAATTATCAGCGGTTTTTCAAGGCTGCTTGCAGAGAAGCTCCTGCTGCTTGAAAACTGCTCGCTGGAGAACGGCGGCAGCATTGAGATTGAATAGTGTTAAACAAACTCCCGTATCTGTTTTGCGTAGATACGGGAGGATTTTCTAATACACTTCAAATTGTGAATAATAAAGTTCGGAATAAAAGCCATTCAGTCTAAGCAATTCCTCGTGCCTGCCCTTTTCGACAATCTCACCGTTGTTGACAACGAGTATCATATCGGCATTCTTTATTGTCGAGAGCCTGTGTGCAATAACAAAACAGGTCTTGTCCTTCATCAAGTCTCGCATCGCAGATTGAATCGCCATTTCTGTTCTCGTATCAACATTGCTCGTTGCTTCATCAAGGATGAGCATATGCGAATTTATCAGCATTGCCCTTGCGATCGTCATCAGCTGTTTCTGACCCTTCGATATGCTCGTTCCGTTATCACTCAAAACGGTATTGTAGCCATCGGGAAGTCTCATAATGTAGTTGTGTATCCTTGCGGCCTTTGCGGCGGCAACGACCTCCTCCATTGTCGCATCTTCTTTTGCATAGGCTATATTCTCAAATATCGTGCCGTGGAACAACCACGTTTCCTGCAGCACCATGGTGTATGCACGCCTTAAGCTATCCCTTGTCAGGGAATAAATGCTTCTTCCATCCACATCAATCTCACCGGAATTCACGTCATAAAACCGCATAAGCAGGTTAATTATCGTGGTTTTTCCCGCACCGGTGGGGCCTACTATCGCAATCAAACTTCCACTTTCTGCATTCAAATTAAAGTTTCTGATAATCGTTCTTTCAGGCACATAGCCAAATGTCACGTCTTTAATATCAACGTCGCCTCTAACATCCTCAAGCAACTGTGCATCCTTTGCATCCTGCGGCTCGGATTCTTCATCAATAAGCCTGAAAACCCTCTCCGCTGCAGCAAATGCCGACTGAAGTTCGCTGAAGATATTTGCAATTTCGTTAATTGGACCTGAAAACTTTCTTGAATAAAGCACAAAAGAGGAAATATCTCCAAGACCTATTCCGCCGCGTATGTACATTATTGCACCGAAAACACTTACAAGGGTCAGCGATATGTTGTTGATAAAGTTGACAGACGGACCCATGAGAGTTCCGTAGTATTCAGCCCTTGTATACGCTTCGACCGCCTCATCGTTTTTAGCGTCGAACCCCTCAATTACCTTCGCTTCGCGATTGTATGCCCTCGTGACTTTCTGCCCATCAATCATTTCCTCAGCGTAACCGTTGAGCTCGCCCAGCTTTCTGCTGCGTTTGCGGAACAGGGGACGCACGAATTTGGTTATATACCTTGAAGAAACGATCGATGCCGGCACCGTCACCGCAAAAATCAATACCAAAACCGGTTTAATTCTCAGCATCATGATGAATGAGCCCACAACGGTTATCGCACTTCGCACAATTTGGATCAAATCATTTGAAAGTGATGCATTTACTGTGTCGATGTCGTAGGATATTACGCTTATGATATCTCCCGTCTGCCGCCTGTCGAAAAAGCCGACCGGAAGTGTTGTGAGCTTGTTGAAAACATCACGCCGCATCTGGAAGACAACATTGCGTGACAGTTTAATCAACAATATCGAGAGAACATAGTTCATTACACCGCTGACAATATAAAAAACTATCATCAACGATGTGTATTTGCCTACCAGCCCGAAATCGGCCTCACCTGCTTTTCTCCCGATCGCATCTATCGCCTTTCCGGACAGGCTCGGTCCCAGGAGAGCAATGACATTGCCGACAATGACGAGCACTATGCACACGGCAATGAGAAGCTTATGCCGGCCGAGATACTTGAAAAGTCTCTTGAAAATATAACCCTTATCGGCTTTTTTGCCCATATCGGTGCGTTTCGCCTCGGAAGGAGAGATTGGTCCCATGCTCGTTAATTTCGGCATTTACACTGCACCCCCCATCTGGGTCTCTGCAATAAGCTTATACTCATCACAGGTTTCTATCAAGTCCTTATGCTTTCCCCTTCCGATTATCCTGCCCTCGTCAAGCACGAGTATGAGGTCAGCATTCATTATCGAACTTATCCTCTGAGCTACAATGATCGTAGTCGTGCCGGGAAGTCCGTCGTGGAGTGCCCGTCGGAGCTTTGCATCGGTCTTATAGTCCAATGCACTTGAAGAATCGTCAAGCACAAGTATTTCCGGTTGACTTGCAACTGCTCTTGCGATGATGACCCTCTGCTTTTGCCCTCCGCTTATATTGGTACCCCTTGCAGTTAAATCGTAGTCAATCCCCTCTTTGAGACCGCTGACCACGTTTTCCGCCTGGGCAAGCACAATAGCTCGGTTGATCTGCTCTCTTGTGAGATTTCTTCCGAAATCGATGTTTGCGGCAATGCTGTTTGCCATGATAAAATCGTTTTGGAAGGCAATGCCAAATTTCGAACAAAGCTCGCTCCGCTCCATCGACCTTATTTCCCTTCCGTTTATGCGAATCACTCCTCTGTCCGGGTCATAGAAACGTATGAGCAAATTAATAATGGTTGTCTTCCCGCTTCCGGTTGCCCCGATAATGCCGAGTGTCTGACCACGCATGAGTTTAAAATCAATATCCGTTACATTATCTTCAACCTTATTGTACGAGAATGAGACATGTTCCATCTCAATCATTGGAGCGGTCACGTCTTCCGTTATATCGGACGAAATAACGGGCATATCTTCCGTAGTATTGAGGACAACCTCAATTCGCTTTGCACTTGCAACACCCTTTGAGCATACAACAAAGACCCTTGTTATGCCGAGCATGGCATTGAGAATAATCGTAAAATAACTCAAAAAAGCGATTATAGTGCCGGGCTCCGTCAAACCGGAATTGACACGTCTTGCCCCGACAATAACGACGAGTGTCAATCCGAGATTGAGTACGACCGTTGCGACCGGGTTTGTTATTGCCATTATCGCACCGACTTTTTTATCCTCATCTGCAAGATGTGAATTGACCTCGCCAAACTTTTTTCTTTCGTGTTCCGACTTTGAGAGGGCTTTTATGACCCTTATACCCGTTGCATTCTCCTGAACAATGCGAACGAGTCTGTCAAGTATCCTTTGGCATTCCGTATACACGGGCACGCTGTATTTCGTCACAAAAAAAACGACTATTGCGATTATAGGCAGCATGGCCGTAAGTACAAGAGTCAATACGGGATCAAGCGTCATGGTCATGACAATCCCGCCAATCAGCAGGAAAGGACTTCTTACCCCTATTCTCTGTACACGCACCAGCATATCATTTACGTTATAGCTGTCCGTTGTCAATCTTGAAATAAGAGAGGGCACAGTGAACTCATCCGTCTGTTTTGCGGAAAGATACGATACTCTTGAGAACAGGTCGTGGCGGAGCCGTCTCGTGACCTTTCCCGAATTAAAAGTCGCCATCCTGTTCGCAGTCACGTTTATGGTTATTGAAGCGATTGCACAAACGACCATAACTCCGCCCCAAAAAACAACCCGGCGAATTTCACCGGTCGGAGCAGCCTTATCGAGTATGGTTTCAAGCAAATATGGTATCATCAAATCGAGCATTGCCGCAAAAAATTTCAGCATCAGCCCCAACAGCATAGGCCATTTATGCGGTTTAATGTAATCCAACAGCATTTTCATAGATCTGATCCGTTTCCAGTTTTCCCCGTTTCTCAGCTTTTGTCCAAATAATAACAGAAATATCGAATGCTGTCAACTGCCGTGCCGGCTAGAGTTTTCGAAAGATAAAACCCTGTCGAACTCAGTCGACAGGATCATATATGTTTGTATTTACTTTGCACAGCTATGCAAACAGCAGATTCACCGCCATGCACAGCACAATGCCAAAAATCGTCGGAAGAAGCATGGAGAACAGAGCCCATTTTCCGCTGCCGGTTTCCCGTTTGATAGTGAGAAAGGTTGTGCTGCAAGGCCAGTGCATGAGGGCGAAAATGATAAAGCACACTGCTGTCTTCACCGTCCAGCCATTATTGATCAAAATCTGACGCATTGCGTCAAGCGATACGGCGGAACCAATGCCTCCCGAAGAGGTATATGCGATCAGCATAATCGGGAGCACTAACTCATTTGCGGGGAAAGCCAGTATAAAAGACATAATTATTACGCCGTCAAGCCCCACCAGCCTTGCGGCAGGGTCGATGAAAGAACAGATATGCGTCAGAAGGCTTGCACCGCCCGCAGAAATATTTGCGAGCAAAAAAATGACAAGCCCGGCGGGGGCTGCAACCATTACCGCTCTTGACAGCACTCGAAGAGTTCTGTCAAATACACTCCTGACAATTACCTGCCCGACTTTCGGCATTCGGTATGGCGGAAGCTCAAGAGTAAATGAAGATTTCTCATTTTTCAACACGGTTGAGGCAAGCAATTTTGAAGCTGCCAAAGTCATTATAACGGAAAAAACGATTGTAAGTGCCAATACACCCGAAGCAAAAACACCTGAAAGCACGCCTGTTCCTGCAATGAACATCGCAATCACCGCAATGAGCATTGGGAATCTTCCATTGCATGGTACAAAGCAATTTGTCAAGATTGCAATTAATCTTTCGCACGGGCTTGAAATTATCCTGCATCCCATGACTCCCACGGCATTGCAGCCAAAGCCCATACACATCGTCAAAGCCTGTTTGCCGCAAGCATTGCAGGCTTTAAAGCACCTGTCAAGATTGAACGCAACCCTCGGAAGATAACCAAGATCCTCAGCAATAGTAAAGAGCGGGAAAAAAATTGCCATCGGCGGGAGCATGACGGATACAACCCTTCCGAGCGTCCTAAAAACGCCCGAAAGTGCAAGATCAGTGACAAATGCATTCACGCCGATACGCTCAAACAGCTTTTTAAGCAAAATTTCGACCTTATCAAAACCACTTGCGAGCAAATCGGAAGGGTAATTCGCTCCTTCAAGGGTAATGAAGAATATCCCCATCAGCAGTATGAACATTATCGGAAAAGCAGTGTATTTTCCTGTCAAAAGCTTATCATAACGCCCCCCTGAAGCAGAGGCTCCGGACAAACCCTGTTTTTTCTTTTCGCACTGCTCTTTTATCACCCCGTCAAGAATATCTTTGCAGAACTTGCCGAAAAATTCTGCTCTTCTTTCCCCGATGAAACGCTCATCACCATTTTCCGCTTCTCGGCAGGCATTGCGTATGAATCGAACAGTTTCACTTTCTTCGACCGATTCGTTACGCTCAAACTGCTTTTTTACTTCTGAGAGAAGTGCAGCCATTCCCATCCCGTTTTTCGCTGCACAGGGAACAACGGGCAGTGACAGCCTGCTTGACAACAATTCGAAATCAATTTCCATGCCGTATTTCTCGGCTTCATCAATCAGATTCAATGCAACCACGACCCGGTCATTGATTTCAAGCACTTCCGGCACTAGAGCAAGACTTCGCCTCAAGCAAGTCGCATCGACAACAACAATGACGCATGCAGGTTCTTCGCTGACCAGGAAGCTCCTTGACACCGCCTCTTCTTCCGAAACGGGATTGAGAGAAAAGCAGCCCGGCAAATCCACCAGGGTAAAGGAAAACTCCTCGTCATCCGAAAACTTCGCAGAATCAACTTCTCCGTACGCAAGGCTGACTGTCTTTCCCGACCAATTTCCCGTATGCTGACGCATACCCGTCAGTGCATTAAAGACCGTGCTTTTGCCGACATTCGGATTGCCGGCGAGAGCCGCACAGCCTTTTCCTCCTTCTGCCATACCCAGAGACACCGCCCCTTTTTCCCGCCTCCGTCCGATAAATAATTTTCTCTTATTCTTCATCTCCGCAATCTCCCTTCTCGTCGATGTACAGGATATGCATTGCATCATCACAACGCAATGCAACCACCGCATTGCAAACGAGATACCCCCTCGGATCTCCCAGCGGGCTTACCATTATACACTCCACCCTTTCTCCGTGATTAAACCCAAGCTCCGTCAATCTTGCACGGATCTTGCTTTCCGGCAAAATTTTTTCCACTTTTCCCGACCCTCCGGCAGGCATTTCACTCAAACGCTTCAAATTTTCAAAACCATTCTTATTTTTCATAATTCGCTCCGTTTACAGCATTCTTACTGCAAATTATGCTCGGAACGAAAAAACAGTTCGCCCTTCCGGAAAACTCACGCTTGACGGAGTAATGAACATGATATAAAATTTATTTATCATTTCGAGAGGAGCATTCGTTATGCCAAAGTGGACGATTGAACAGGAACGTGCAATTTTTGAGAAGGGCAACTTGCTTGTTTCTGCTGCCGCAGGGGCCGGAAAGACTGCCGTGATGACAGAACGCATTGCAAGGTTAATTGCGGAAGGAACTCCCGTAAACGAGCTTCTCGTCGTCACCTTCACCAATCCTGCTGCCGCCGAAATGAAGCAGCGAATTGAAAAGCGTCTTACGGAGCTTGCAGAGCAGCAAGCCGATGGTGCCGTACGCTTAAAGCTCACCGATGCTGCCGCCGATGTGGACCATGCGAATATTTCGACCATACATAGTTTTTGCGGAAATGTACTGAGAAGGCACTATCACGTTGCCGGTCTTGACCCTGCCTTCAGGACTGCCGATGAGGCAGAGGCAGCACTTCTCCGGGCAGAAGCACTTGATGAAGTGCTTGAGGACGCCTATTTACGAGCGGAGAAGCATTCACAGGCGAATGGACGCAGCGGAACAACCGGTTTTGCACTTGCCGATGCAGTAGGGAAAGATGAGTTTCTGGCAAAGCTCATTGTTGATGTTTGCAATTTTATAATTGCAAGACCGAATCCTCTCGAGTGGCTGAAAGAAGCAATTGGTGCATACGGCGAATCCGTTGACGATTTTGCCGAAATGGCATCGAGGCTGCTCGTTATTTCCGCAAAAAGGGTTCTTAAATCCCTCTATGAGGAGGGCAACAGGCTCATTGATGAAATCAGTTCCCTGAATGATGACAAAAAATACAGAAGCTGCTTATTTGCGGATGTTGAAAAACTGTTTGCACTTTCCAAGCAGAGCGAATACGGCGTGTTTCATTCCGTACTGTCAACCTTCAGTCTCGAAACTCTTCCGCGTGCCTCAAAAGGGCAGAAAGTCCCCGATGGGCTGAAGGAATACCGAGAAAGAGTTAAGAAACAGATTGAGAAGCTCAAAGCACTTTTTATGCTTCCGCTGAGTGAAGAAAAAAAAGTCATGCAAAGCTTACAGCCCCACATGAACGAACTATTTGAACTCGTTCGCTCCTTTATGGAAACATATTCACGAAAAAAAGTAGAATCATCGCTCATTGATTTCAATGACATGGAGCAGTTGACACTCCGCATGCTTGAAAATGAAGAAATTGCGGAGGAATACAGAGAGTCCTTCCGCTATATCTTCATCGATGAATACCAGGACACGAACCTGGTGCAGGAGGCAATTATTTCAACTGTTTCACGCGGAAACAATCTTTTTATGGTCGGCGACGTCAAGCAAAGCATTTACCGGTTCAGGCAGGCTGAGCCCGAAAACTTTCTCGGAAAATACCGCAGCTATGACGGAAACCTCGGTACAAGGATCGATTTAAACGCCAATTTCAGGAGTACAAGCTCCATTCTCAATGCAACAAACGCTTTGTTTTCAAAAATTATGCTCGGCAGTGTCGGTGAAATCGATTATTCCGATAATGCGGCACTCCGTGCAGGCGGGGAAGCGGAGATAGGATTTGTCGAGCTCGACCTTGTTGATCTCTCCGCAGAGCAGCGGAACTCTGATGACGAGGATTCTTCCGATGCCGTTGAAGAATACGCAAGGGCTGAAGCGGAAGCCGTTATCGCCGGAAGAAGGATACGTGAGCTGCTCGGCAGCTGCGAAGTGTACGATAAGAATCTTGACCGTATGCGTCCGCTGTGTTATTCAGATTGTGCCATCCTAATGCGAAAAACGCGTGAACATGCACTGAGCTGGGTCAACACCTTGAGTGCAATGGGGATTCCGTGTGCGGCAGAACTCGGCGACGGTTATTTTGAAGCAATCGAAGTTCAGGTTTTTATAAATCTGCTTCGAATAATCGACAACAGACGGCAGGACATTCCTCTTGTAAGCGTGCTGCATTCGCCAATCGGTGGATTTACAAACGAAGAGCTGGTCGAAGTCAAAAGCAGTTATGATGGAACAGACTTCGTCGACAGACTTCTTTCAATGAGCATCGATGCTTCCTGTCAATATCCCCTCCTCAGGGACAAAGTCAATGCTTTTCTTAAAAGGCTTTTCGACTGGCATAGGCAAAGCCTGCTCACCGGCATTGAAGAATTTATCGGTCAGCTCATCGATGAAACATTCTACCGTGATTATGTAGGCACGCTCCCCGGAGGTAATGTACGGCAAGCAAACATTGACATGCTGCTGACAAAAGCACATGCATTTGAATCAAGCGGCAGGCGCGGTCTGCACGCCTTTATCAGTTTCATGGACGGAATGCGTGACAATGTTCCAATTGGAGCCGCCTCCGCTGCCGCATTTGATGCAGTGCGGGTAATGAGCATACACAAAAGCAAAGGACTTGAGTTTCCTGTTGTTTTCATCTCAGGCATAAGCGGCAGCTTCAACAAGCGAAATCACAGTGACCCTGCCGTTCTCGATGGCGATCTCGGAATCGGCTTCAGAGCAAAGAATCTGACCTCGGAGCAAAAAAGCCCGATTTTGAGACGTGCGATAATTGCGAAATCCGACGAAAAACTTGTTGCGGAGGAAATGCGTATTCTCTATGTCGCAATGACGAGAGCAAGAGAGAGGCTCTATCTTATCGGAGCCGATAAAAGAATGCAGAAACTCATTTCTGACTGTGCCTCACAGCTTTCAGAGCATAAAATCGCTGAATCGAATTGCTATCTTCACTGGATCCTCGGAGCCTTCTTTCCCCTCGGCTTGAACCTTGATTCTGCGGAAAAGGGTCTCTCCGTTTCAATAGGAGGAGACGATTTGACTGTAAATTATTATCACGCTGGCAAATTCGGTCTAAGCTCTACAGATAAGACCGCCATGTCGAGCGAAAAGTACAGGGCATGGACTGCCAAGGCGAAGCTGCTTCCCTATGATGAAGTAAAGCATGCTCTCAATTTTGTCTATCCGTACGAAAAAGAAACTCTTCTGCCCGGCAAACGAAGCGTTACAGAGCTGCTTGATCGACCTTTCGAGTACATTCCTGCCGTTCCGACCTTCATGAAAGGATCCCACAAGCTCACCGGAGCCGAAATCGGCACTGCCGCCCACCGAATTCTCATGCTGCTGCCAACCTGCGAGCATACCCCTGAATCGGTTCGCAATCACATTCTTAAATTTGAGCAAACCGGTGTCCTCTCTCACGAGGAAGCCACGGCGGTCAACCTCAATATCCTGCTGAAGTATTTAAACTCCGACCTCTACAAGAGACTTCTCCTTTCGTCCAAGATTGAGAGAGAGCTTGAATTCACTCTTGCTGATGAAAATTTTTCACTTATCCAGGGTATTATCGACTGTTGCTTCCTTGAAGGTGATGAGTGGGTCATTATTGACTACAAAACAACCCATGTCGGAAGTAAATCACCCGAAGAAGTGGCATCTGCCTACTCTGTGCAAATTGAAACTTACAAAAATGCACTCGAAAAACTGACCGGTAAACGGGTAAAGGAAAAGTGGATCTACCTGCTCGGAACGGGGAATGCTGTATTGATTTAATATTTGACGTGATAAATTTGCAGCCCACGCCTTGAACTTTACTTTTAGTTTTGCTCATTGACATGTTTTCCCTTAGTTTGAGCATAACAATAAGGGTAAATTCTCTTGTCCCCTTGACTTCTTTCTCGTTTTGTATTGTTTTCTTGCGGAATGAGCCCGACGGCGGAGAGATAACCTGTTTTCCCTTTGTAAACCAAGCTGAGCTGCCGCAACGGTCACGCTCTGTTGCGGCAGCTCGATTTATTCACCTCCGTATCTCTAAGATTTTAATATTCATCCCCTTCATTGCATTGACATGAGCTGCTCGTACAGAGAATGCAGAATCCTCTTCTCAAGGCGTGAGATATAGCTTTGAGAAATTCCCATCATATCCGCAACCTGCTTTTGAGTGCACTCCTTTTTGCCGTTAAGTCCGAAACGCAGCTCGATTATTCTCTTTTCACGTTCGCTGAGCCTGTTGAGTGCCATGTGGAGAAGTTCTTTTTCAACCTCATCCTCCATATCTCTGCTGACTATATCACCGTCCGTCCCGAGAACATCCGAAAGCAGGAGTTCATTTCCGTCACAGTCGATATTGAGCGGTTCATCGAGACTGACTTCGAGCTTCAGTCTGCTGGTCTTTCTCAGGTACATCAGTATCTCGTTTTCTATGCATCTGCTTGCGTAAGTAGCGAGCTTAATATTCTTATCGGGTTTAAAGGTATTGACAGCTTTTATAAGCCCTATCGTTCCTATCGAAATAAGGTCGTCCATTCCGACACCCGTATTTTCAAATTTTTTTGCGAGGTAGACAACAAGCCGAAGGTTGTGTTCAATGAGCTGGTTTCTCGCCTCGGGGTCGCTATTTATAAGCCTGTCGGTAAGCTGTTTTTCCTCCTCTTTCGGAAGGGGAGGGGGCAGGGATTCACCACTACTTATGTAAAAATTGTCGCTTTCTGTTGTATCTTTCAGCAGAAACCTGCCGAAGACTTTGCGAATCAGTTTCAAGATAAATTCAAGCATTTCCACCCTTCCTTTCATTATCGATCATATTTGGTTTCGTTAAGTAACCAACTGGGCGGGCACGATTGCCTCACTCGCCACAGAAAAACCGACCAGGGCTTCCGAAGGCATACCGTTCACCGACACATTCATGGGTTTGACTGCGAAAATCACACTCAGCCCGTTTGCGGTCATCATCGGAACCGGAATGCTCGCACCGTCCGAAAGATCTTTGAACCTGCTCTTGCTCAGGAGAATGACCGGCAGACCGCTGATCGGTTCAAGGAGTGTGCACCCCGTATCGGCAATTGCCGCACACTCTATGACCTTTTTTTCAACCTCGACTCTAAGCCTTACAATTGACTCCGCTCTTATGCGTCTTGCAAGAATTTTACGAACAGAACGGGGGACAAGTGCCGTTACTGTCAGCCCGCATCCGGCTGTGAGCAGGCTTATGCCGTCCGATACACTGCGGCTTGAGGCCGCCGCTGCGGCAAAAACCGCTCCGCCTGCAATAAAAGTTGACAAAAACAATGCTGCTGTCGAACGAAGATATCCCTTCATGCCCCTATGCGGCAGCGAAGCCGCCATTGCAAGTCCGCTCACCAATTTAAGAGGCGGGTAGAGCAGCACCGGGAAAGCTCCTGCACCCACGGCGGCATAACATGCACCGGCGAGAGAAACGGCCAACGACAACCACCGTTTCGGTCTGACCGACAGCATTGCCGCCGCAAGCCGCAGAATCAAGAGGTTCATCAGGAGGTTATCAAGCAAAAAAAGCTCAACATACATGGAAACAGCCTCCTCGCTCCGAGTTCGGGCCGGACAATAACCCGTCCTCGATTGACTAAATGATACCACAGAGCTAAAGCTCGCAGTGTCGAACCCATGACATAAAAAAACACGATTTCACTCGAATGCCTGACGTTTTTGCATATACACCCTGTGGAGACAGTCTTAAGTGATTTTTAAATAAACTGCATTTTCGGGACTTGCCAAAAGTCCGTTTTGTGTGTATCATAATCGGGAAACATTCTATGCCCAATTTTCGCATCGAAGAAAGGATAAAAATGAAATCAAAAAATTTTTCGGCAATCTATTTAACTGCTGTTCTGGTTTTATCGGCATTCATCCTCCTTGCCTGCAATGGGAGCAGAGAAACTGATGGACCCGAGGCTCCCGTTTTGACGGCAACGGCAATTCCGGAACTTACTCCAGTGTTTACATCCGAACCCACTCCGACTCCCGAACCATATTCCCACGTCTCAGTAAAATCCGATGCGGCCTCTGCCGGCACACTCGTTCTCGTCAACTGGGAACATGAGTACCTTTACACGAGTGACACACAGACCATGCTTCTTCCCGATGTCAACGAGGGAATTTACCTTTGTGAATCGAACACCGCCTCTTTGTGCGAAATTACAGCTGCCGCACTCAGGGAGTTCGCCGCCGCCTTCACTGCACATACTAACGGGGACAGGTTTTACGTCACCGGTGCATACAGAACTGTTGAATATCAGACAAATCTATACAGCAGTTACGCAGATGAGCATGGTGCGGATATGGCTGCAATTTATGTTGCAAATCCCGGCTTCAGCGAGCATCACACAGGCTATGCTGTCGATTTATCTTCTGTCAATGCTTCCGGCGAAAGAGTTACTATTATGGCACATCCCGAAACCGTTTGGATAAACGAGCACTGCTGCGACTACGGATTCATTCTCAGGTATCCCGTCGGCACCCAAGAAATCACCCATGTTGCGTACGAACCGTGGCATTTTCGCTATATTGGAAGAGAAAATGCCATTGCAGTCCATACACTCGGTTTTACCTACGAAGAATACATTGAGCATATAAAGCAATACTCCGTTGAATCCGGCATGCTGTTCGTTTCGGACGACGGTAATATTGACGTTGCTTTTTACAATGCGGAATCCCGTTCATTCTCACTGCAAGCTGGCGAAGAGCTTTTGCACGGCAGCATCATTTTTTACATTACAGCTTCTGCTGATGAATTTACGGATATAATTCTTCCTCTCGGCATCACTTCGTATGAAATTTCCGGCAATAATGACGGCGGATTCATAATCACTGCAAAGTTTTGAGAAGATCTTCGGAGAAAAAACAGCCCATGTGCAGTTCAGCTACACACATGGGCTGTTTTCATTTTCTTATGCCGTTTTTCGGAACATGTCGTCAACTGTTTTATTCCTCAGCCGTTTCACGACACGAAACCACGAACTTGCCATCCTTATAGTCAACGCAAATCGTCGATTCCTCCGCAGGAGAGTTTTCGATGATGAACCTTGCGATGAGCGACTCGATATGGCTTTGTATGTAACGCTTAAGAGGTCTTGCACCGAACAGAGGATCAGTACCGTTATCGATTATCGCATCCTTTGCGGACTCGCTCACCTCAAGGTCCAGACGGTTCGAACTCATACGCCTGCCGAGATCCTTGAGAAGGAGTTCGACAATACCCTTCATGTCCTTACCGCTCAATGCATTGAAGAAGACGATCTCATCAAGACGGTTGATGAACTCCGGACGGAACTTCGTCTTGAGAAGCTGATGAAGCTGCTGCTGAGCTTCCTCCGAAATTCTGTTTCCCGTCCTCTCCATATCGCGGAGGATCAGTTCGCTGCCGATATTACTGGTAAGGATGATAATGGTGTTTTTAAAATCCACTGTCCTGCCTTGACCATCAGTTATCCTGCCGTCATCAAGTACCTGAAGCAGAACGTTTAAAACATCGGGATGAGCCTTTTCGATTTCATCAAAGAGAAGCACTGCATAAGGTCTTCTGCGAACGGCCTCGGTGAGCTGACCGCCCTCGTCATAGCCGACATATCCCGGAGGGGCACCAATGAGACGGGAGACAGAATATTGCTCCATGTATTCGCTCATATCGATACGCACCATATTCCTCTCGTCATCAAACAGAGCCTCGGCAAGTGCCTTGCAAAGTTCGGTCTTGCCCACGCCTGTGGGACCCAGGAACAGGAAGGAACCTATGGGTCTGTTGGGGTTCTGTATTCCGGCACGCGACCGTAGTATTGCATCGCATACGCGGTGTACCGCGTCATCTTGTCCGACGATACGCTGATGGAGCTGTGTATCAAGGTGCAGGAGTTTCTTCCTCTCGCTTTCAAGCAGCTTTGAAACCGGGATACCCGTCCATCGTGCAACGATCTTTGCAATTTCCTCGGAAGAAACGTGGTCGCGCAGCAGACTGTTTTCCCTGTGCGAGGCAAGCTCTTCCTCTTTTGCAAGTTCCTTCTGGAGGTTGGGCAGTTCTCCGTATTTGAGTCGTGCGGCCGTGTTGAGGTCATAATCGTTTTCCGCACGGGTGATATCTGCATTCACCTGTTCAATGCGTTCGCGGAGCTGCTGTACTCTGCCGATCGCATTGCGTTCATTCTCCCACTTTGCCTTCATCTCGTTGAACTTCTCGCGGAGCTGTGCAAGCTCCTCACGAACCTTTGCAAGGTGTTCGACGGTATGAGGGTCGGTATCCTCCTTAAGAGCCTCCTCCTCAATCTCGTGACGCATTATTTCCCGGGAAATTTCATCCATTTCACCGGGCATGGAGTTCATTTCCGTCTTTATCAGTGCACAGGCCTCATCAACGAGATCAATTGCCTTATCGGGAAGGAAACGGTCAGAAATATAACGGTTGGACAGCGTCGCAGCGGCAATAAGAGCCGAGTCATTGATCTTCACTCCGTGATACACCTCATAGCGTTCCTTGAGACCTCTGAGAATTGAAATCGTATCCTCAACGGAGGGTTCCTGCACCATGACAGGCTGAAAACGCCTTTCAAGTGCAGCATCCTTTTCTATGTATTTACGGTATTCATCGAGTGTCGTTGCACCGATACAGTGCAGCTCGCCCCTTGCAAGCATGGGCTTTAAGATATTGCCTGCATCCATCGCACCGTCGGTTTTGCCTGCACCGACAATCGTGTGCAATTCATCGATGAACAGAATGATCTGACCCTCGCTCTGCTTTATTTCATTCAGAACGGCTTTAAGCCTCTCCTCAAACTCACCGCGGTACTTTGCACCTGCAACGAGTGAACCCATGTCAAGTGAAAAGATCCTGCGATCCTTCAAGTTATCGGGAACATCGCCGCGAACGATACGGAGTGCAAGCCCTTCAGCAATTGCCGTTTTACCGACGCCGGGTTCACCGATAAGGCAAGGATTGTTCTTCGTCTTCCTCGAAAGAATACGGATAACGCTTCGTATTTCGTTGTCACGGCCAATCACTGGGTCCAGCTTTTGCCTGCGTGCAAGATCCGTCAGATCCTGACCGTATTTATTCAGTACATCGTACGTGCCTTCAGGATTGTCGCCGGTAACACGACTGTTGCCCCGCACCTTCTTAAGGGCTTCAAGATATTTATTCTTTGTGACACCGAAACGGTTGAAAATGGATTTCATGACCGAGTCTGCTTTCTCAATCATGCCAAGCATGAGATGCTCAACCGAAACATAGCTGTCGCCCATTTTTTTTGCCTGCTGTTCCGCTTCTTTAAGGGCAGAATCAAGTTCGGGCGTAATGTACACCTGCCCGCCGCCTGCATAGGTAGCCTGCTTATTCAACTCTGCATCAATCGCATTTCTGACGCCGGCTGTGTCTATGCCCATGGAAGAGAAGAGCTGGCTATTAAGGTTTTCTGAGTTGTTAAGCAATGCGTATGCAAGGTGTAGCTGACTTGCCTGCGTGTGCCTTTTCTCCTCTGCAAGATGTTGTGCCGCATTGAGAGCTTCAATGCTCTTCTGTGTCAAAGTTTCAGCATTCATATATAAACCTTCTCCTTTTTCCGGATTTCTTCTTATTGTTGCTCATCGGCTCTCTGTTTATCATTGTACTTTGTTAGCACTTATCGCCTTTGAGTGCTAATAATATAGCACCTTTTTATTGTTCTGTCACGAATGACACAAATCTTTCCTCGTTTTGTCACTTAAATGCCATATTCGTTCTTGGCCAGGTGTATATGTCAAAAGCATCTGTGGAGAGTTTTGCTGTTTTTTATCCGTTATTTGTTGACAAACGAGCGAACCGCAGGTAAAATATAATTGAGGATGGATGTTCATCCACATTGGGAGAATAACAGAAAGGAGCAAAATATGGACGTGGACAGTAGTTCGGGTGTTGGGTTGCAGCATCACAAACGTATTGACAAAGCAATAATGGCTTTTAAGAAGGTCAAACCTCACTCCTGTATCGGCGTGCATGTTGCTTTCCTCCTTTAAAGTTGCCTTTTTGCATCAATTCGCATTCAACACAGAACGGCATTCAATTGCGTATTTCAAAACCATCGAAATCGCACCGCAGTAAATCTGCGGCAACCATATTTTAAAATTAATCATGGCAGTATTTTCAACAGATTTGTCCGGTACAGTGGAGACCCTGCTTGAAAACAAGCGTTACAACAGTGTAAGAGATGTGCTGTCAACTATCAATGCGGCCGATATCGCAGTGATTTTTGAGGATCAGCCCGCCGCAAAGCTTTCACTTCTATTTCGCCTGCTTCCAAAGGAGTTGGCAGCTGATGTTTTCGTCGAAATGAGTTCCGAGTCTCAGGAAGAACTTATCAATGCTTTTTCGGATGCAGAATTGTCCGAAATCGTCAATGAAATGTACACGGACGATGCGGCTGACCTCGTTGAAGAGATGCCGGCAAACGTCGTGAAGCGTATTCTTGCCCAGGCAAGTCCCGAAATGCGAAAGCACATTAATGAGCTTCTCAAATACCCCGAGGACAGTGCCGGGAGCATAATGACCACGGATTATGCAGACCTGTCACCGAACATGACAGCAGCAGAAGCTCTCGACAACATTCGCCTCACGGGCATTGACAAGGAAACCATTGATATTTGCTATGTCGTTGAAAAGCGAAAGCTCTTGGGATCAATTTCGTTGAGGACACTCGTGCTTGCAAAGCCTAACGACCGCGTCAGCTCCCTCATGGACGAGAATGTTATAAGTGCAGGCACGCTTGACGATGTTGAACAGGCGGCGGAAATGTTTGCAAAATATGACCTTACGGCTCTTCCGGTCGTCGATGGAGAAAATCGTCTCGTCGGTATAATCACGGTAGACGACGCAATCGATGTTATCCGTGAAGAGGCAACCGAGGATATGGAGAAGATGGCAGCTTTGACCCCATCCGACAAGCCCTACCTCAAGCTCGGAGTTTTTGAGCTTTACAAAAACAGGATTCCGTGGCTGCTTCTGCTCATGATCTCGGCAGTATTTACCCAAATGATAATCGGAAGCTTTGAAACCGCTCTTGCAGCACAGATAATATTGACTTCATTCATTCCCATGCTCATGGACACGGGCGGCAACTCCGGCAGTCAAGCCTCGGTGACGATTATCCGAAGCATTTCCCTCGGCGAAGTGCAGTTTTCGGACATACTCGGTATAATTTGGAAGGAGATTCGCGTTGCCGTTCTCTGCGGGGTCACGCTTGCGGGAGTTGAATTCATTAAACTGATGCTGATAGACTCCGTTTCCGCTGCCATCGCCGCAACTGTCTGCCTGACTCTTGTGGCAACCGTCACAATTGCTAAGTTTTTCGGCTGCACGCTTCCGCTGATTGTGAAAAAAATCGGATTTGACCCTGCTGTTATGGCAAGCCCGATGATAACAACAATTGTCGATGCAATCTCACTCATCATTTATTTCGGCATTGCAAGTGCCCTGCTGGGGCTTTAAAAACAGGGGGCTGACGTGTTCAGCCCTATTTTTTTGCAGAAAAACATTTGAATCGAGTTAAATAAACTAAGAAAATTTACATTTCTCTCTCCACCATTCACCGTCATGCAGGCGAATACTTACAACAATTTTTTTCTGCACCAATGAGAAATCTTCCGTGCCTTTTCTTGCGTAATTTACCTTTGCGTGATAGAATGCTCTAAGCTTATGAATTTAAAGGGAAGGGATATGGAAAAGCCGCAGTCTGCCTTGTTCTGGAAGCGATGAGGGAGGAAGGAAAATATCCGAAAGTTTCCATGTGCTATGTGGAGGGCAATGAAGCTTCCCGAAAGCTCTTTGAACAATTCGGTTTTGAAGAAGTGTCACACCCCGGGACGAGATATTTATGGAACGAAGCCTTTGATTCGAATACATCAAATCCACGTTTGCCGAATAGATCCTGAAATATACCCACATGTAACAGAATTTGATTGCCTAACATGAAAAGCCAAGCTGCACAAGGCAGTTTG
The DNA here is from genome assembly GCA_934633695.1 of uncultured Clostridia bacterium. Lineage (GTDB taxonomy): Bacteria > Bacillota > Clostridia > Christensenellales > CAG-138 > PeH17. The sequence goes on along the minus strand of CAKTYT010000005.1, from coordinate 44,611 downwards.
GCTTTTTTCTGTGTTTATTTACGTTTGTTTGACTTACATTTTTTACTTGTCAATCTTTTCTTTCATTTCCGAAGAAAAACAATGCAACAGTACCCGGACCGGTATGGCTTCCTATCGTTGTTCCAATATTGTTTATAAGAACTCTGCCGTTAAGCTTTTTAAACCGCTGCTCTACCAGCTCCTCAACCGCCCGTGCATCTTCAATGCACGCTGAATTGCTTATATAACACTTTCCCGAATAATCCAGTCCATCCTGTGCATTTTGTTCCATTTTGTTTACGATTTCGGTTATTACCCTACGTTTTGTCCTGATTTTTGATCTTGGAATCAATCTGCCGAGATTATCCATATTGAGCAGAGGGCAAATATTCAACAATGTACCGACAAAACCTGCTGTTTTTGAAATTCGGCCGCCTTTGACATAAAATGAAAGATCTGTCGAGAAAAACCAGTGGTGGACACGAAGCTTATTTGCCTCAGCCCAATCACGAACCTCATCAATAGAAAGGCCTTCATCACGCAAATCCGCAAGCTTATCCATGAGCAAACCAAACCCCGATGAAGCCCCAAGCGAATCGACGACAAAAATTTTCCTGTCGGGATACTTTTCGCGAAGCATTTCAGCTGCTTTGCATGCCGAGTTGTACGAACCCGATATACCCGAGGAAAGACTGACATGAAGAAGATCATTGCCGTTCGCCAAAATCTTTCCAAAGTACTCCGTAAACTCACCGATATTGACTTGAGACGTGGAAGTCTTTGCTCCTGCTGCCATTGCTGCGTAAAACTTGTCAAATGGCATACTTTGACCCAAGTCATCCGGATGATTTACACCATCAATGGTGTAATGGAAGCAAATGTAGCTGATGTTTCTTTTCTCGAAATGTTCCTTAGACAGATCAGCTGTGGAACAGCAGCTTAAAACAAAAGTATTCATAATATTCCCCTTTCGGCACAAAAAGTCCGGCCATGCCTCTTTGGGCAAAGCCACTCTCTCTTCCCCCATACAGTCGGAATCATATGCCGAATGTACAATTAGATGATATACTAATCTTGCGTGTTTGTCAAGAGAAATTGAGCGGCAAATTTTTAAAGGAGCTTTGCCTGAACGGGGGAGATCACATTATAATGCCCATTTTATAATACTCCGTTCAAATAAAATTGAATGTACACAAACAAGGGCGTATGCTCTACGCCCTATTCTATTCAAGGTCATCTAAGATTAATCAGCTCTGAAGAATCGGCGAATTGAGCGAAAGAACCTTGGTCTTTTCAAGGTGCGTACGGAGAATCGCCGCAGCATATTCGCTGTCACCGCTTCTACATGCATCAAGAAGCTTGTAGTGCTCGCCCTTTGTTTGGCTGCTGACTTCCATTGCGGAGTAGTAGGGGCGGACATAGCGGTCAACATTTGCATGGAGCTGTTCGATCAGCTGGAGAAGGAAGGTGTTGCCCGTTGCTTCATAGAGTGCAAAGTGGAACTGAAGGTTAAGATCTTCAAGCTTATTTGCATCGGTTTCTGTTTCGGTTTCCTCAAGAATAGCCGCTGCTTTTTCAATAAATTTGTCAGTCATGAGAGGGATCGCCGCACGAATCGCACCCATTTCAAGGATAATGCGTGTATCCATTGCGTTTTCAAGCTCGTCACGAGTGAGCTTGGTTACGACTGCACCTCTGTTGGGGTAAATACGGACAAGACCCTGTGCATCAAGCTGACGGAAAGCTTCCCTTACGGGGATGTGGCTGACGCTGAGCTGTGCTGAAATTTCGTCCTGCCTGAGGGGCATTCCTCCGGGAAGAACTCCGCGGATAATTGCGGTACGCAGAACCTGGAAAACCCAGTCGCGTGCTGCCATTGAGCGTTGCTGCATTTCTTCTGCAATGTCTTTAAGCTGCATAATCTTTTCTCTCTTTCTTTTTCCTGTTACTGTTATGCCTGCACCATAAACGTTCGGTTTACAAAGGGCACGTTATCCTACGCTCAGTTGTACATAAACAACCGACCCTATTATATCACGATACTATATTATTGTCAACACAAAAATCGAATTTTTTTGACCGTTTCGCACGTTTTTTTGCAGATTCTGCCGTTCTTGCGGCACAATCCATGAGTTTAACTCGATTTTCCCCCATTGTCAAGAAAAAAATATTCAGTGTCCAAAATACTACGCATGTTCGACGTATGGTTGACGTTTCCTATTTTTATGTACGACAGTTGAAAATTTCTCATTTCGGCACAAAACTGCGGTTGAGTGCAGAAAACAGAAGTTTCACCTTGAAAATGCCCCTTGGCATGCGTATAATATTATGCGTGGAGGTTTATGCAATCGCATTCTGCATTGAATAATCCTCAGATTCTCCTCGAAGAAAGGATAACCGGCTATGAAAAAGGGTGGGGTCAGGAACAGACCTTTATTAATATCGTTCATTGCTGTTGCTTTGCTTGCAGTTCTCATTATCGTATCAAGTTGGAGCAGCACTGCCGGACGTATAGAGAACGCCATTGGCGTCATTGTTACACCGATTCAAGGGTTCGCCTCGAGAGCCTCGGAAAGCATTGCTGATTTTTTCCGCAATCTTTTCAACACTACAGACCTGGATAAGGACAACGAACAACTCAGGGGAGAGCTTGCTCTATATGAGCAGGATAAGATCCGCCTTGAAGAGCTTGAGAAGGAAAATGCACGTCTCAAAGAGCTGTTGGGCTATGTTGACGAGCTTGGCGATTACAAATACTGCACGGCAAAAATCGTTGCTAAATCTACCGGAATATGGTTCAGAACCTTTACTCTCAACGTTGGCAGAAATGCGGGCGTCGCCGTCGATATGGCAGTCGTAAGCTCCGATGGACTCGTTGGGAAGGTGAGTGAAGTCGGTTCAACGTGGTGCAAAGTCACCGCCGTGATCGACTCGAGCATGACCGTACCGGTTATGGTAGAGCGTACACGCGACAACTGCATGGTTCGCGGTCTGCTTGACCCCTCTGTTTCTCAGCCCGATATGGAGCTTTACTATCTTCCCTCGGACAGAGCCGACCTTTCTCCGGGCGATGTCATAATCACCAGCGGCATAGGCGATGTCTATCCCAAGGGACTTCTCGTCGGGACAGTCTCCGAAGTGCTCTCCGGCAGCACGGGCACATCTGCTGTCATACTTCCGGCGGTCGATTTTGTCCATATTGAAGAAGTTGCAATTATTATCGATATCGGAGGGAGCAACTGATGGCCATCCGCAAAGTCCCGATAATTATTGCGTTCATAATCGCTGCGTACCTTGACACTGTATTCTTTAAAATTCTCGGAATTGCGAGCTTCGCCCCCGATATGCTGATTGCACTCATTCTCCCTCTCGGAATAGTTGTCGGTGGTATTCCCGCAGCACTTACAGGCATTGCATTGGGAATTATTATTGACATTACGGCAAATATCGGCATAGGATCGAGTTCCGTTTTTTTCTGCCTTGCCGCACTGTGCGGCGGTTTTTTCCACGAAAAGTTCTATGCAGATAATTGGCTCGTACCTGCTGCCGCCGCTGCAATTGTAGTACTTGTCCGCGAACTCATTGTGTTTGCCGTGTGCAAACTTACGGGCAGGAATATGGTTGGATTTTTCAGTCTCATGCTGACCCATATCCTCCCTTGTACTGCCCTCACCGGTGCCGCCGGAGCATTGTGCTATCTGTTTATAAAGCACAAGTGTACAAAAAATACCTACTGACTTCCTTTAACTTAAGAGCTGACGGTAAAAATTAATGAAGAAAAAAAACACGGAAAAAAAATCAATATCACGATTTATTATTCTCGGCGTGGTGCTTTTCATGATGATGAGTCTGCTTTTGACCAAGCTTTACGAGCTCACCATTGTAAACGGAGGTGCATACCTTTCGGACGAAGATAAAGAAACGCTCAGGACAATTACAACCCGCGGAAGACGCGGTACGATCTCCGACAGGAATGGTCTTGTTCTCGCCTATGATGAGACCTGTTATAACGTTGAATTTCTCCGCGACGGTGACAGCCGTTCAGATTATTACAGTGCCATCTATACCGAAGCACTGCTTGAAGCCATTTCGATTATCGAAGAAGGCGGAGGAAATACAATTGACACATCCTACATCCGCATGGACGACACAGGCGGTTTTTACTATGATTGGGGTTCGGAAAATGAGAAGACGATTCGCTCAAGATACCGCAATTTCTGCAACGCATGCGGTTTTCACATACCGAAAAACTCCGACAATACCGAGGTTGATGACTTGAGCCAGTGGATATCGGCACAGGACGCTTATCTTAGACTCTGCAAAAATTGGTTTATTCCCGATGACCTGCCCTTTGAGGAAGCAGTCAAAGTTATTTCAATCAGGCAGGAAGTCCTTTTAAATGATTATCAGAGCTACAAGCCCATAACCATTGCCGAAAATGTCGATATGTCTGTCGTAGCAAAACTTGAAATGAAAGACCTTGCCGGCATACAAACTGTACAGAGTACGAGAAGGGTTTATCCCTACGGTGAAACTGCGGCTCACATCCTCGGTTACTGCCAAAAAATGAATGCTGACAATGCAAAGGAATACCTCGAAATGGGTTATTCCGCTGATGATTACATCGGTGCATCGGGCGTTGAAGCAGCAATGGAAGCCTACCTTACCGGGTGTACCTCAGAACACCACGGCAGCATTGTTTTAAAGACAAATGCAAACAAGGCAATCATCAAAACCGTGTCTGTCACTCCGCCAACTGACGGCAACGATCTTACTCTCACAATTGACCTTCCGATGCAGGCAGTTGTCGAAACTGCACTTGAAGACATCATCGACGAAATCAATAGAAAGCAGATGGCACTCATCGATCCGGACGGCGACGGCAATTACGATGGCGAATATGCAGAGTATGACTCAATAAAAACCGCAAAGACGGGGGCTATCGTCGTTATGGACGTAAATACAGGCAATATCCTTGCAATGGCATCGTATCCCACGTTTGACCCGAACTGGTTTATTGACGGGTTGAGTGTCGATCAGGCCGCTGCACTCTACACGAGCGATGAAGCGAAGGAAACCACACCGACACTCAACAAGGCCATATCCATGAAGCTTGCACCGGGCTCAATATTCAAGATGTGTACGGGCATTGCGGGGCTTATTGAAGGCGTTACTCAGCTTGATGAGACGATATCCGATGAATCTCCCTACTTTGTACGCAATCCCGAAACTGGCGAACTCATTCTTTCAAACCCTGTTAAGTGTTGGACGAGAAACCCCGCAAACCACAGCGACCAGACGGTTGTCGAAGCACTAAAAAACTCATGCAACTATTATTTCTGCGAAATTGCGAGCAGGCTCGGTATCGATAAGCTTGCCGACTGGGCGGAACGGCTCGGACTTGCAAACAAGACCAATATTGAACTCGTTGGCGAAACGACCGGCATCATCGGCGGTCAGGCCGCCCTTTATGACAATACCAAGCCGCACAATCAGCAATCCACAAGTATTCCGACCCTTGTATTCAACAGGCTCTGCGAGCTTCTCAATGGCTATCAGCATATCAGAGGAGTGGATGCCGACCGGACGGCAGTTGAATCCTGTGCAGAAAAGCTCATGCAGCTTCAGGACGGCTCTCTCGTCGGCAAGGGCAGCGAAGTCCGGAGAATTCTCAGTGAAGAACTCGGCATTCCCGACGGCATTTCAAGGTCCAAGGGTTGGGTCACGGAAATAACCAGTCTTCTCAACGAAATCCAGTGGAAAGCGACCCTTACCATTCGTACCGGCATCGGTCAGAGTATTTTGCTTGTGACCCCCGTTGCGGCGGTTCGCTACGTTGCTGCGATTGCAAATGGCGGCACGGTTTACGATGCACATATCGTTGACCGCGTGACCGCACCGGACGGTGAAGTCGTTTTGAAAGTTGAGCCCACTGTTTTCAACGAAATAAACGCTCCCGAATCGTACTGGACGGCTATCCGCAAGGGCATGGCGGGCGTCGTTTCGCCCGAGGACGGCGGTACGGCAGGTACATCCTTCAGTCAGCGTTTTGCTGAGCTCGGCTACCTCGAACAAATCAGCGGCAAGACCGGTTCAGCACAGGTCGGAAACGTAACCATCGATATTCAAAACTCCAGTTGGTTCGTTGCATTCGGACCGAATGACAACCCCGAAATTGCCATTTGCGTTTGTATCCCTAACGGATACTCCGGTTCGTCTTCTGCCGGTGCAATTGAAGACATCATGACCTACTATTTTCAGAAAATCGACGCCGCCTCGCCCGAAACGCTCACCAAACCGGACGATGTGACCCCGTGAGGAGTATCCATGTACAAGTATGTTTTATTCGACCTTGACGGGACGCTTACCGATCCCGCTCTCGGCATCACCAACAGCGTCATATACGCACTGTCACGCTTCGGCATTGAGGTTTCGGACAGGAGCAGTCTCTATAAATTTATCGGTCCCCCTCTCGTCTATTCCTTCAAAACGTTCTATAACTTTACAGATGAGCAGGCCGTTCTTGCCCTTAACTACTATCGTGAACGCTTTCAGAATGGCGGCTTATTTGAAAATGAGATCTACAACGGCATCGACCACCTTCTAGCAGCACTCAAGGCAAACGGCTCAAAAATCATTCTTGCAACGAGTAAACCCGAAGAGTTTGCGGAACAGATTCTCGAACACTTCGATATTCTCAAGTACTTTGATTTTGTCGCTGGCAACACTCTCAGTGAGATGCGTCCCGAAAAGCGTGATGTTATAATGCATATCCTGGCAAATTTCCCCGACCTTTCCGGAGAAAATGCCGTCATGGTAGGGGACCGCAGTTATGATGTTGCCGGCTCAGGCGAGTTTTCAATCCCTTGCATCGGTGTTGCTTACGGATACGGCGGTGAAGATGAGCTTCGCAGCAGCGGTGCGGCTGCCGTTGCAGAAAGCGTTCAGGAGCTTGAAAAAATGCTTTTAGAATAGGGTAAAGAAAAGACCATGGCACGATTTTTGAAAATGCCATGGTCTTTTTGTATTTATTACTTAATCGGCTTCATTGTCGGGAAAAGAAGCACATCGCGGATAGTGGGGGAGTCTGTGAGCAGCATCATAATCCTGTCGATACCAAAGCCTATGCCGCCGGTGGGGGGCATACCGTACTCGAGAGCCATGATGAAGTTTTCATCAATGGGCATCGCCTCGTCGTCACCCTTTGCCTTTTCCATTGCCTGGTGTTCAAAACGCTGACGCTGGTCAATGGGGTCGTTAAGCTCACTAAACGCATTGCAGTACTCCGCACCGCCGATGAAAAGCTCAAACCTTTCAACAATATTGGGATTATCGGGTTTACGCTTGGTGAGAGGGGAGACTTCAACCGGGTAATCGATGATAAAAGTCGGCTGAATGAGCTTGCTCTCAACGAACTCATCAAATGCGGCGAACAGCACCTTGCCGATCGACGCCGTTTTGTCTTCAATTTCGAGTCCGAGAGTCTTTGCTTTTGCGATCGCCTCTTCGCCGCTGCTGCAGGCGTAGAAATCAACGCCGGTATGCTCAAGAACAGCATCGTTCATGCTCTGCCTGCGGAAGGGAGGGGTGAGGTCAATTTCGTTGCCCTGGAAGTTTATCTTTGTCGTACCGAGAACGTTCATTGCACAGTGTGCAAGCAGATTTTCCGCCAAATCCATCATTCCATGGTAATCCGTATATGCCTGGTAAAGTTCAAGACTGGTGTATTCGGGGTTATGCGTTGCATCCATACCCTCGTTGCGGAACTGGTGTCCAAGCTCGTAAACCTTTTCAAGACCGCCGACAATGCACATCTTGAGCGGAAGCTCTGTTGCAATACGCATATAGACATCCATGTCCAGTGCGTTATAGTGGCTTATGAACGGCCTTGCATTCGCACCGCTTGCAACGGTGCTGAGGACGGGAGTCTCCACCTCGATAAAGCCCTGTTCATTCAGATACCTGCGGATCTCTGCGGTGATTTTACTGCGTTTGATGAAGGTTTCGCGTACATCGGGGTTCATGATAAGGTCGACATATCTCCTGCGGTATCTAAGATCCGTATCGGTAAGACCATGAAACTTCTCGGGAAGGGGACGGAGAGACTTTGAAAGCAGCGTGACTTGCGTTGCGTGAATGGAAATTTCACCCGTTTTTGTGGTGAACACCGTTCCCGTAACACCGAGCATGTCGCCGATATCGTAGGTTTTAAAGTCGATATAGCTCTCTTCGCCAACGTCATCGCGGCGAATATAAGTCTGAATATCTCCCTTTGCATCCCTCAGCGTTGCAAAGCTGGCCTTACCCATGACTCTCTTTGCCATCATTCTGCCGGCGATAGTAACCTCTTTGCCGGCGTAAGCATCATAATCGGATTTGATGTCGGTGCTGTAAGCATTCCTGTCGAATTTAACGATTCTAAACGGATCCTTTCCTGCCTCCTGAAGGGCGGCGAGCTTGTCACGCCTGATCCTGAGCAGCTCATTCATCTCATCACCGGTGGTTTCCGGAGTTTCTGCAACGTTGGTGTTCTTAATTTCTTCCATTGTTATAACCTTTCATCAAAGTTGAGGATGTGTGCCGAATGTTCCCTGTCAGTTAATTGCAAGAATTTCGACTTTTGTCATGCCGCCCGGAGTCATGATCTCAACCTTTTCGCCGAGCTTTCTGCCGAGAATGCCGCCGCCTATCGGAGATTCGTTTGAAATGCGTTTGGGTTTTGCATCCATATCTGCCTCGGCAGAGCCGACAAGCTTGTACTCGTCTTCAAAGCCCATATCAATAAACCTGATGCGGACGAGTGAACCCATGCTGACAGTATCTGCGTCCGCATGAGTTTCTTCGATGATGACGGCGTTTTTTATCATGATTTCAAGCTCGTTGATTTCATGCTCATTATTTGTCTGCTCGTTTTTTGCCGCATCGTATTCAGCGTTTTCGCTGAGGTCACCAAAGGAACGGGCAACGGCGATATCGTCCGTGATCTCTGCCCTGCGTGTAGTTTTCAGATATTCGAGTCTCTCTTCAAGTTTTTTCAGACCCTCTCTGGTAAGATGTACTGCATCAGCCATATTATGCCTCCTTGAATAATTTATCGAGCGCACGGTCGCTCAAAAATGAGTCCTTGACGCAAACTCGGCCATTGCGGGCGAGTTGATAAAAACATAAGTGTTCATGCAGTAAAATCTGCCTGCACAAACATTCAGCTTATTATAAGGTGAATTGTCCTGCCTGTCAATCCCATTCGTTCGACAAAAGTAACGTAAAATGGATTTTTCTTTGCTGAACTGCGGATAATGCAGCGTGTTTTCGGGACTTTCTTCGTGTTTTGCCCTGTATTTATCCGCGTTTTCCACAATTGAATGATGAAAAAACCGCCGGGCATTTGCTCAGCGGATGTTATTGCTATTGGGTGGCATTACAGCTTCAGTCGACAGGTTCCCCGTCCGGCATAGGCTTTATTTCCGCCTTCCAAGTATGCGAGAGATTGAGAAGACCGTAAATAACCGCCGAAAATTCGGCAATGAAGAAGCTCCACCATACGGAATCCATTGACCTGAAGACGAGAGCAAGGATGAGAGCAGCGGGAAGAAGTACGCCAAGCTGGCGGATAATTGACATTATCATACTGTTGATGCCCTTGCCGATCGCCTGAAACGTGACAGACATCGTTATTGAAATTGCAGCGATCGGGAAGTGCAGTGATACAATCCTGAATGCCGCCGCACCGCTGCCGGTAATTGCATTCTCGGGGTCAAAGAGCGAAACTATCTGCTCCGGGAAGAGTTGGAAGAGGAGCGTTCCCACACACATGATCACGAGAGCAGTTACAAGAGTGACCTTCCACGCCTTCGAAAAGCGGAGTCTGTTCCTTGCACCGTAGTTGTAGGCAAAAATGGACATGCTTGCACTCGTTACGCCGAACAGAGGCATAAAGATGACTGACTGCACTTTGAAGTAAACGCCCATGACCGCAACGCCGATCTTGCTGAGCAGTACTCTTGAGAAAATCGCATTCATTCCGATGTTCATCACGGAACCTATGGATTGCATGATGATAGAGGGAGCACCCACGCGGTAAATTTCCGCAATGGTTTTTCCGCAGGGACGGAAGTCCCTGAAAGAAACTGTAACTTCGTGTTTTTTTCCGAAAACCAGGAGCAGTGCCGCCGCCATGCCCACCCACTGACCGATGACAGTTGCATATGCAGCACCTGCGATACCGAGCTCCGGGAATGGCCCAATACCGAAAATCATCATGGGATCAAGAATAATGTTCACCACTGCACCCGCAAGCTGGGTAAGCATTGAAAGGGAAGTTTTTCCCATTGACTGAAGGATCTTTTCACAACCGATCTGAACGAAAACACCCAATCCGAAGACCATGCAGATTTTGAGATATTCTACGCCCATTTCAATGAGATGCGGTTCATCTGTAAAGAGCCTGAAGAAAGGTTCTATAAAGAAACCCAGCACTGCGAAAAGCACTGCAGAGAGAATGAGCAGCATAAGACCGTTGCTTGCTCCCTTGTTTGCAGCATCAATATCGCCTGCACCGAGTCTTCTGGACATATATGAATTGATACCGATACCCGTTCCGACAGAAACGGAAACCATGAGCATCTGTATCGGGTATGCAAGCGACACCGATGTAAGCGCATCATTGCTGATTTTTGCAACAAAATAACTGTCAACAACATTGTAGAGTGCCTGTACAAGCATGGAGATAACCATCGGCACAGACATGTTAAACATAAGTTTGCCTATCGGCATGGTACCCATTTTGTTCTTACCTGGGGTCAACGGCTCATTAGTCATTCGAAAATCATTCCTCCATATATTCGCACAATCTCAATATTTTAGCAGAATTTGTCCGAAAAAGCAACCTCAAAAGCACATATAATCCGCCTGAAATTTCTTGTAATGAGTATAACAAGAGCCGCCGGCATGCTCCCGGCGGCTCGTATGCTTTATTGAACTATTTTGCTTTTGGAACTATCGCACGGATACCTGACTTAACATTGCGTATCGTTGCAACACGCACATCCTTTTCCGATTCCCCATCGAGCGACCACGAAATCGGATCCTTTCCGAGGGCTTCAACCCTGACTTCGTCCGCTGAAAACATCCGAATAAGCTCGCAGCTCCTCATTTCGCCCGATGAAATGGCGTTGACAATCTTCCCCGTTTCAATTGCATTGGCAGGGTATTTTATGAGAATAATTTCGAACTTTCCGTCATTCAAATCTACCCATGCAGGTTTCAGTCTTATGACGCCTCCGATAATTCTCGAATTGCTTATCGAACAGAAAATGAAGTCGTCAACTATTTCCTCTCCGTTTATAGTGAATCTTGCACGCACGGGGTGGATATCCTTGAGCTTCCCAAGGCCGCTTACAACATAGGCAAGCGGACCCCATATATTTTTCGCATCCTGAGAAGTCGTATAAGCAATATCAGTAAATGCACCGAATGCAGCGACGTAGGCATAGTAGCGATCGTTGAATAGCCCGACATCAACGGGAACTATCTGTCCCGAAACGAGATTGTCAACAGCCTGGTCAACGAGCTTCGGTATGCCGAGTGCATTTGCAAAATCGTTCGTACTGCCCGACGGAATATAACCGAATACCGGCCTTTTTTCAGCCTCAATGGTCATTAGTCCGCGAATGATCTCATTTGCGGTTCCATCCCCGCCGGAGCAGACGACCATGCTGCATTTTTCGCCGTATCGGGCGACGATATCCGTTGCCGCACCGACTCCCGTTGTTGTAAACGTCATGCAGGCATAGCCGTTGTCCGTCATGTTCTTTATAACTTGTGGAAGGATACGCATCGATTTGTTTTCACCTGCAAACGGATTAAAAACAAGCAATGCCCTTATGTGTTCCGTATTTCTGTTGTCACCTACCGGTTTGCTCATGGTTACAAAGATTTTCCAGTCCTTTCATAAAATTTTCCCCCACGGATGCGGACAATGGGACGTACCCACTTGTTTATTCTCCGTAAATATAATTGTTGATGAGCTGTGCATTGCGTTCTATATCGATATGAATGACAGCCATCTTTCCTTCCCATGCATACTCCCATGTTCCTTCAAAGGGAACAGGTCTGTTCTTTATATCAATTTCACCGCCAAACACGACATCGACCGCAAGCGAAACCAACTGGCTCGGGGTCAGATTTGTTTCGACTTTATCGATGAGGTCATAGACAAGGGACGACAGGGCAACGACATTCTTTTCCTGCTTTGCCCTGCGAAGAAATGCAAACATTATATTGCGTTGACGCTCCGTTCTCGACCAGTCGCCATTGCCGATTCGTCGGTTCCTTGCATGAGTGAGAGTCTGCCTGCCATTCAGGTGATGCCAGCCTGCCTTAACGGGCAATTTTTCTTCATTCCCATTATTTATATATTCTATCTCAGTTTCTGACAGTTCGAGGTCGATCCCGCCAAGTCTATCCGTTATCTCCACCAGTGAATTGAAATCAACACGCATATAGTACTGAATATCGAGGTCAAAATTAGTGTTTATGGTGTTGATCATCAGTCCTACCCCGCCAAACCTGAATGCCGTATTGAGCCTGTTCCACGTCGACCTTCCTGGGATATAGATCCACGTATCTCTCAAAAATGACAGCATCTTCGCTTCACGCGTCCGCTTGTTGTACGAAATAAGGATCATACTGTCGGTTCTTCCGTGATCAACGGCATCGAGTGCATCATTGCCAACGAAGAGGATATTCACGACATCCTTATCTTTTGCGTCAAGGTGAAAAATCGGGTCATCGCTGATTTGATCCGGGTCGATATCGGGTTCAAAATCATCAGACAAATCAAGATCATCGGGATTTGCAACGGGGACGAGCGTCTCTTTCGGCTGAATGATCTCCACTCCGCCGGTAGGTTTGGGCACTGTCACAACGGCATTTTTACTCATTCCGCCGAGTTTGATATAAACAAACAGGCAAAAACCAAAGAGAAGTACCACGATAGCTGCCAGAATTATCGGCAATGCTTTGCTCTTTTTCTTTTTTTTCTCGTCCATACAGCCTCCTGCGTGCTATCAGCCCCTGTACCCGTTGGGATTATTTTTCTGCCAATTCCATGTATCCCTGCACATATCTTCAATATCAAGCTCCGCCTTCCAGCCGAGAAGCTCTTGTGCACGGGCAGGATTTGCATACAAGGTCTCAACATCTCCGGGCCGTCTCTCAGTTATGACGAACGGAATTTTTATCCCGTTTGCCCGTTCAAAAGCCTTCACAATATCAAGAACGCTGTAGCCTTTGCCCGTACCCAAATTGACAACGGTGCAGCCCTTGTGATCCTGTGCATACTTAAGTGCGGCAATGTGACCCTTCGCAAGATCAACAACGTGGATGTAATCACGCACGCCCGTTCCGTCGGGAGTGTTATAGTCATTTCCGTAGACGGAGAGCCTTTCTCGCCTTCCGACAGCTACCTGAGAGATGTACGGCATGAGATTATTAGGAATACCCCTCGGGTCTTCGCCGATCCTGCCGCTGCTGTGGGCACCGATAGGGTTAAAATACCGCAGGAGCATACAGCTGAGATCCTTATCGGCAGCACACGCATCACGCATTATCTGCTCGCTCATATACTTTGTCCAACCGTAGGGGTTTGTACACCATGTATCCGCCGTTTCATCAACGGGAACTGACTTTGGCGAACCGTAAACAGTCGCTGAGGAGCTGAAAACAATCTTATCAGTATTATGATTCTTCATGACTTCAAGCAGATTTATAGTTGCGTACAGATTGTTTCTGTAATACTCAACGGGCATTGCGACGGATTCACCGACAGCTTTTTTGCCTGCAAAGTGAATAACGGAGTCAATTTTATTTTCTTCAAACACTCTTTCAAGATCGGGCTTCAGGCAAACATCGATCTTATAAAACTTTACTTTGCCTCCACCCAATTCTTCAATTCTCGACACGACCTCCTCGCAGCTGTTTGAAAGGTCGTCAGCAATAACGACGTCGTAACCGCAGTTCATAAGCTCGACTGCGGTATGCGAACCAATGTATCCGGCACCGCCGGTAAGAAGAACAGCCATTTTACCTCCCTGATTCTGCTTTTACTCAGCTGACGCGAGTTTAGCACAAGAAAATCAATTTTTTATTAACTGGGCTATCAGCCTTCGTAAACTTCTTTTTTGAGTACACCGATGTACGGTAGATTACGGTAAATCCCCGCATAGTCAAGCCCATAGCCGACGACAAATTCATTCGGGACCACGAATCCGACGTAATCGGGGGTAATTGCACACTCTCTGCGTTCCGGTTTGTCAAGAAGCGAAACGACCTTGAGTGAAGCAGGCTTGCGTTCACTCAGAAGAGCCGTCAGACTGTTCAGAGTAAGACCGGAATCCATAATGTCCTCAACAATGATAACGTGTCGATTCGTTATGCTCATATCCATATCTTTTTTTATGCGGACACTGCCGGAATTTTTCATTGAATTTCCATAACTTGAGACAGCAAGAAAATCCAGCTCGCAATAGTCCGAAAACTGCCTTGTCAAATCACTGAAGAAGTGAACGGAACCACGAAGAACGCAGACAAAAATGGGATTTTTGCCCTTATAGTCATCCGACAAGGTCTTTGCAAGTTCGCTGACTCGCTTCTGAATGGTTTCTTTCTTTATCAATTTGTACGCAATATCGTTTTCAAGTCCCGTTTTTTTAATCATAATAAACCCTTTCTCTCTTTTCGTTGTTTTATTCAGCAAAGCCTTTCCATTCAACTTTGAGGCAAAGCTCTGTTTTTTCGTCAATTTTCGCCTTCTCCGCTGTACAAAGCCCAGGGATAAACACAATTTCGCCCTCGGAAAGCAGTAGCGGCAGCTTATCGCGGCGAACTGCACTTATTTTGTTGGCAATAAAGTAATCTTTGAGCTTCTTTGTGCCTGTCGAATTTGCCGGGCGGATCCTGTCGCCCTGCTGCCTGGTCCTGACTTCAAGCGGAAATCTCAATTTTTTCATGTCAAGATAAGCGGTATTTTTATCGAATTCGGGAAACTCTCCATTCATATCATACATGCTGAAAATTAACTCTCCGTTCATTGTGCAGAATCGTTCGACCGATAAAAAATCCCTCGGGAGCTGTTTGCGGTCGATCTTGAGCCTTTGCTCTGTAAATTCGGTGTTTTTTTCTCCAGCAATACGCCTTTTAAAGGCAAGAAATTCGAAATCGACACACACATCTGCATGGGGAATATCGATCTTTGCTCCCGACTTTGCCCTTGCAAGCTCTGCAACAGCGAGAATATGCTTGTATTCAATGTCGGAAATAACACCTATGCTTTCAAGTGCAAGTCTTATAACTCTCTTCTTGATTGGGTTCGGCATGGAATCGAGCTGTAATTTTTTGATGAGAGTACAATCTGGCATTTTCTTTTCTGCGATCTCCGCAAACTCCTTTGACGCCGTATGCATCAAAAACTCCTCATCCTCGCCGATAGTTCTGCCGCACCTGACGATAGCCTGCTTCACGGCCGGGTTTATGTTTTTCTCCAAATCCGGAATGATTCTGAGTCTCAGTGCATTCCTCGTGCATTCATCTTCAAAATTTGTTTCATCCGTCACAAAGTCGATCTTGTTCACCTCAAGAAAAGACTCAATATCACTCCGCCGCACATCCAGCAAAGGGTGAATGACGTCTCCCGACACGTACCCCATGCCGCATAAACCGCGGGAACCGCTGCCGCGAAACAGATGAAGAAGAATGCTTTCCGCATTGTCATCCAAATGGTGTGCAGTTGCAATGACTCTACAGCCGGTCTCCTTCAGCGTGCGTCTTAGAAACTCATATCTTTTGAGCCTTGCTGCTGTCTCAAAAGACAAGCCGTTTTTCCTTGCGAAATAGGGCACATCTCCTTTTTCCGTAAAAAACGGTATTCTCCGCTGACTGCAAAATTGACAGACAAAGGCTTCATCCCTATCGGCATTCTCACCGCGGATACTGTGATTATAATGGGCGGCAGTAATACAAAATCCCAATTTCGGTGCGAGTGAGAGCAGTACCTCCGCCAAAAAAATCGAATCGGCCCCGCCGCTCAAAGCAACTAAAACTCTGTCTCCCGAGCGGATCAGGTCATGTGCCGTTATCGTCTTTTCTACAATCTCAAGCATGTCCAATTAAAACACCTCTTCATGTTGCATTATAAATGATTGGTTTAAAAAAAGCAACAGAAATTCAACCTCCCAATTGACTACAACAGCAAAAAACAAGCAATCCGGGCTTGCCTTCCCTTGCAATTTACTCTATAATTTACAGTGGAAGATGATTGCAGTCCACTCTACGGATAAACGAGGATAACTTCCGCTTTCGCACGGATAAAAAAATTTCGACGAAGGATATTATCCCACTTATCCACGTTATCCTCATGGAAAGATTTTGATATATTGAGGATTTCGGGGATAAGTGGAACAATGTGGATAAACAATCTCTTTTTCCGTGTTATTTCCACAGGGATATCAACACAAAAAATCCAATCGCCGCCGCATAAAATAGGGTTTTCCACGCTATCCGCACCCCCTAATACTACTGCTGCGGTACTATAAAATAACAACGGGAGGATAAAAATGCAATTCTCAGTCTCAACGAAGGAATTAAATGAAGCCGTCAGCGTTGTCACAAGGGCAATGCCTGCTCACAGCAGTCTCAGCATTCTTGAGGGGATTTATTTCTATGCTTTTAACAATACTTTGTTTATGAAGTGCTCAGATCTTTCGCTCCAAATCGAAACGGAAATTCCAGCAATGGTTATCGAAGAAGGGAGTGCGGTTATTCCTGGAAGACTCTGTGCGGACCTCATAAAGAGATTTAACGGTGAAACTGTTGAATTTTCGGGAGACGGAAACTCTGTGAAAATCAGCTCAGGCAGAGTAAAAACATCTCTCCAGATCAACCCCGCCGATGATTATCCGGAGATGGTCAAGGTCAATGACGAATTTTCTGCTGAAATAAGTAAGAGCATACTCAAAAACATGATAAGGCAGACAGCGTTTTCAGTCTCGGTTGATGATACAAAGCCGATACTCAATGGTGTATGCCTTAAGTTTTCTGAAGATCAGCTCGTGATGGTCGCACTCGACGGGTTCAGACTTGCCATGAGAAATGAAAAAGTCGAAAACTGTACGGGTGAAAAATCCGTTATCATTCCGACACGTGCAATTAATGAAATTTCATCAATTCTCCCCAATGATGACGACAGGATCAGGCTCATGTTCTCATCCACTCATGTAAAAATAAAGTTTGGTGAGACCAGTATTATTTCAAGACTGCTTGACGGTGAGTACGTTAACTACAGGGGAATTCTGCCCAAGTCATTCTCAACGAAGGTGCTTATTAACTGCGTTGAACTTCGCGAGAGTGTCGAAAGAGCGTCACTCATGGCAAGGGAATCAAAATCCAACCTAATAAAGCTTTCATTTACAGAAGGTATTCTTTCCATCACTGCAAACAGCGAAAAGGGCAATATTGACGATGAAATTGAGGTCCAAACTATGGGCAAGGAGCTTGAAATAGCATTTAATGCGAAATATATTTTGGAAGTCATGAAAAACATCGATGCTGAACAGGCATATCTCAATATGAACAATTCAGTCATGCCCTGCGTTATTACTCCGGTAGAAGGTGATGCTTTTTACTACATGGTTCTTCCTGTAAGGTTGTTTAACGGCAACTGATGTAAATAATTCACGGGAAACGAAAAAATTTTTCAAGAAAGGTGACAAAAATGGAACTGAAAAAGGCGATAGAGCTCTTCAAAAAGAAGAATGAAATGATGGATGCATACAATCATGCATTCGGAGTACTTTCATATGATGCATCGACCGCAGCACCGAAAAATTCCAGTGCTGGTCTTGGAAGGACAATGGAAACAATGTCCGAAATTACCTATAAGCTTACGGTCAATGACGAAGCTTTTGAGGTCATTGATACACTAAACGCAAACAAGGGCGAACTTGACTTTGTCACGAGACGTGAAGCAGAGGAAGCAGCAAGGGATCTTGAACAGCTGAGAAAGATTCCAATGGACGAATATACTGCATTTATGGGGGTACTCAGTGAAGCAAGGAGCAAATGGGTCGAAGCTAAGCTGAACAATGATTATGCGGTCTTTGAACCCGTGCTCGAAAAAATCATTGCATACAACCGCAGAGTTGCCGCACTCGTCAAGCCTGAAGCAGAGCCTTACGATTACTGGCTAAACGAGTTTGAACCGGGTGCAAGCATGGCGATGCTCACCGAATACTTTGAATTGATAAAAGAAAAGCTGATTCCGCTCATTAAGAAGGTAACAGAAAAGGGCAATGTGATCAATACTGCATTCCTTGAAAAAAAATACCCAGTCGAAAAGCAAAGAGAACTTTCAGATTACCTGATGGAAGTCATGGGAATTAATCGTGACGATTGTGCAATAGGTGAAACGGAGCATCCGTTCACAACGAATTTTAACAAGCATGACGTTCGTATTACAACACATTATTACGAAGATATGGTTGCAAGCAGCATGTACTCGGTCATTCATGAAGGCGGACATGCTCTTTATGAGCTGAATACGGGCGATGACCTTATAGGATCACCACTTGCTGGCGGTGCATCAATGGGAATGCATGAATCACAGTCAAGGTTCTTTGAAAACATTATCGGCAGGAGCGAGGCCTTTATCGAGCTTATTTTCCCGAAACTCAAGGAGCTTTTCCCGGAGCAGCTTGAAGGCATCGGACCACACGATTTTTATCTTGCAGTAAACAAGGCTGAGCCATCTCTCATCAGAACTGAAGCGGATGAACTGACATACTCGCTTCACATTCTCGTTCGCTATGAGGTTGAAAAGCGGCTTATCAACGGCACTCTTTCGACAAAGGAACTTCCTGCCGAATGGAACAGGCTCTACAAGGAGTATCTCGGCATTGACGTTCCGAATGACAGCTGCGGTGTTTTACAGGATTCACACTGGAGCGGCGGCACGTTCGGCTACTTCCCAAGCTATTCACTCGGCTCTGCATATGGGGCACAAATGCTTGACAGTATGAAAGATGAGCTTGATATTGATAAGCTCGTCAGCGAAAACAGAATCAGTGAAATTACTGCATGGCTCACGGAAAAAATTTACAAGTACGGACGCCTGCTTAAGCCTGATGAACTGCTTCAAAACTGCTGCGGAAAGCACTTCGACCCAGAGTATTACGTTAATTATCTTGTCAGCAAGTTCACTAAAATCTACAATCTATAACCTGAGGGCAGGATGAAGCATGAGACTTTTTATTGCGATCGAGTTGCCGAAAACTGTTAAATCGAAAATATCGGCAGTTATGAGAGAACTTAAAATCCTCAGTAATGCCGGAAGATTTGTTCCTGAAGAAAATATGCATATTACGCTTCATTTCATCGGTGAGAGCGGCGACCTAAATGGTGCGGTTGAGGCGATGAAGAGTGCATGTGAGGGCATCCGTCCGTTTGTACTGAAACCGGGAAGGTATGACTATTTTGTAAAGGGCGACAGAAAAACTTCCTTTATCGGAGTTGAAGGGGAGCTTAAAGAACTGAATATTCTCCATGAGTCGCTCGAGTCAGCCCTTGCCGACAACGGTTTTTCACGGGAATATAAGCGGTACTCTCCGCATATTACCCTTGGGAGAAATGTTGAGCATGACGAGCTTGTCGGAGCAGAGCTTCGCAAAATCGAAATTGAAAGCGAAATGACTGTTTCGGGCATCACCCTGTTTGAAAGCACGAGGGACAAGGGGAGAGTCACATACACAGCTCTCCACAGAGAGAAATTTTAAGTTTGCAAGACCGGAGCGGGCATCCGCTTGCTTCGGTTTTTGTTCAAAAAAGTTCCATTGTTGATTGACAGCAAAACCTCTTTGCGATATTATGAGCAGTGCAGAATGGTGCCGATAATTGTCGAATGGATCCAAGTGATAATTCTGCTCAATGTGAAAGGGGTAGGTCGATGTCCGATATTTTTTTGATTGTTAATGAAACTGCCGGGTCAGGCAGATGCAAGCAAATGTTTCAAAAGGCAGAAGTGATTCTGAAGAAGAAGGGGGTGGATTATTGTGCAAAGTTCACAAAGTATCCCCTGCATGCTATGGAAATTGCCAGAGAAGCATTGAAAAACAATGAAAAATATATAGTTGCGGTCGGCGGAGACGGAACAGTGAACGAAGTCAGCTCAGTCCTTTGTGGTGTTGAAGGAGTTAAAATGGGAATTCTTCCGTTTGGAACGGGGAATGACATTGCAGGAGCATTGGATCTGCCGCAGGATGAAGAAAAGGCGGTTGAGGTTCTTGTAAGGGGAAAGACGTATGACCTTGATATGGGCATTGCGAACGATGAACATAAGTTCATCAATGTTGGCGGACAGGGCTTTGACGTTGATGTACTGGTAAATACGGACAGGTTCAAAAAGGGCAGAAGCGGTATGGCTCCGTACATTATGGGGCTTATAAAAACAATAGTCCATCGCAAAAAAATTCATGCGAGGATTTCGAGTAAGGAATTTTCGACGGAAATGGACGTGCTTCTAATCGTTGTCGGAAACGGGACAAGATTCGGCGGAGGGATGCTTGCAACGCCGAATGCATTGACTGACGACGGCAAATTCGATGTCTGCGTTGTTGAATACATCGGATTTTTCCATATGCTGGCACTGCTGCCGCTGTTTTTGAAGGGAAAGCATGTCGATAAAAAACCGGTCCATTATTTTAAAACAGAACAAATCAGAATCGAAACGGACGGACAGTACAAAATCGAACTTGACGGAGAAGTTATGAACGGCACTCCGGTTGAGTACAGAATTCTCCCGGGAGCGATAAAAATAGTGAGAAAATAAAATGATTGGCTGTATTTACTGTTTGATTGAAAGGAGCACAAAATGCCCAGAAAAAGAAAACGGGGAGTGAAGATAGGTGCAGTTGCCATAACGCTTGCGATTATTGCAGCAGCGGTACTGGTGGTTTCAGTTCTATTAAATGACAATAAAGCTGTTGACATCAGCCTTCTTAAAATAAAAAATGCGGAGAAGGTCTATTCGTGCGGAACTGATATCATAACATACGATGGGACGACTTTTTGCAGATACGGTACGGGAAAAAAGGGGGATGCTTTTTCACGCTCAATTTCATCAAGTACTGCCGACATCTGCGGTTCAAGTGGAGTAAATGTAGTTTTTAATGAGAAAGCGATGAATATTGTCGGCTCGAGAGATGCCATTGAGTTTGAAGGCGAGATAGGCAAGGTCGAATGCGGAGGTGATTTTGTCGCAGTATACGAAAAAAGTGACACTACAAAAGGTGTACTTCATGCGTTTAATTCGCTTGGAAACGAAATAATGACACTTGATTTTTCAACCTCCGTGCTTACCGATTTTGGGTTTGAAAGCAAATCCGCCCCGGTGTTGTGGACCGTTGAACTTGTTACGGCAGGGGATTGCGTTTCATCTTCAGTGACTACATATGATTTGAGCCGAGGCAGTGTTACAGGCGTCATGACGGTGCAGGGTCAGTTAGTCAAGAATATTTTTTTCACGGAGTCGAGCGTTTTTGTTTTCTGCACGAGGGAAATGATAAGGTTTGATCGAAAAACAAACAAAGAAGTGTATAGCTTACTTTCGTACGGCTACGATTGCGATGATAATGGGTTTTCCGTGGGGAAGAGTGGAGTGTGCTGCTTCGCTCTTCAGCCTGAATCGGAGTCGAGCATGCATATAAAGTTCCTCAAAGTCAAAGAAAAAGAAGTGCCGAGTGAAAGCTCGCTGACGATCTATGCTCCGGATGATATGCTTGCATGTGCATCGATTGACGGTTCGCTCATCATTATCAATGCTAACTCAGTTGAAAAATACGGTGCAACAGGGGATAGGGAGCAGGTTACTGAATTTGATCATCAAATCGAGAGAGTGATTTTTCTTGAAAATGGAAATTTTGTTGTCTTCGGAAACGGTGAATTTTCACTATGCAAGCCGAGAAAGAAGATTCTGTAAGCGTTTTATTTGAAGGGAGCTGAAAGAATGGATTACGTTGCAATAATTATATTGGCACTGGTCGGAGTTTTCGTGTTGTCAGGAGTCTATAAGGGATTCACCTGGAGTATTGCCGCACTGGGGGCGATGGTGCTTTCGTGTGTACTGGGCTTTGCATGCAGAGGAATAATTGCAAAGGCCTTTATAAATAACTATGTATTTTATGAAGCTATGCTAAGCTACACGGAAGGTTCGGAATATGTCTACGATGTTGAGCTCGTCAAAAAGAACATTATCGAAATCTCAAATGATCAGCTTGATGAAATAATGGAAAAGTCGAAGCTCCCGTTTCCAATGAAGGACAGGGTTTACGACAACATCATGCACGAAGCGTTTAAGGGGGAGGGCGTTGAAACACTGGGAGATTATTTCAATGAAAGCATTGTTCGCGTTACAATAAATATAATGTCATTCTTGATTGCTTATTTCTTATTCAGAGTATTGTTGACGTTTGTACTTTGCTGGGTAGATTACTCGATCGTTTTTCCAAAGCTGCGAAAAGCGGATGCCCTGCTCGGTGCCACTGTCAGTGTGCTGAGGGGGATGATATCCGCACTTATTCTCTGCACGATAATCCCCGCTGTGTTGACAGTTCTGCCGTTTGATTCAATAAAGAACATGCTTGATTCGAGTAAACTGGCAAAAATCTTTTACACGTCAAACCTTATTTTGAAACTGATACCGGGAAAATGATGCCGGACAAAGAGAAAATTTTTTTGAAAGACGGCGAAAGGCTGGAGGATCTTCAATTTAAGGGAATGAAGGTGATTCAAGCCTCGGATTCCTTCAGATTCGGCACTGATTCAGTTTTGCTTGCGGGATTTTGCAGAGTCGGGGCAAAGGCAAATTGTATCGACTTAGGTGCAGGCTGCGGAGTACTTTCGATTTTGGTCCATGCAAGAACGAATTGCAGAGTTACCGCCGTTGAAATTGATAAAAATCAGTATTCAAGAATTGAGAGAAGCATTGATTTAAATCACATTGGCGAAAATGTCAGGGCAATGAATCTCGATTATATTGCAGAATACGATAAGATCGGCAGGGGTATTTACGATGCTGTCATATGCAACCCTCCTTATTTTAAGAATAACTGTGGTTCAATACCGGATTCAGGGTCCGCAACGCATGAATTGTGTGCAGATATTGATGGGATTTCAGAAGTAACAAATAAACTTCTCAAGTTTGGCGGAAAGCTGTTTATGTGCTTTCCTGCGGGCAGAGTGTGCGATGCAGTTTTCTCCTTGAAGATGAATGGTATCGAGCCGAAAGTGATAAGGTTTGTTGCGTCAACTTCGGAGGCAAGGCCATATCTTGCGTTGATCGAGGGAAAAAAGGGGGCAAAGCCCGGAATGATAATTGAAAAAAATCTGATCATTTACGAAAAAAATAAACAATATACCAAAGAGGTAAGGCGAATTTACCATGAACAGCAATGAAAATAATTTACGGCAAGCTAAGTTGTTTCTCCTGCCGACTCCTATCGGCAACCTTGGGGACATAAGTCTCAGAACCCTTGAAACGCTGCAAAGTGTTGATGCGATTTATTGTGAGGATACGAGAAATACGCTTAAGCTGCTAAATTATTACGAGATAAGAAAACCGGTTTACAGCTGCCATGAACACAATGAGGAGCAGAAGGCGGCGGAAATTGCCGGCCATGTGATGAACGGCAAGAGCATCGCGTTTGTGAGTGATGCAGGTATGCCTGCGGTATCCGACCCCGGCGAAAGGCTCATTCGATACTTTATCAGGAATGACCTTCCGTTTGAGGTTTTTCCCGGGGCAAATGCTGCGTTGATGGCATGGGTAATGTCGGGTTTTTCGACCAAGAAACTGTTCTTCTGTGGCTTCCTGCCGAGGAGCGGAGCAGAGCGAACAGAAGCAATTGAAGAGCTTAGACGGCAGAGTGCAGTGTGTGTCGTGTATGAAAGTCCGATGAGGGTCGGTGCAACGCTTGCGGAGCTTTATCAGAGGCTCGGAAACCGTCCGTGTGCAGTTGTGCGTGAGCTTACGAAGCTGCATGAAGAAGCGGTGAGAGGAAATTTGCTTGGACTTTCCGAAAAATACGCACAGACACCGCCTAAGGGCGAATGTGTCATTGTCATCGGTCCTGCGGAAAATAACGTGGCTGATAATGCGGACACTGAGAAACTTAAAAATGTTCTCAAGCAGCTTCTTTCGGCAGGCGTAAGAGCGAAGGATGCTGCAAAAATCGCTTCTTATGCACTGAATTCATCCAAAAACGAAGCATACAGAGTTGCGATAGAGTTGGGCGAAGAGTACTGAAGGAGCGAGTAAAATGGATAGAATTCATACCATCATCTTAATTTATGTGGCTGTGCTTTCTGTCATTGCTTTTTGCCTTATGGGAATTGATAAAAAGCGTGCAGAAAGAAAAGAATGGCGAGTAAAGGAATTGACGCTGTTCATTTTCGCACTAATAGGCGGCGGTATCGGTGCATTTTCGGGTATGCTGATCTTTCGCCACAAGACAAAGCATTGGTACTTCGTTGTTTTCTTTACATTGTTCGCCGTTGTGCAGACGGAAGCAATGGGATTCTTGTTTTTAAGCTGACAAAAAGACCTGATCACGCAGCTGTGATTAGGTCTTTTTGTGTCTGTGCAATAAGAGTTCTAATTTGGAAAGGCAGCGACGGTACTGTTATTTTTCGCCGTCTGAAGTCTGAATTTTGTCGAGCATAGTAGGCTCGGGGAGGCAGAGCCTGAGCATTGCAACAACGCTGCCATCGTCAGAAGCTGAGGGCTCGTCATTATAGCTTGCAGACGGGTTTGTGAAGATCTTAACGGTGAGAAGGCCTCTTGTGAAAATAAGATTTTCGCCCTGGCGTACCCAACCGGCAGCAAGGAGCTTTTCGACTGCATTTGAAATTGTCATGCCGCACACCGCACCGCTGATGCTGTAGTTCCCGGCGGTAAAGCTGACTTCTGCATTCATGATCATATCGGAAGCATCGGGATAACCGCGAAGTACACAAGTTGTACCTGACGGGGAGGCATAGACCCTGCAGTACTCGTCCTTCTCTTTATATGAGAAAGCAGAATTGCCGAGGACATTATAGACGAGACCGAGTTCCGCAGGAAGTACGCAGTCAGACTGTGCTTCGGTAATGTCCGCAATGTCATAAGGTATCCACGCATAAATTGAGGAAACCTGATCGGAATTGCTTTCAACTGCCAGCGATATGATCATTATACCCTTCACATAGGTGTACTCGAGGCTTTTGGGCATATTGGTCGTATTAGTTTCTTTGTAAACGGATTTATAGCCGAATGCCTCAAGCTTTTTGCCTGCTGATTCGGAGGTTTCGCCGAGTTCAACGCCCATAACGGGGTTGCTTGAAGAATAAACGGTCGTTCTGTTTCCGTTGGAATCCTTCTCAACACTTCTCGATTCGGGACGAACGCGGACGGCGGTTGCATAAAGCTCACCCTGCTCGTTTATATCATGCCTGCTGAAGTAGTAGGAAACGAACAGATTTTCCTTTGAAAGGTAAGTCTCAAAATGATCGGCTGTTCCGCCGCGAAGCTCGTATCCATTGGTTATTTCGCTCACCTTTGTACCCAAAATCATGGGAATAACGCTATTCTTATTGAATTCAACCACCTCGTCGTATTGATAAAGGGGATTGTTTTCGGGGGTATCCTTGCCCGTCGATTTACCGCCGCAGCCTGCAAAAATGCAGAAAAAGGTCATAACCGCAATGCAGAGAGCGAGAAGACGGGGGAATAGTTTGAAGCTTTTCATTATCGGAAACTCCTTTTGTTTGATGAGTAGATTATACTAGAAACGGATGTTTTTTTCAACCGAATAAAGAAAATGCCACTGCAAATAAGTATTGCCGCTGTAAAAAAAGGCGGCTCAGGGGATAATACGAGATTCATTTCAAACAAAAAAGAGCCGAAGGGAGTTGCTCGGCTCTTTTTGAAAGTTAAGTTGATTTTTATTCTTTACCGCTGCGTTCAACGGTCAAGATTCCACTGTATTCCTTGAGTGCAAAGTATTTTTCTCCTCCGATGCTGAATTCTGCACTCCAGCTGACAAGCTCGCCGTCTGCATCGAAGATGATAGTGAAGTCATCAAGCTCGGAAACCTTTACATTGCATTTGGCTGCAATTTCCTGTTGAGCTGCGGCAGCTTCGGTTATTTCCTTGGCTGCAATATCGTAGTGAAGAGTGATCTTGTCACCATCGCTCAGTGTTGCAACGAGAATGCATGTTTTTGACCCATCGATTTTTTCCGTTCCGCTGTTTTCAACAGTGACTTTCTGTTCGGGATGGAAGCAGTCGAGGGCGGCTTTTTTTGCATCGGAATTCCGCTTATAGTATGAATAACCGATGATTGCGGCAACTGCAATTGCCAACGCCGCAGCGAGGGCAATAATGTGTTTTGGCTCGATTTTGAGCTTTTCGGGCTTGGAGTGAGTAAGGCCGAGCCGGTAAAGTTCAAGGTTTATTGCACTGAGCCAAAAAACGAGAACGACGCTCTCAAGAGGGAACATTGCAGCGTTTTTAATTACTCTTGCAAGCGTTATGAATTCATAGGGGTTCTTCATGAAGAAGATGTTGTTCCACGTCATGACAATCGGATTGATTATAAAATTGCATATAATGACGACAGCCAATCTCGAGAGTACGATACGCCATGTGCTGAGCTTCTGGCGGTAGAGGAAGAGGGCAAAAATAAAGCCGCTCATCATCTCAACGAAAACAAATGGGAAAAAATACGTATCGATTGGGAAGATAACTGCCCCGAGCGTATCGCTGACTGCACCGACAGCCAGTGCGACAAGGGGACCGTAAATCATTGAACCAACTGAATTTATGAGAAAATCGAACCCGAAGTATAGTACCGGCGGAATGATCGGTATCTTGAAATCCTTGATAACGACACGTACGGCAATAATGAGAGCCGCAATTATCAGCGTTTTAACATTCTCGAACTCTGCTGCGGAAAGCTGCCAATAGAGTCTGTTAAAGGGGGTTTTGAACAGTTCACGATTTGGAGCGTAATTACGCTGGTTTCGAATAGTTTTGTGCCTGTTTTGTTCCATAAAAAAATCGAATCCTCCGTTTCTGAGAGCATTCGTTGTTACTTTGCAAAGAAGAAATGGGATTCATCAAAGTAACAGCGGGATGCGGCAATGGCACAGCAACATATCCGAACGTGCATTAAAACAGTATTTACACTTTACGGATGAGTTTTCGTTCGAAAGTCAACTCCCTGTACTCCCAACACTTATGAAACTCACCATTACCTACTCTGTTAACTGTATAGTAACAGATTTGGATGGAAAAAACAACCAAAGGAAAAATATATTTATTTTTATCATCCTTTTTGGGGCAAATGTGAAAAAAGGACTCAAAAATCCACCTTTGTTCACATTTTTTTCATTTCAAGATCATAAAATCCATGATATAATAGGGGGGAATTAATAAAGGGGAAAGAACAAATGAGCGTTGAGCTTCGCAATGAAAGAAAGAGGATATGCGTTTTCGGTGCGTCGAGTGAAAATATTGCGGACGAGTACATAGCAATGTCGGAAAAACTCGGCATGCTCCTCGTTGAAGCGGGGTTCGGCATAGTGTTCGGTGCAGGGAGGACCGGCCTAATGGGCGGAACTGCAAGAGGTGCGGAAAGAGCCGGAGGCGAGATTATCGGTGTCATACCGAAAAGGCTGAACATTCCCGGCATTTATTTTGAAAACTGCACAGAGAGGATCGAGACAGCCACAATGCATGAAAGAAAGGCATTGATGGAGAGGCTGAGCTGCGGTTTTGTCGCTCTTGCCGGCGGGTTCGGTACACTTGAAGAGCTCATGGAGGTCATTACACTGAAACAGCTCGGTTATCATGATTTGCCGATTGTTGTATGTAATTTCAATGGCTTTTATAATTCCATTATGGCCCAGTTTGACAGATGCATCGCCGATGGATTCACGGATGGACGGTTCAAAAGCCTTTATTCCGTTGCCGTAACGCCGGAGCAGGTGGTGGAACAGGTCGTGAATTATTCAAGGATAGATCTGCCGGACAAGGCACGCGAGATTCTTTCCCACGGTGAAAAAAACTAAGATATGTATGGAGAAGTTGTATGAGTAGTTTGCCGGAATGTTCTGTAAAGAATGAACCCGTAAAGAACCTGATGGTTTGCGTTACGGGGCAGAAATCCTGTGAAAGATTGGTTATTCACGGGGCGAAAAGGCGACTGCCGGAACAAAAAATTTTTATTGTTCATTGCGTACAGACCGGGAGGCATTTTCTCAATTCGATCGATGAGTCGAATGCAATAGAATACCTTTTCGGTGCAGCATGTGCAGTCGGTGCTGAACTGACAATACTTAAAGAGGATAATGTTGTCTCGGCGTTGGCACACTTTGCAAGAGTTCACAACGTCGGCACAATTGTACTCGGTATTTCGCCTGACAACAGCAAAGAGAGCTTCACGAGCAGGTTTTATTCACTCCTGCCTGAGGTGGAATTTGATGTTGTAGGTTAGTAATAAACAACAAAAGGAGAACTGAAATGGAAATTGATGCTATTCAGGCAAGAGATTTTATTGCGGAGAAGTTCCGCAACCAGGGAGATTTTGATTTTATGAGCGACGAGGACATGAATGCTCTTATTGATGCACTCCTCGGTGTCGATGCTGCCTACCTCGAAGAGATAGGTGACGATGGCGTTTATGACGAAGAGATCGTTTACGAACGCATGGTCAAGCGTGTAAGCAAGGGGTTTGACAAGTATCAGACCTATCTGATGAGGTTTATTGACGACTATATGGATTTCATGGAGCAGTACCTTGTTTCGATTGATGCAGTTGAATGGGAATAAGTTTTGTAAATTACGGCAGGCACGTCCTGCCGTTTTTTTTGTTTCTCGTGAAACAATGAGATGCACCGAATATTGAGCGAGCTTGTGCATAGGCTTTAGCATGATGGGATGGATCTTTACAATCATGCTTGTTGCAGGCATCGCAAAATGCGTTCTTGAAACCGGACCCTCATTGGCTTTTGACTACATGCTGATGGGTGCCGATTCTGCTGTTGAGCTTTCAATCTCGCTTGCAGGTTCGTACATTATGTGGATGGGAATCATGAATGTGTGTAAGGCGGCAGGCATTATTGATAAGCTTGCACACGCTGCGGAACGGCCGCTCCGGTTTGTTATGCCGAACATCGGTTCCGCCGCAGCACCTGTAACGCTAAATCTTGCAGCTAATTTTTTCGGTCTTGGCAATGCAGCAACGCCGTTCGGTATTGAAGCAATGAAGCAGCTGAATAGGGAGGGGATGAGTGTTGCTTCAAACAATATCTGCATGTTTCTTGCATTAAATTCATCCGCTGTCGAATTGCTTCCGACAACTGTAATTGCGATTCGTTCCGCATGTGGTTCGGTTGACTCAATGGCTATTGCTCCTGCGACCTTTGCTTCATCGGTTATTTCCGCAGTGGCGGCTATTCTGCTCTGCAAAGTATTTGAGAAAATCGGAAAAGGAAAACGGGGGCATGAATTTTGAACTATGTTATTCCCTGCTTAATAATTCTGCTCTTTATTTATGCCCTGATCAGGGGTGTTGATCCTTATGCAGCGTTTTGTGAAGGTGCAAAGGAGGCAATTCCGACAGTTATTGGAGTTATTCCGTACCTTGGGGCAATGCTTATGACGATAAGCGTATTTAGGTCTTCAGGCTCGATTGATATTCTAAATGAGCTTCTAGCTCCGGTATTTAAGCTGATGGGCATTCCGGTTGAACTTGCTACGCTCATTGTTATACGGCCTTTTTCGGGAAGTGCGGCACTTGCTGTGCTCAAGGATGTTTTGAATCAATACGGACCCGATAGTTTTATCGGAAGAGCTGCTTCTATCTGCGTAGGTTCGACCGAAACGATAATGTACACAGTTGCTCTCTATTGCGGAAGTGTAAACATAAGGCGAACACGACACGCAATTCCCGTCGCAGTACTGAGCGGAATAGCAGGCGTTGTAAGTGCAGTTTATCTTGCAAAAATCATGCCGACGATAAGTGCTTGAAAACTTGCATTGGTGCGTATATAATACGTCTGCAAGGAGGTGACGGTATGAAAATTGATGTTGTCACGAACGGAGAAGCTCTTCCGTGTTTAAAAGACCTGACTGTCATTGTTATTGATGTTTTACGCTGCACTACGAGTATGGTAACCGCTGTCTCAAATGGTGCAAAAGCGGTTGCTGCGTTCAAGGATATTGAAAGTGCACGAGAATTTGCACGTCGAAAGGGAAGGGAGAATTGTATTCTCGGAGGTGAACGCAAGGCGGTTAAAATTGACGGTTTCGATGTCGGCAATTCTCCGCTTGAGTATTCAAAGGCGAATGTTGAGGGTAAATTTGTCGTGATGAGCACGACGAATGGAACATCGGCTATTGAAAAGGCTGAAGCGGCGGACACGCTTATACTCGGTGCAATGATAAATGCCGGTGCAGCGGCAAAGAAAGCCGCTGAGATAGGCAAAGATGTTTTGATCCTGTGTTCCGGTACGGAAGGAAAGCAGTCGGCTGACGATCTGATGACGGCAGGGGCAATAATCGACAAGCTCAAGGCAATGAAGGATATTACATTGACAGATATGGCAATAATTTGCGAGCATCTCTATAAGTCGTGGAAACAAGGCGAATTTGATATTACCAAAACATTTCATTGCAACAGACTGTTGAGAATGGGTTTTGCCGGAGATGTTAAATATTGCTTTACAGAAGACGTGACCGATTGTACTCCACAGTTTGCTGAAGGAATTATTAAATAGACAATGTGATTTGTTTCACGTGAAACAACCGGGCAGACCATGCAGAAATGTTTCACGTGAAACATTTTTTTGTTTTCGGAGGCTCAGAGACTTGCCATGATGCACCAAACAGTGTATAATTCAAGAGAATGAAGCATTTTCGTGATTTTGAGGATGAATCAATGGTTTGAACGATAAGAAAGGACCGAGAGCATAATGGCTAAGATAATTGCAATTGCAAACCAAAAAGGCGGAGTCGGAAAGACGACGACAGCCGTCAACCTTGCCGCATGCTGTGCTCAGCAGGGCAAGAGAGTTTTGCTTATAGATATGGACCCGCAGGGAAACGCAACGAGTGGAATCGGCATTGAAAAGGATGAGTGCAAGTACAGCGTTTACGATATGTTGATCAATGGAATCAATGCAGAAAAAATTGTTTTGCAGACGAGAATCCCGACACTGCATGTTATTCCATCGAGAATAGAACTTGCCGGAGCAGAGGTTGAGCTTGTCAGTCTGATGGCGAGAGAGCATAAAATGAAGAATGCACTGCGTGGTGTACAACATCAGTATGATTACATATTTGCCGACTGCCCTCCGTCATTGGGCTTGCTTACTCTCAATGCACTGACGGCGGCAGACACGCTGCTCGTTCCCATACAGTGTGAATATTATGCTCTCGAGGGACTTTCGCAGCTTATGAACACTGTGAGACTGGTTCGAATGAACCTAAATCCTGAGCTTGATGTTGAAGGCGTCGTCATGACAATGTACGATGCGAGAACAAAATTATCAAACCAAGTCGTAGGGGAGGTCAAAAAGTTTTTTAAAAACAAGGTGTACGAAACTATTATCCCGCGTTCGGTGAGGCTGGGAGAGGCTCCGAGCTTTGGTTTGCCGATAACGCTTTACGACGCAAAATGCTCTGCGGCAAAAGCTTATGTGAACTTGGCGGAAGAGTTGATTGAATATGATGAAAAGCGTGAGGAATAGAGAATGAAGGGTTTGGGAAAAGGATTGGATGCACTTCTCGGAGGCTACAACGCACCAGAGGAGAAAGATATCAATAATGTGTCCGTTTATCTTATTGACAATAACAGCGAACAGCCGAGAAAGCAGTTTGATGAGAGCAAGTTGCGAGAGCTCGCCGACAGTATTGAACAGCATGGTGTTGTTCAGCCTATTATCGTAAGACGCTGCGGCGAAAGATACACCATTGTTGCAGGCGAGAGGCGGTATCGTGCTGCGAGACTTGCAGGATTGAATGAAATCCCTGTAATAGTCAGGGATTTGAACGAACAAGAGGTTAGGGAAATTGCACTGGTAGAAAATCTTCAAAGAGAGAACCTTAACCCGATAGAAGAAGCCGCAGCGATAAGGGCATTGATGGATGAACACGATCTTACGCAGGATGAAGTGTCAAAAAAACTTGGCAAAAGCAGGTCGGCAGTTGCAAATGCAGTACGACTGCTCAACATGCCGGAAAAGATACAGGAGCTCCTGCTTGACGGCAGATTGCAGGCGGGGCATGCACGGGTCATCGCATCGATTCCGAATGATGATATCATGTGCAGGCTTGCAGAGCAGGCTGTCAAGGAAGGTTGGAGCGTAAGGGAGACGGAAAAGCAGGTCAACGCACTCCTTGAGGAGAGAAAGCTGCCGAAAAAGCAACCGAAAAAAACAGCAATTTCGAACGATATGTGTACTGCACAGGAGGCAATGAGGGAACACCTCGGCACTAAGGTTACATTTAAGGGCAGTGAAGATAAGGGGAAAATTGTTATCGAGTATTTCTCAAAGGATGAGCTTCAGGGGATCTATGAGCTGATCATGAGCGGAAATAGGTGAGGAAAGTACAATGTATCTTGCAGATGGATGGAAAGATTATGAGATAATTGATGCAGGCAACGACGAGAAACTCGAACGCTGGGGAGATGTCGTGCTGCTTAGACCGGATCCTCAGGCAATATGGCCGATGGAGAGCGGAAAGGAATACGATGCCCACTACATACGCTCAAATTCAGGCGGCGGAGCGTGGACATTTAACAGAAGACTTCCGGAAAGCTGGACAATTCAGTACCGTGATTTAAAATTTATCGTTAAACCCACCGGTTTCAAGCATACAGGACTGTTTCCCGAACAGTCAGTCAACTGGGATTTCATGCGTTCAGTTGTTGAAAAACACATTAATGCAACGGGAAGACCATTTCGCGTGCTGAACCTGTTCGCATATACGGGCGGTGCAACAGTCGCACTCGCAGCAGCGGGGGCAGAGGTCGTGCATGTGGATGCAGCCAAGGGGATTGTTGCATGGGCGAAGAATAACCTTGCAGCATCCGGACTTGCGGACAGGCCGGTGAGATTCATAGTTGATGATGTCATGAAATTTGTTCAGCGTGAAAAGCGAAGGGGACGCGAATACGAAGGGATTCTCATGGATCCGCCGAGCTACGGCAGGGGTCCCGATGGGGAGATGTGGCGGATTGAAAACGGACTTTACCTCCTCGTCAGCGAGTGCAGGGATTTAATGAGCAATGATGCAGGCTTCTTTATTATCAATTCATACACGACGGGGCTTGCTCCGACAGTGCTTCAAAATGTTCTCAAGGTTGCAATGGGCGGCATGGGAGGAACGATAGAAGCCCGGGAAATCGGTCTTCCGATAACTGAAAATGATTTGATCCTGCCCTGCGGATGCACTGCAAGATGGTACAGAGAGCCGAAAAAATGAGCTTGAGAGTAATTTACGAGGATAATCATCTGCTTGTCGTCGAAAAACCGGCCAATATTCCGGTTCAGGCAGATTCATCGGGCGACATGGATCTTCTCACCTTGGCAAAAGGATACGTAAAGGAAAAATACAATAAGCCAGGTGAGGTCTACCTCGGACTTGTGCACAGGCTGGACAGACCCGTCAGCGGCGTAATTGTGTTTGCCAGGACGAGTAAGGCCGCTGCAAGGCTTACGGAGAGTTTCAAAAAAAGGCTGACAAAGAAGTGCTACGCCGCCATCGTTGCAGGCGAAGCAGAATATAATGCTGAGTATGAGGATTGGCTTCTTAAAAATGAGCAGACCAACACCTCTGCGATCGTCCAAGAAAGTACGCCGGGGGCAAAGAGGGCAAAGCTTGAAGCGGTCAAGGTTGCAGCAAAGGACGGCTACAGTCTTGTTGACATTCTTCTTCACAGCGGACGTCACCATCAGATAAGGGTTCAGCTTTCGGGGCATGGGATTCCGATTTACGGCGACCAAAGGTACAACAGAGCGGCAAAGCCGGGTCAGCAGATTGCACTGCATGCATACAGCTTGACGATAGAGCATCCGACTCTCAAAACTCAAATGACAGTTACCTGCACGCCCAGCGGAGGAGCCTTCGATGCTTTTAAGGAAGAAGTTAATGCTCTTTGCTGGGGAATAAGGTGCAGCTATATCGATAAAAATGTTATTTGTGTGAATAAACAGGCAGGACTTGCCTGCACAATTGAAGACGAGGGCGAATCTGCCGTTGAAGCAAGTCTCACTCATGCCTTTAACAGGAGGGTTTATCCCGTTCACAGGCTTGATGTTATGACGAGCGGGCTTGTTTTATTTGCGAGGAACGAGAGAACTGAGAGAATTCTCTCCGATGCGATAAAAAAACACAGCATTAAGAAAACATACCTTGCGGAGGTATTCGGCTGTCCGAACCCTGCTGTACAAAGGTTGGTTCTATTCGGTAAAAAGAACGCTGCCGAGGCGAAAATGACTGTTTTTGACAGGAAGGTCGCAGGCTCAGTTGAAATGATAACTGACTGCCGTGTTATTGAACGAAGGGGGGACAGAAGCCTTATCGAAATTGGACTTGTAACCGGACGTACCCATCAGATAAGGGCGAGTCTCGCTCACATTGGCTGTCCATTGGTTGGTGATGATAAATACGGAGACAGAACTCTCAACAAAAAAGAACGGAATGGGCTGCACTTGACGGCGGTCAGAATTGAGTTCCCGGATGATGTAAGTGAGCTTTTGCAGCTCAAGTGTAAGGTTATTGAGACGGGAGCGGCATTTTGAGGCGGCAGCTGCCGAAAGGAGAATACTACGGAAAGTTTTGATATTATTATTGCAGGTGCGGGTCATGCAGGCGTGGAGGCGGCACTTGCATGCTCAAGAATGGGTAAAAAGACACTATGTCTATGTCTGAACCTGGATTCAGTTGCACTTTGTGCGTGCAACCCTGCAATCGGAGGTACCAGCAAGGGGCATCTTGTGCGTGAGATAGATGCACTTGGCGGCGAAATGGGACTTGCGGCAGACGAAACATTTATCCAGATGCGTATGCTGAACCTCGGCAAGGGGCCTGCCGTGCATTCGCTCAGAGCACAAATAGACAAGGCGAGATACCATGAAAGGATGAAACGCATCCTCGAATTGCAGGAAAACCTGACGTTGAGACAGGCGGAATGCGAGAGCATTTTCGTAAAAAACGGGAAGGTGTGCGGGATCAGCTGTTCCGGCGGTGAGGAATATGCATGCAGGGCGGTAGTCGTCTGTGCAGGTGTTTATCTTAAAAGTTTGATCCATGTCGGCGAAACAAGCAGGAGCGAAGGTCCGTCAGGACTTTGCAGGGCAAACGCACTATCAGATTCACTCAATGAGCTTGGTTTCAGCCTGCGAAGGTTTAAGACGGGAACGCCGCCCAGAGTTGCAGGCAGGAGTCTTGATTATTCAAAAATGGTTCCGCAGTACGGTGATGAACCGATCCCGCCGTTTTCATTTCTCCATGACGAATTGAGTAAACAACAGTATCCGTGCTATCTAACCTATACGAATACGAGAACGCATGATATGATACTGAATAACCTTGACCGATCGCCGATGTTCAGCGGCAGGATCAAAGCGGCGGCAACGCGGTATTGTCCGTCAATTGAAGATAAACTTGTTCGTTTCAAGGACAAGGACAGACATCAGTTGTTTGTTGAACCGGAGGGGATCGGAACAAGTGAAATGTATGTTCAAGGCTTTTCAACGAGTCTGCCGAGGGATGTGCAGCGTGATGCACTGAGGACGATTCCGGGGCTTGAGAGCTGTGAAATCATGCGTTACGGTTATGCGATCGAATATGACTGCATCGACCCTACTGCACTCGATTTGCGGCTTGGTTCAAGGGAAATAGAAGGGCTGTTCTTTGCTGGACAGCTTAACGGCTCGAGCGGATATGAAGAAGCGGCAGCACAGGGCTTGCTTGCAGGTATAAACGCAGCACTGTATGCTGACGATGAACCGCCGCTCATTCTTAAACGATCGGATGCGTATATCGGAGTTCTGGCGGACGACCTTGCAACAAAGGGAACAAATGAACCATACAGAATGATGACGAGCAGAGCGGAATACAGACTCGTACTTCGACAGGATAATGCCGATTTGCGGCTTACGGAACTCGGCAGGAGAACGGGACTTATTTCTGATAAACGGTACACGAAGCTGATGCGTAAAAGAGAAGAAATTCAGAACGCCGTCACTGCAATGCAGAAGAGTGTGCCGCCGAGTGAAGTGTTGAATGAATTCCTGCAAAGCAAGGGGGAACCGCCGGTTCGGACGGGAGTCAAAATTATAAATCTACTCAAACGCAATAATATTAGCTATACCGAATTGCTTGCTCTCTATCCTCAAATCGGCGAGCTTTCGAAGGAAGCAAGAGAGCAGGTTGAAATAGAGGCTCATTATGGCGGCTACATAGAAAAACAAAACGAACAGATTGAACGGTTCAAAAAGCAGGAGAGCTTGATTTTGCCAAAAGATATTGATTACAATGCCATAAGCGGCTTGAGAATCGAAGCAAGGCAGAAGCTTTCTTCGCAAAGACCGATGAATGTTGGACAGGCGAGCAGAATATCAGGCGTCTCGCCTGCAGATATGGCGGTGCTGATGATAACGCTTAAATCGATGGGAATTACGAACGGAGAACGGCATGAAGAAGACAGTTGAACCTGAATCCGAAGCAGTCAGAGAAAAAATTTCGTCACTCGTTCCGGAGATGAGCGATTCAGTAATGAAACAGTTTATCAAGTACTATGAACTCTTGATAGAATGGAACAACCGAATGAATTTGACGGCAATAACTGACCCGGTCGGCGTTGCACAGCGGCATTTTGCAGACAGCATCATAGGTATGGAGCTCATAGCGGAGGGTGCAAAATGCATTGACATCGGCACGGGGGCAGGGTTTCCCGGAATTCCGCTGAAGCTGATGCGTCCTGATATAAACCTCACTCTGCTCGATTCACTTGCAAAGAGAATCGGCTTTCTCGAGACGGTGAGGTCGGAGCTTGGAATTGAATTTGAAACGGTTCATTCGCGTGCGGAGGACGGGGGACAGAACCCGAAATACCGTGAAAAGTTCGATATTGCCCTTTCGCGTGCGGTTGCAGGGGTGAATGTGCTTGCGGAATGGACAATACCGTTTGTCAAAAAAGGCGGAGTATCACTCATGTACAAGGGTCCTTCGGCGGAGCAGGAGCTTGCAGCGGCACAGAATGCATTAAAGGAATTGGATGGCGAAGCGAGGATCATAAGCTATCCTGCCGAATGGGGCGAGAGAAAGATAATTTGCGTCAATAAAATTGAAAACACAAAGGCAAAATACCCGCGAAAAGCGGGTACGACCGATAAAAGACCGCTTTAAATGCAAATGGCTCAGCAGCACTTGACCGTGCGGCGGAGCCATTTTTTAAAACCCGGGAACACAGCAAACAGCTTCAGCACTGCCGGTGTGGAAAATAACAATCACACATCCGGAATCGAGCATAAAACAACGGAAGGGACAGAAAAAGCTTGCTTCAATCAGTCGGTGGTGCCGCCGCTTTCCTCAAATTGCGATTCCAATTCCCTTTCGTTTTCATTGGCTTATTCAACATCTTCAGCAGAATTTAATTAATACGTAACAGTATTGTATGCAGAATTCCTTACACCGGAGAGAACACTTTCCAAGTCTGTATTTTCCAAAATAGGGGCAGCTTTGAGATCTAAGCCTGATTCGCATAAGGTGTTATCTTTTATTGTGAATTGACCGTTATACAGGCCGTTTATCACATAAACGTCCTCTGCAACAGGTCCAAGATACTCCGAAAGGAAGGTAACTCTCGTTTTTACTGAAATTCCGGAATGAGTCGGATACTTTCGGCAATGTCCATAAGGCGAAGACCACTCACATAATCGGGATTGAGCTCGATTATAACGAAAACTCCGATGTCAGTTTCATATGAGATGATGGCAGGGTGGGATGGATAGGAGCGATGTCCGGAATCATCAACAGTGTAATCATCAAAATAGAATAAATCTACAATAAGAGTTTCGTTGTTCGCAGGATTATCGAGCTGATTTGTAACTTTTATTATATTGCCATCGACCCGAATGTTGAAATATTCAGTGGATATTCCGTAAACTAAGAAGCTGCTCTGCTTATCGATAAGCGAGTAACCTATCGTCCCGACGCAGAAATCAAAATTATTGTAAATGTAGAGAACATCTGTACCGAACGGGGTGCTATCTTCCCATCCGAGCAGGTAGTTTGATGAAACAGGACCCTTTTCGCGATAGGACCAGTCTTTCGGAAGTATAAAATCGAGAATAAAATAGTTTGAGGCGGTCAAGCCTGCTTCGGTGAATCGCCATGAATCATAACTCGGAAATACGGCAGAAGCATCATCATACTTCTTTGCTTTGATCTCATAGTACGGGTTGATGTGAACGACCTCGTTTCCGGGCAAAAGCTCATTCGGGCAGTCGCTCATAACGCCAATCCCCCAACCGTTTTTGTCCCGTACGAGGACAACTAACTGATATGTTTGACCGTCACGGTAGTAACCGTTATCTTCACGTACAGTAATGTCCGCAAGGATCCGGTAGCAGGAATAGTTCGTTTCATCTTCGAAGAACGAACGAAGCTCAGTGTATGCCCAGGGAGCGTAGGAATGCGAAACGGGCAGAATCTCCTGCAAACCAAACGATGAGATCGTCAGGATCCCGATATTGTTCTTGACATTGACTGCGTTTGAAACGAGATTAAGCCTGTCAGGGCGTTCGACAGGAGTGTAAAGGTTTGCCCATTCGTCCCATCGGTTGGCATTGATATACCTGCACATGGTTTTGATAAGCTCAATTTGCTCGGTTAAATCAGCTTTATCCGCATCGGACGGAATAGAATCGGAACGGATAGAGATTTGGGCAGCTCTTTCACCTGCAATCGGCTGATTGGAGATAAACAGAATGAGTGCCAGAAGGAGACATAAGAATTTCGATCCCTTGTTCATCAATAACCTCCGGAGTACGAAGCAGGACGCATAACTACGCTTCCTGCAACCGTTATAAGGTCGCCTGCGGTCAGTGCCGAGGTGAAAAATTCAAATGCAACATATACCTTGGGTTTTTTTATGTATGAAACAATACCAATGTTAAGCTTGTCAAAGGCGTTCCAAAAGCCGTGGGAATGAAGCTTCTCCTGAGAATAAAAAACCTGGGTTATTGCAGTGTAATTGCCCGAATAGAGAGAATCGACCGTAAAATAATATTCAGCTGTTGTAAAGCGATAATCCTTGTTCTGATTAATTTTTTCGTAAATCATGTTATAATCATCCGAATCATCGTAGGTGTCGAAGCCGAATGCACCGATGCAGACATCTGAATCGGTGTAAATGTAGAAAACAGAATGGACGATACCTGCACGTGTGCTGCCGCTTTCAGCAGCGTCAAGGTAAAGCTCGTGTGAAACGGGCTGCTTGAGACAATACCAGCCCTCAGGCAGTCTGAAAGACAAATAGAACGGAGTGACATTGTAGGCAGGCTCACGCTCAAGCCCGACAGGTGCCTGAGGAGGGTACATTATGCTGAAAGAATTGTAACCGCTTCCATCGGCAGTACTGCCTGTGACGGCATCCTGAGGAGGTCTTGGGCGAAGGGTAATGGCGGGACGGGGAGTGGAAGATGCAGTGATGTCGTCCGTCTGAACTGCCGTAGGAACAGGGCTTGAAAGGGCGTCGGAGATGCCGCCCGGAGCCTTCGTACAGCCGGAATGAACAACGGCAAATGCAATTAAAAGAAAAACAGCAAGAACCTTTCTCATTTTTTTCTCCCATTCATTTGCAGGCAAGTGCAGATGGGCAGCCTGCCCGTATAGGATCCATTTTAAACCATATGAGAAAAAAGTCAACAAAGCTTTTGAAGCGTTAACAAAATTGCCATATTATCTCCGACTGACTGAACAAAAAAGTCGAAGCCCATTGCTTTTTTTCACGGAATGGAGTATCATGTTATCATGGGGTGGGATTGCCATGCCAAATCAAGTGAACAGAGGTTTTTTGATGACTGCGGTACTGATACTGATATTTGTTTTTTTTGTTGTGATGGATCAGCTTTCAAAGGCGTATGCCGTCGATATGCTCGTCAATGTTGGCAATGCTGAATCGTTTATCCCGGGTCTTATAAGGTTTGAATACAGGCAGAATACCGGCATGGCATGGGGCCTGCTTCCCGATGCAAGGATCTTCTTCATCGTCATAACGGTTATCCTTTTTGCCGGCATAACTTACTTCATGGTAAGGTACAAAGCGAATATGCCGTCGTTCACCAAGGTTTCACTGACTGTGATCCTCGCCGGTGCGATGGGGAACTTTATCGACAGACTCTTTATCGGTTATGTCAGGGATTTTATTGCGTTTGATTTTTTTGAGTTCCCTGTGTTTAACGTCGCCGACACCTATGTTACGATAGGTGCAGTTCTGCTGTTTGTCAGCATTGCTTTTACAAAAGCAGGAAGAAAATTTGCAAAGCAGCTTGATGAGCCCAAAAAAAATATCGTGGATCAAAAAGACTGAGTGTATGGAAGAAGAAAAGCAGTTAAAAAACGAACCTGACACGCTGCTCGATGAGGATTTTGAGTGCTGCGTGGACGACGTTTATGAGAGCGGAACGGCCGAGTACAGTGCAGCATCGGACGGAGAACGTCTCGATGTATTCGCCGCAGAGGCGAGCGGTCTGACAAGGTCGTGCATTCAAAGGCTGATAGAGACAGGAAACATCGTTGTAAACGGAAAAAATAAAAAGGCCAATTATCGGACGAAAGCGGGCGATATAGTCAGGGTGAATATTCCGCAGGCAGAGCCGACCGGGATCACGGCAGAAGATATTCCGCTTGATATTGTTTATCAAGACGAGGACATTGCCGTGATAAATAAACCCGTCGGCATGGTTGTCCACCCTGCTGCCGGCAATAAAAACGGCACGCTGGTCAATGCATTGATGTTTCATCTAAAGGATTTATCCGGAATCGGCGGGGAGCTGCGGCCTGGTATCGTACACCGCATTGATAAGAATACGTCCGGTCTGCTTGTAATCGCAAAAAATGACACAGCACACCGGTTTCTGTCGAACGAACTTAAAACGCACAGCGTCTCAAGAGTTTACCTTGCCCTGTGTGAGGGCAATTTCAAAGAGGACAGCGGCACAATAAATGCTCCGATAGGCAGACACCCGAGGGAGAGAAAAAAAATGGCAATTGTTTCGGACGGGAGAGAGGCCGTGACGCATTGGAAGGTACTCGAACGATTTGGCAATATGACACTTTTGAGCATTGAGCTTGAAACAGGACGAACGCACCAGATAAGAGTGCATATGCAGTCGATAAAGCATCCGCTCGTGGGTGATGACGTATACTCGAGCGGAAGAAACTCGCTGGGCTTTTGCGGACAGGCACTCCATGCCGAGAAGCTCAGACTCGTTCACCCGCGTACGGGAGAAATAATGACGTTTGAGGCTGAACCGCCTTTGACATTCAAAAAAGCCATTGAAAAACTTCGTGCCGAAAGGCAGCTAAATCAATAAGAATTGAAACAGGAGAAGAAAATGAAGAAGCTCACCGCAGA
The DNA here is from genome assembly GCA_934633695.1 of uncultured Clostridia bacterium. Classification (GTDB taxonomy): domain Bacteria; phylum Bacillota; class Clostridia; order Christensenellales; family CAG-138; genus PeH17. The sequence continues at coordinate 2,894 of CAKTYT010000005.1, read as the reverse complement.
AACAATAAAAAAGTGCCTTGAAGAAGCTAATGGTTCGGAAAGGCTTGCTTCGGACAACACGATAGACAAAATAGCTCTGCTTGAGGAAACAGCAAAGCTTTTTATGGAAGAGGGAATCGGCTCGGCGTTGCTTGTCAGGCTTATGAAGAGTCGCCAGTACATGCTGAGACTTACAGCGAATGGTGAATTTCTTGCCGCTGTCAGGCGTGAGACAGGATCTGATTCGCCCAAGCTCCGAAGGAATGCTGCAAGGATGCTCGGACAGGTGAGCAGGGAAAGGGAGGATGCACTGCTGCTCATTGACATGCTCAAAAAGGAAGATACACGCTTTGTTATCCCGACGATACTGCTTTCGATAGGCTCGGTGGGCGGGGAAGAGGCACAGGCTTTCCTCGATGGCTACACTCCGGCTCAACCTGCGGATGAAACGGAGCAGAAGCACTATGAGAATGAAATCGAAGCTCTGAAGCTTGCAAGGGTAACAGCGATGAAGCACGAAAAGCATGTCTTTAAGGGGCTTGATAAAAAATATGAAATTGAACTCGTCACTCCGGACAGGCTCAGTGAGCAGCTCAAAGAGGAGCTGGACGATATGGATATACAAGCGTATGACGTCCGCATGGCGAGCCTTAAAGTCAAGACGGATGATTATGAGGGGCTTTTCTGTGCACGCTGCTTTTCCGAGGCACTTTTCACTGTTGCGATCGGCGTAAGCATGAAGCCTAAAGTCGTTGCAGAAAAGGCAAAGTCTTTCATGCTTGATTTTATGCGTGCGACGCACGAGGGTGAGCCGCCGTACAGATACAGGATCGAAGTCAACGGTGAGGTCGAAAACAGGACTGAGTACAAAAAACAACTGCGTGACATCATCGATGATGAAGAAATTGTGAATTCCCCTTCGGATTATGAGATCGAATTGAGAATTGAGGCAAACGGCAATGCTTCAAGAATTTATGTCAAACTCATGACAGTAAAGGATAAGCGATTCATGTACAGGCTTGAGAGTATTCCGGCATCAATGAGCCCTGCGACGGCGGCAGCTGTGCTGAGGCTTGCAAGTGAGTATTTGACAGTGAATGCAAGGGTCATCGACCCGTGCTGCGGAAGCGGAACGATGCTTTTTGAAAGAGGCCTGATCTCTCCCTGCGATTCGCTTACAGGCGTAGATATTGCACACCGGGCAATCGATGCTGCAAGACGCAATTCAGAGGCGGCGGCAAGGATGGGAATCAAACAGGCGAAATTCATTTGCAATGATATTCTCAGGTTTGAAAGCAAGAGACCGTATGACGAGCTTATCTGCAATCTTCCCTTCGGCAATCGTGTAGGGACGCATTCGGGCTGCGAAATGCTCTATTCGGGACTGCTTGACAGGCTTCCGCAGCTCGTCAAGCGTGGCGGCATTGCAGTGCTGTACACAATGGAATTTACCATGCTCAAAAGGATGATAAAAGAGAGGGCGAACATTGAGATCCTTAAGCAGGAGCGTACGGAATCGGGTGGACTTATGCCGATGATCTTCATCCTGCGAGTGAAGTAAAACGGGGTGGAATGCTATGGGCGAACCGCTTTATTATAATTATCCAATCATCGCTTCCGGCAAGGAAAGTGTCTTGAGCTGTAAAAAGACGGAAGAACTGTTTGCCGTTGAACTCGACAGCAGCATATTTTTTCCGGAGGGCGGCGGTCAGCTGTCCGATAAGGGAACGATAGACGGCGTTGAGGTGAGAGAAGTAAAAACAGTTAACGGCAGAACCGTTCATTACTGCACCGCCCCTGTTGAAGAGGGCAAAGAAGCAGAGGTCCGGCTCGATGTTGATGCAAGGTGGGACCACTCGAGGCAGCACACGGGTGAACACATCCTTTCGGGACTGGCAAACAAGCTGTTTGGAGCGGTGAATGTCGGGTTTCACATGGCCGAAGACTATTGCACGATAGACTTTGACATATTTCTCGAAAAGGATATGCTGGAAATCCTCGAAAAAGAAGCGAATGCAGCGGTCATGGCAAACAGGCCCGTGACCACGCTTACCGTGGGCGGAGCGGAAGCAATGAAACTTGAGCTTCGCAAGCATGCAGACAAACTTTCCGCAAGCACGGAAGCAGTCCGAATTGTGTATATTGACGAAGGCAGAATCGATTCATGCACTTGCTGCGGAACTCACGTGCAGTCAACGGGCGAGGTTGGAGCAATAATGATTACCGACAGCCAGAAATATAAGGGCGGAACAAGACTTTGGTTTTCCTGTGGCGGACGTGCCGTTGAAAAATCGCTGAGACAGCGTGAACTTTTGTCGGCTCTTGCGAGAATGTATTCAACCTCGGAGCAGGAGCTGCGGACGGCAATAAAAAAGCAAGTGGATGACCTATCGTCAGCATATTCGGAGTTAAAGCTCAAGTCAAGGCTGCTTGCCGGGGAATACGCCGAAAAACTTCTTGCAAGGGGAAAGGTGATTGGTTCAACAGCCGTCATTTGCGAAGCATTTGAAGGAATGAATGCAAATGACCTCAAGCTAATAGGCGAGAACATCTGCTCGTCTGCTGCGTCTGCAAAGGGGATAAGTACGGTGGCTGCACTGCTCTTTGCGATAAACAATGGCGTGACGGAATACCGCATGGTATGTTCACCGGAGCTGAAATTCAGCATGAAAGAGCTTTGCAGTGCGGTGAATGCTGCCGTAAACGGAAAAGGCGGAGGAAGTCCCGTATTTGCTCAGGGCAAGACAAATACACAGGTCGATGATGATACTGTTGCAATGCTGCGTAATTATATGGAGAGGGCCATAAAAGGCTGATAAAAACAGGGGGCCAATTGGTGAGTGTGCGTAAGACAGTATTGCGCCGAAATTGTCAAAGCGGGAAACCGCATGAAGCCGATCGTGCAGTCGCTGGCG
>CAKTYT010000004.1 GCA_934633695.1 uncultured Clostridia bacterium | reverse complement strand
TCGGCATTCCTCAAGGCTTCGAATTCCTGCACGGACAGATTGAACATATCGAGTTCTACAACGTAACGCTGAAACGCTTCATCAATGAGTGCATTCACTTCGTCGAGAGTGGGATCGGGATACTCACCGTTCACCTCGTCAAAGAGAACGGACTTGACAGTTTTCATATGCCAGTACTCATCAATGCCGTCTCCATCCCACATGATTGACAATGCATAGCCCGCAATCCTTCCATCTTTGCGGATAATCGTTCTGATTGCAGCGTATTCGTCCTCCATCGGTTGTTCATCCGATTTCAGACCCATGTTCGGATTTGCATAGCGTGTGTTGCAGATACCTATGTAAGCATATCCGTCCTCAAACAAGTAATCGTCCACGCTGTGGACTAGATGGTATTGTGTAAACCTGAATTCATCGGAATCGTCTTCAGGATAAAACCACACTTGACTGCATTCGGTTGAAATATCAAGTTCATAGCCATGCAGCCTGCTCTTTATGAAACCCATTCGGCCATCAACGCATGAGTAATGGATGCGTACTGCATCAAACTCCTTCTCATCCAACTGCTTTTCGATAAAGAATGGAGTATCATCCTCTCCGCTGAACCCCGAAAAAACGAGTGCCGAAGCAGCTATGACCATTGCAAGAACGACTGCAACGAGCGACCTCCTGAGAATAGCTTTTTTAGTCATGTGTCTCACTCCTTTCTGTTATGGGCAGAATTGTCTGCCTAATTACATTCAGTGTTCCCTCGCCGGAGCAGTGCTCATCCGCCTTTGCCGCCATTCCAAACGGAACGGTCATGACGAATGCTACAACGAATGCGGCGATCATCATAAGTGAAATCATCCTTTTCATGTGTACCTCCAAAGGTTTTTTGGGCTTTTCGTCCGCAAAGCCGAGCGGTAACTGCCGATAGAGTATACTTCAAGAATGTGTAAGCAACTCTCACCATTATTATACCAATCGTGTCAATGATTGTCAACAGTTTGTGTAAAATTTTTCAAAAAATTTCGATAGTACACACATTCTATTTTTATTTTCAAAAATGGTACGCTTTATGCGTTCTCACTCAGGATTCCGTCCTCAACAGCCTGATCTATTGCTCTGTCGATAAGATGATTGACGCTCTTAAGGCTCGGTTCGGGATAACCGTTTAGGTCGGCATCAAAAAGAACAGCTTTAATGACTCGCGGTCCGGTCTGCAAATACTTTCCATCCGCCTGAACTCCGAATGCAAACACTGCATAGCCGGCAATTCTCTCTCCCTTCCTTATGACGGCACTCACAACCGCCTCGTTCTGAGTACTGTTTTCAAACTCGACACTCACCCCTTGCTTGCCGAAGAATAAAAAGGAAGGCTTCCCCTCACCGTTGCACTTGACGGTTTTCGAAGATGAAGCTTTATCCTCATTGCTCAGCGTCAAAGCCACTCCATTATAGTCTTGATGAACGGCAAAATCAATTTCATAACCGGGCATGTCAACAATAATCTTGTCAAGACCGTCGGATGAACTTCGCCTGTCCCAAACAGCATCCATGTGTTCCTTTGGAATATGGGTTTCGAGATAATTCCCGTTCGGCATACAGCCGAAAACGGTAATTGCGAATACAAAGAGTGCAGCTGCAATTATTGCACGACAGATGAATTTGAGGTCATTTGAGCGTTCTTCCATAACTTGTTCCTTTCTCTTTCCATGTTCCGTTGTTTGTGTTTGAGCCGTGGAAATTCGATAAGTCAATCAAATTTCTTATTGTTACTATACCATAAGTTTGAATTGAGTACAATAGTTTTCCAATGCTTTCCATGCATTTTCCATCCCTCTTTTAAAAAATTAATATTCCTGCCACATTTGGCTATGGAGATTTTGCAACACTTGATGTATAATTGCCGATGTAAAACGGTTTACGAAAAAGGAGTGCAACAATGGAGCTGAAAGGATTTCAAAAGCTGACGCTGCTCGACTATCCCGGCAAGGTCGCCTGCACGGTTTTCACGGGAGGATGCAATTTTTTGTGTCCGTTCTGCCAGAATTCCTCCCTCGTGCTGCATAAAGCCGAGGTGGAAAGCATCGACGAAGAAGATGTTCTTTCCTATTTATATAAGCGACGGGGGATTCTCGACGGAATCTGCATAACGGGCGGCGAACCCCTGCTTCAGAGCGGCCTTTCCGAGTTTATCGCCGCCTGCAAGCACACCGGTATGCTCGTCAAGCTCGACACAAACGGGTATCTCCCCGAAAAGCTTGATGTGCTTATAGAGACGGGCAGCATTGATTACATAGCAATGGACATAAAGTCCTCTCCAAATGGCTACTCACTTGCCGCCGGGCTTGAAAACCTCGACTTTGCACGGATACTTCGCAGCATTGAACTCATCAAAAACTGCGGCATCGCCCATGAATTCCGCACGACCGTTGTGAATGAGCTGCATTCTGCCGAAGATTTTGACGCCATTGGCAAGCTGCTTTCCGGCGAGGAGCGTTATTTTCTTCAGAAATTCGTCGATTCGGGTGAGCTCATAACCGCCGGACTCCACGCCGCAAGCGATGAAAAAATGAATGAATACCTTTCAATCGTCCGAAAGTATGTCCCCAACGCCGAGCTTCGAGGAATGTAAACTGTTTGTTTTATTTTTTACCTACGGAGGTCAATATGAAAAGACAAAGTAAACTTTTAATCAGCATGATTACCGTTTTCACGGTCATTCTCATGCTTGCCGTTTGCGGCTGTAAAAAGGGCATAAGCCCGACTGCCCCCGCTCCGACTGCATCACCAACTGCCGAACCCACCCCCGTGCCATTCACCATGGCGGAGAAAACGAAAATACTCAACCTCATCTTTGATTCCATGCCCGAAGTATGCGAACTTGAAGGCAGCAGGCTTATGTTCGTTTGGAATGTCTATGATTACGATGCCGAAGCTGACAGCAACAGCACAGTGACGCACATCGTGGTTTATGATCTGTCGAACGATTCCGTTGTCATTGAAAAGACATTGGACGGACAATTCAACATTGCAAAAACCGATGTTCTCGCTCTTTATGACGTCGCAAACAATTCTTACTGTTTCCTCGATGATAACTTTGAGGTGGCACAGACTGTAGATACACCTTTTTCAGCCGGTATAATGTCCCCCGACCTCATGCATTATTACTATGCAGATGCAAATAATTTTCTCATCGATTACAACTGTACCGATGGGACCTCACGGAAAATTGAGGTTGGCGGCAATTTGCCCGTCGATTCCGTCGTCTCCTTTTTTGGAGATGCTCTGCTCGTCCGTATCCGCACATCCCCCTATGTCAACGGCATGGTGAATGCTCTGATTGACCCCGAAAGTGGAAATTTGACCGCACTTTCTGAGAATGTGCTTGAAGCAGCCGCTGCGGAGAATTCCCGTTTCATCAGCATCAATTTCAATAGAGAAAAGGAGCTTATGCAGGTCACTTTCGGTGAAAGCTTCGAAAACGGCGAAAAGAAGCTCACTCAAATTGACGCACACTCCCTCGGTCACGAATTTTTGGAGTATTACTATATTGCCGGCAGTGATTATTGCGTCGGCATGACCCAGGATGACCCGGAGGGTGAAGCTGCACTCGTTGAGCATTTTCTGATCGGACTTGACGAAAGCGGTAATCCGCAGTACTGCAAGCTCGATGACCTCGACCTCGGCATTGCCCCGACCGATGGTTTTTACCTTAAAGAGCTTGGTCTTGTCGCCGTTACGGGTTACAGTGACGGTGGAAGAGTTGCCCTTATCAACCCCGAAAAGCTCGAGTTTACTCCATGCACGGATGTCACAACCGCTACGCAGGAATGGACGGTTGACCGCAGCATAATTGAGGATTATCTCACACAGCTCGAAGGTACACCCCTCTCCGCCGAATATACCGATGTTCTCTCACATGCAAAGGCAATTGAGCAGAAGTATGGCGTCAGGATCCTGCTCTCCACCCAGTGCGATGACACTCTCTCCGACGGCAAAGCAGATCTTTCGACCACTTTCGGTGACAGGGAGGTAAATAAGCTCGAATCATTCCTTGTCATGATTGAGGATTCGCTGGCACTCTTCCCCGATGGAATGTTTGAAGCCTTCAGGAATCCCGATCGTCCTCTTGAAAGCGGTATCCTCTTCGCACTGGCGGGCAAAATCAACGACTTGCCCAATGCGATAGGATTGAGTGATACGTCAATGGGCTTTTACCGTATCATCCTCGATTGTGATTATGCAAGCGTTTCCGGCACGGTTTGCCACGAGCTCTGGCACCAAATCGAGCAGCGAATGGATGATTTGCTTGAGAGGGCAAGCTTCCCCGAAGATGAATGGGCAAAGCTGAACCCCGAAGGCTTCACCTATTTCGATTCCTACGAATATCTGCTGCAATCCGCAATTGACCATAATTATTATGGCAAACACGACGGCGGTGTCTACTTTATTGACGAATATTCTCACACCTTCTCAAAGGAAGACAGGGCAAGAATTATGGAATACGTCATGTGTGGCGATGATTGGGAGAGCATCCTCGCCTGCCCCGGAATCAAAGCCAAGTACGATTCCATGGTCGATAAGGTCGCAGAAATTCTCAGCTTCAACATTGGCAAATAAAGTAATGTAGCAGAAAAAGTCCCCTCTGTACAATGTACAGGGGGGATTTCTCACAACTTTCCTTAAATCCTATTCAGTTTTATTCATTCTCCAAATCCTATTCAGTTTTATTCATTCTCCTTTTTGCGGGCAAAGACAACTGCTGCACCTGCTGCAAGTGCCGCAACGCCGAGACCTGCCATGGTGAATGCACCGGTCGTAGGAGGCTGAGGTTCAACGGGTTCTGCCGTGGGCTCGCCGGGTTCTGCCGTGGGTTCAACGGGTTCTGCCGTGGGCTCGCCGGGTTCTTCCGTGGGTTCAACAGGTTCTTCCGTGGATTCGGGCGTGGGCTCAACGGGGGGCGGAGTCGTTTCGGGAGCAAAGCTCCAGCCGATAATAACATCCGGGTTAATGCTGAGATATGCGTCCATTTCTTCGATGGTGCGGAAGACCTTAATTACATCAAGGTAATGTCCATCGGGAGTGTAAATGTCGATCTCGTCCCAGTTGTACTCCTGCTCCATATCAAAGCCGGTTGAGTGTGAAGCGACCTCGAATTCGTATGTGTAATAAGTTCCGTCAAAGGGCAGATCCTTGAGGTAGTGCTTCTCGAAGTTATCTGCACGGCTCTGGAGGTAGGTATAGTTCGGATCGGTTCCCTCCGAAACTCTGAACCTCAGCGTTGCATGGTCGTCGTATGTGACATAGCACTTTGACCATACAATACCCAGTGCACAGTCGGGATCATCAATAATGATTTCGCATGCCGGGCTGTCCATCCAGTAGTCGAAGTGCCAGCCATCCTCGGGATAGGGCATGGGTTCAACGGGATATGCACAGGTGTCCTCTGCATTTGCGGGGCATACACCGCCGCTGTGAACCTTTACTTCATCGAGCAGAAGATAGAATGAGGCGGGCACATTTGCGTAATGTCTGAATCCTATCTGAATGTTCTGACCTTCCCATTCGGAAGTGTCAATGTACTTGTGGTTAATGCCCTCTTTGAACATATAGTAACCGACCTGAGTCCAAGTATCTCCTCCATCGGTTGTAATATAAGCACCGATGCAGCTGTTGCCATAGCGTCCATCACCCTCAGTTCCGCCGATCGAAACGTAGAAGCCCGCCTCAAAGACCGGACTGATGAGCCAATTGTCGGGGTGCATGATGAATCCGATGCCCTCCTCTTCGGACGAAGACACCATTGCCCCCATGCCGTCCCAGATGGGCCAGAGCTGCGGACAATTGTTAAACAGCTGTGCACGCTCCCAGCCGTAGCCGTCCTCATTTCCGTCAATGGTTATCCACTGTGCAACCTCCTCTTCCGTTTCGAAGTGCCACTGCTCGGTTATCACAGAACCATCAGCATATCTCCAATCGAACGAACCGTTGCAGAAAACACCGAACAAGTCTTCATAATATGCAGTCAGTGAATCAATATCGGTGAAAAATCTGAACACGCCGTTGGGGAAGAGTGCAACGGGGTTACTTTCGGGCTGATTTACAAAGAACTGTACGTCATTATCAGTCCAACCGTCAAAATTGAACGAATACGTGTACCAGCCGTCGGCATCCTGTTCAAGCTCGTAGGGATGCTTGGGAACATACCAATCAGAAGTGTCCTGGATGAACGTATCCTCGGGTACCATGTATTCCGGGAACTTGACCTTGAATGTTACGCCTTCCGTATTGTTGGCAACAAAGTCCCATTCGGTATAGCTGTCAAAGTCCATACCCTCACCCGGTGCAAAAACTTCGACTGCCTGAATGTTTTCATCGTCAAACTTGATTTGGAACCCTTCGGGTTCAATGGTGTAAATCGTACCGCCGCTTCTGTCGTCGGAACTGCTGACCGCCTTTGAGTCAGCACCCAGCACCCACTGCGGTGGGGAAGCAGGCGAGCACCATTACGAGTGCAAGGCAAAGGGAAAGGATTTTCTTCATTTCATTCTCCTCCGTTTTTTTCACGGGCATGATTGTTCGCAAATTTGCGTTCACCCGTTCGTATTAACATAAATATAAACCGTAGGGATGAGTTTGTCAATAGCTTTTTTCAAAAAAAATGCTATAATATGAACTCGAATACCGCTGCTTCCGTTCCGGCTTTTCGGAAGCATTTTTCAGGAGGCTGAATGATTGATTTCAAACCGATCCCTCTATACGAAGCATGCACGTTTCTCTGCAACCGCGTGCTTGGTTTCCACTGGAAGGATTTTGCCAAAAACCTCTCGAAACGTTCGGAGAGCAGGCTTTCCGAGCTGTTTGAAGTACTCATCGAACTTGAAAACCGCCTTGAAAGTTCAATAACTGTCAGTGACGAAGTTATTTCAATGCTCTTTGCTCCGCTTAGTCCGAACCAGAGCAACGATATGTCTTCAAACAACACCGTAAGCCACATCCTGATTCCCGACCCGCATGCCGCTTTCGGTATCCGCAGCTATGAGAGTTTTTTTGATAATGTTTTAAAGGGAGTGCCGTCATTTTCAAAAATAATCATGCAGAGCATTTCGCCGGATTGCCCGGATGACTGCACGGGGACGGACACCATCTCTCTTTTCAAGCTGCTTAAGGCGAGTGAACTTCCCGCCGAATCCAAGCTGCTGCTCATGGACGTTGCTCTTGATGGCGAAAGCTATGTCCGCATGCTTGAGAAAGCACTGACTCCCATTGCAAAGGAGTTTGAAAAATGCAGTGAGCTTTTCAATCCCCTTCTCGATGAATACAAGCGAGTTCTTTCAGCCGTACCTCCGGCGGAATTGGTGAGCAAGTATCTCAAAGAATGGAATAATCCTGTCGATGAACTGTTCTTCTACCCATCCGTCTACGCCGCAAAATATATTCACTTTGGCTATTCCTCAGATTCAAAGGCAATGTGGGTCATGCTTGGAACACTTTTTGTACTGATCAAGGAAAACGGCTCAAGTGCAGGCGAACCTAATCTTGTGAAAAAAATGGATGCTCTCGGCAATCAAAAGCGATTCGATATAGTCACACGTCTGCTCGAAGGGCCCGCCTACGGCAGGGAGCTTTCAAAGCTGCTCGGCATTTCACCTGTCACGGTCTCCCAGCACGTTGGCGTTCTCGCTGCCGTAAATCTCGTAACTGTACACAATGACGGTGCCAGGATTTACTATTCACTTAATACTGATGAAATCGAAGCCTTTATCAATGCCCAACGGAAATACTTTGTCCGCGGGGACGAAGACTGAGAAACGGCAAAGGAGCATTTCATGAAAAGCTATTGTCTATTTTGCATTTCCGGCAAGGAGGGCGATGTCGGCCGCCTTTTATCGCACCTGGGGTACGAATTCATCTGCCCCACCGTTGTACAGTGGACTGGTGGAAATGCAAATCCCGTACGTTCAATGCGTCGGCTCATGCCCGGTTACGTCTTTTTTGAGACGGATGCCGAACCCGACTGGGTCCGCATTCTGCGTGATTCTTCCGTCATTAAGCTGCTTAAATATGATGATGAAACCTACGCCCTGCGCGGTGCCGATGCGGAGTTCGTCGAGTGGCTGAAGAAATACGACGGCTGTATACGAATTTCAGAAGCTGTTCAGGTGGGACGGAAAATCAAATTCGTTTCCGGACCTCTGAAGGACTTTAACGGTGAGATAGTAAAGATAAATAAGGGCCGCCGCCAGGTTCAGATCGCCCTCGGCGGAGGCGAGCACCTTGTCGGGGCTTTATGGTGTTCCATGGAATTCGTTCAGGAAAACGTCGATGCGGCGAAGCTCCTCGGCGAGAGCGATACTGCACCGTCAGACACTTGATTTGTTTTCCCGCAGTTTTGATATATTTGATTTTTGAACTGTTTTTTATTGCTAATTTAGCTGTTTTGGGTTAAAATTAAGCGAGAAGAATGTTATGCACCTAAGCATACATCAATAAACGGAGGAAAAATATGAACCCTAAGTTTAAGAACAACTTCGGCTTTTGCGTTCCGGAGCTTATGATGCCCTCAAAGAATGTTGATTTGACAAAGTGGGCATGCGTTGCATGTGACCAATACACTTCCCAGCCCGATTATTGGAATAAGTGTGAAGAGATCGTCGGTGATGCTCCCTCGACCCTCAGGCTCATGCTTCCCGAAATCTACCTTGAAAAAGAAGGCGAAGCGGAACGCATTGCAGCGATCCGCAAGGCAATGGAAGAATATGTTGCAAACGGTACCCTCGTCAATCGCGGCGAAGGTCTTGTCTTCACCCGCCGTACTGTTGACGGCAAGACTCGAAACGGTCTTGTTGCTGCACTCGACTTGGAATGCTACGACTATTCCAAAGGTTCAACCACCCTTATCCGTGCGACCGAAGGCACAATCGTTGAGCGTATTCCTCCCCGTCTGAGGATTCGCGACGGTGCTCCCCTCGAACTTCCCCATATCATCGTTCTTATTGATGATGAAAAGAAAACCGTTATCGAACCTCTTGAAAAGAGTCTTGATAAGGTCGAAGAGCTCTACAATTTCGATCTTATGCAGAACGGAGGTCACATCGAAGGCTGGCTCATCAATGACGAAGCCCTCATAGAAGGTGTTATTAAGGCACTCGAAGCCCTCGTTGACCCCAACAAGTACGGCAAAGAGATGGCTCCCCTCCTCTTCGCAATGGGTGACGGCAACCACAGCTTTGCGACCGCAAAGGCAAACTGGGAGAAGCTCAAGCAAACACTTTCCCCCGAAGAACGTGAGAATCACCCTGCCCGCTATGCCCTTATCGAGCTTGAAAACGTACACGATGACGGCATCGTCTTTGAACCAATCCACCGTGTTGTTTTCAACGTTCACACTCCCGCCTTCCTCGAGGCTCTCACCTCTAAGCTCAAAGAGCAGAACGGCGACTGCGAAGTCAAGTTTTTCGACTGTGGAAAGTGCATGAAGAAAGCCGCCGACGCAGCCGCTGAAGAGGGTAAGCATGTTATCCCCGTCATTGTCGAAGGCAAACGCGGACTTATCGTCGTTTCCGACCCTGCTGCACAGCTCGAAGTTGGTACTCTTCAGAACGCACTTGACGTCGTCCTCAAAGCAACCGAGGGTGCGGTTATCGACTACATCCACGGTGCAGACGTAGTTGAAGAGCTTGGCAGCAAGCCCGGTAATATTGGTTTCCTGCTTCCCCCCATGCATAAATCGGCTCTCTTCCGCACTGTCGTATTTGACGGAGCCCTTCCCAGAAAAACCTTCTCCATGGGCGAAGCACATGAGAAAAGATATTACCTTGAGTGCAGGAGCATCAAGGGCTAAGCAGACATAAGTTATTTTGCGGAGATGGGGCGAAAGCTCCCTCTCCGTTTTCTCATGCGTAAGGAGAAGTCATGCTCAAAACAACGCTGAACGCACTTGTTGCAGTTATCATCGTAATAGGTATTGCCGCCGTCGGCTTTCTGTTCGGTAAACTCGGCTACATAAACAAAGGCAACAAAAAGCTCCTCATAAAGCTTATAATCTCTGCGGGCATGCCTGCACTCGTCGTCAAGAACGCATTCGGCGGGCTGAACCTTTCGGAGCTTGAAAAACCGCATCTGCTTTTTCTTCTGCCGGCTCTCAGCATGGCGGCAACCGTTGCAATTGCCTTTTTGCTTGCAAAAATATTAAAGCCTCCGGCTATTCGCCGCGGCGGGTTCATTGCTATGTGTGCTTTTTCAAATTCTGTATTTGTCGGGCTTCCGATGAACACCGGCCTGTTTGGAGAAGCTGCTGTACCGTACGTTATGTGTTATTACATCGTCAACACAACGCTTTTCTGGACTATCGGAAATTATCTTATCGGAAAATCCGGTGAAGCATCGATTGCCATACAAGCCGGCACAAATGCCGTTTCTGAAAATAATGCCGATATTTCAGCAAAAGACAAAAAGAATATTATCATCACAGCGTTAAAGAAAATTGCTTCACCGCCCCTTATCGCCCTCGCAGTTTCGCTCCCCTGCCTCGCCCTCGGCATAAAACTTCCTGAGCCTGCCGTTCGCCTTGCCGGTTACATCGGCAATCTCGTCACACCGCTCGCACTCTTTTACATTGGCTTTGCACTCTACGATTACGGCTTCAACTCGCTAAAGCCCGACAGGTTTCAGATCTGCGTTATATTAATGCGTTTTATCGCTGCACCGCTCACTATGGCCATGCTCTGCAAACTTTTCAACTTTCACGGCATGCCCTCCGGCGTATTGATAATCGAATCGGCAATGCCCGCTATGACACAGGCAGTCGTTGTCGCTGCCGACCATGACGCCGATGAAGCGTTCGTCGCCGGTGGAATGTGTCTGACGACGCTCGGCTGTTTTATCGTTGTACCCCTGCTGATGCTGTTTATGCAGGCACTCGGAATTTATGGTTAAAATTTAAAAGGAGACTAAATGAAGATTTCAATTATCGGCTACAGCGGTGCCGGCAAGTCAACGCTCGCAAAACGCATTTCGGAAAAGCTGGAGCTTCCGCTGCTCTATCTTGACACCATTCGATTCAAGCCCAACTGGACTGAACGTGAAATGGAAGAATGCATAAGCATCGTTTCAGACTGGATGGACGAAAGGGACTCATGGGTGATCGACGGGAACTACCGTCAAATACTCCAGCAGCGTCGATTCGATGAAGCAGATTATATTGTTTTTCTTGATTTTCCCATGCTCACCTGCCTGAAGAGGGTGAGTCAACGCTACAAAAAATACAAAGGAACGAGTCGCGAAAGCGTTACTTTCGGCTGTGACGAAAAGCTTGACAAGGAATTTTTGAAATGGGTAACAAAGGACTGTCGAAACCGGTACGCAAAAGCGGCATACGAGCGAACTGCCAACCGTTACCCCGAAAAATTTGTTCGCTGTCGCAGCGATAAAGAAGTCGAGGCGTTTGTTTCACGCCTTACTTAATTCACTTTTCATTGTTTACAGAGAGCAACCGTATGATTTCTCCGAAACCGATGAACAGCAAACCGGCAGCAAATGCACCGAAAATGCCTGCCGGGAAGAGTAGAAAGTTGTGAGTCTTTACTGCGGCGACAATCGACACAATTGTTCCAATACCAAATTCTGCGATACCGCTGTATGTAAAAATATCAGGCAGGGTAATACGCTTTTTACTTGCATTTCGAAGCTCAATGATGCGGTTGAACTCCTCGTCTGTCACTTCGATCGGAACCTTTTTGTAGTATATTTCTGATGAATCGACTTGCTCGCTAAAGCAAAACTCCGCTGTCCTATTGACGGAATATTCCTTTTCGAAAAGTCCCTCCTCGATAAGTATCTTCTCACGCTGTCCGTGTTCTCTTGCTTCCGCCTCCGCTTCCTTTCGGCGGAAATATTCGCTCAAAATCTCGTTCATTCAGCCTCCGAAGTTCGGAACGGCGGGTTTGCCGCCGCTCCTGTTTTATCTTTACATCAATTTTTCAAGACCGAGTTTGAGTCTTCTCAGTGATTCATCCCTGCCGAGCAGAGCTGCAATCTCGATCGCACCGCCCGGGGTAACGGTCCTGCCGCTCATTGCAATGCGGATTGGCCAAAGCAGAGTTCCGTTTTTCATTCCGTTTTCGGCAGCATAACTCATCAGGAAATCGTGCAGACAGGTTTCAGTCCACTCCCGCAGCTCTTCGAGTTTCGGGATAACGTTTGAAAGAACCTCCCTGCAAACTTCAGGGTTCGTTTTTGACTTTTTATTAGTAAAAAGATCAATTGGATAATTCTCATCCAATTTCGCAAGAAAATCAACCGTATCCTTTATATCGGTAAAAACCTCCGTCCTCGGCTGGAGTATCTTTGCGAGAATTGCCTTGTCCATGCTGCCGACTCCGGCTTCTTCAAGATAAGGCTCTGCATGTTTTATATATTCTTCCGGGGTGAGCTTACGAATGTACTCGGCATTCATCCAACGGAGCTTTGCTGCATCGAATATAGCAGGAGATTTTGACAGCCCATCTATACCAAATGCCTCAATAAGCTCCGGCATTGTAAAGAATTCGCGATCATTTCCCGGACTCCAACCGACGAGGGCAACATAATTGATAATCGCCTCCGCAAGATAGCCCTGAGCGAGCAGATCTTCGAATCCCGGGTCGCCGTAACGCTTGCTGAGCTTTCTCGTCGAGTCCTTCATGACGGGAGTGAGGTGGATGTAAACCGGCTTTTCCCAGCCGAAAGCCTCGTACAGCAGGTTGTACTTAGGGGTTGAACTGAGATATTCATTGCCGCGCATAACGTGAGTTATGCCCATCGTGTGATCATCAATAACGTTTGCAAAGTTATAAGTTGGCATTCCGTCCGCTTTGATAAGTACGTTATCGTCCAGTTCCGAGCAATCAACCTCAATTCGACCGTAGATAACATCGTCAAACCCTGCTTCACCGCTTTCGGGAATATTCTGACGTATAACATAGGGCTCGCCGGCATCGAGACGACGCTGCACTTCTTCCTCGCTGAGCCTCAGGCAGTGCTTGTCATATTTAAAGGACTCGCCCCTTGCCTCAGTCTCTGCACGCCTCTGTTCAAGCTCTTCCTTGGTGCAGAAGCAGTAATATGCCTTGCCCTTTTCAACGAGTTCTTTAGCATATGGAAGGTACATATCCTTACGCTCACTCTGGACATAAGGACCGAAATCACCGCCGACATCGGGACCTTCATCCCACTGTATGCCGGCAAGCTTCAAGCCGCTGTAAATTTTTTCCACAGCTCCTTCAACATAGCGAGCCTGATCGGTATCTTCAATGCGGAGGATAAACACTCCGTTATTTTTCTTAGCAAAAAGGTAAGCATAGAGAGCCGTTCTCAAGCCGCCAATATGCAAATACCCTGTCGGACTGGGTGCAAAACGTGTGCGTACAACCATTTATTTCATCCTTTCAGCACGTTGTTCTCGAAGCGGTGCCTTTCGCCACCGCACACAAATCGATTATACCACTTTCATCGCATTTTGTCACTAACAAAAAGGTAAAACTTAAGCGTTTTTTGTGCCTGATTCGATGTTGGATATAGTTTTTTTCTCAAGAATCTGTTATAATAAGCCTGTGGAGCCTGTTTCATGGCGTCCCACGCCATTAGAATAAAAATTTGTTTAAAGGAGAGATATTATGAAATACGAAATCAAAACGGACGGAATGGGCTGTCAGCATTGTATTGACAGAGTGACAAAGGCAATGGATGCACTCGGAGCAGAAATCATTAAGGTTGAGTTGAACGATATTGTAATTCGTTTCAACGGCGGCGAAGCAGCGGTTCGCGAGGCAATTGAGGATCTGGGTTTTGACGTTCTCAACATCATTGCAGGATAATTTGGTCGAAGGCCGTGTCGTCGTCGGCTTATCCGGCGGCGTCGATTCCTCTGCGGCGGCCTACCTTCTAAAAAAACAGGGTGTCGATGTCGTTGGTGTTTTTATGAAAAACTGGGATGAAACCGACGACAACGGTGTCTGTACAGCAACACAGGATTATCAGGATGCGAAGCGTATCGCAGAGCAAATCGGGGTTCCCTTCTACTCCGTCAGTTTTGCAAAAGAATATTACGACAGAGTTTTCTCGTATTTTCTCGAGGAGTATCGCAAGGGCAGGACGCCTAATCCCGATATTCTGTGTAACACCGAAATAAAGTTCAATGCTTTTCTCGACCTTGCGATGAACATGGATGCCGCTGCACTTGCGACCGGGCACTATGCACGGCTCGACAAGTCGAACGGGACAAAATTGCTCCGTGCGGTTGATACGGGTAAGGACCAAACCTATTTTCTTGCCGGGCTGACCGAAGCTCAAATCGAGCGTGCAATGTTCCCGATAGGCGGCTTGGAAAAGAGTGAAGTACGCAAAATCGCACTTGATGCAGGTCTTGCTACTGCACAAAAAAAAGACTCAACGGGTGTATGCTTTATCGGCGAACGTAACTTCAAGCAGTTTCTAATGCAATATCTCCCCGCTCAACGCGGAAACATTGTTTCGATCGACGGTCGCATAATAGGCAGGCATGATGGTCTGATGTTTTACACCTACGGTCAGCGTCGCGGGCTTGGCATCGGCGGCATGAATACCGGCACGGGGGAGAGTTGGTTTGTCGTCGGCAAAGACCTGAAACGCAACCAACTTATAGTTCAGCAGGGTGAACATGAAGAGCTGTACTCAACCGCCCTGACAGTAGAAAAAATCCACTTTATTTCAGGCGAAGCACCTGCAAAGTGCTTTAAATGCACTGCTAAATTCCGCTACAGGCAGCCCGATCAGTACGTTAAAGTTACGGTCCATCACGACGGATCCTCTGTTATTGACTTTGACGAGCCGCAGCGTGCCATTACTCCCGGGCAGTGGGCAGTGTTGTATGACGGGGATGTCTGCCTTGGCGGCGGAGCAATTGAAAGTATTGTGCCGTTAAAAAAACTCCCGTCAATTTTCGATTAAATCGAAGCATAACGCTATTATTGAACAAAAATGTATTCAGGAGGACTCATTATGAACGACCTCAACACCTATATCGACCACACTAACCTCAAGCCGAACGCCACTCGTTCGGACATTGAGAGGCTTTGCAGTGAAGCAAAGCAGTATCACTTTAAAAGTGTATGTGTGAACTCGGCAAATGTGCCGCAGGCAGCTGAACTGCTCAGCGGAACAGATGTTGCAGTATGCTGTGTTGTAGGATTTCCACTTGGAGCCTGTCTTACAAGCGTCAAAGCGTTTGAAACATCAGTGGCTGTGCGGGCAGGAGCAACAGAAATTGATATGGTGATTAATATCGGCAGGGCAAAGGAGGGCGATTGGGCATATGTCATTGATGACATTTCCGCTGTCGTGCAGGCTGCCTCCGGCAAAGCTCTCGTCAAGGTAATAATCGAAACCTGCCTATTGACTGATGACGAAAAAATCCGTGCATGTGAAGCCGCAGTGAAGGCCGGAGCGGATTTTGTAAAGACTTCAACCGGATTTTCAACCGGCGGAGCAACAGTTTCCGACGTCAGGCTCATGCGATCTACTGTTGGCGATGCACTCGGGGTCAAGGCCGCAGGCGGCATACGAACCCGTGAAGATGCTGAGCAGCTCATTTTGGCGGGTGCCGACAGGCTCGGTGCCAGCTGCGGGGTAAAGCTCGTAAATGAATAGCAAAATAAGAGCTTGCTCGATTGCTGAGTAAGCTCTTTTGTCGCGTAAAAATTTTTATTTACAAATTCGGACAAGTGTGCTATAATGGAAGTGTATCGGATGCTGTTCCGTGCAGTGATTTATAGGCAAAATACAAAGGAGATTCCATGACAAAGTTGAGAATGATGCTCTCGGTTAAGGGCATGACAGGCAGAGAGCTTGCCGAACTTGCCGGTGTGAGTGAAAGCACCGTCTACAAGTACATGTGTGCCAGCAGAGTTTTATCGCTGAAGGTCGCAAAAAAATTTGCCATTCACCTCAAGTGTGATCCAACTGAACTGGTTGATTCCGTCAAATCAGTCTAATGATTTTGTGTTTCACCTTGATTATAAGGTGAAATCACCGGTTTCATCACTGATAAGCCTTAAAATCCGCACTTCATCACCGTTCTCCACATCAAGGTAAACAATGAATTTGTCTTCTCCCAGATGTCCCTTGAATTCGTAACATAGTTTTTCTGTCTGTGCTGATGCAGGTATACAGGCAAGGTTCACTGAATCAACTTCAAAGAATGGTGAAAGCTGTGTTCTTGCCTCTTCAATGGACATTTTTTCGATATCTAAATTTCGTTCTGTGTTGTTAAAATAATAATCACTTGCATCAAAACCGCAAACCGCAAGGTCGCAAACGTCAACAACGACTTTCACAAGGTCATTGTAAATGAGAGCTTCTTGCACCATAGGCACAAATTTTATTTCAACGCAGTCATCATAATACGCCGCAAAAGTTTCGTGCATGCTTTCGAACCCATTTGATGCGAGGAATTCCTTCGCAATTTCAATAACCTTTGGGTTAAGACCGTTCTCTGTCCTCGGCTCGATCTGCCTGCCGGAGTTGCTTGGTTCACTCCTGAACCAGAGTAATTTTCCACCCTGTGCAGTTATTGCTGCATCAAACGTTTTTCCATTGCTTGCAGTTCCTGAAAAATCGTAAGCAGGAATCTTTCCTGCTGATGCACTTTCCAGTTTTACTTCACCCTCAAACATTTTTTCTGCAATTTCAACTGCTTCCTTCTCACTTATGAACTCGCCTTTCAAGCCATGCGGCAGCATTTTTTCCGTGCTTTCTGAGAAATCTCCATCATAATTCAATATGGGAAATCTTTCCTTCCCTTCCCCCTGTCCTTGCATGGCTTCGTTATCTGCTGACGAGAAGAAAGTCGTATCCTCCGCTTTGTCGACCGGAAAATCTTCCTCTTCAAGACGTACCTGCAATTCAGAATAAAGCATTTTGCTCGCTTCATACAGGGCAATGAGCTGCTTTCTGTCCGCATCAGATATTGGTGAACCCTTCGCAACTGACGCTGAAAGGATGTGTGCATAATCGCCGACGCGTACCAAAAATGCATTCATTTCATAGTTATCGACATGAGATTGCGGAATTTGTCCCATGACGCCGACACACACTCCGCTTTCTCGCCATATATTGTCTAGAGTATCCGCAAGCGTTGACGGTGCTTCCGACACGAGAAGCTTTGAAAGTGCAATTTGAATATTTCCAACCGAATTGACCAGTTCACTGTATGCCTGTCTGTAAATATTGGCAGTCGCATTTTTATAATCTTCAGCTTTAATACGCTGATTATTGCCCCATACCACTGCTAAGATCACACCGGCGGTAAACAATACGGGCAAGACAAAGCAAAAAATAACCTTAATCGGCTTTAAAATAACAGTGTGTGTTGCATGAATTTCACGTTTTTTTTCGTTCATATTCCCTCCGTTTTAACAGAATGCGTGTCTTCCAATCAGCAGAAGAACAGGTCTTGAGAGCATCCATTTACTCGTTGCAGTAGCAGGATTATAGTAATACAGGCATCCGTTGCTCGGATCCCAACCATTTAGTGCATCGCGTGCCGCACGAATCGACTCATCATCCGGCTGAAGATTTATTTGCCCGTCACTGACTGCATCAAATGCCCCTGCCTGATAAATCACGCCCGCAATGGTATTCGGAAAAGCAGAACTCTTCACTCTGTTCAGTACCACCGCCGCAACGGCAACCTTCCCCTTGTACGGCTCGCCCCTCGCCTCGCCGTGTACAAGGCGCGCAAGCAGGTAAACGTTATTGTTTGAACTGTTTGTCGAACTGCCGCCCGAACCGTTTGAACTGCTGTTCAACGTCATACCAAGTGCATCAGCAGTTTGTTTTCCGACAATTCCGTCGACGTTCAATCCATTTTTTCTTTGAAACGCCTTTACGGCTTCCTGCGTTCCCGACCCAAAAATGCCATCAACTGAGCCTGTGTAATACCTCCATCGTTTCAGTTTCGTTTGCAGCTCACGAACCTTGTTTCCTCTGCTGCCGTACCGAAGTGTCTCTGCAAGGACAATCGGCTGAATGGTCAGTATTACGATTGCAATTATTAAAATAAGGCTTAAACCACGTTTAAACGGTTTCATTCACGTTGTCCTCCGCTCCAAAAACATGTTCAACGATATACTTCCATGCTTTAACGATAAAGCTTTCGAATTGGATCGTTTGCTTTGGTTCACCACCTCGAACCTCTGTCTGTGGGATATCCGTCGCAACAGGTTCCGAGTCGCCGGAAACAGTCATCTCTTCCCGGACACAATCCTTCTGCTGAACCAGGCAGAGCGGCGGAAACATTACACACCACCAATTATGTCCCTCACCCTCCCCGAGAATCACGCGAACCGCACGGTACTTCCCTGCCGGATAGATTATACCGTCATAATTTCTTTCCGGAAACCCAAATGACCCAAATTCGACGCGAACGCCGTAAGATACGCCAAATGAAGTCAAAACCTTCTTCGCTTTTTCAATCAGCAAATCCAGCTTTTCACGTAATATTTTTTCTGCCTGTTTTGCAGTCTCCGCTATCGCAGCCGATGTTTCCTCAATTTCAAACTCAAGTATTGCATCGCGAACTGCAAGTTTAATTTTTTGATCAAGTTCTGAATCACTGTTCGCAAGAATGTGCATTCTCAGTACATTTTTAAAATCAACACTCGCCTGCTCTGTCCGAATTGTACCCTTCACAACGCATAACAAAGTCACCATGCAAAGAGCAAGCAGCACAAAAAGTTTAAATCGTTTCATCTTTACGTCCTCCGTTTTTCTGCCATTGGCAAAAATTTTCTGCCGTTAGTCTTGACAGGGACGAGCATTTTCATTCATAATATTGGCATGAACTGCCTTGAATATAAGAATTCAGTTGAGCTTTTGGCTCCTGCAAAAATAAATTTAACCCTTGAAGTCCTCTTTAAACGTGAAGATGGCTATCATGAATTGCGTTCCGTCATGCAGAATGTCACCATATTTGACCGCTTGCTAATAAAAAAGAACCGGGATAACCTGATCAATATAAGCTGTAGTGTCCCCTTGCCGGAAAAAAATACTGTTCGCCTCGCCGCAGAAGCCTATGTTGCCTGCGGAGGCTGCGGAGGAGCAGATATTTACTTGCAAAAAGAAATCCCAAGTGAAGCAGGTCTCGGCGGTGCAAGTGCCGATGCAGCCGCAGTGCTGTACGGAATGGAAAAACTATTTGGTACATTCGGCGGAAAAACTGCTGCACTCTTCGAGACTGCAAAAAAAATCGGTGCAGACGTGCCCTTCTGTCTCCTCGGAGGCTGTGCTCTTGCTGGCGGTATAGGTGAGAAACTTTCTTCACTCCCCGTTCCTGAATTAAACCTAGTCGTTATTAAGCCCAATGCCGGAATATCAACGCCAATGCTTTTTAAGTCACTGAACCTTTCTCCCGCCGCCGTCAGCGAAAAGGAGATCATTCTCCAAAAGCGTACATTCGGCACATCACTCAGGCTTGCAAAGCTGTTGGCAAGCAGGCACAAAGGTATCATAACGGCAGACTTGATTCAAAATGAATTAATGCCTCCCGCAGTAAACATTCTGCCCGAAATCCAAGCAATTTGCAATGACCTTCTGTCCTGCGGTGCATCGGCCGCACAAATGACCGGAAGCGGCTCAGCTGTATACGGCATTTTTGAATCTTTTGCCGATGCTCTTGCCGCCGAACAAAAATTATCCCGGTATTCCTTCTGTCGTGCATGCAAAACAAGCGGCGGAATCACAGAAGTGTGACCCGCCGCACGGTTTATTCCCCTATAATTCAATTTATTTGCGTTTCGCCGCCTGTGCAATATTGAGAGCATGATCCGCAACGCGTTCAAGATCGGTCAAGACCTCGGCGTAAAGCATACCCGCCTGAGCGGTGCAAACGCCGTTTTCCATTCTCCGAATGTGTTCCTCTTCCATTTCATCAACATTGTAATCGACTTCCTCTTCCATGATCTCGATTTCATCCATCGAATGCTCCGACTCGCCGAGAAAATACTTTTCAGCTTCACCTACAAAGCAAATTACCCTGTCGCTCAGCTTTCGAATCTGCTCGACAGCCGTCTTTGAAAAGCTCAGCCCTTCCTCACCTATGTGTTTTGCGTAGCCTGCGATATTATCGGCATGGTCGCCTATTCGTTCATAATCGCCTACAACATGCATCATACTGTTTATGAGTCTTGCATCATTATCAGTAATCCCTGCCGCCATAATTTCTACCAATGCTTCAGTAATTGCACGATTGAGATAGTCGATTCGATTTTCATTGCATTCAATTTCAGCAAGCTTTGCAGGGTCCTTTTTATTTGCAATCAGCACATCGCAGGCAAGTTTCAAATTGTTTTCCGCAAGTGAAAACATTCTCGCCGTCTCGGCACGAACCTGGGCGATCGCATTGCTGGTCGAGCTGTAGCTTGAAATATTTACATGGAACTCCGGTACTGCGTTCGGATTCCTGTCCTCACCGGGAATTATCAGCCTTGCAAGCTTTTCAAGCAACGGCAGCATTGGGAACATAACGACCGTTGCAACGACCTTTTCAATGAGGTTGAAGTATGCGATTTGATTCACTGTGTCATCCGTCAGCAGCCGTATCCACCTGCCCAACGGGAGAATGCCCCACGAAACCGCAAAAATCACACATGCAAATACATTGAACAGCACGTGAATTGCGGCGGTACGTTTTGCATCCTTGCTGCCTCCTACGGCGGCAGTGATCGCAGCGATGCAGCAGCCGATATTCATGCCGAGGATGACATAGACAACCTGGTCCAGACTCGTTACCGCCCCGGCCATCGCCATTGCCTGAAGAATACCTACGGAGGCGGAAACGCTCTGCACAACGGCCGTAAACACTGTACCGACGATAATTGCAAGAAGAACTTTGCTTTCAAGGCTGAGCATAAGGTTTGTGAACCACTGCTCTCGTGCAAGAGGAGCCATAAACTGCTTCATAAGGTTCATTCCGATAAACAAGATCCCCAGGCCTGCAATAATCATGCCCGCAGAGTTAGCTCTTTTATTTTTTATAAAAACTATGAGGGCAACTCCCACAAATGCGATAATTGATGCAATATCGGAAATTTTCAATGCAATCAAAAGACCCGTCGCTGTCGTACCTATGTTTGCACCGAGAATAACACCCGAGGCACGGGTAAACTCCATCAGCCCGGCATTAACGAAGCCGACCGCCATCGCAGTTGTTGCATTGCTGCTCTGAATAATTGCAGTAACAACAAGTCCGACAATAAGCCCTATAAATCGATTTCTTGTCAAACGTTCAAGTATACTCTTGAGCTTTGAGCCCGCAAGAAGCTCAATCCCGTCACCCATTAACCGAATCCCGTACAGAAACAGTGCGAGACCGCCTGCGATGCCTATCCAATCGGCAATCGTCATATGTTTCCCTCCATCAGGTATGCCGCTATGTTAGCTTCAAAAACGCATACATGTTCAGTATAGCATAGCTAATTGAAAAAGTCAACAAAATACACAGAGCCATCAACGTTTTGTCTGTCAATGGCTCTGATGGTTTATTCTTCTGTAAAATATTTTGCTACCAAATCGTTCATCGACTGTTGATCATTGACTCCCATCGTCTCGCGGCTGGAGTGCATTGCAAGCATCGGAACGCCGATATCTGCTGTGCTCATACCAAGCTGCGAGGCTGCATATGAACCGAGAGTCCCGCCGCCACGCATGTCGGGGCGATTCATATAACGTTGGTATTTGATGTCGTATTTCTTGCATATGCCCTCGACAATACCGATACCGACCGCCTCCGTTGCGTAACGCTGTTCATAATTCATTTTTAGAGCAACACCTTTATTCATCGTTGCAAAACATGCACCATCGGCCAGCTCCGCATGATTGGGGTGCTTTGCATGGGCAACGTCACAGGAGAGCATGAAGCCCGATGAAAGTGAATCAATGAATTCGGAACGAGTCGAACCGAAGCATGCCGAAATCTTTTCGAGCATCATGCCCAATGTGGCACTGTCTGCTCCCTGCTTCGTTCCGGATCCGACTTCCTCATTGTCAAACAAAATTGCAGCGGTTATTCCGTGTTTGCGTTCGCACCCGGCAATGCCTGCAAGAATTGCAAACGTGCTTGTCAGGTTATCAAGCCTCGGCGAGCTTAAAATACTCTCATCAAACCCGATGAGGGCCGCTTTTTCGGCATTGTACAGGCAAAGGTCATAACTCAATATATCATCCTTTTCCACACCCAGCTCTTCCGCGAGCTTGCCTGCAAAGTAGCCTTCCTTCACAAACCCTTCACCTGCGTAAGCACAAACGGGGAGCATGTCCTTGTTCGGGTTGAGAGCAACGCCCTTGTTTACCTCACGATTCATATGAATTGCAAGGTTGGGTATGGTAAATATTGGTCTTTCAAAATTAACGAGTCGACGTTCCGGCTTTAGAACATTATCCGTTTTGACAGTCACGAGACCGGCACAGCTCAATGGTCTGTCGAGCCAGGTATTATGAATCATTCCGCCATAGGGTTCAATGCTGAGCTTTACGCAGTCGCCTGCAACCTGTTCGGGATTGGGTTTGATATAGTAGCAGGGCCAGTCAGTATGTGATGCGGCAAGCCTGAAACCCTCTCCGGGTCTGTATTCGGAACCGACAGTAAAAGCAATGAGCATTGTGCCGAAGCACTTTACATAGTAACGTCCTCCTCTTTCAAGCTGCCAGGCTTCGCTCTGCTCCAGCTTTACAAACCCCTCGCCATCGAGCAGTTTCATTGCCTCCTCAGCGGCATGGTAGGGCGATACCGATTTTTCAAGCAGTGAAATAAGTCCGCCAATATCCTTATTCATATGTCCGTCCTCCTTCCCGAAAATCGGGAACCTTCCTTTTTAATGATGATTAAAGTATATCGCAAATGTTTCCACATGTCAATCCCGCAGTCAAACAGTGTTGAATTTTCTCCGTTTTTGTGATAGAATTGCATTTATTCCTGTAATTTAGGAGGTAAATGGAATTGAAACCCGTCTTCAAGAAACTGATTGGAACAAAAGCATTTTATATGTCCGTTTTAGCAATAGCACTGCCTGTCATGATCCAAAGCGGAATAACCCAATTCGTCAGTGTTTTGGACAACCTTATGGTCGGCAGAATCGGAACAGAGCAGATGAGCGGTGTTGCAATTTCAAACCAGCTCATTTTCGTCTTCAACCTCTGTGTTTTCGGCGGGCTTTCCGGAATCGGCATCTTCGGAGCCCAGTTTTCCGGCAGAAAGGACAACAACGGTCTTCGCTATGTTCTGCGTGCAAAGCTGATCCTCGTGACGGTGCTGTCCGTTATCGGCGTAGCAGTTCTCAGTATTTTCGGTGAAAGGCTGATCTCACTCTTCCTGCACGAAGGAAGTCAGGATGGAGACCTTGCCGCAACGCTTCGTTATGGTTCCGAATACATGGTTATTATGCTGTTCGGTCTTTTCCCGTACGCACTCGCGCAATGCTATGCCTCGTCCTTGCGGGAAACCGGAGAAACTGTCGTACCCATGATTGCAAGCGGTTCTGCCGTCCTCGTCAATCTCGTGTTCAATTACTTTCTGATTTTCGGCAAGCTCGGCTTCCCAGTCCTCGGCGTTGCGGGTGCTGCTATCGCAACGGTACTTTCGCGTTTTGTTGAGCTTGCAATCATACTGATTTTTGCACTTCGCAACAGAGTTCGTTTCCCGTTCTTTACCGGAGTCCTCAAATCGCTCTATATTCCAAAGGAGCTTTTGAAAGGCATTGCCGTCAAAGGCACTCCGCTCCTCCTCAACGAGGCATTGTGGTCCGCCGGCATTTCTTGGCTCAATCAGTGTTATTCAACTCGCGGACTCGCCGCCGTCGCTGCCGTCAATATTTCAAGCACTGCTTCGAACCTTTTCAACGTTGTTTTCATGTCGATAGGTTCGAGCATCGGCATTATCGTTGGGAATTTGCTTGGTGCAAACAAGTTTGAAGAAGCAAAAGACACCGACAACAAAATCATCGCACTCAGCGTCTCCGGCTGCTTCATTCTCGGAGCACTACTGTTCCTGCTTTCAGGTGCAATTCCTCAGCTCTACAAGACTTCCGACGAGGTGAGATCCCTTGCCTCCGCTTTCCTAAAAATTTGTGCAGCTGCCATGCCGCTTAATGCCTTCACGCACGCCTGCTATTTCACGCTGCGTTCGGGCGGTCAGACAAAAATCACCATGCTGTTCGACAGCTGCTATGTCTTGATTATCTGCCTTCCCATTGCATTCGTCCTCGCCCGATTCACTTCAATTCCCATAGTTCCCATGTTTGCCGTCTGCACGTTTGTTGAAGTCATAAAGTGCGTGATAGGATTCTTCTTTGTGAAGAGTAACAAGTGGCTGCGGAATATTGTGAATGATTGACGCAAAATAAAATACTGCCGCAGGTACAATTGCTGTCCTCGGCAGTATTTTTGAAAATCGTCGTATTCTGCATCGCTGACTCCGAACTCATCGTAAACCGTTCCTTCCGGTCTGCAAAACGCTCGCAGTACTTATTGACAGTCATGCTCTGCCAAAAGCTGTCGGTAAATTCTCATTCCCGGTCAGAAAAACTGATTTCACAGTTTATCCGATTCCATTCGGTATCTCGTACCTGTCATTTGATAAGCCGATTTCAATGTACAGACTGCTTGATATCTTATTAGTCAGCACACAATGACACTTGATGTAAATATCGAGCTTTTCCGAATAGAGCCTCAGCGATTTACCGCTCCCAACCGTCACCCAGTCGTCCATGGTATCAATTTCAAGGTACTTGCAATACTCACGCATCATATCAATTCTCTCTGCGTCCGTCGGCAGCTGGATTTTCGAATCAATATTGAGAAATTCCGCTTCGAATGAATACAGCTTACCCGTCTCGTCATCAAGGCTGTATGAAAACCTGAATGGGACGCCGACGACTTCAGGGCTTTCATATAATTTTCCTTTGCGAAAGCCAACTCCGTAGCCTAGACTTGCCGCTGGCAAATCGTAGATCCAGTTGAATACAGTTCGATCAAGCATATCGTATAATACTTCACGATCATACTTTGCTCTTTCGCGAATACCTTCCATTCCTGTTAGAAAGCCGCTTACAAGGCTTCTCACACGGCTCAACACACGATTTATTTGATCAGGCTCTGCCTCAAGGAGCTTTTCAAACAGTCTTCCGACTTGACTGTTGCTGTGGTCACAAAAAAAGCGAATGAAATCAACTGCATTAACGTAAACATCTCCATACTCATCGTAGGTGAAGAAAACTTCGCCCGCATAGCTCAAATGCTTTTTCGAGTTGCGTACGATCAGCACATCATCCGCAACAAATTGCGGCTTATCGCGTTCACTTCCGGTAATTTTTCCGCTCATCAGCCGTGAATCAACATGTGAGAAAATGGCATACGGCAAAAGTGCTGCAAAAATCAGGCATACCGAAATTCCGACTGTTATCAGTGTGATTTTGCGTTTATTCTTCATCGTTCGCCACCTCCAGCACAAACGAAACTGTCGTACCCTCTCCGAGGACACTGTCAAACATAAGTTCCGTTCCGTGAAGCTCACAGATCCTTTTGCATATACTCAGCCCAATACCCGCCCCTTGCGATGAGCGGGATTTATCGCCCTTAAAAAATGGGTCCGTTGCGTGACTGAGCTGTTCCGCCGTCATACCCTTTCCGTGGTCGATAACGCTTATCCGGTAGCCTATCGGCAATTTTCGCCCGACAATACGGATCTTTTCCCCTGCTGTTGAAGCTTTTATCGCATTATCCGACAGGTTTCTCAGCACTGTCAATATCAACTCCTCATCAGCGATAACGGCACACTGTTCAAATTCAGTTTCTACCTGCGTCTTATCAAAAAACAGCCGCTTAAAACGGTTTCTTATGCTGCGGATATTCGTAGTTTTAAGGCTTATTCTGCTTTCTGATAGGGCAAGCAGCTCCATCATTTTACCCGAGAGCGTTTCGAGTCTTCGGCAATTGCGGTAAATTGCATCTGCATACATGTATTTTTCTTCATCTGTGCAGACCCTGCTCCTCAATATATCCGAATATCCTATCATCGAAGTCATTGGAGTCTTAAGTTCATGTGAAAAGTCGGCGACAAATGCCGAACGTCTGCTGATCTCGCCCTGCAATGCCTCTACCATATAGTTTGTCCGTTTGGCAAGAGCTGAGATTTCGTCATCTCCGCCCTCATCGGCACGCAAATCGTACTCACCTTCTGCAATCCGCTCACTTGTTTTGCATAATAGCTTTATGCGTTTTGTCAGGAAGTACGATGTCACCCATGCAGCGAGAGCCGCAACACAGCTTACTGAAATTAAAATAAAGCAATATGTGCCGTACTGACGCCTACGTTCAGCAAACACTTCCGTAATATCGTATCCGTTGACGAGACAACACGAGCCATCCGAATAGTCGAGCTTCGTTTTTGTTCCGAGTATATATTTCTTGTCGATTTTTTGAATTGAATATCCCTCTTCGACTGAAAAGCTCAGGTCGTAATCGGTATTTGAATAAACCTCTTTGCCCTTATAGATGATTTTGGCATAACTGTTCTGTTCTCCTCCGGCAATGAGCCGCATGTGCGAAGCAATCCGTTCGGCTGAAAAGCTCTCGCTCTTCAAATTATCCTCGAGCAACTTGTATTCAACAAAATAACAGCTGAGCTGATGCGAAGCAATCGAACGTTCAATTGCACCGGTCAGCTCCGCCTGATAGTTCGCCCAAAGCATGGTGCTGCCCCCAAATGAGAGAGCCAGCACCACGATTATGACCATTGCACACACTAATTTGAACGAAAACTTCAATCTTCCTCCGTTTTGAGCATGTAACCCACTTTGAACACGGTTTTAATCTCATTATCAAGGTCAAGTTTTTGCCGCAATCTTCTTATGTGAATATCCAGCGTTCTGCTGTTGTCCGTCTGCTCATCTCCCCAGATTTTGTCGTACATAACATACCTGTTCAACGCTGCATTGCGGTTGTGGTACAAAAGTATCAAAAGGTCAAACTCCTTATACGTCAACGGAACCTCGACTCCATCTTTTTTCACCATTCGTTTTGCAACGTTGACTTCGAGATTCTTTATCGTGAAGTTCGAATCTGCATAACCATAGTGCCTCAGAACGTTCTCAACGCGGAGGATCAGTTCCTCGATTTCAAACGGCTTTACAAGAAAATCGTCCGCACCCATTCTAAACGCTTTCGTCTTGTCTTCAATTCCGCCTCTCGCTGTTATAAATATGACCGGAGTTTTGTATTCTTTGATGTAGGAAAACAATTCAAACCCGTCAACATTCGGCATCATGATGTCGAGCAAGACAAGATTATACGATTTCCTTTCGAGCATATCCGCCCCTTCTGCACCGTCGCATGCAATATCAGCGGAGTAACCTGCATTGTCAAGGGCAATTTTGATGAGCCTTGCAATGTCTCTGTCGTCTTCAACAATCAGTATCCTTATCATATCCCAATTCCAATCAATAGTTTTCAGTGCAAAACCATGGGGTGCTGCAAGCTTATTCTCCGAACTCCTCCGCACATTTTTTCAGCATGGATCGAATCGGCAGTCCATATGGACATCGCTTCTCGCATTCACCGCAGCCAATACATGCACTCGCCTTGACGGCAAGTGTCTTGTATCGGTCTTTTGCCCAACCCTCAAGTCCGTAACGCTCAAGGTAGCCGGCAAAGAGAAAAACGTTTGGAATGCTGATGCCGACAGTGCAGGGGGCACAGTAATTGCACCTGCGGCAGAAATTGCCGGTCAGTGTGGAGCGAATGGCATTGATCCTCGTTTTTTCGTCCCCGGTAAGCTCCGAAAGGTCGCTACCCGATTTTACGTTTGCTTTAACCTCGTCCGGATTATACATTCCGGGTATGACAACCGTAACAAACGGGTTCGTCACGAGAAAACGCATTGCCGCTTCTCCGTCCTCAATGGCACCGCCTGCCATTGGCTTCATTGCAATGAAACCAACGCCGCGTTCGCTGCACCTTTCAAGCAGCTTTTCACACTGGGTTTCAACGATATTGTAAGGAAACATTATCGTCTCTACCCAATCAAGTTCCAACGCTCTCTCAAATACGGTGAGAGAATGAGCAGTAATACCTATGTGACCGATTTTCCCCTCTGCTTTGGCTTCAAGCAGGGCCGAGAGAGCACCGCCTTCACCAACAACAGTGTCAAGCTGTTCCATGCTCGGATTGTGCACTTGGTAAAGGTCAATGTAATCCGTGCGGAGGTTGCCGAGACTGATCTCTATGTCTTTTTTCATACCCTCGGCAGTTCTCTGCATACTTTTTGTCGCAAGGATGAATTTATCACGTCTGCCTTCAATCGCATTTCCAATCCACTCCTCGCTGACAGTGTATCCCCTCGCCGTGTCGATGTAGTTGACGCCGGTCTCAATCAAAGCATCAATCAAACCGACTGCACTTTCCTTTTCGATTCGCTGAATCGGTATTCCTCCGAAACCGACTCTCGATACCTCGAGTCCGGTTCTTCCCAAAGTAATGTACTGCATGATTCTACCTCATAGTTGTTAATTTCTTGTTTACCGATACGGATGCATCGGTTTTTTCGGACAATTTTGTCTCTAGTTAATTATATCGCAGACCCCCCCTTCTTTCAACCCCTCCTTCCTTTTAAATTCGTGAGAATGACGTGCGAGAATATATTTTGTTTTTTCTTCAAAATCCGCTTGCGTTCCATTGTCTGCATGTGTTATAATAATATGCCAACACCATACTTGCTCCGCCCTGTGCGGAGCCGGGAGTCCATAAGGAGGTGAATTAAGTGAATAAGTACGAAAGTCTGTACGTTATCGTGCCTGAGCTTAATGAGGAGGATACAGCATCCACAGTCGCAAAGTTCAGCGGTATCATCACTGCAAACGGCGGTGAAATCGAAAACGTCGATGAATGGGGCAAGCGTCGCCTTGCATACACCATCGATTATAATACGGAAGGTTACTATGTTCTGGTAGTGTTCAACGGTCCCGCTGACCTGCCCGCAGAACTTGAGCGTAACCTCAAGAACGACGAACGCATCATGCGTTATAAAGTCACCCGTCATCATGCATAAGTTCTGAGAAAGGATTTATAATGAACAAAATTTTTCTAATCGGCAACCTTACATCCGACCCTGAATTGAGGACCACTCCGAACGGAATCAGCGTTTGTGCAATGACTATCGCCGTCAACAGACGTTTTGCCTCTGCAAATGGAGAAAGGCAGACCGACTTCTTCCGCATCACTGCTTGGAGGCAGCTCGGTGAAACTTGCTCAAAATTTCTCTCCAAAGGCAAGAAAATTTCCGTCATCGGTGAGCTTTCCGCTCGTACATACGAGGCAAAAGACGGTACGACCCGCGTTTCTCTCGAGGTTACGGCGGACGAGATCGAGTTCCTTTCGCCCAAAGGCGAAACTTCAGGTCAGGTTCAGGGTTATCAGCCCGGTCAGATTTATCAGTCGGCCCCCGGTTTTCAACCCCAGCAGGGCTTTAACCGGCCGAGCTATCCGCAGCAAAATGTCCAAGGACAGCAGTCTGCTGCGAGACCTTCCAACAGTTGGCAGGATGGTCCGGCTCTCGGCGGCAATGATTTGAACGGATCCCCCTTTGGCCGCGGTGACAATGGTCCTGATGGCTTCACAGAGGTTTCTGATGCCGATTTACCGTTCTAAGTTTGCGAAAGGAGTATTTCAATGGAAGACCGCAAAATGAGACCCCGTCCCAGAAAGTCCAGGCGTAAAGTCTGCCAGTTCTGCGTTGACAAGGCTGAACATATTGACTATAAGGATACTGCCAAGCTGCGTAAGTTCATCACCGAACGCGGCAAGATCATGCCCCGCCGTATGAGCGGCGTTTGTGCTGAGCACCAGAGGGCATTGGCATCTGCAATTAAGTCCGCTCGTCAGGTCGCACTTCTGCCCTACATCCAGGACTGATTTATTTATCGACATAGACGAAGTTTTTTCATAAAGGTTTGGCAAAGGAGCAGTTCCGAAAGGGATTGCTCTTTTGCTGTGTTGCTTTTGTAATTTTGTTGGTGGCTGTAAGGCATTTCCCCTTGCATAATAGGTCGAAGCATGTTAAAATATGTGCGGCGAATTAAGCTTGAATTTGAAAGGAAAGTTTTCGAGCTGTGAACAAGAATGAGAAACAGTACAGATCCTACATCGACGTCCTGAAGTCAGAGCTTGTCCCTGCGGCAGGCTGTACAGAGCCGATTGCAATTGCATTTGCGGCAGCAAGAGGACGAAAGGTGCTTGGGAATATTCCCGACCGTGTTGAAATAACAGTCAGCGGAAACATAATCAAGAATGTCAAAAGCGTTATTGTTCCGAATACAGGTGGAATGCGCGGCATCGCAGCAGCGGCGGCGGCAGGTATTGCAGCAGGCGACGATGAAAAGATTCTTGAAGTCATCGCAGAGGTTGATGACAACGGCCGTTCGGCAATGCGTGAGTTTCTTGCCGTTTGCCCGATAGCCATACGCCCTGCCGATAATGACCTTGTGTTCGACATTGACATGACTCTCTATCATAAGGAAGAATACGTCCGGATACGCATAACCGATTATCACACAAACATTGTCCTTATAGAGAAGAACGGCAAAGTCGTCTATGCTCCCGACAGCGTAACGTTCGAAGGAAACGACGGCGTCGTGACAGAAAAAGATGTCATGACGATCGAAGGAATCATTGACTTTGCAAACACCGTTGACCTTGAAGACATAGGCGACACCATTCGCAGACAGATTCAGTACAACTCTGCGATATCAAAGGAGGGTCTTTCCCACGACTATGGTGCAAACGTCGGCAGGATTCTCATCAAAACCTATGGCAATGACATAAAGTTCCGTGCAATGGCTGCACCTGCGGCAGGCAGTGATGCAAGAATGAACGGTTGCGAGCTGCCCGTTATCATTGTTTCCGGCAGCGGAAATCAGGGCATGACCGCCTCTCTCCCCGTCATTGAATACGCAAAGGAATATGGCAAAACCGAAGAAGAATTGATTCGTGCTGTCATTCTTTCCGATCTCATAACGATTCACCAAAAGTCGTGGATCGGTCGCCTCTCTGCTTTCTGCGGTGCGATCAGTGCGGGCTGCGGTGCAGCGGCCGGCATTGCCTACCTAATGGGCGGTGACTATGATGCAATTTCGCAGACACTTATCAATGCCCTGGCCATTGTTTCTGGCGTTGTTTGCGATGGTGCAAAGGCCTCCTGTGCGGGGAAGATCGCCGCTGCCGTCAATGCGGGACTTCTCGGCTACAGCATGTACCTTAACGGTTCCTGCTTCTGTGCCGGTGACGGCATTGTCTCAAACTGTGTCGAAGGTACGATTGAAAATGTCGGCAGACTCGGCCGCGACGGCATGAGGGAAACCGATAAAGAGATCATCCGAATCATGACTGAAGACTAATTCATATAAAGCAGAAGGGGTACTCCGACTTTGAAGTACCCCTTTTTGGTTTGCCTTTTAAACTTCAATCAACCCATACTCTTTACTGCCGACGCCAAGTTCTGCCGCCGCATCAACGGTGTGGATACCGTTTCTCGACTCCATACGCTCGATCAGATCCGCTTTTCCCGCATCATCCGCAGCATATACGAGGTCAACGCATGCCTTATCGAGTGCAACCGGATCGAGCGAGGAAAGAATGCCGATGTCCCCGATTTTCGGATCGGCTGCAACGGCACAGCAGTCACAGTCCACGGACATGTTTTTCATTACGTTTACGAATGCAATTCTGCCATTCATAACGTCCATTATTGACTTTGCCGCTTCAGCCATGCATTCAAGGAAGGAATCATGGTCCGCAGTCCAGATCTTTTCAGGTTCGCCCACGCCATGGATATGTGCCTTGCCGTGCGATGAAGCAAGACCAATCGAAATATTCTTCAATGCACCGCCAAAACCTCCCATAGGATGTCCCTTAAAGTGCGATAACACGAGCATCGAGTCGTAATCATTAAAGGTTTTGCCGACAAAATTCTCTTTTAGATGCTTCCCTCCCGTTATCGGCAAGCTGATTTCTCCGTCTGCATCCATAATGTCAACGTTAAAATACTTCGACCAGCCATTCTCCTCCATCGTTTTCCTGTGGGCTTCGGTAGTGTTTCTCGTTCCGGCATAGGCGGTGTTGCATTCAACGACAGTACCGTTGACGGCATTAATCATCGGTGCAAAAAAATCGGGTCTAAGAAAATTCTGATTTCCCGTCTCGCCCGAATGCAGCTTAACTGCAACCCTGCCGCCAAGCTCAATGCCGATGGCTTTGTAGAGTTTCAGAACGTTTTCAGGTGAAATCTCTTTTGTAAAATAAACCCTGCTCATTTTTTTATCTCCTTTTCATTTCAAATCCGGTAAGCAATGATTGATCATCATCAGAGCCTGAAAAAACCTCGTTTACCACTTGATGTTATAATTTCAAGCACCTGTCCGTGTTTCGCATACAATTTTTCTTCGTAACCGGGGTTCAATAGGTATTCTTCGGGATAAAACACGCCATTTTCAGCCCGGCCGACGGCAGCATAGACGCAGTACACACCTTCATCATGCACACCTTTCTTCTTCCGCATACCCCTTGCGGTGAAAATCGGACCCTCTGCCGTTTCGGTCAGTTTTCCTGCCGCCGCGACCTCGACATCATCCATTACAAGCTCATTCGCATATTCGATTCTCAGCGGTGCAGTATCGACAAAGAACTCATTATTCCTTTCGAGCATCAGCATACGCTTCCGCATGGTCATGATTGCTTCGTTTTCGCTGTCGATACAAACAAACCTTCTGTTAAGTTTTGCGGCAGCAGCTGCTGTCGTCCCGCTCCCTGCAAAGGGGTCAAAAACTATATCGCCTTCGCGTGAAGCAACGCCGATTATCCTTTTCAGCAGTGCCTCCGGTCTTTGATTTTTATATCCGGTCTGCTCCTCGTCACGCTTTCGAAGCTGTTCAATGTCGTCCCAGACGTCCGATGGAAAGACCAAATCATCCTCATAATAGCGATACTCTCTGCCGTTAGATTTGTTGACATAATAAATGCGGCCGTCCTCATCAGCACGGCGTTTCAAATGGTTACGCCTTTCACTGCCTCTCGGAACGCCCGCAAAGATAATGTCAAAATACATTTCACGACTCTTGCGATAGAATAGGATCGTCTCATGCTTGCGGGAGAAATGCTTAGTCGCTCTTCCTCCCGTTTTGTTGATCCAAATAATCTCGTTCACAAAATTCGCCTCGCCGAAAACGTCGTCCAATATCGTACGTACACGTCCGCCGAAACGCGAATCGACCTGCACAAAAATCGAGCCTTCGTTGCTAAGCATTTTGTGGCAGTCCGGAATAACCCTCTCCATAAGCTCCGCTGCCGAAGTGAGATTCAGCTTTTCAAACGGCGGGTCAAGGTAAACCATCTGGATTTTTTCGCAATATTGTTCAGTCAGAGAGGGCAAAAGCTGCTCGACACGACCATGATAAATCACGCCATCGCCTCCGAACTTATGAAATTCGGTTTTGCAATCGAGTCTTTCCACCTTTACCCCTCCTTTTCACTCCGTAATTAATTTTTGGCTTCGAGCTTCTTCGTCGCCCTGTCCATTGCATAGGAAGCTGCGACGCCGCCCGCAAACAGGACAATGAGAATAATGACTCTCAGGAAACCAATTCCGCCGATGTTATTTCTGACTTCCTGCATCACGCAGCCGACGAGCGTTGCAATGAGGATTCCGAATAGGGTAAAATATGACTGGCGATGATATTTCTGAAGCACCTTCTTGACGATAATGAGCATAGGTACGGCAACAATGACAATACCTGCCGCCGCACAGAGAGCAAGCACAATGTTGTGTCCAGGGTCACGCAGGAAATTGGTGAAGACCTTCATAAATTTTTCGTAAACACCCATGTTCATAAGCACAAACGACGTACTTACGCCGGGCAGGACAGTGCCGACCATGATGATTCCGCCGCAAACTGCACTGAGCAGCGGGGTAAGCTCACGCCCGGCTGCCGCTTCACCTGCGGTTTCGCTTGCAAAGCCGAGATAAACGAGAGTAAACGCAAAGACAAACCCTATGAGTATGTAAAGTATGTTCGTCTTTTTAAATTTTTCACCGTCATTCGCTTCTTTAAGGAACATCGGAACGCTGCCGACTACAAGGCCCAGGAAGAGCGTGACGATTTCTGTCTGATACTTTGCAAACAAACCGTCAATGAGGAACATGAAGAGCAAAAAACCTATGATTCCGCCTATCGCAAGCGGAAGCAGAAATTTAAAATTTTTCTTCACGTCCTTGAAAAAGCCCGTGATCGCTTCAATCGTCGGCTGATAAAGACCCATGGATACGGCAAGAATCCCTCCGCTGAGTCCGGGAATAATTGCACCTGCTCCGATAACGAAGCCTGCGAGCACCTTGCTCAAAAATAAGTTCATTTGTAATTTACCTCCGTGTTTTTCCAATTGCACTGCAAAGGGTTATCGGCGTGACAACACCCATGACCCGTTTCATCCGAGCCATGCGTCAATTATTATACCATATTACTTCGATATTGAAAAGCCCTTTTTGCTCACAGTCTGCCGCAATTTTCCGAGCAGATACAGAACCACTCGCAGTCTCCGCAAATATCGTCAAGACTGCTTCTTTCGTTCATTACAGTTGCCACGACCTTTTCACGAAGCTCCCCCCATGTTACCCTGTCTCCTTCCGAAAAATCCAGTGTTTCAAGCAGTTTTTTATCATACCTTGAAACCTTTTCGGCAAAAAAACAGCCGACGAGGTTGCTTTGACTCTTTTCGACCCTGTTCTTGCACGCAATGCAAACACAGTCTGACGCACACTTCAGTTCAATTACCGTGCCTGCATCAAGTTCATTTATAACACGCTCCATGTTCTCGGTAAATTCTTCACTGTATCCCTTTCCCGCATAGTTCAGTATGCATATGCAGTGATGAGGGCGAAGACTGACGTCTTCGCCCCGGCGAAGTCCAATGTCCTCACTCCGGCGAAGTCCGGCATTTTCACCACGCTGAAGTCCGGTGTCCTCACACTGGCGAAGTCTGATATTTTCATTACGCTGAAATCCGTCATCTTTGTCACCGCAAGGACTATGCTCTCCATACATGTGGGGTCTTGCCGTTCCATCCGGGCAAAGTTCCGGCTCGTCCTGATAGGCTTTTTGTTCATTATCGCGATAAAAATTCATGTCTATTACCGTTTCTTCCTGTTTCGCAGAACACAGATTTAATCTTTATTCCAGAACTTTCGCTTAATCAAGCAAATAGCTTTGCAAATCGCCAAGGAAGGCTTTTATGCCCTCCCTGTTGAGAGAATACATTGACTTCGTTCCTTCCATCGTACAGTCAACTAATCCCGTGCCGATGAGCCGTGCCATATGGTGATAAACTGTTGTTGGGAAAAGTCCGAACTCGTCGGCAAGTTCCTGACCGTACGCATTCGCTTTCTTAAGCCTGCCGAGGATTTCAAGTCTGCTCTTGTCTGCAATGACCTTTGACTTGCTGATAATTTCATCAAGTGAAATGCTGCGTGTAGAGATCCTCTTCATTATTTTGTTCAGCACTCCAATGTACCGAACTATAACTTCACTGCCATCTTCATTCTTCTTTGTCAAAGCCATTTCATATTCAAAGGCAAACAGCGAGGGCTGGCAGATCTCCTCCCCATCGTTCGCAGATGCAAATCTGAACGGCTCTGCATTCTCTCCAACAACTTCCGACAGGCAATCGTTCAACAGCTTTTCAGCGATTCCTATATTCGCCTCAATGGTTTTTTCGGCAATTTCGATTATTGAAACGACCTTTTCGGCATAGCTCTCAAAATTGTTCAGCAGCTCCATCATTTTCCACTTTTGTTCACTCGGAATATCAAGTCTGCCGACAAATGCCATATAGTCCTCCGTTCCGGCAGAATCGATCAATTTTTTATCTTTTTCGTACGATTCACCAAACATAATGATCGTACGCAGGATTCTTCGAATACGCTGCTCCGCTGTCAACCCGAACAGTCCTTTTTTCGCTTCACTTATCGTCGCTTTGCAGTCAAGCACATCGCTGCCGACAATGAGCAGGGCAATGCTGCACCCGATCGGATGATAAACATCAAAAACATTAAAGCGTTCAAAAAAGAGTTTCACCTCATTCTCTCTATCACCCAGTTTTTCCATAACTTTGTTTTGAATCTCAACGAGAGGTCTGCATTCCCTTTTGAAGCTCTCCCCCGTTTCCCTTCCGTAGCTTGTTGAAAGCCTGTTCCCTGAAGCCTCGGCGTCTTCACCGGAAACCGCTCTGTTCAAAAGAACGACGGCATCAAACAGGTAATTCGGGGTCTTGACGATTTTCATTTATTGTTCCTCCGCACTTTGCACGATATTTATCGTGGAATATTGTACCACAGGTATTGACAAAACACAAGGTGCATGGTAAAATGAAGCATAAGCACGATGAATATCGTACTTTTAACCACGATGTCTATCGCTTTGTATAGAATTCGAATATTTCTCCGCAAGCTGCAAGCTTGCTTCTATTCAAACAGCGATAGTCGGAAAAGATGTGCACACCTACTATTGAGCCTGATTAGGCAGAAAGGACAAACCATGAAACACAATTGTTCCAAACTCCTCAGCCTGCTCCTTGCAGCACTCCTCGCAGCACTTACATGTCTGCCCGCATTTGCATCCGCACCGGATTTTTCGACTCGGGATTATAATCCCGATCACGTCGCACGAATTGCGGATTTTCTCAACCAAGCAGATGCGAACGGCATCGTTAACGGCGACAAGCTCAACCCCGGCGGCTACAATCCCGATGACCCTTCCACCTGGCGCGGCGGACTCGGTACCTTTACCTTCAATGCTGACGGCGACCTCGCAAATATTTTTGTCATAAACAGTTCTGTCAACTCACAGGAATACGGTCTTGCAGGCGACCTTGATGTCAGCGGAATTACGACCCTTCGCAGACTTCTCCTCTACAACGGCACCCTCAAGAACCTCGACATCACAGGCTGCACAGGGCTTATCGAGCTTGAAGTTGCAAGAAACAGCCTTACTTCCATCGAAGGCTTCAACACCTGCACCAATCTCCAGAGCATTTCCGTCGGCGAAAACTTTATCTCCGAACTTGACGTTACCAATGCAACGAAAGCAACAGAGCTTTGGTGCGGAATAAACAATATCTCCGTACTCGACCTTACCAACTGCACGAGCCTCACAAAGATCGGCTGCAGCGACAATCCCATTTCCGAGCTTGATTTTTCAAACTGCCCCAACCTTTTCAGTGCAGATTGCAGGAACATGAACCTTGACGAATTCGATGTTTGCGGGCTCAACTTCCAGTACCTGTATTGCAGCGGCAATAACATAAGCTCGCTCGATCTCTCCTCCTGCACGAGTCTCCTCATTGCAGATTTCATCGACAATCCCATGACGACCATGGACTTCAACCCCATTTGGCACGGTGCCCCCGTTCACATTGAATGCTCCGGCAACGGCTATGCAACTGCCATGATAAAGGATACTCTTGACGCAAACAACAACTGGACTTTCCCTGTCACTCTGTACGCAGATGCCATGCCCGGCGAAAACTTCCTCCATTGGGAAGATATTACTACCGGTGAAATTGTTTCCACGAACTTCCAGATTACTCTTCCCCAGTACACCGCTGCCAACTACCGTGCAGTATTCTCCTCCTCCACAGGCGAAAACGAACATCTCGTTTTCTTTGTTGACAGAGACGGAACGATGCTTTCCCGTCAAAGCGTTGCACACGGCGGCAGTGCAGTTCTCCCCGAAGAACCTTCACTTGAGCACTACACTTTCACCGGCTGGGCAGGCGGAGATTACACAAACGTAACCTGCGATATGGTCCTTGTCGCCCAGTACACCCTCAACATGATCCTTGGCGATGTTGATTACAATGGTTCCGTCGAAGTTCTTGACGCCGTTCTCTCCCTTCGTGCCGCCATGGGACTGATTTCACTGTCCGAAGAGCAGGCTCTCGCAGCAGATTTTGATGAAAGCCATTCCCTCAATGTTACTGACAGTGTTATGATCCTCAGAGCTGCACTTCAGCTCGATTGATTACGGGCAGTTTCCCCCTGAATTAATAGATCTGCCGTGTACGGAATCAATCCGTGTACGGCAGATTTCTATTATTTATTCAGTTTGATCAGCACATCACCCTCCGGTGAAATCTCAAGGGACATATTGCGGATATAGCGGTCGTAAAACTGTTTCTGCTCTGCTTCTGTCATCGGGACACGCGTAACGCGAAAAGCATTCTGCATCATATCGTTGACATTTAGCTGAATTGCAGCGTCAAGATAGGTCCTTATTTGCTTTATCAATGCATTTATCATGATGCTGTGACTGTCACCCGAATAGAAATCATCGATATAACAGTATGAAATGTCCCAATCATTCAATTTTTTCTTCATTTCGCTGCTGAACTTGCTCCGTTCGCACATGACAAGGAAGTTTGCCCCTTCAATCGTCTTAACATCCTTTATCATCGACCAGTAGTCCGAATCACTTGCAACGATAATGAATGAGTCAATAGAATCCTTGTAGAATGAGCGAATTGCCTGACGCTGAACGGCACCGTCCACCTGCGACTTTCTATCAAGCAAACGTTCGACCTCGATATGCACAATCGGTATATTCGTGTACGATTCGAGCAGTCCCCATGCCGATGAAGTGTGTTCATCATCGATCAGCGTTATGCGAACAATTTTATTTGACGATTCGTTATTTAAAACTCTCAGTGTTGCACAGAGTTTGTATGGATCAGAATTTTCGCAATCGACAATCAGCTCGGTCTTATAGCTCGCCTCAATAAAATCGTTAATGTCACGCTTGACGCTCGAACCCGCATCGGAAACCTTGCTTTCATCCGCAAATACATCTCCGTTCCACTTGTAGAGCAAACCGCAAAACTTTTTGTCATTTGCAAAGAGATTGCCCACTTCCACCGGATTCCAATTCATATATATGCCATATGGGTATAGTCTCTTATTCTGTATGAACACGTCCGCCGCACGTTTTAACCCGGCAACGGTAAAACCGTCAGGCATAATAAACAGTTGTCTTACGTATTGCCAATTCAGCCACATCGGGAACAGATCCTTGCAGTTGTTTATCCTATCCGAAATCATCATGTTCACATCGATAAGGTACTGATTCAGGTCCCTGTTGCCCCTAATAAAATTTGTTATGCCATCGTCCATCAGCTGATTAAAGTATTCTGTTGGGATATATTCCGGCATATTATTTAATCCCCGAAACTCACTTTTCATTGCCTGCTTTATAAGACTAAATTTGCGTTCGATACAGGTCCTTATACTGCACAGGTTTCGGATGATCCTTGCTCTCTTATCCCTGTCGAGTTTTTTATAAACTTCATAATCCGGTGCACAGGTCGGTTTTTCGAAGAATTCTTTTTTTACGCCTGTAAGGTATGCAACCGTCGAAATAACAGCATATGTATGTTTTTTAAAATCCTTTTCCGGTGCGTCTTCTCGGAGAATTCTGTTGCCCTTGACAGACGGAGCAAACGGTTCTCTTCCCTTCCCATCCTCATTATCAACAGAATCGTCTTCCCAATCGATATCCGAAAGTTTTATGTCATCATCGCAATCACCTGCATCATAGTCATTCCATGCAAGCTCCCTCTCCCGCCGGATTTTTTCTTCATCGTCTTCCTCTGTATCGGTTCGTACGCATTCCCTTTCCGAATCCGCAGTGGGCTTTTCATCAAATTGGTTATCATCATTCTCCACCGTCCGAGCTTCTGAAGTCGTCTCGGTAAAACTCTCAAAGTATGCGTCGACTCCCATTTTTTGTTCAACTATCTCTTCTGTTATAGCCTCTGTCGTCTCACTTACTTCCGACTTTTTTGCCGCTTCCTCAGCTTTTTCCGCTTCGTTCTCAATCGCATTCAGCATTTGCTCTGAAAAAAAATTGGCAAGAGAAGTCTTGGCATACTCCGGTTCGGCAGGTGTACACTCTGCATTTCGTGTTTTCGTTTTGTTTTTCTTTGAAAATTGCGAGTAAGGGTACTTTTTCTTTTTCATTCGATTGGCTCCTTCCGTTGACAGTTTCTTTGGTGAGAACAAATATCACCCGATAAATGAATTATACACAATATTGACGAAACAATCAAGTGCGTAATTGCAAATTCGTCATGACCTTTTTATCGCCCGAAATTTCGTTTTGGGGCTTGCAATGCCGCAAGTCAAATATTATAATTCAAGCTGAAAAAAAGTTGAATCGAGGGTCTTCCATGCAGTATGCCGCTGTTGTAACGGGTGCATCCGCCGGTATCGGGAGTGCGATCGCCTCCTGCCTTGCAAAAGCCGGTATGAGTGTTTGCATAAATTATAACAAAAACGAATTTTCCGCCATTGAGCTTTCAAACAAACTGAATGCCGAGGGTCTTCGCACCATTGCGGTCCGTGCCGATGTTTCGGACAGACGTCAAGTCATTGAAATGTTTAAAAGAGTCAACGAAGTTCTTGGTCCCGTTGACCTCGTTGTCAACAATGCAGGGATTGCATTCACCGGACTGTTTCAGGATACCTCCGACGAGATATGGAAT
Source organism: uncultured Clostridia bacterium (assembly GCA_934633695.1). GTDB lineage: Bacteria > Bacillota > Clostridia > Christensenellales > CAG-138 > PeH17. The sequence continues at coordinate 37,963 of CAKTYT010000004.1, read as the reverse complement.
CGAATCATGTCCGTGAATCTCGGCGGTGCTAGAAATGTAATTCTTGCAGCCCTCCCCCATATGCTCGAAAGGAAAAGGGGCAATATCATCAATATCTCATCCATATGGGGACAGCGTGCCGCTTCCTGTGAGACTGCCTATGCCTGTTCAAAAGCCGGGCTGATTGCTTTGACACGCTCTCTCGCAGCGGAGCTTGCCCCTTCCGGCATACGTGTAAACTGCATTGCTCCGGGCTGCATTGCAACAGACATGACACTGAACCTCGGCAAAGAAACTGTTGCACTGCTGGAGGAAGAAACTCCCCTGCACAGGCTGGGTACGCCCACTGACGTTGCAAATGCCGTCGCCTTCCTTTGTTCCGATGCCGCATCCTTCATAACAGGTCAGGTACTGACCGTTGACGGCGGCTTTATCTGTTAAAAATTTTTTAAGGAGCATTAACATGAACAGTAAAACCTTAACGATAATCCCACTTGCAACACCAAAAACGATTTCGCAAGCGGCAATAAAGGCTATTACCGAGGCGGAAACTCTCTTTGTGCAGACAACCGAGCATATCTGCTCCCGTATCGTCACCGCACTCCGCCCCGATGCGATTTCGCTTGATTATCTTTACAACGATTGCATTGATTTTGAGACACTCAACAGCATAATATCAACCCGTATTTTTGAGAACGGCAGTGCCGCCTTTGCAGTGCTTAACCGTGGCGTCGGTGATGACTTAATGGAACGTATCCGTTTATCCGCCGCAAAAAAGGGTTTTTCCGTACGTATACTTCCTTCATCCGGTTACGCTGAAGCTGCCGCTGCCGCCGTTATGAATACCGAAAACACCCTCAACTGTTCAGATTTTGCCGTTATGCCGGCATTCGATGTTCGGCTCAACGATACTTCTCGCTGTCTTATAATTGAGGAAATTGATAACCTTCTGCGGGCAGGGTCAGTCAAGGGCATACTTAACGAATACTACAATGATGAGCATGTTGTTTTTGTCTGCACGCTCGATGGAGACGGAGATTATTCCGTGAGGAAAACCGAGCTTTACCGTATTGACAACAGCGAATTTGCCAGCCTTTACGACGCTGCAACCGTACTTATCGTCCCCAAAAGCACCCTGACCGAAAACAAACGCCACGGTCTTGACGGGCTGATGCAGGTCATGTATCGTCTCCGTGCTCCGGGTGGCTGTCCGTGGGACGCAGAACAGACGCATTCCTCTCTGCGATCCTCTTTGATTGAAGAGGCATACGAAGTGCTTGATGCCATTGACAGAGAAGATATGACCGCCCTTGAAGAGGAACTCGGCGACTTGCTGCTCCAAGTCGTTTTTCACGCCGTTATCGAGGAGGAAAAATCCGAATTTTCCATGCGTGATGTGACGACGGGCATCGTTGAAAAGCTGATTTACCGCCATCCCCACGTCTTTGGTAATGTCAAGGTCAATTCATCGGACGATGTGCTTGTGAACTGGGAAAACCTCAAAAAGAAGGAAAAGCATCAGTCAACCGTTGCCTCGGCAATGCAGGCCGTTCCCGCCTCCTTCCCCGCACTCATGCGGAGCTATAAGGTTCAGAAGAAAGCCGCTCACGTCGGTTTCGATTTTGACGATGCCGTTCAGGCACTGCCGAAAGTCTATGAGGAAGCGGATGAGGTGCTCTCCGCAATCAAGAATAATGACAGAGAGAATATGACCGAAGAAATCGGCGATTTGCTATTTGCAGCCGTCAATGTTGCAAGGCTTATGAAAATCGACCCTGAGCTCGCACTCTCCGCCGCCACCGATAAATTTATGAATCGATTCATCGCCATGGAAAAGCTCATCATTGCCGATGGGAAAAAGCTTGAGGAAATGACTGTTCCACAAATGGACGTATACTGGGACAGGGTCAAGCATTCCGCGGGATCTTCGGACTGATTTCGTTACGCATTTATCGATTTTTCCGATTTATGGTGAGAATCGCAAAAAAAGTCCGTTTTTTTTGCGATTTTTTCACCAAATATACCATACTGCTATTGCGTTTTTGGTGCAACGCTGTTAAAATATGTAGCGTTGCAAACTTGAAGTGATGGTTTGATGGAGTTTCGCTCCACTCGCCTTTGCAATAAATTTTATTTTTTATATGTTTCGGAGGAAAACACAATGAATAAGGCACAGCTTATCAGTGCGGTATCAACCAGATGCGGTCTTTCCCGCAAAGATTCCGACCTTGCAGTCAATGCAGTCTTCGACGTCATCACCGAAGAACTCGCCAAGGGCGAAAGAGTCCAGCTCGTCGGCTTCGGCAGCTTCGAAGTTCGCGATCGTCCCGAAAGGGCAGGCCGCAACCCTCTCAGCGGTGAACCCCTTATCATCAAGGCAAGCAAGGCCGTAACCTTCAAGCCCGGTAAGACCGTTAAGGGTGCCGTTCAGGGTGAAGCCAACGGCGAAAGCGCTGACGAGGCTGACGACTGATCTCGCTGATTCGCAAATCAGCTTTGTTCTGCCCGGTCGATTTTTCTGATTCTTCAGTTTTTTCGGCCAACAGCTTGATTTACCGAATTTTTATGGTACAATAACAGCGAAGGGGCTTGCAATACAGCTCCTCGCCCAAAACTAATCAGGAGGTAACAACCATGGCATATCGTATTACTGATGCTTGCATCGCTTGCGGTGCTTGTGCAGCTGACTGCCCCGTCAGTGCTATCAGCGAAGGTGACGGCAAGTACGAAATCGACGCAGACGCTTGCGTTGAGTGTGGTGCTTGTGCAGCAACCTGCCCCGTTGGTGCTCCCACCAACGACTAATCGTTTATATCGATGAATCGGAAATGAGCGGCATAAGGCCGCTCATTTTTTACATGCATAATTACTATCTATCGCTTGAAATATAATTTATATTGCAGTAGAGAATCTTGCTCGTCTCGATGAAAACTGCTATAATTAAACTTGCCGTTTTGTTGAAACGGACAGAATTTTGGAGGATTTTCTCATGAAAAAAGCTATTGCTCTCTTGCTCGCGCTCATCATGGTGCTTGCAGCATGTGCATGCACCGGCACGAACGACCCCGGTAAAACCAACGACCCAAACAACACCACGCCTCCCCCCACCAAGGCTCCCAGCGTCAACCCCGATTTCAAAGTCGGTGCAATTCTCATCGGCGATGAAAACGAAGGCTATACCCAGGCTCATATCGAAGGCCTCCAGGCAGCAGCTGCTGCTCTCGGCCTTTCCCAGGATCAGATCATCTACAAGTACAATGTAGGTGAAAATGCTTCCTGCTACGATGCAGCTGTTGATCTCGTCCAGAGCGGCTGCTCCATCATCTTCGGAAACTCCTTCGGTCACGAAGCTTACCTTATCGAAGCTGCAAAAGCTTACCCCGGTGTTCTTTTCTGCCATGCAACCGGTCAGAGTGCCGCAAAGCAGACCGACCTTAACAACATCTTCAACTACTTCACCTCGATTTACCAGGCCCGCTATGTCTCCGGTGTTGTTGCCGGTATGAAGCTCAAGCAGCTCATGGACGAGGGCACCGTTACCGATCCCTACATCGGCTATGTCGGTGCATACCCCTATGCTGAAGTTATTTCCGGTTACACCGCATTCTTCCTCGGCATCAGGTCCATCGTTCCCGAAGCTCATATGGACGTTCAGTACACCAACAAGTGGTTCGACCTCAATCTTGAGGCAGAGGCTGCAAACGCTCTTATGGCACGCGGATGCGTCATCATCGGTCAGCATGCTGACTCCACCGGTGCACCTTCCGCCGTTCAGGCTGCTATCGACGAGGGCAAGGTTGCTTACAGCGTCGGCTACAACATCGATATGCTCTCCGTTGCTCCTCAGGCAGCTCTCACTTCCGCTCAGAATAACTGGGGTGCTTACTACACCTATGCCATCGGCGTTGCTCTTAACGGCGGCGAGATGCAGCAGGATTGGTGCCATGGCTATGAAAACGATGCAGTTATGATCTCCAAGCTCGGCGAAAGCTGTGCTCCCGGAACTCAGGAAGCTGTCGATGCAGTTATCGCAAAGATCATCTCCGGCGAACTCAAAGTTTTCGATTGCAGCACCTTCACCGTCAATAACGAACATCTCACAAGCTATGATCAGAGCTACGGCTTTGAAGGCCTCGAACTCATCAAGGACGGTTACTTCCATGAGTCCGAATACATCTCCGCTCCTCTGTTCGACATCGTTATCGATGGTATCACAGAGCTCAACAGGAACTAATTACTGATCGAATCAAAAGGACGTATCGGCGTATCGCAGGTACGTCCTTTCTCTATGCTTGTTTTCCCGATTCGGAGGGCTTTCCCTACCTGCAAACCCGATGTCAACGGCACGCAAAAAGGATAAAAAAAGCGGAGCGACCTTTGCACTCCGCAGTCAATTCTCAAACTCGCTCTTATCTTCCGTCCATCATCCGCAGGAAGAAATATAGCCTTCCGCCCTGATTTGATTCCCAATGTGCATCCGAGCAAGTCAGCACAGTCATGAACCTGTCCTTTTCCGTAACGTGAATGGTGTAATCAAGCTCACTCCTCTCAAGCTGGTAAGCTATCCATGCACGTATCTCCTCTTCACTCATGCTGTCCATGGTATAGTTGTAGTTGCAGTTGTAGTATTGTGATGACTCCTCGGGCTTTGCAGGTTTTTCCTCATACATTGCGAAAACTTCCCAGTAATGCGTTTCACCAAAGAGGTTGACTGTCCATATTCTGTTGCGAAACTCCCCGTAATCCGGTGCGTACTGATTTTGAATCAAGTGGAGCTGATGAAACATTAGCCCGGCACGACGCAGATTGTGTGCTGTAACAACAATGTTTTTGACAGGTGTAGGGTAGTATAAGTAAACCGAACCCCTTGATGTCGCTGCACCCGCCGAGTTATGCGTATGGTAGTAAAAATTATCACCATACATTATGACTTGCTGAATATTTGTCCCTTCAAGGTCCATATAGCCAACGGCATCCGGGTTGATCCGCTCAGCTTCGGCAATTTCCTTTGAATAAGTGAAATTCCTCGCATACTGGTCGATCTCAGTGAAGCCGTTCAAATGATATGAAAGCAGTTCTGCATCAGCTGAATCGACTCTTTTCTCATTCGCTCCATCCTTCAGTACATTTGCCGCAAGGAGCTGAACGCCGGTGAGCGTGGCCGTGCCGTTGACATGCCCCTTCAAAAGCTCAAGATCATCCTCATTTATTTCACCGTTCATATCAATATCTCCCAGCAGAACTGCTGTACCGACAGAACCGTTCTCCAACCGAATCTCATCTCCGGTCTTGATAATTTCACCCTCAAAAGTACTTCCCGGTTTGATTCCGTAAATAAAACCATCTTCCGTAATGTAAGCCCTAAGTCTCCAGTTGTCGGTCATACACTGCATAAAATCATTGCTGCCTCCTGAAATGACTCGTCCATCCTCCGTCAGTACGAGAGCGTGCTCGCCATTGCATGAAACGCTTTCGACAATTTCGGCTTCAAGGTTTATTCCATTTATTATCTCACAATTTGTTTTTATTTTGCCGCCTTCATCGATCAACGTCACGCAATTTTTTCCTGCAAACAGCTTTTCAATTCCTCTGCTGCCATTGAATTCAATATCCGCTGTCGAAACAAACACTCCATCTGCCGTAATACCGCAGACAAAATCCGAACCGCAGTCAATCTTTTTAATAACAAGACCCGAAAAGCATTCAAGTGATGGCGAACTACCATAGTTCTCAATTTCACCATTTGCTTTCAATATGACCAAAAAATTCTCCCCTGCTGAAATATCGATGGCATAGGCAAATTCGGGCATATTCTCATCAGTTGAAAACACTCTGCCATCCTCGTCAAGTGCATAGAGCGTGTCGTGCGAAGCTGCAGTCTTTACGATATGCTCCCATTTTTTTGCAACGGAAAAGCCCTCTTCGTCGCCCGAAACAACGACACTGCCATCACTCACCAGCCCTGCCGTGAAAAGTCCGCCTCCACAAAGCTGAGTAATATCTTCCCAATCGTAGCAATAAGCTTGTCCGTCATTGCTGCCTACATATGATACTCTGCCCGTTTGAGCAAGCCCGAAAGAAATTTTCCCCCCTGCAAGCACCATGCCGTCAGCAGGGAGCATGACATTTTCAAGTTTCGGAACTTCAGTCGGCACGGGAGTTTCACTCGGCATCGGCACTTCGGTCGGCGAGGTGGTTGCAATTACCTGCTGCGACCCCTTGTCCTTCAGACTCTTTGCAATACACACTGCCGCTGCGGCGAAAACCATCACCCCTGCAATTATCGCAATAATTCTGTTTCTTTTTGTTTTCATGAAATTTTTTCCTCTCTTTTGCATACCGTATTGCGTCTCGCACAGCCTCAAACTGTAAATTCTGTTCACTCGATCGCTCTGCAAGTTCAATTTCTTCCCAATATCCATCGTCATTCGCTGCGAATGCGATCGCCTCGGCGGTGAGTTTTCCTCGTGAAGTCATGTTCTTACCTGTGAGCAGCCTCGCAGCTTTCGTGTCACCTGCAATAAGTTTTTTGGTAGAAAAAGCCTCTCGGACTTCTTCGCTCGGAGCTTCTCCCATCAACCCTGTATTTTTCGTGCATGCGTACTGACAAACCTCACAGCCGATGTAGGTTCTTTGTATTTCCCGTACCCAATCCGGATGCATTGCAGTTTCCATATGAAAACGCATACATTTTTCAACGCACAGTCCGGTCTCATCAATTGCATTCGCCGGACATGCTTTCATACACCTCTGACACTGACCGCAGCTGTTCGCTTCTGTTTTTTTTCCCTTATGATCAATAGGCTCAAGCTTGTCCAATGCCAGAGCCGAAAGCACTACCCTTGTGCCGAAACCTTCAAACGCAATCAATGAATTCCGGCACTTGACCCCGACTCCCGCTTCAACTGCCTGCAATTTCAACGGAATTTCTGCAATTTCTGCCCGAAATCCCATTTGCGAAAGTTCCTTTGCAGTTTCCTTCAATGCAAAATATGCACGGTTTGAGGCAAGATAATATGATGGAATTCTTTCTTCAACGGAAAATGGCTTGTACGGATAAACAAACAGTAAAATGGTTTTTGCAAAAGGATACTTTTTCACAGCATCATAAACAAGTCCAAACCCTTCCCCGCACTTGTCAAACCGCATTGGACGAGTAAAAAAAACTTTTTTAAACCCATATTTTTCTGCAACGGTCCTCACCGCATTGTACACTTTTCAGCCTCCCGATGTACGATTGGCATCATTTTACCACAGATTCGCTCCGTATTCAATCACGCTGCAAATGTTTTCTATTCTTATCAATGGTTTATCGCCCTGAGCTGGTGCTTCAAATCAAACCCCTGCTCGTCCCCGGCGTGATACTTTAGGTAGGTTGCCCTTCCTCCCCTAATATGTCGTTCATCGCGGTTAATTTCGAGTATAACTGCAACCTGCTCTGCGAGGTTCTTGTTTATCTGCCTAAGCCTTTCTGTAATATCTTTATGTACAGTCGATTTTGATACTCCGAAAACGCCTGCTGCCGCACGCACTGTCGCTCCCGTTTCAATAATGTAATCTGCGATGTTCAACACTCTGGTTTCAATGTAAAGATTCATCTTCCACCTCATAGTCTTCATTTTCACGGCTTTTGACCGTCCCTTTAAGCCTATGTATATTTGGAAAAAATTATTCAGCGAATAAATCTTTACACTTGCTGTCCGACGATTCATATGCAAAAGGGGTTTCCACTTTTGGAAACCCCTTTTTATTATATCGTTATGCAATATTGCACTGTATGCATTGAGTTAAGAGGATGATTATTCGTCGTCCTCGTCGTCCTTCTTTGCGTTTTCGATGATCTTCTGAGCAACGTTTGCAGGAACGTCTTCATAACGGACGAATTCACTGCGGAACGAACCGCGTCCCTGAGTCATGCTGCGGAGGTCAGTCGCATACTTGAACATTTCGCTCAAGGGAGCTTCTGCAATAACTTCCGTTCCTTCCGCCGTGGGGTTGGTGCCGATGAGGCGACCGCGGCGGCGGCTCATATCGCCCATGATATCGCCCATGTACTCGTTGGGAACGAGAACATCATAGCGGTAGATGGGTTCAATAAGAACGGGAGATGCCTTGGCACAAGCGGCCTTGTAGGAAAGCCTTGCAGCAGACTTGAATGCAACTTCCTTGGAGTCAACGGGATGGTACTTGCCATCATAGAGCGTTGCCTTGATGCCGACCATGGGATAGCCTGCGAGAACACCTTTTACCATTGCCTCACGAAGACCCTTTTCAACAGCGGGAATGAATTCCTTGGGAACAACACCGCCGACAATCGCATTGACAAATTCGAATTCACCGGTGGGTGAAGGTTCAAACCTCATCTGGACAACACCAAACTGACCTGCACCGCCGGACTGCTTCTTATGCTTGCCTTCAGCTTCGGCCATGCTCCTGATCGTTTCGCGATAGGGAATCTTAGGATCGGAGAGCGTTGCTTCGACCTTGAACTTGTTCTTGAGCTTTGCACAGACAACGTCGATATGCATTTCACCCAAACCCTTGATGAGAACGTCGCCGGTTTCGGCATTCTTCTCGATCTGGATGGTGGGATCTTCTTCTGCAATACGGTTAATGCCTGCGATAACCTTATCTTCTTCACCCTGCTTCTTTGCAGAAACTGCGAGGGAGATGCAGGGAACGGGGAATTCGATGGGAGCAAACTTCACTGGGTCGGTAGGATCGGTCAAGGTATCACCGGTATTGGTGAACTGGAGTTTTGCCATTGCACCGATGTCTCCTGCAACGATTTTATCAACGTTGATGAGATTCTTGCCGCGCATCATGTAGACAGTACCGGATTTTTCGGACTTTTCTGCATTGGGGTTATATGCGGCAAAGTTTGCATCGATAGAACCGGAATAGACTCGCATAATTGAGATTTTACCGACAAAGGGGTCCGCAACGGTCTTAATGACCTGAGCTGCAAACTTGCCGTCGAGCTTAACTTCAACAGGCTCACCGGTCTTGACGCTGACAGCGGGACGTGCTGCTGCCTTGTCAGCAGTCGGCATATAGCTGACAAGATTGTTCATGAGGGTGTAAACACCTGCGTTCATGAGTGCAGAAGTGCAGCAAACGGGAGTGACGTCACCCGCTGCAATACCGAGGTTAAGACCGCGGATAAGCTCTTCCTGACTAAGCTCCATGGTGTCAAGATAGGTCATCATCAGTTCTTCATCGCCTTCTGCTGCTGCTTCGACGAGAGTCTCATGAAGTTCTTCTGCTCTTGCGGAAAGTGCAGCGGGAATATCAATTTCCTTCTCGCCCTTGCCGTCAAATTTCTTTGCAGTCATTGTGGTGAGGTCAACATAACCGATATAAGCACCCTTTTCAACAATGGGCAGCTGGATGGGTACGCAGGTCACGCCAAACTTTTCCTGAATCGCTTCAACTGCCTTATCGAAGTTTGCGTTCTCACGATCCATCTGGTTGATGACGATCATGCGGGGCATCTTTGCCTTCTTGCACATTGCCATTGCTTTTTCGGTACCGACAACGGGACCTGCAACTGCACCGCAAACAACGATTGCGGAATCTGCCAGAGTCATTGCTTCATAGACTTCGCCGTAGAAATCGAAGAATCCGGGAGCATCGACGAGGTTGACTTTGCTGCCGTTCCACTCGAAGGGAGCAACAGAAGTACTTATTGAGATATGCCTTTTAGTCTCTTCAGGGTCATAGTCGGAAACGGTGGTTCCGTCGTCTACCTTGCCCATGCGATCAAGAAGCCCTGCGTTGAAGAGCATAGCTTCGGTCAAAGTGGTTTTACCTTCTCCGCCGTGGCCAAGAACGGCAATATTGCGGATGCTGTCTGCTTGATAATTTTTCATATCGTTTTCAATTTCCCCTCTCGTGGTAATAATTTATCATTCTATCAGTGTAGCGTCACACAGCACTATATCTCGTAAACGGTTACACACACTAACCTAAATTATAGCATAAAAGCCCACCGTTGTAAACACATAAAAAATTAACGAATCGGCTATCCTCCCAATATATTTGCAGAAAGCAACCTCTTTTTGGCAAAAAAAGCCCGAAAAAGTGCCGAAAACCGTCTCGTTTTCCACCGTTTGCAATAATATCCATTTTATTTGCGATAAATATTTTCTTTTTTCCGTTGCTTTTTTCTCAGTCCTGTGTTAAAATTAATTTGTATTTTCAATATCGCCGGTGTGATGGAATTGGCAGACGTGACGGACTCAAAATCCGTTGGTAGCAATACCGTGTGGGTTCGAGTCCCACCACCGGCACCATGGCGAGTGTCCTTACAGCATTTGAAATGTTGTGGAACACTCGTTTTTATCTATGCATCGGATACCTTTATCGTGACATTGATGGCTGCATGTCGGATGAAAATACTTTCTCCAACTGAATCACTGCCGCCCTTTCCGTTGAGCCAAGCGTGTTTACCGCACTGTATCTGCCAATAATGCTCAATAGTACCAACAATATTATTTGTCAATTATGAATAGTAATGATACTCAGTGCCATTACTATTTGCAAAGACGTGAATAATGTTTACCCCGCAGCCGCTGAACTGCATGAAATTATGTGTGCATATTTCGTTTTGTATAGGAACCTCAAAGTATGGCTCGGCAGTGTGCCAATACCTTCTTTTTTTAAGCAGGCATAAATGTTTCGCGGATACGGTTGTCCGAAAATTTGGCTGCACTTGGACCTATAAAGCATTCTCAAACTGCCGCAGCTGCTCCAATGTCAGCGGCCTTCCTCCCGTCTCCACAGAAAGCGTGAAAGGTCAACCTTTCCATCGACAAACTCAACGCCCTCATTTTCAAGCAGCTGTCGCTGTCTGTTCTCACCGCCGAAGGCAAATGCCTTTGAAACCTCTCCCAAACGATTCACCACGCGGAAACACGGAATTCTCATCGGGTCCGGGTTGACATGGAGGGCATAGCCAACGACTCGTGCCCAGCGTGGATTGCCGGCAAGAGTCGCGACCATACCGTAAGTTGCAACCTTTCCCCTTGGGATCTGACTGACAACTCGATAAATCTTTTCAAAAACAGATTCGTTATCCATTATTGTTCCTTATTCTTTCGCTTTCCGCAGCGTACTCTTCTGCTTGTTTAAGACTCCGTCCCGTTTTTTTTGCGATCATTGCAAGATCCTCATACTCATACTTCTCTCTGCGCACTCCGTAGCCTTCGGAAATCTTTTTATGAACCGTCCCGAATTCCGTTTCAATCGGAATCATGCGGCGGTCAAGCACATGCCTTCCGCAGGGTATTTCACGAATGCCTATCGTAGTACTGTTAGAGAAAATCAATCTCAACATTGAATTTTTATTTTCTCCATCTACAATAACGCTTACAAGTGTACCTGGTCTCGATTTTTTCATTCCACAAGGAACCGTGAAAACTTCCCTTGCCCCTGCATCAAAAAGTATCTGCATAAGGAAGCCGATCGATTCTGCCGTCATGTCATCAACATTGAAGTTCAGGCACACGACTTCATCCCTGCCGCTTCCCGATTCTCCTATAAATGCACGAATGCAATTCGCAGTTTCAAAATTCTTCCTACCCATTCCGTATCCGATTCCGTCCGTCGTCATAACGGGCATATTTCCGAATTCGTCTGCAAAATACTTTATCAATGCCGCACCGGTAGGTGTGCAGAGTTCACTCATTATTCCGTTTTGGTACGACGGCACTCCCCTCAAAATATGAGCTGTTGCAGGTGCAGGAACCGGCAGAATCCCGTGGGCACAGTGAACATGTCCCCCTCCCGTGTTCATTGGCGAAGCAATAACTTTCTCAGGTGCAATCCTCTCCATCAGCATGCATACTGCCGTAATGTCTGCCAATGCATCCATCGACCCGACTTCATGAAAATGTATTCTGTCAATTTCAACCCCGTGTGCATGGCTCTCTGCCTCTGCAATGAGATTGTATACAGACATAACATTTTTCTTTACCGCTTCTGAAAGTCTCAAATGCGAGACGATATGTTCAATCTCGTGAAGGCTGCTGTGGCAATGTTCATGATGCTCGTGATGATGCTCGTGCTCATGATTATGATGACACTCCTCGCCTTCTTCTTCTCCATTGACGGTTACCGTAAAATGGATGCCGGTTATTCCGCACTTTTCGGATTTTTCCCACGAAGCAATGACACCGGGTATGCCAACTACATTGAGCTGCTCAATAAATTCGTTTTTATTTTCGCAAATATCCATGAGTGCTGCGGCAATCATATCGCCGGCCGCCCCCATACTGCAATCAAAAAATAAAGTTTTCATCAGTTTCCTCCAATGTGATTAATCATGTTTGCAAGGTAACCTGCACCAAAGCCGTTATCAATATTCACGGTCGAAAGTCCGCTGGCACAGGAGTTGAGCATTGCAAGCAGTGCCGCAAGTCCGCCAAACGATGCACCGTAGCCGACACTTGTCGGCACGGCAATAACCGGGCAGTCCGCAAGCCCTGCAATAACACCGGGCAAAGCCCCTTCCATTCCTGCGACGGCAACAATGACAGCCGCACTCATTACCTCCTCGATGTGTGAGAGCAGACGATGCAGTCCTGCAACACCTACATCATACAGCCTCACAACCTCATTTCCATAAAACTCGGCCGTCACTGCGGCTTCCTCGGCAATGGGCATATCACTTGTTCCGCCTGTTGCAATGACAATTTTTCCAATACCATCGGGCTTTGGCAATTCTCCGACAATGCCTATGCGGGCTTCACTGCGGTAATCAAGGTCTAAACCTGAAAGCTTGCAAACCGCTTCCGCTGCCTGAGCCGAAAGACGTGTAATCAGGACAGGCTTTTGGTCATGGTCAACCATTGTGCGAACAATTATCGCGATCTGCTCGGCCGTTTTTCCTTCACCATAAATAACCTCTGATGCCCCCTGCCTCACGCGTCTGTGGAAATCGACCTTTGCACAGCCTACATCCTCAAACGGTTCGATTTTAAGCTTCAAAAGTGCTTCATCGACACTTATTTTCCCGTCCTTCAGCGATTGCAGGATTTTCCGCACGTTGTTATTCATCTGAAGTTCTCCGTATCTATCACAACCGAATCAAACATGCCGCTGACTCTATTTTTCAATATATCCTCGCATACTCCGGCTGCCTTTGCATCGCACTCATGGATTTTGACAACAAGGTCATTGCCATAGAGCTTTGCGCGACAATCTATAACGCCCATCTTCCCCAAACAATTTTCGGCAAATTCAATTTTGCGAAGCTTTTCATCCGTAATCACTTCACCCGTTGCAATTCTCGTTGCCAGACAAGAATTTGATGGCTCATTGTAAAAGGTCATGCCAAAGTATCTTGCAGCCTTACGAATGTCATCCTTCGTCAATTTGCATTCTCGAAGTGGGGAATAAAAGCGTATTGTTTTCTTTCTGTTCATCCCCCTCATCGTGTTATCCTCAATGACCCAGGGGCTCTTTGAAAGCTCTTTCAACACTTTCATACCCGGTCTTGTTCCTTCATCATCGGAAAAATTTGTTCCGTCAACAAGGACCGGATAATAATTCCAGTCTATTGCCATTTCATTCAATATTGCTCCAAACATTTTCTTTTTGCAGTAATAACACCTGTCCGCCGTGTTTTCAACAACATCGCCGGCAGAAAGAAGATCGATTTTTATGGGGCAGAGTTTTGTCTTTGCACCGTTTGAAATATTGAATGCCCTTTTAAATTCTTTGTCCGTACCGAATGGTGTTACAATGTAATAAGGCTTCACATCTGCCCCCTTGAGAACGGCGTATCTCATGAGGAAGCTCGAATCAACGCCACCTGAAAAGGCCAACGCAATCCTGTTATTCGTCTCAATGAACTTGTCGAGGAGTGCAAGCTTTTCCTTCAATGCTTCGTCTAGCTCTTCCGGTTCGCAGGCTTCGCATTCAATGGTTTTGCCAGGCCGGACTCTGCGATGTCTAAATTCGTACATATTCATTTTCTCCTTTATTCTGCATCCATCTTATAACCGACTCCGCGTACTGTTTTTATGCAGTCCCCATAGTTTTCAAGCTTCTGCCGCAGCGTTCCGATATGGGCATCAACTGTTCTCGTCTCTCCGTAAAAGGAACTGTCCCATACGCTTACGAGCAACTTATCTCTTGAAAACGTAATTCCCGGGTTCTCCATAAAAAGTTTCAGCAAATCATATTCTTTTTTCGTCAATTGAATGGACCTGCCATCCGCAGTAACACTATGCTTTGCGGTGTCAAGCACTAATCCTCTCATTTTCAGTACATTCTTATTGTCCTTTGGTGTCGTACGTCTCAGCACAGCCTTGACTCTCGAAAGCATCTCAAGCATTCCAAACGGCTTGACAAGGTAATCGTCCGCCCCCGTATCAAGTCCTATGACTTTATCATATTCCGTTCCCTTTGCCGTCTCCAATATTACCGGAATATCTTCCGTTCTCGGATTTGCCTTAAGCTTTTTGAGTATGCTTATCCCATCCTCACCCGGGAGCATGATATCCAACATAATAAGCTCGGGAAGCTGACTCTGCATCGCACTGAAAAAATCCTCCGATCGTGAAAAGCCCTTCGCATCATAGCCCTTGCTGCCAAGTGCATAAATAACGAGTTCGCGAATGCTGTCGTCATCCTCAACACAATAAATCATAAGTTACCTCCTGAACTGCCTTATTCGACAGCATTATATCACATTATTCTGCTCGGAAAAAGGGGCAGTAAATTGATTCGGCAAAAAAGCTGAACCGTCCTCCATATTTGGATAAGCCGCGATCAAATTTCAACTATTTGACACGAAATTTACAATAGAACCGTTTTTTTCTTTACACGAAATGGGTACAATCTCTCTTGTAAGGTTCAGAGAACCAAATACGAACAAAGAAAATAAGGAGAGAAAAAAATGAAAAGAATCCTCAGTGTTATCCTCGCAGCGTTGTGTACGCTCACCCTCTTCGCAGGCTGTTCAAAAAAAAGCGGCGGTCAGGTCACGACCGATGGCTCCACCTCCATGGAAAAGGTTATCGGTGCATTGGGCGAAGCCTTTATGCAGAACAACAACGGCGTAACCTTTGCCTATAACCCCACGGGCTCAGGCTCCGGCATTCAGGCTGTTCTGGAAGGCCGTTGTGATATCGGGCTTTCAAGCAGAAGCCTCAAGGACGAGGAAAAATCCGAAGGCCTCAAAGAAACTGTGCTTGCATATGACGGTATCGCTATCGTCGTCAACAATGAAAACCCCATCAACGACTTGACCATCGAACAGATTGCATCCATTTACAAGGGCGAGATCACCAACTGGAAGGATGTCGGCGGTGCAGATGCCGAAATCGTCGTAATCGGACGTGAAGCAGGCAGTGGAACACGCGATGGCTTCGAATCCATAACCAAGACCGATGGTTCATGCAAATATCGTCAGGAGCTGACAAGCACCGGCGACGTCATCAACACCGTTTCAAAGAATCCCAATGCAATCGGTTATGCATCCCTCGCCTCTGTCGGCGACAGCACGAAGACCTTGACAGTCGGCGGCGTTACTCCCACTGAAGCAACCATAAAGGACGGAAGCTACCTCATCCAGCGTCCCTTCGTTCTCGTAACAAAGGACGGTGCAGAGCTTTCGGAAACTGCTCAGTTATTCTTCGACTACGCAACCGGTAAGGAGGCCGCAAGCATCATTTCAAACGCCGGTGCAGTCCCCGCTGTCTGATAAGCATAACACCCGACTCGCCTGCAAGGCTCGCAATGAGCCTTGCTTCACCGTTCTGAAAATGGGGCAAGTTTGAAAGAAAAACCTTTCAAGCTCAGCTTTTTGAGACTTAAGCTGCTCAAAACCACCGCAAAAAATTGAAAGGGAACTTTCGCACGGGCGAAAGTCATGGTAATGGAAATGAAAAAGAGCAAAAATCTGCTTGAAAATTTTGTTCACGGTGTCTTTCTGGTGCTGGGGCTCATCACCGTGGGCTGTGTACTTGTTATAACGGTTTACCTGGTAATTTCGGGCATACCGGCAATAGGAAAGATCGGGCTTTTCCACTTCCTTTTCGGTAAAGAATGGGCCTCGACTGCATCCGACCCGTCGTACGGGATCCTTCCGTTCATACTGACTAGTATTTACGGCACGGCAGGTGCAATTGTCCTCGGTGTCCCGATCGGATTCCTCGCTGCCGTTTACATTGCAAAACTCGCCCCTGCCAAAGTAAAGAAAATAATGCAGTCGGCAGTCAGCCTGCTTGCAGGCATACCTTCGGTTGTCTACGGTCTTGGCGGTATGCTGGTTCTCGTGCCTCTTATCCGCAAGGTTTTTAATGTTCCGGACGGAGCGAGTCTGCTGGCCGCCATCATCGTGCTTGCCGTTATGATCCTGCCGTCGATAATAAAGGTTTCTGTCACTGCACTCGAGGCGGTTCCCAAGGAGTATGAAGATGCCTCTCTTGCTCTCGGAGCAACTGACATTGAAACCTATTTCCGCGTCAGCGTTCCTGCTGCAAAGAGCGGAATTGCGGCAGCGGTTGTCCTCGGCGTCGGCAGAGCAATCGGAGAAGCAATGGCCGTTATGATGGTTTCAGGCAATGTTTCCAATATGCCCGAGCTTTTCGGCAGTGTTCGCTTCCTGACGACGGCAGTTGCGAGCGAAATGTCTTACTCCGGTGGATTGCAGCGTCAAGCACTGTTCTCCATTGCACTTGTACTTTTTCTCTTCATTATGTTGATTAATGCCGCACTGAACTTCTTCCTCAAACGTGACAAAGCAGGAAAAAAGAACTCCCGAGAAAGGCTGACAGCATGGAAACAAAAAAACCGGTAAAATCAGGCATCACCTCTAAGAAACGCAGACTCGGCAACCTGTTCGTCAAGATCATTGTCTACATATCCGCCGCAGTTACGTTTGCACTTGTACTCTTTCTTATCCTTTACATACTGATTAACGGTGTGCCAAACATAACTTGGGAGCTTGTTTCAACTTCACCGAGCTACCTTACCAATAAAGTCGGCATTCTCCCCGATATTATGAACACACTCTACATTGTTATTGCAACGATCCTCATTGTCGTTCCTCTAGGCGTCGGTGCAGCCGTTTACCTCACGGAATATGCTTCAAACAAAAAGATCGTCGCTCTGATCGAATATGCTGCGGAAACACTTTCCGGCATACCCTCCATCATCTACGGTCTTGTCGGTATGCTCATCTTCTGCGATCTTATCGGACTTCAATACTCCCTGATCGCAGGAGCCCTGACGCTCGTCATAATGAATCTGCCGACAGTTATGCGTACGACCCAGGAGAGTCTTAAGACTGTCCCCCAAAGCTATCGCGAGGGTGCAGTCGGACTTGGTGCAGGCAAATGGAGAACAATACGGACAGTTGTACTCCCCTGCTGTCTCGATGGCGTTATAACGGGCTGTATTCTCTCAGTCGGGAGAGTTATGGGTGAATCTGCCGCACTGCTGTTTACAGCAGGTCTTGCACACACTCTCAACAACATTTTCACCGCCCTCACAAGCCCCGGTGCTACGCTGACGGTCGCCCTCTACTTTTACTCCAAGGAGAGCGGAGACATTGCTGTTGTATTCGCAATTGCCGCAATACTGATGCTGCTCACCCTGCTCATCAACGGTTCAGCAGAATTCGTTTCAAGGCGGGTCAAGGTCAAAGATAAGTAAATTCAAATTTTAGAATATCATGAAAGGATACCAAGCATGAGCAACATTATTTCAGTTCAAGACCTCTGCCTGTGGTACGGTGACAGGCAGGCACTGAAAAACATCGATATTGACATTGCCGAGAAAAGCATAACTGCACTTATCGGTCCCTCCGGCTGCGGCAAGTCCACTTTTCTAAAAACATTAAACCGCATGAACGACCTCGTTCCCGGTGTAAAAATCACAGGTGAGGTAAAATACAACGGTGAAAACATTTTCGACCCAGCTCTCGATGTTTGCGACCTTCGCAGGCATGTCGGCATGGTATTTCAAAAACCTAACCCCTTCCCGATGAGTATCTACGACAACATTGCTTACGGTCCTCGAACTCACGGCATAAAGAACAAAGCAAAGCTCGATGATATAGTCGAGAATTCCTTGAAGGGTGCTGCCATTTGGGATGAGGTCAAGGATAGGCTCAAGAGCAATGCACTCGGACTCTCCGGCGGACAGCAGCAGCGTCTTTGCATCGCAAGGGCACTGGCTGTTGAACCCGACGTCCTGCTGATGGATGAACCGACAAGTGCTCTCGACCCGATTTCGACTGCAAAAATAGAAGAGCTTGCAATTCAGCTCAAAGAAAATTATACTATTATCATCGTCACACATAACATGCAGCAGGCCGTCCGTATTTCGGACAGCACCGCATTCTTCCTGTTGGGCGAGCTTGTCGAATATGGCAATACCGAAAAGTTCTTCTCCCAGCCGAGGGATAAGCGGACAGAGGATTATATTACCGGGAGGTTTGGATAATGAGAAGTCGTTTTGATGAACAACTTACACAGTTGAACAGAGAGCTGATTGAGCTCGGTGCACTTTGCGAGGAAGCCATTTCAATGGCTTCAAGGGCTTTGACCGAGGGAAACACATCGTTGGCAAAGCGTGTCGCCCCTATCGATACGGAGATCGACCGCAAAGAACGTGCAATTGAAGACATGTGTCTGAGGCTGCTTTTGCAGCAGCAGCCGGTTGCAAGAGATCTGCGTCAAATTTCAGCTGCACTCAAAATGATAACCGACATGGAACGCATCGGCGACCAGGCGGAAGACATTGCCGAAATTGTGGTCTTTTTAAATGGCAGGACTGAGGAGGACGGCGGTCATCTTCAGAATATGGCAAATGCAGTCATGAAGATGGTCACGGAAAGTGTCGATGCATTCGTAAACCGCGACACGGAACTTGCTGAAAAAGTCGTTGCAGATGACGACATCACCGATGGCTTTTTTGAGCTTGAGAAAGCGAAGCTCATTAAAGAAATCGCAGCAGATCCCAATGACGGTGAATATGCTCTCGATTTACTCATGATTGCAAAATATTTTGAGCGTATTGGCGACCATGCCGTCAACATTGCGGAGTGGGTGATTTTCTCCGTTACGGGAGTCCACCCGCAGAACGAATGAGACTGAGAATCTAAATCTGAAAGGAATCTCACCATGACCAAAAAAATATTCAGCTCGATTTTTATTGCCGTTGTGACAGTTCTTATCGCAAGTCTTGCCGTCATAGTCGGTTGCCTCTACAACTATTTCAGTTCCTTGCAGGAATTGCAGATGGAGGACGAAATGAACATCGCTGCCGTTTGTATCGAGAACGGCATAAGTCTTGACGCCATTTCATCGGAGCGTTACCGCTATACATTGATTTCTTCCGACGGCACAGTGCTTTTTGATACAAAAAGTGAAGCGGGCAGCCTCGACAGCCATGCCAACCGCGAAGAGATTGTGAATGCTTTCCTGACGGGCGAGGGCAGGAGTAGCAGATATTCTTCAACGCTCCTTGAAAAAACAATGTACTATGCAAGGCGAATGGCGGACGGCAATGTTCTTCGCATATCCATGGGCTATGGCACGGTGGGTGTTCTGCTTTTAGGTATGCTCCAGCCTATTCTCGTTGTTTTCGCTATCGCCCTAATTCTTTCCGGCATACTTGCACACAAGCTCTCAAAGCGTATTGTCCAGCCGCTCAATAACATTGACCTTGAGCATCCTCTTGACAGCGAATCATACCCCGAGCTCTCTCCCCTGCTCGTCAGGATAAACCGTCAGCGGAACCAGATCTCATCCCAGCTGCGTGAGCTGCGTCAGCGTACGGACAGTTTTGAACAGATCACGGCAAACATGCAGGAAGGTTTGCTGCTTCTTGACAGTTCCGAACAGATTATCAGCTTGAATCCCGCTGCAAAGAAAATTTTTAACAGCAGCTCCGATTGTATTGGTAAGGATATTCTGTTCCTCGACAGGGATCATGAGCTCACAACTGCATTGAAAGCTGCCGAAAAGAATGGTCACAGTGAGATACTCTCTATGCGAAACGGAAGGTACTATCAGGTTGATATAAGCCGTATCGTGTCTGAAGATGAGCTTCTCGGGTCAGTCATACTGACTTTTGATATAACTGAAAAGCACGATGCCGAACAAAGCCGACGTGAATTCACCGCAAATGTTTCACATGAGCTTAAAACACCGCTGCAAAGCATAATCGGCAGTGCCGAATTGCTGGACAGCGGGCTTGTCAAGCAGGAAGACACCGACAGGTTCATAAAGAGCATCCTCAGGGAAGCAAGCAAACTTGTTACCCTCATAAATGACATCATCAGCCTTTCCCGTCTTGACGAAGGTGTTGAAATGCCAAAAGAAAATGTTGACCTGCTGAGCCTTGCGGAAGAAACCATCGAGGCTCTCCACGACAAAGCAGAGGCAGCAGATGTGACACTGAATTCGACCGGTGAGAGCGTTGCGGTGAACGGCGTCAAACGTCTTCTCCAGGAGGTCGTCTTCAACCTTACTGACAATGCAATAAAGTACAACATCCGGGGAGGGAGTGTCACCATCTCAACCGGCATCAGAGATGGCAATGCGTTCATCCGTGTCAGTGATACCGGAATCGGAATTCCTGCCGATAAGCTTGAAAGAGTCTTCGAACGCTTCTATCGTGTTGATTCAAGTCATTCAAAAACGACCGGCGGGACGGGGCTTGGTCTTTCAATTGTAAAGCATGCCGTAGCCTACCATAACGGCAGTATTGCAACGGAGAGCTCAACCGGTGCCGAAAATCACGGCACGACAATAACTGTTACGCTTCCAATGTGTTGATATTTTAATAGTGATCAATGATGATGCGGTCCGGAGCAATTCGGGTCGCTTTTCAAAAATTTTACATTTGCAAGGCTGTGAATTTGACAATCTAATGCTAAAATGTGATCATACTAAGAGAGAAAGAAGGAATGATTATGAACGAATTGAGAAACAAAAAGGGGTTCATTTGTGATATGGATGGTGTGATCTATCACGGAAATAAGCTTCTTCCCGGCGTAAGGGAATTTGTCAACTGGCTTTATGAAGAGAAGAAAAATTTTCTCTTCCTCACAAACTCTTCAGAACGTACACCAAAGGAACTCCAGCAGAAGCTCGGACGCATGGGGCTTGATGTTGACGAAAGTCATTTTTACACCAGTGCCCAGGCAACAGCCCGCTTCATAAGCTCGCAGAACCCGGGCTGCAGTGCGTATGTAATCGGCGGAACGGGACTTATCATGGCACTTCACGATGAGGGGATCAGCATGAACGATGTTGACCCCGAGTATGTCATTATCGGCGAGAGCAACAGTTATAACTATGAAAACATCGTCAAGGCGGTTCGTCTTGTATTGAAGGGTGCAAAGCTCATCGGCACAAACAGCGACCTAACAGGTCCTGCTGAAGGCGGACTTATTCCTGCATGCAGGGCAATGATTGCTCCCATTGAAATGGCGACAGGTCAAAGTGCATACTTCGTCGGTAAACCAAACCCTCTCATGATGCGAACCGGCCTGCGTATGCTGGGCGTGCACTCCGAAGATGCCTGCATGATTGGTGACAGAATGGATACCGACATCGTTGCCGGCATTGAAACCGGTCTTGACACTGTACTCGTACTTTCCGGTGTTACCGCTCCAGATGACATCAGAAAATTCCCCTACCGCCCTCGTCTCGTACTGAACGGTGTCGGCGACATTGCCGCTAACAACGCCTGACAAATCAAATCTTTATTACCGCCGGTTCGTAACAAACGAACGGCAGGAAAACATTGACTATTTTTTCTGTTTCAATTTTTAGATAGCCGGTTGTCGTGCCGTCACTGCACCCATAATATGTCTCCTTTAAGACATCTTCATCGATAACTATTTTCACCGCATTGTCAGTATCCCTGATTGCACTGATTCCCTATAACATCGTTGTCAAGCCGCTTGATATTGTCGCTTCCCGCAATATCATTTTCGCCTCGAAAAGCATCCGTCATGCCTCGTTTGTCGTAAAAAAATTAATCGATTATCTTTGTTTTTGGAACAGTACCGAATGATTCGGCACTTATTCCTATCTATGCACCGCCATTTCCCGGGAAATAGTTCTCTCCGAAAGATAAGTTCCCCATTATCCGGGTTTGTCCGCAATATTGCTGCCGATATTCCAAAAAGAACCGTGCAGCCGGTTCACGACTGCACGGTTACGATTGTTTGGATCAAAAACAAAGCTTTATTCAATTACTCGGCTTTAGGACCTGCATTGATAATATTTTCAGGCATATTATTGTACTTTGCAAAGTTCTTCACGAACATATTTGCAAGCTGCTTGGCCTGTACGTCGTATGCTTCCTTGTCTGCCCACATCTCACGGGGATTGAGTACCTCAGAGGGCACACCTTCACAGGTCTTGGGAACCCATACGTTGAAAATAGGATGGAGTTCGTATTCGACATCATTGAGCTTGCCTTCAAGAGCGGCAGTTACCATCGCACGGGTGTACTTGATCTTCATTCTGCTGCCAACGCCATAGGGACCACCGGACCAACCGGTATTAATAAGAAATACGTTTGCACCGTGTTCATCAATCTTCTTGCCAAGCATTTCTGCATACACGGAGGGATGCATGGGCAGGAAAGGAGCTCCGAAGCAGGTGGAGAAGGTCGCTTGGGGTTCTTTGATTCCGCGTTCCGTACCTGCAAGCTTGCTGGTGTAGCCGGATACAAAGTGATATTTCGCCATATTCTTGTCAAGCTTTGCAATGGGAGGAAGAACACCAAAAGCATCAGCTGTGAGGAAAATGACAGTCTTGGGATGACCGCCCATGCCGGGAATCACGCAGTTTGGTATGTATTCAACGGGGTATGCAACTCTGGTGTTCTCGGTATATCTGGAATCGGCAAAGTCAAGCTCACGGCACTCATCACACATAACAACATTTTCAACGAGAGCACCGAACCTGATTGCATTCCAAATTTCAGGTTCATTTTCTTTTGAAAGGTTAATGCACTTTGCGTAGCAGCCGCCCTCAAAATTAAAGACGCCGTTGTCCGACCAGCCGTGTTCGTCATCACCGATGAGCCAACGGTTCGGATCGGCAGAAAGAGTGGTTTTACCTGTTCCGCTAAGGCCAAAGAACAACGCAGCATCACCATCATTGCCGATGTTCGCAGAGCAATGCATGGGGAATACGCCCTTCTGGGGCATGAGGAAATTCATGACGGAAAACATGCCTTTTTTAATTTCGCCGGAGTACATCGAACAGGCAATGGTAACGCGGTTCTTCTCAAAATCGAGGATGATCGCAGCTTCAGAATTGACATGATCCTTTTCTGGACTGCACTTAAAACCTGGAGTACAGAGTACCGTGAACTTGGGTTCAAAACCTTCAAGAGCTTCCTTTGCGGGACGAACAAATGCCTGGGTTGCAAACAGTGCACTCGCGGCATTTTCGCAAACAACTCTGATTGGCAGTGCATACGAAGGGTCTGCACCGACGTATCCGTCAACGACAAACACTTCCCTGTTCTGCATGTACGCACACATTTTATCGTAAATATTGTCTGCGTCTTCTCGACTGATGGGAACGTTCACCTTTCCCCAATCAACGAGGTCATGGACGCAGGGAGAATCAACGATAAAGCGGTCGTTGGGGGATCTTCCCGTGTACTTACCGGTATTGATAATAAGAGCACCGGTCTTGTTGAGTTTACCTTCGCCCCTTGCCAAAGCCCTTTCGGTCAGCTCGGCAGGCGACAGATTGCGGTAGACAGCTTTCGGGTCAAGAATACCCATGTTTTCAATAAAAGCTTTCATCATAATACCCTCTCTTGTTTTGCAGTAGCTTATTTTCTTATGAACAAAATGCCAAGCGTACGCGGACCGCAATGACTTGCGACAGTACAGCCGGCCGTTGTTCTGATAATTTGGTCAAAATCAGCATATTCTCTGATGAGCTCTTCGACCTCATCAACTATGCTTTCATCTGTCTCGGTGTAAGTAATAAAAATACGATGAAATCTGATCCCGTCGCGCTCAAATAGCCTGTCCTTGACATAACTTCTGAGGCAGCGTTCCCATGAACCTCTGTATTTCTTCACAACTTTCATCTTGCCGTCAATGACCTCAATACTGGGATGGAGCTGCAAAATATTTGCACCCAAAGCCGCAACGGCAGAGCATCTCCCGCCCTTCACCATATAATCAAGCCTGTCAAGGACGAAGCTTGCTTCAACTTTGTCGGTTATCTGCTCGTCGAGAATGCGTTTGATTTCCGCCCCGCCGATGCCCTGCTTTGCAAGGCTTACAGCCTCCATAACGACGTGACCGCCGCCAGAAGAGAGGTTGCGTGAATCAACGACATAAACGTTTCCCACTGCTTCTGCAGCGACGCAGGCATTGTTGTAACTTGATGAAAAATCCGAGCTTATGGTTATGAACACCAATTCGGAACCATCCTCAACCTGTTTTGTGAAGAATTCTTCAAGCCTTGATATTTCCGGAGCGGCAGTCTTCGGCAGTTCCTTCATGTCACCGCACATATGGAGCATTCTTGTCATCGTCATGTCAACACCGTCAATATACTCCTCGTTTCCGATGCGAACATAGAGCGGAACGACGCTAACTGAATTTTCATCATAGAGATCAAGCCCCGTGACTTCATTCCTCAGATCCGTGGTGCTGTCGCAGCATATTTTTACCATATAGACACTTTAATCCGACTCCACCTGCGGCGGAGCCCCTTTCGCTACCATTTTCCCGTATACAACGGGTCAGTTCTATTTTACCACCTCTTTTTTTTTCTGTAAAGAGACAGTATTCATATATTGCTTTATTCTGCCGATTTTGGGACACAAAACCGTTTCACGGGCGTTTTATATACTATTTTTGAGTTTTTCGGGCAAAATACTTCCTTATTTGCTGTTGAGTATGATATATGCCTTGTGGTATAATTAGGTGTGCTGAGTGAGTCGTACGACCACAGCCGCATTTACATTCACAAAGAAAGGAAGGTCGATCAATATGGCAAATCTCCCCATTCAACCATCCGTAACCACCTTTGAATCTTCCGCAGAATTGCGTGAGCTTCAGCAGATTTACAACGCCGCACTTATGCAGCTTAGACTAAAGTTTGATATTTTAAATGATGAATTTCGTATGCATCATGACCGCAACCCGATTCACCACATTGAAAGCCGATTGAAATCCCCCGCCAGTATGTGTGCAAAGCTCGTAAAAAATGGGTTTGAGGTCAGCATTGCCTCTGCAAGAAAAAATCTCAATGACATTGCAGGCGTCCGCGTCGTTTGCTGCTATATTGATGATGTGTATGATATGGAGGAAATTTTTCTCAAGCAGAAGGACATTCGCCTGACAGATCGCACAGATTACATTAAGCACCCGAATTTCAACGGGTACCGCAGTCTGCACCTTGACGTCGAGATTCCCGTTTATCTCTCTTCCAGCATAGAGTATGCCCGTGCAGAAATTCAGCTTCGAACCGTTGCTATGGATTTCTGGGCAAGTCTCGAGCACGATCTTCGCTACAAAAATTCAAAAAACATTCCGCCGCATATCAGTAAGGAAATGTTTGATTGTGCAGATGAGATTGCCGAAATTGACAGAAAAATGCAGGACATGTATAAGCAAATTCAAATGCTGTAATCATTGAAATTGCTTTGGCAGTATTCGAAAACTGACTTATCCAATCTTTCAACGATATTGAATGTTGTCAACGAAAAAAGCCGAAAATGCATATGCAAGTTCGGCTCTGCGTTGGATTATCATGTGTTTATTCGGGCTTGTGAAGTTCATCCAGCAGCTTCACAAGCTTTTTCTTGACCCTTTGCAGTGCATTATCGACAGTCTTCTGAGCAATACCATTTTGCCCGGCAATTTCCTGATAGCTCATTCCGCTGAGATAACACCTGAGACAGTTGTTTTCAAGCTCGGTGAGACTTTTGTTCATCCCGGCAACCAGCAGACGCATCGATTCTTTTTCAATCGCCATTTCCTCAGGACTTTGTACCGAACCCATTTCAAGTGTTTCACCGACACTGTCGCCATCATCGGAGTCATCTCCAATGTATGCCGGCCTGTCGAGCGAAACATAACCGTTCAGCGGGGCATGTTTAAGTCTCGTAGATTTTTTGACAGCGGTTATCAGCTGCCTGCCTATGCAAACATCCGCAAAGGTTCTGAACGCAGTATTCTTTTTCGAATCAAACTTTCTTATTGCATAGAGAAGTCCTATTGCACCCTCCTGGAGCAAGTCCGACCTGTCCGCACCGGCAAGAAAAAACGGTTTGGCTTTCATTCGGACAAGCTTCATTTCACGCAAAATAAGCACATGCTCTGCATCAACATTGCCGGACTGTGCAAGCGAAACGAGCTGCTCATCGGTCATTGCTTCAAGTTTATCAAAATCAAATCCTGCGTCCATACTTTTTTTATCTTACAGCATCCTGCCTGTTCTTTTCAAACATCACTATTGCTCCTGCGACAGCGGCATTAAGTGAGCCGATCTTCCCGTGGAGGGGAATTGAGACAAGGAAGTCACATTTTTCCTTCACGAGGTGAGACAGTCCATCTCCCTCACTGCCGATCACCAAGGCAAAGGCACCCTTCATATCGACGTCATACATGGGTTTTCCATCCATATCCGCCCCTGCAACCCATACTCCGCGTTCCTTCAGCATATCAATTGCATTGCCGAGATTGACGACACGGGCACAACGCATATGCTCTGCTGCACCTGCTGAAGTCTTCACGACCGCCGCCGTCACGGAAGCACAGCGTCTCTTGGTTATAACAACACCATGTGCACCAGCACATTCTGCACTGCGGATGATTGAACCGAGATTATGCGGGTCTTCAATGCCGTCAAGCAGGATAATAAATGGTTTCTCATTGCGTGACTCTGCATATTCAAGAATGTCACTGAGCTCTGAATATTCGACGCCCGGGATTTCCGCAACAATACCCTGATGGTTGCCTGGCTTGCCATTATGACCGAAAGGCATACAGAGTTCATCCAGCTTTGACCTGTCAACCTCACGGATAACAAGGTTCAAATCTCTCGCAAGGCCGACAATTTCTCCGAGTGAACCGTCATGTTCCTTAGTAACAAGAATCCTGTCAATGCTCCTTCCGCTCTTAATCGCCTCTTTAACGGGATTTCTGCCCATTATAATGTCGGAAGGAGTCTCACCCTGTTCGCCATTTTCTTCGGCGTCATCTTCCACGCCAAACAGGATACTGCTTTCAAAGGCGTCTTTCTCGCGATCGAACCTGTCGTCCTTCTTGCCTTCAAAGAACCTGTTATCCCTTTTCCTATCAAAGTCACGGTGTTCGCTAAAGCTCTTCCTGCCATCGTAATCTTTCCTGTCACTGCGTCCTAAATTTCTCTTTTCGTCATTCTTACCGCCAAATTCGCGTTCGCCGTAGGGTCTTCTGTCGCTGCAATCGAAATTGCGTTCACTGTAAAAATCTCTCTTACTGCGGTCAAAATCTCTCTTGCCGTTTCCTCTGCCGTCCCTCCTGCCGTCGAAATCGCGTTCGCCAAAGGGCTTCCTGTCACTGCGGTCAAAATCTCTTTTGTCATCTCTTCTGCTATCTCTCTTACCGTCAAAATCGCGTTCGCCAAAGGGCTTCCTGTCACTGCGGTCAAAATCTCTCTTGACGTTTCCTTTGCCATCTCTCTTGCCATCGAAATCGCGTTCGCCAAAAGACTTCCTGTCACCGTAAGGCTTCCTGTCACTGCGGTCAAAATCTCTTTTGCCATCTCTTCTGCTATCTCTCTTACCGTCGAAATCGCGTTCGCCAAAGGACTTCCTGTCGCCGTAAGGCTTCCTGTCACTGCGGTCAAAATCTCTTTTGCCATCTCTTCTGCTATCTCTCTTACCGTCGAAATCGCGTTCGCCAAAGGATTTCCTTTCACTGTAAGACTTAGCACCGTTAATTTTCCTGTAGACCGGTCGTCCGTCTCTGAACCCCGTTACTTTCTGCCTGCTGTCTGCCATAATAGCTCCTTTAAAAAATCATTTTCGGGTGTACTAAACAAGCCGTTATTCCATAACCCTTTTCATAAGTTCGCAAAGCCGCTCATCCTGCCCCAGAAGGAACAAATACCCTGCCAGTGCTTCAAGTCCCGTCGCATGGCGGTAATCGCTTATCTGAGCATTTTTGGGAACCGTCCCCATGTGAGCATTGCGTCCCCTCTTGAAGATGTACATTTCTTCCTCCGTAAGAAGCTCTTCAATTTTCCGAAACGCCTCCGCCTGGGCTTTTGCACAAACGCATTTTGCCGCACGAGCGTGCAGACCATGCACCGGAAGGGTCGTTGTGCAAACCAGTTTTGTTCTGATGAAAAGGTCAAAAACGGTATCGCCGATATAAGCTAACACCAGCGGGCTCATCTGCCTTGGGTCAACGCTCAAGCCTTTGCCGTCGTCTTTCCTGAAGGCACGGGCAATTTTGTCCACCATCAAGCTCTTAAGCATGATGGTATCGTTTTCATTGTTTGCATACTCCATCAGCATCCATTATACCTTGAATTTCGAAATTATCAATGGCGAAATTCAGTTTAAACAATATTTTATCCGCATTTATAATATCAGGCGTTGCAGATAAAAAAACCCCGGAATGCCGGGGATGTAGAAAGTCAAATCAGACTTTTTTGTCAAGGGAGGAATCGATCCTATCGTTGTTAAGGATTTCAATGAGTTCATCAAAAGAACACACCAATCTTTCAACAGCGGGATGAAAATAAAACGCACATGTTTCACCCGGTGATTTAAACTCAATGCCTGTTTCGCTCCAAAGAATTACACGTTTATTGCTCCTTGAAGCAATTGCGACTCCAAGCTCCGTGTGCGTTCCAAAACCTCCGGGAAGCAATGCGACAAATAGCTCGGCGTCCCTGACAGCACGAACTTCATTAAAGGCAACCTCTTCCATCTTTTCGGCACCGAGTGAACGAATGTCTCCATGTTCAGTCCAATCATAAGTCAATTCATGTCCGTTTCGCCGAAGAACGCTCACCGCCTGCTTGGCCTTTGCAGCATTTTTCAGACCTGTTGCGATATAAAACCTCATATTTTAACCAATCCTTAGATTTACTCGGACTGACCCTTTGGTCCATCCGGTTTGATTTTGCCCTCCGCCCAATGTTTCCGGCAAAGGCCTATATATTTATCATCCGCTCCGAGAACGACTTGCTCGCCGACTTTCGTTATCCCCCCCGCTCCGTCAAGTCGTGCATTCATTATCGCTTTTCGTCCGCACCAACAGATCGTTTTTATCTCCTCTATGGTATCGGCAAGAGCCATCAGCCAATGACTTCCTTCAAAGAAATTGCCCTGAAAATCCGTCCTGAGTCCATAGCATATCACAGGAACTCCATAATTGTCAACTAATTCCGCAAGCAACAGCACCTGTTCACGGTTTAAAAACTGTGCCTCGTCAACGATAAGGCAGTCATACTCTCCGTTTTTCAATGCCTCAATAGGGATCTCATCAAAAACTATACACTCCTCCATCAGCCCGCAGCGTGACTTAACGACGTTTCTTCCGTCCCTTGTGTCTGTTGCCGGCTTTGTCAAGAGAGCCCTTTGCCCGCGTTCGCCGTAATTGTACTTAACCATTATTGCCTGAGCTGTTTTTGACGAGCTCATTGCACCGTATCTGAAATATAACTTTGCCATAATCTTTATTGCTTCGCCGAAGTACACGCTCCGGCGAAGCAGTACCTCATCTTGTACCTTTATCGTATGGTATGCCTTCCGCCTTGGGTGCTCGCGACCTTTTAGATGTAAAGGCGAGAACAACCATCGTTGCAACATACGGAAGCGTATTATAGAAGACTTTGGGAATATGCAGGTTGTTAAGGAACGGAATCAGCATTACCGAATTTGCAACCTGACGCAGGAATGCAAAGAACAATGCCGCAAACAGTATGCGAAACGGTTTCCATTTACCGAATATCATTACCGCAAGGGCAAGGAAACCGAAGCCTGCGACACCGGTGTGACCGTTGCAGTTGCCGTCCATGACTCCAACAGCGTATGCAAATCCGCCCAAACCGCCGAGAAGACCCGAAATCGTTACGCCGGCATAACGCATTTTATAAACATTTATGCCAACCGAGTCAGCAGCCTGGGGATGTTCGCCACAGGAGCGGAGACGGAGACCAAATGCAGTCTTATACAAAAGTATATGTGCAACAATGAGCAGAGCAAAACCGATGTATACCGTCATGTAGGTTTTTTTGAAGAACAATTCGCCGACAACAGGGATTTCCCCGAGAAACGGGACGGATTTAATATAAAAACTCGTTGTAGTCGTTATACCATCGCTCATGAAGAACATCTTGCTTATGAGCAAAACGAGTGCCGGAACGAGCATATTCATCGCCGTACCCACAATCGTCTGGTCAGCCTTCATATTCACCGCTGCGAATGACAGTGCAAGCGAATAGACCGCACCTGCAATACCTGCCGCAAGCAATGCGATCAACAGAATCAGTTGAGCATTCACATTTGTTTTGCCGATATAGTAGGTAACAAGGCAGCCAAAGAACGCTCCGACAAGCATAATGCCCTCAAGAGCAAGGTTGATCACACCGCTGCGTTCTGCAAACATTCCGCCCAGTGCAACCAGCAACAGCGGAATTGCAACCGGCAGCGTATTCTGAACGAGAAAATAAACAATATCCATACTATTACCCCTCTGCTCCTTCTACTGTTTCGCTGTCCGCTTCAACCTGCTGTGAGGCAAGGTCGAGCTTCTGCTCGTCTGTCTTAATCCTTTTATTTTTTCTTTTTGCTTTAAACTTTTCACGCAGAACCATTGCAAATGCAGAGAAGTAGATTATGACAGCAATCATGACATCGATAATTTCGGGTTTATATGCTACTGCCGCCGTACCGCCGCGCTGTATGAAAGAGACGAACAGTGCCGCAAACACAACGCCTATGGGATTTGAACAGCCGAGAAGTGCGACCGCAATGCCATTAAACCCCTCATCGGCGATAATATTAATCGGTTCATAAGTCATGCTTCCCCCCGCAATTGTAGAAGGCGAAAGTATGTACAACGCACCGCCCAGACCCGCCAATGCACCTGCAATCATCATTGTGACGATAATATTCCGCTTACTGTTCATGCCCGCATACTTTGCGGCGAATTTATTGAAGCCTGTTGCACGAAGCTCGTAGCCGAAAGTCGTTTTCATCAAGACAACGAAAAGCACAACTGCAAGCACAACTGCAATTATCGTGCCGATATTGAGGTTTGTCCTGCCTCCGCTCAGCGACGGGAGCTGTACATCCTGCGGAATATATGCAGTGCGTGCCTTAATTGCAATATACATTGTCGCATTGCTGCTGATAAGCTCATCGACAACATACATCCCAATATAGTTAAACATGATTGAAGTAATAACCTCGTTTATGTTAAGCAACGCTTTGAATATGCCCGGAATTGCACCCCACAGCATACCGCCGATAATTGCCGCAAGGCAACAGGCGATCCAATGGATCGATGCGGGGAGCGGTACCATGAATGCAACGTACATTGCAAAAAACATGCCCATTGTGTACTGTCCCGATGCACCGATATTGAAGAGGCCCATCTTATACGCAAAGCCTACTGAAAGGCCCGTCATTATTATCGGCGTTGCGTAGAAAAGTACATCGCTCATCTTAACAAAGCCCCTGGTCAGAAGCGTTGCAAATCCGCCGAAGGCATCCGCCGGTGACGAAACGAGCATTACAAGGAATCCGAACACCAATCCAACCGCTATCGCCGTGAGCGACGGAACAATGTTCATTATAAATTGTTTGACACCTGTGTTTTCTTTTTTCACCTTGTTCCTCCGTTCAGTTCGCATCGCGTTTATTGCCCGCCATGTAGAGACCGAGCTTTTCAACGCTCACTTCTTTGGGATTGAATTCACCGACGATTTCACCGCCGTGCATGACGAGAATTCTGTCTGAAACATTCATAACCTCGTCAAGCTCGAGCGAAACGAGAAGAACTGCTCTGCCTGCATCGCGTTCTTCAACAATACGCTTGTGTATGTATTCGATCGCACCTACATCAAGTCCCCTCGTCGGCTGAACCGCAACGAGCAGCTCATGCTGCCTGTCCATTTCTCTTGCGACAATTGCCTTCTGCTGATTGCCTCCTGACATGCTCCTGGCGGTCGAGGCAGGACCTTCGCCGCATCGAACGTCAAAACGGTCTATAAGTTCACACGCATATTCATTTACCCTGTCTTTTTTTATGAAGCAGCCTTTGCGGAACTCCGGTTCCCAATAACGCTGCAAAACCATGTTATCTGCGAGTGAGAAATCAAGTACCAGACCATATTTTTGTCTGTCTTCCGGAATATGGCTCATGCCGAGTTTTGAACGCTTTCTGACAGATGAATGCGAAATATCTTTGTTCATCAGGGTAATTTTGCCGCTGCTCTGCCTTTCAAGACCTGTGACGGCCGAAACAAGCTCTGTTTGTCCGTTGCCGTCGATGCCTGCAAGGCAAACGATTTCGCCTGCACGGACTTCGAAGGAAACATTGTTGACCGAATTTTTTCCTTTATGGATTTTTGATGGAACAGTCAGGTTTTCAACTTTCAGGACTGTTTCGCCGATTTGAGGTTCTCCCTTTTTAACGGTCAGTTCAACATCTCTTCCGACCATCATCCTGCTCAACTCGGCAGCCGTCGTATCTTTGACCTGAACCGTGCCTACGCATTTGCCTTTGCGAAGAACTGTGCATCTGTCTGCAACCTCCAGAATCTCATTCAGCTTGTGTGAAATGAAAAGAATTGATTTGCCTTCCCTTGCGAATCCGCGGATAATGTCCATAAGCTCACGTATCTCCTGCGGTGTAAGCACTGCTGTAGGCTCATCAAAAATCAAAACCTCGTTGTTTCGGTACAGCATCTTGAGTATTTCTGTTCGCTGCTGCATACCGACTGTTATATCCTCAACCACCGCATCGGGGTCAATTTTCATGCCGTATTTTTCGCTGAGGGCAAGAACCCTTTCCCTCGCCTCGTTTGTTTTCAAAAAACCCATCGACTGCGGCTCAACACCGAGAATAATGTTCTCCAGCACGGTAAAGCATTCGACAAGTTTAAAATGCTGATGAACCATACCGATGCCAAGCCTTGTCGCATCGTTCGGATCATTGATTGCAACGGGTTTGCCGTTCATTCTTATTTCACCCTTTTCGGCATTGTACAACCCGAAAAGCACGCTCATGAGCGTCGATTTACCGGCACCGTTTTCGCCGAGAAGAGCGTGAATTTCGCCTTTTCTAAGGGAAATACTTATGTCGTCGTTCGCAACAATACCGGGGAATTCCTTTGTGATGTGGAGCATTTCGATAATATTGTTTTCCACCCTGCACCTCTTTCTGTTGAACGGAGCGAATAGACTCCAAAACTCTAAAAAGCATGAAGAAGGTGTAGCCCTTCCTCATGCTTCAACTTACATAAATCTCAGGCCGATTGAGATTCCGTCATCGATTACTGAACGCATTCGACCTTGATTGTGAGGTTAAGACCATTTACGAGTTCGTCAGCAGTTGCGTAACCGTTTGCATCTGCAACGGTGATGGTCCTGATGGGAGCAACAGTGCCGTCAACGAGCTTTGCAAAGATCGCTTCGTATGCAGCTGCATCAAATTCGTTGAACCTGTCAAATGCAGTGCCATTGCCGTCGAGAACCTCTGTGGGAAGACCTACGCCGTCATTTGCCGCATTGAAATAGGTGGTTTTACCGCCGAACTTCTCAGCAAAATCATTGGTCTTATAGATGGATTCAAGAACCTGAGTTACAGAAGCTCCGAGACCCTTGGTTGCAGAAGTGATAACGGTTTCGCTGTCATACCTCTGGTCAACATCAACGCCGATAACCTTTTTGCCGGCTTCGGCTGCTGCCGCCATAACGCTCTTACCTACGGAACCGCCGCATGCGAAGATAACTTCAACGCCGGATTCGTACATAGCCTTTGCAGTTGCCTTATTTGTGTCGGTTTCTGCAAAGTCACCGGTGTAGTGATACTTTACGGTGATTTCGTCAGCGGTGAGATCAAGCTCCTTTGCAGCATCATTAATGCCCTGGAGATAACCGTAGCCGAAAGCCTGAACTGCGGGAACTGCCATACCACCCATGAAGCCGAGGGAACGGTAGCCGTCCTTGACTGCTGCATAGCCTGCAAGATAGCCGGATTCCTGTTCAGCGTACATAACTGAAGCAACGTTTGCTTCGGTCTTGAAATCCGTATAATCAGCGGTGTGAGGCTGACCGTCAAGGATGATGAACTTTACGTCCGGATACATGGTCTGTGCATTGTAAACGGCCGGTTCGAAGAGATAACCGGGGCATACAACGACCTTTGCACCTGCTTCAACAGCAAGGGTAATGGCTGCAAGGTATGCATCATCGGTTGCATCTTCGGGTTTGTAGTACTTTTTGGAAATTTTGTTTGCATCAGCGAAAGCGACAACGCCTTCCCATGCACCCTGGTTGAAGCTCTTATCATCGATATTACCCTTATCTGTAATGAGGGCAATCTCGAAATCCTTTGTGCCGCAAGCGGTCACGAAGGGTACGAGCATGAGTGCTGCGAGCAGAACTGCCAACAGTTTTTTCATTTTATTTTCCTCCTATTTTGGGAGTCGTGCTCCCGTATTAGGGACATTATAACAAATTTATATCGGAATTGGAAGTGCTTTTGAATAAAATGTGGCATTTTCAGGCGAAAAATGTTTTCTTTTCCAGTTATATATTATTTGTTTCGCACATTCCCATATTTTGGGGTAACGAATGAACGCAAAATCATGCAGAGGCTGTTGAAAAAAAGTTGTTTTTACATTATAATGCATACATGCTCGGAGGTGCAATTTGTTCGGATATGTCAGACCAAACGTCCCGAATCTCAGGGTTTGGGAGAAAACAAGATATGATGCCTTTTACTGTGGGCTTTGTCATGCTCTCGGCAAAGAATACGGACTTGCTTCCCGTTGCTGTTTGAGTTATGACTGCACCTTCCTCGCCCTCGTGCTTTGCGGCACAGGCAACGCTCAACCGGCAACGCTGCACCGCTGCCCGTTCAAGCCCTGCTCAAGGAAGAAACCGATGGTCTTTTCCCCTTCACCGCAGATGAGCTTTGCGGCAGGAGCCTGCGTGCTGCTTTCTTACAACAAACTTCAAGATGACGTTGCCGACAAAAAACCGCTGCGTTCTTTACTAAAACTCCCTCTCTTCTCCGCATTCAAAAAAGCGAAAGAGCAATACCCTGACGTTTGTCGTGTGATAGAGAGCGGTTTGGCTGAGCTTGCAGAAATTGAAAGAAAAAGGATTACTTCACCGGACATTCCTGCAAACTGCTTCGGCAGTCTTTTAAAAAACATCTTGCTGCTCTCTCCCGTATCCGATGAACACATTTTGCCCGTTCTCGGCGAATTAGGTTTTTACGTCGGACGATTTATCTACCTTGCCGATGCGTGGGATGATAAATGTGACGATGCAAAACACGGGCTTTACAATCCCTTCGTTCTCTCCTCGTCGGCAATGAACGAAGCCGAGTTGATAATGAATATTTCGATAAATTCTGCAATAAGTGCATATAATTTGCTTGATATGGAGAGTGAGGGCAGTATCGTCGAAAATATTGTAACGGAGGGTTTGTTCGGCGTTTGTGATAAAGTGCTGAACCATGTGGGAAAAGCTTCACCTGCTGCTTCCGATAAATTCGATAAACATGATTAATTGCAATTGAAAGGATAAAATGCATGAACCCTTATAAGGTCTTGGGCGTATCTGAAAGTGACAGCGACAGTGTCATAAGAGCCGCCTATCTGAAACTCGTCAAAAAATATCACCCCGACCATTATGGTGACAATCCCCTCAAGGACCTTGCAGCTGAAAAACTGAAGGAAATCAACCTTGCTTACGACACTATTCAAAAGGAACGTGCGGGTAGAAAGAGTGCAGGTGAATATTCCTACGGCGAAGGTTCACATAATTCATCGTACTCAAACAGCAGCAGCGAATACTCCGGGCAGTATGCACAAGAGTTTTCCCGTGTGCGAAGCCTTATGAATGCAGGCAAGCTCCGCGAGGCCGCCGCTGTACTCGAAGCAATCGGCACACGCAGTGCAGAATGGTTCTACCTTTACGGCGTAATAAGTTTCCGCATGGGTGACTATTCCACCGCATACAGCCATCTTCAGCAAGCCGTCAACATGGAGCCCGGCAATACAGAATACCGCCGTGCATATGATGTACTTATGAACCGCGGCTCTCGAAGCTATCACAATTACAACAACAATACCGGCAATTCCGACTCTTGTTCGACCGCCTGCAACGTCTGTACTACCCTCTGGTGTATGGATTCCTGCTGCGAATGCATGGGCGGAGACTTAATCAGGTGCTGCTGATGAAAAAAGTTTCTTCTGCAACAAAGCTCACTTTGGCTGCAATGAGTGCTGCAATCAGTACGCTCCTTGTTTATGCCGCCTCCATGCTGCCGACGGGTCGAATCGGACTGCTGTTTGCGGCCTCACTCACGCTGTGGATTCCTCTCAATGAAAAACGCAGCGTCGGATATGCAATCCTCAGCTACATTGTTTGCGGTGCGTTGTCTCTCATTCTCTCGTCCAATAAAATTTATTCGATACTCTACCTTGGCTTTTTCGGTCTATATGGATTCATTAAATTCGGGATAGACAAGCTGTCACGGGACAAGCTCATCGCATTCATACTAAAGCTGATAACCTGCAACATTATCGGCATTGCTGGTATAGTCATCGCATTTAAGGTATTCGATACCGATCTGTTCGCATTGATACCTGAATTTCCCACATGGGTTATTATCGTTGCAATCGAACTATTCTTCGTTGCTTATGAGGTCATCTACTCTCTCTGTGTCAATGCCTTTGACAGGAGCCTTCGTTCTTTTCTCATGCAAAAAAACCGATGAATATTCAATCCTCCCTATAAATTCTCTGCAACAGATTGACGCAGCTGCTGAAGAAATTCAGCGGCTGCGTCTCATTTTAAGTGTTGTTCCATAAGGG
This sequence comes from uncultured Clostridia bacterium, assembly GCA_934633695.1. Classification (GTDB taxonomy): domain Bacteria; phylum Bacillota; class Clostridia; order Christensenellales; family CAG-138; genus PeH17. The sequence goes on along the minus strand of CAKTYT010000004.1, from coordinate 908 downwards.
CCTCGAAGATAAGCGTCCCCCTGCGTTTTGGTAAAATTTACTTGCAGGCTCATCCAGCTGCGTCCATACTTCGCAATATGAAATCTTCCTGCATTTAAGTCTACATGATAGCCCTGTCCACAACCTATTTGCAATTTCAAGACCTCCGTACGCCCTAATCACCCCGAGATTCCATAGAACTGCCCCTCTGCTGCTGCAACTTCCCCGGAGGGAAATCAAATTCATTTTTGCTTCGATAATCCCGATGAGTCTTCTGTCATGTCCGGCAACGAGGCGGAGTGTTCCTCCTTCATATTTCTCGACGCATGTTTTAACATCATCAAAACATGAGCTGTCTAAGAATGCTTCTGCTCTGCAAACAAGCCATGCATACTCATCCACATCTTCATGTTCTCGTATAATCACATTTGTTTTTGTCTTTTTATTCAACAGAAAACGGCGAAAGCATTGTCTGCCTTCGCCGTCACAAGTTTAAATTAGTCTTCCTTCTTCCTGAAGATTACAACGCCTGCACCTGCAACAATTGCTGCAAGGCCTGCACCGATGATGCTTATCGCACCGGTGGGTGGTGTGGGAGGTGTCGTGGGTTCGGGAGTAGGTATAACGGGTTCGTCCGTAGGTCCGGGTGTGGGTTCAACGGGTTCATCCGTAGGTACGGGTGTGGGTTCAACGGGCTCATCCGTAGGTCCGGGTGTGGGTTCAACGGGCTCATCCGTAGGTCCGGGTGTGGGCTCGATGGGTTCATCCGTAGGTCCGGGTGTGGGCACCGGCGTGGGCACGGGTGTGGGTACCGGCGTGGGCACGGGTGTGGGCACGGGTGTGGGTACCGGCGTGGGCACGGGTGTGGGTACCGGCGTGGGCACGGGTGTGGGTACCGGCGTGGGCACGGGTGTGGGTACCGGCGTGGG
>CAKTYT010000003.1 GCA_934633695.1 uncultured Clostridia bacterium | reverse complement strand
TTTCCTGCTGTTCTTCCTTCAATGTGAGAAGCCTTTCCCGCATGAAAGGAACGAGAGGCAGTGTTCTCATACTCGATCTGGTCTTAGTAGTGTCCGATGCAACCAGAACGCGCTTGCCGTCGAGATCACAGGAAGTAACCGTGTGACGGATCGTGATGGTGTTCCGGTCAAAGTCAATGGCATCCCATTTCAGACCGATTGCCTCACTCCGGCGATTATCAATACATTCCTTGAAAGCTATGATCTGATATGATATGATATGACCGGCAAAAAAATCATCCCCTTTGCAACTTCCGGAGGACGTGGTATGGGTAAGACAAACGAACATCTTGCACCGAGCTGCGAAGGCACAAAACTACTGGAAGGCAAAGTCTTCAATGGAAACGCCGGACCTAAAGAGCCTGCAGTATGGGTGGATGGCCTTTAACTTTGATGGACGTGCAAATCGGGATATGGGGAGGCACCATGAGACTACTATTTGAGATGGATAAGAAAGATTACGGGAAATGTACACACGCATTTGTTCGCAATTCTGCCAGAAGTATTATCATTGTAAACAACAAGATTGCTATGATACACAGCCTGAAATATGACTACTATAAGTTCCCCGGCGGAGGGATAGAAAGCGGTGAGAATCCCATAGATGCTATGATTCGGGAAACCCGTGAGGAATCAGGGCTGGTAGTTAAACCAAAGACGATAAAAGAATATGGGTATGTCCACCGCATACAGAAGAGTGATTTGGATGAGACGGAATGCTTTGTTCAGGATAATTATTATTATCTTTGTGAAGCAGAGGAATGTGTGGTTGTGCAAAACTTAGATGAGTATGAATTTACAGAAACATTTACTTTAGAATTTGTCGATCCCGAAACTGCGATAAGAAAGAATCGCAATGTAACACAAACCCCTTATAATCAGGCCATGTTTGAGAGAGAAGCAAGAGTTCTTGAGCTATTGATGGCTGAAGGATTATTAGACTGATAAACAGACTGCAATTTAGAAGTATGAATATATGGCAAGCGAGTATTACAAGTCCTGCAAAGAATTAGATATTTGCAATGAGTTGATTAAAAAATATTGGGAATCAAAACAATATGTCAAGTGTTTTGAAGGACATTTGGTTTTGGCAGAGCAAGGGTATCCCCTGGCTGAATGTCAAATAGGTTATTTCTACTATGATGGACTCGGTGTAGAAAAGAACCTAGAAAAGGCACTGTATTGGACTCGCCGTGCCGCTGAGCATGGTGATAGAGATGGACAATGCAATTTGGCATGGTTTTATGAAGATGCAATCGGAGTGGAGCGAGACATCGAACAGGCTAAGCATTGGTATCTGCTTGCGGCTCTGCAAGGCCATGATTTGGCAATCGAGAAGTGCAAAGAACTTGGAGTTGCATTGTAATCTATCTGAACTGGCTTAATGTTGTGGCAACGCTATGGCAACAAAAAATCAGATAGTCCATGCTACCTGAATAATGAAAGCAATACAAATAATCTGCGCTAAATTCCATAAGCAAACCTGTTTAGAATAGGCTTGACGGGAGCGAGGTGTTTTATGAAACTATTATTTATAATTGGTGATGCTGCTGTTGGGAAAATGACAGTTGGTCAGGAACTGATGAAAATAACGGATTTAAGGCTCTTTCACAATCACATGACCATCGAACCAGTGATAGAGATTTTCGGTAGATACGACGGAAAGACAATCTCAGAAATACGTGACACTATTTTCAAGAACTATGCAGCTTCCGATAACTATGGGATGATTTTTACAATGATGATGGATTTTGATCTGCCGTCAGAATGGGAGTATCTGGAGCATGTCAAAGGTATATTTCAACCATATGGGACTGATTTTTATTATGTTGAACTGATCGCTCCCCAAGAGATAAGACTGAAAAGGAATATTTCTGAGAACAGACTGAAAAATAAAGCTTCCAAAAGAGATATAGAGACTTCAAATCAGCGTTTAATCAATGATGACAAAAACCATAGGTGTGTTAGTTATGAAGGCGAGATTCCTTTTGATAACTACCTAAGGATTGATAATTCTGATATGGAACCTGATGAAGCTGCAAGATTGATCAAGGAAATTTTCAATCTGTAAATCAGATTTTGGGAGATATGTGAATGGATGACATTTACAACATGGGCATTTCAGCCATTACTAATGAGAACGAAGGTGATTAAACTTGTACGCTATTGTAAGAAACGCAGATGACACATACTACACATCAACGGTGTTTGGATATTTCTGCAAAGTCACCGCAGCAGGTGACTACGAGCAATATCTTGAAAGCATCCACAACCAATTCCGCATTGTCTTAAATGAGTTGGTGCTTTCTTCTAATACTCTACTCCGGTCCGCATAAAGCGGTATTTAAGGCACTCGGTGTAGATTTAAGGTTGTAAAGCTTATTTGTCACATTCCTACGCAACACAAACATTTGTGCACATCTTCTTTTCGTGCCATTGAAATGTTCTCAGGGTTTTCTTACGAACATTTCAATGACATTTCTACGCTAGCGTATAGATAACACGCAGAGCCAATTTCATGGTTCAAAATTACTATTGATGCTTATGTTTAACATTTGCGTAAACAATCAATATTTTTTAAAGTGGACTGCACATGGATGCCGATTTGTACTAACGATATTTCGAGTACTATCATGCGTATTCACTATTCCGCAAAACTTAATACGCAACAGTGATCGCAGTAGTAGGGATCCGGTTCCATAGAGACACTGAATGCCCCTAGAATAGCAAGGAAAGTCGAGAGGAAAACCTTCCGGCACGATGTGATGTATTCGGTAAGGAATTGCAAAGAATTGAAGAAACAAAGGTTAACTATCTAACGGACGTGAGACTACGTAGAAAAAAGACAGCTGGGCCTAATCCGTCCGATTTTGTGCCAGCATCACTGTTTTTTCTTAGTATGTCTACCTGCTGTTCTGCAAGTATCACGGTCTGGCAACGACTTTGCGGTGTGAAATCAAAGTTGTCGATATTTCCTGCAATGCTGGTTTTGTCAATGCGAACACCTGCACGCGGGCACTTCATCGAGATTTCTAGCTAAATCCGTGCAATTATATAAATAGTCACGTTTCTGTCATATTTTTCATTCCTGACAATGCAAAATATCATTAACTGAGAAAGGAGGACATCTACGTGTCCAAAATTCAACCAACTTCTATGAAGGTCGTCCGCAAGCCAGAGTATCCTTGCATTATCGATCGAGAAAAAAGTGCCAAAGACTGCCGTGTGGCGATGCATGCTGTTCAGGCGACGATGGTCGGCTGTAAACTGAAGACATTCGGGAGGGTTCAGAAATGAGCAAGGCTATTTTTGTTGAAGGACTGACTAAATCTTATGCCGGAAAAACCGTGGTCGACCATCTAGATCTCTCCGTGGAGAGGGGTAAAGTATTCGGTCTGCTCGGGGCCAACGGTGCAGGAAAAAGCACCACGATTGAATGTATGCTCGGCACAAAGCAGGCCGATTCAGGAACAATTCGCCTGCTTGGACAAGACCCGAAGAAGTGTCGCCGTACACTTTTTGAATGCATCGGCGTACAGTTTCAAAACGGTGACTATCAGAAAGAAATCAAGGTTTCCGAACTTTGTGAGGAAACAGCAAGCCTTTATCGTAAGCCTGCCGATTGGAAAATGTTATGTGAACAGTTCGGGATCAGTGATAAGGTAAACACCCTAGTCAAAAGTCTTTCCGGCGGCGAACGCCAACGGCTCTTTATTGTACTGGCTCTGGTCCCTCAGCCTGAGTTAGTATTTTTGGACGAGCTGACAACCGGTCTTGACGCAAAGGCACGTCGCAGTGTGTGGAAAACGCTGGAATCTCTGAAAGAACAGGGACTTACGATTTTTCTGACATCCCATTTTATGGATGAAGTGGAAGCATTGTGTGATGAGATCTGCATTTTGAAAAATGGCACTTCCGCTTTCCGTGGAACTGTGGAACAGGCAAAGTAGCAGTGCGACTGCGAACACTTCGAGGACGCTTATTTGCAGCTTTCGGATGAGGAGGTGGATGCATGAAACGCTTTTTTACTTTTCTAAAAATAGAACTGAAGCTCAGTCTGCGGGATATGAACATGGTGATCTTCGCCATCATAATGCCTCTTGTGATTTTCATCATCCTTGGCATCATTTACGGTATAAAGCCCGCCTGCAACGGCACCGATTATACGTTCTTGGAGCAGTCTTTCGGGGCTGTCAGTGCGGTTGCTATTTGTGCGAGCGGATTGATGGGGCTGCCGTTGGCCGTATCCGGTCTGCGAGAGATGAAGATCCTCAAGCGGCTGCGGGTTACACCGGTCAGTCCTGTGTTTGTTCTTGGCGTTGAACTGGCGATGTACGCTATCTACTGTGCCGTATCCCTTGTAACGCTGTCGGTTGCAGCGTTTTTGTGGGGAGTACGGCTGCATGGGTCACTTCCGGCTTTCCTCGGAAGCTGGGCACTTACCATGCTCTCAACACAATCTATCGGTATGCTGACAGGCGGCGTGGCAAAAAATACCAAACAGGCCAGCATCATCGCTTCGATCCTCTACTTCCCCATGCTGATCTTTTCCGGCACAACGCTTCCCATTGAGGTCATGCCAACAGCTATGCAGAAACTCGTCAGCGTCTTTCCACTGACACAGGGTCTTACGATGATGAAAAATACATTTTTAGGTATTAGCACAGGAAGCATCCTGTTACCAGTTTGTGTAATGGTTGGAGTCGTCACAATCTGTACTGTTCTCGCCGTTCGTTTCTTCCGTTGGGAATGATGCCTTTCCGCTCATGGACTTATCGCTATTCAAACAGTAGAAAACAGTCCAAAACCAAACCAGAAGCATCCCTTATGAAGAAAAAACCATTGACAAAGTCGCTACATGACGAGTGCAGGATGTACATACACATAGTCTACGATATATAAGTTGCCAAACAACATTGCATTCTCGCAAAAAGGGGATATTGTAAGCACAAATATGTCTTCAACGTCCCCCTTTGTGTTGTTCTTATTGTATTTATGCGATTTCCTCTCCCATTATTTTATCGGTTTTTTCCGTCGAACTGTAAATTAGAGTGTTAACTTTAAATCTACTTAACCTTGAATATTCCTCGGCATTTGCTTTTTCAGGGCTGTTTTTATGAAATTGAGTAAATTCGTCTTTTTCTCAATTTATTGGTTTGTACACGCAGCCGCTTTCCTGCGACAACACCCAAGTGGCACGAACTGACGCATGATATGGACCATCTTCCGGTGAATGCACTTTATGTATTTTGAAACTATATAAAAAACAATCACCTGCCAATCCAATCGATCAAACCTCTGCGATATATAAGGGCTGGATCATCTGTCGGCCAAATCTCCAATTCTCCTGCCAAATTGAAATGCTCGACATTCTTCCCGAAAATATTAAGTGAACCTCCAGTGTTGTAATCATACAAAAAGGCAAATGCTCCATTTTCTTGAGAAACGATTCTGTCGAGAATTGCGTGCAATTTTTCATCCGTGCACTCCACCCTTTCTGATCGAAGCACTTCAAACAGCGAGGTAATATCGAAATCCAAACCTTCGGGCACGAGTATCATAAGATTTGATGTGTCAGCCATAAAGCAATCCATTCCTTTGCCGAGCGTAATGCCAAAGTACATTTTTCCGTGATCAGTGGTATATGCCCCGTCATAAAACCCCGGAGGAATGTCGGCAAGCTTCCAGATCTTTTTGTAATCAGTTATTCGACTGTACATCCCGTTAGGAACAAAGATGCAGCAAATATGATAAATGCGGCATTTGTCGATGTCAATTTTCAGCATAAGAGCTTCGTCCCATAATGCCGGGGTACCGATAGGTATACTCTCATCATCGCTTTTTTCAAACTGAATGCAAGCGTTCGCTTCTATTGAAACTCGGTTGCATGCAGTATTGAGTTTGTAATCACATTTAAGCATTTTTCTTTTCGATTCAAAGTTATGCGGTTTGTTGCCGACGACACCGATAGCAACAGCATCAAGCAGTGCCGAAATGTTACAGCAGCTGCTCGATTATTGTTTTACAGTCGTTTGCTTCATCGTAAAATTCGTAGCATACCTTCTCGCCATCTTTTGTTTGAGAGATAAACTTAAGAGGTTTGTCGTTGGATACAGGCCACTCGGGTTCCTGAACCCACAGCGGTTTTCTCTTTGTGATAGGGAAAGCTTTACGCAACTCGTTTTTTGCTTCGCGTTTCCGTTCACTCTTTTTTAAATCCGAAGGCAGCTTGTCCAGAATATCCTGAACGATTATATCGGCTTCTTTTCCGCCGACGTAATCCATACCTATTTCATACGTGAAATCATATTTTGTGTACGACGGGGGTGTTTTGATTTTAATATCCGGGTAAACTGTCTTGACAAGGTTGCTTACTATGTCATGCATATTGCCGAAGAATCCGTAACCGAAAGCAAGCGCAGTGGCCTTTACGCGAAAATTGTTTGCTTCGAGTGCCGAACGGGAATGACATATGTTCCAAAACTCATGTTTGGGATCGGTCTTCATTTCCTCAGTCAGCAGCGATTGAAGCCATGGCCAAAGCTCCGGCTCGGAAGCCTGTTCAATCTCAAAATCACTGCCGCTCATTTTCCCTTCCGCATAGCGGATTGCTGTCTTAATATAGTTTTCCATGATTACCTCCAAAACGCCTTAATTTAATGAAGCGTGCATGTTTCAACATGCCGGTCATCATCAAAATCGATTCGCTTAGTTTCACATCACCGCTTGATTTGCATAGTTTTTTATAACCTCAACAAGAGTGCTGTTCTCATATTTCGGCATAAGCCATGAAATGCAGCAAGGTAATGCATTCCAAAAGTGCTTGTTTCTTCGCAAAAAAACTTCAAATTCGTCTTTTGAATACCGTTCACGGACCATAATGCACACTGCCTTTATAAATGCTTCCGGAGTGTCCAGTTCTTCGTTAAGCGTCAGCAACAGGTCTATTCTCAACCACATGTGTGCAAGTAAAATGCACAATGTTTTTCGAAATTCAATGTCCGAATAAGAAACGCAAGAATCAAACACACTGTCGGTTATGCAGCCCGGTTCAAGCAGCGGCAGCATTTCAACAATGAATTCGCGTATACATTCTGACTTGTGACTTTCACAGATAAGCGAAAGCAGCGTCGGCTCATCAATTCTGTTGACACTATTCGTTTTGTTTGAGTTGCAGACAAAGTCTTCAAAATCATCAAGAACTCCTTTACGCAAACATTCATCAGATTTCAAAATTTTTATTGATAGATCCGTAAATTCATTCCCTTTTCTCATAACCAAACCCTTATTGCTGTGTTTGCGTTTACTTTTCCCACCATAGAAAACCCTTGTCATTTTTCCAAATTAACAAATCTGACCTCATCAACCATGCCAATCCGGCAACTGCCACACTGGATCACTATTGTTTACGTTAATACGTGGCGTAACATTTGTTGCGTTTTTGTCAATGAGTTTGATGATGCTATCGCAATGAATACTCCGGAAGCAACAATTGATTACAGTGAATTCATTCTCTATAAAACTCCATTAATCTCAGAAGGGGTATCATCCAGCTTGAAAAGCTTGCTGTTCGTTTTCCATTTATTTTCACAACCGTAAGCAAATCATGAAACCGCGGAGCAAACTGTAATACCTGCACAGAATACCTCTCAGGTTTTGCACGCATTTTTTGAACAACTATTTCTTCTCTGCCGAATTCTATTTTAAGACTGCGCCCCTTGAAGAACAGGAACAACATAAAAGCAATTATAGCCGCCATTGCAGTAACAACTAAAATCTTCTTAAGAAAAGCCAGCAAAACAATCAATGCTGTTATAATTATGCAAACCTCAATAAACTCAAACACGGCAGCCCGCTGCATGACAAATCGATTGCCGCTGAGCTTTAATTCGCACATCGGGTCACCTTTTTTAAGCATGTTGTCGATTTTTTGTGCAGCCTCAAAACTGATGCATTTAAACGGAGCATTTCGTATTTTCTTAAGCAGTTTTTCAGGAGCAAATTGCAGTAAGTCGTTTTTAACTGAATCCGTATATGTCAGATATACATATTCGGATGCAATCGACGGCAGTTTTGAAACCGATTTTAGTGGTTTGAATGTGCTTCCTGCCGGTATAAAATGAATCACAAAATAATTGCGTGTTATATCCTTTGTGTCATAATAGTCGAGTTCGATTCGATCGAAGTTACTCCATTTCAACTCCTTCCTAAAAAATGGGGCAGTGAGCCGCAGTCCCTCAGAGGTTATTTGAATACGCAGAAAAGAGTATGCAAACGGCCTTATCAAAACAATGAACATGGTAAACACACACCCTATACAAATCAAACCGGCGAAACGTTCTGCGTCTGTGTTGCCGAAGAGGAAAACTAAACTCCAAGGAAAAACAATGAGAACGAGCAAAAGTAAATTGTCACGCATTTTGGTAAAAGCATAATACTTCATCTCTTATTCCATTAACCTTCTTGTATTATTTTCGTATACTTACGCCAATCGACGTTCGCTGAATTCTGAAACCGCTTAGAATAGCAACTTTTCATAAGTTCCTGTCGAATTTATGACCTTTCCGGATGTTGATCGCATTCTGCTATAGCTCCATTGTGTGTCCGCTAAACCAGAATAAGCGATTGCTTTTTTTGGTGTTCGCCCAAATGCAATGATTCGCACCGAGCAGCTTTCATGTGGCTTCCTCATTCGTCTTTCCGCATTTTAACTTGTCAACACAATCATCGCAAATGCAGCATGCAAAATCATCTGAATACAACAAAAAAACCCTTTTCCCCCATTCTTTTCACCTTCCTGTCGGGTTCTACTAATCTTATTCGCTTTTCGGAATATCGTTTTCAGTTTTTTATTTAAAAAGCAAGTATGACTTCAGCAAAGCAATTGATATATCAAATGCTATTTGGCAGATTTAGCAAGCATCCACAACTACTTCTGCCCATATTCCTTCAAGAGTTTTACCATAAATGCTCGCATTTTCAAATAACTCATGGCAAGAATTAAACCATTGAATGTTGCCTGCATCATCGCTTAAATGAACTCTCCCATCACTGGCATATGCAATCCAATAGCTTTTTCTGCGAAAGAAAAAATGAATTTCATTGCCGCATACAATTGCGCTATGCCTTACTGCCTCGTATGTTTCCCAAGAAGGATCGTTTATTTCTGGAATGTCGATATGCGTTATAGCCTCAATTAACGGGACGCCTTCATCGATATAGACTTGCTCACCCAGTTTTTCTAACGAATTTCTTTGTTGCGGTAAAGTATCTGTAGCAATTAAACTATATTTGCTGCCAAACAGCGAATTACTCCTCTCAAGTGAGTAATATTTTGAATTGTATCTAAATGTTAAAAAGCTATGCTTTTCTAAATAGTTTTTAACCTGTTGTATTGTCATGCTATTCTTTTTAATATAATTTGTTCTTATTTTTTACATTACCGGTCGATAAAATCTATTTTCTCCCAATCGACTTTCAATAGTACGCCACCTAAGTTTTGAAGCACAAATTAAGGTACCTGTGTATTCATCCAAATCAGATTCTGTCAAATTGCCGCCATCGCACCAATAAATGTTCCCGTCCTTCATAATCATTGTTGAATCTAATATTTCGCATGTGTAGCTTTCGTCTACAGGAAAAAGCTTGGCATATTTTAGCCCTTGAAATTCCAGCTCTATCATAGAGTTCTTTTCGTATTGTCTTTGAATAAGAACTCTCAGCACCCTGCGATCGTTTAACGGATGCATCGAAAGATTAACGTCAACATATGCTCCGCTTACATAGCTCATTTCCTTTATACAGCTATCGTGAAACCAGCATACGGTTTCCATAAATCTTAACATCTCGTCGTTAGTATTGATCATCTTCCACATATAGTATTCACCTCTATTCCCCCTCATTTGTTTAAATGATTTCTATCCATCATTGTCCAATGGCACTTTTCCATTGTTATCTCGACATTTGGTCATGCGTGCCAATTCTCATTTCCACATTGCATGAGATATGGCGGTCGTTAACGCAACGTTCGTGTACGAATTTTTTCCCTTACAGCCTTGGCAACACAAGCAATGAGCAACGAAGTCGATCCTATAAACGTTCCCAGTGTGTTGCAGATTACATCATCCACTTCTGCTATACCGAGAGCATAGTTGTATTGGGCACATTCGATCCCAGCACTGATGACACAACCGATAAACGTTGTGAAACCGATTCTGAGCCAAAGATGCCACTTCTGCGGCAATGCGTTGGACAGCGTCAGCCCTATCGGTAAGAAGAGAAATACGTTCATCAGCATCTCGCGATAAAGCTCCGGTTGCTGCTTGGCCGCGATGAAGGTGGCGAAAGGTGTGAGGATGACCCCATAGTCGCCTTGCGTGCGGGATAGGACGGTAGCGTAAAGGGCAATGATAACAGCGGAGAAAGACAACACAAGATTTACTATCGTCCACACACGCCGCTGGACTTTAGTGTGCAGGTATCCCCAGACGACAACGGCTATAACGATAGTTAGAATAATACTCGGCAAAGGCTTTGAATAGATTGATTGAAGCATAAATGTAGATATAGATATCGTTCCTGTCGTCGTCAATTGCAGACAAGAGCATTTGCAAAATCTTGAAGTTATTATGGCACATTATTAAATATGCATGTTTTTGAGAGTTTGAACCGGGCTCTATTGTCATGAGTGCTCCTCCGTTCATTATGTTTATTCACTGAGAGGTTTGCTAATCTCTTTATTGAATTTCGATGTGGCTGATAACTCGCAGTTTTATTTGGTCAAAACATCTGCGATTCTCTTGCAGGCAAAACCATCGCCATAGGGATTCGCGGCATTGCTCATCTTGGCGTATTCTTCTGTGGACTCCAAGAGGAGCTTGAAGTGGCGATAGATATTTTCTTCATCTGTGCCGACGAGCTTCAGTGTTCCGGCCTTGATTCCTTCCGGACGCTCCGTGGTATCCCGCATGACAAGAACCGGCTTACCAAGCGACGGGGCCTCCTCCTGAATACCCCCAGAGTCTGTCAAAATCATATAGCTACGGGCCATAAAGTTGTGGAAATCCAACACATCCAGGGGCTCAATGATATGAATGTGCTCATCACCGCCGAGAATTTCATCCGCCGTTTGACGAACCACAGGGTTCATGTGAATCGGGTAAATTGCTTTCACATCAGGATGCTCATCCATGACCCGCCTTATCGCCCGGAACATATGCCGCATGGGCTCACCAAGGTTTTCGCGGCGATGTGCTGTAATCAAAATCAACCGGCTGCCTGCCGCCCATGTCAGTTCCGGATGGGAATAGCTTTCACGCACCGTGGTTTTCAGTGCATCAATTGCCGTATTGCCCGTCACATAAATGCTGTCCGCATTCTTGCCCTCGCGCAGGAGATTCTGCTTTGAAAGTTCGGTAGGGGCAAAGTTGTACTGGCTGATGATACCGACCGCCTGCCGGTTGAACTCTTCCGGATAGGGGGAATAGATATTATATGTCCGCAGACCCGCTTCCACATGTCCAACGGGAATTTGTAAGTAAAAGCAAGCCAATGCAGTGACAAACGTGGTAGATGTGTCACCGTGTACCAATACGATATCCGGACGTACCTCCTCCAAGACGGATTTGATACGGTTGAGGATATTGGTCGTAATGTCAAACAGCGTTTGCTTGTCTTTCATAATGGACAAGTCATAATCCGGAACGACATGAAATGCCTCCAGCACCTGATCCAGCATCTGACGATGCTGACCTGTAACGCAAACAATTGTCTCTACTTCCCGCCGTGTCTTCAGCTCGTTGACCAGCGGACACATTTTTATTGCTTCCGGTCGAGTGCCGAAAACCAGCATGATCTTTTTCATAAAAGTAATCACTTCCATTTTTTGCTGTTCTATCAAGGAGTCTGTCGCCTTGTTATTATGCTGTAATCTACGTTAGCAGAATGTGGAAGATAACCAGCGGCTACATTTTTAAAATATCTTCCGCTTGATATACGTAACTGTTCTTTTTACAATTTTTAGTAGCGGATTAGGCTTCTGGGCATCCCTGATCATTTGCTTTTTAACGGCTTTGGGGTCTGTTGCATATGCTGCACCCGTCTCAAGCTTTTTCAAATTTGAACTCCATGCCTGTCTATGTAAAGCTGAACGCTTTTCTCTTGGAACTCCGTGATTGAGATCTATTGTTGTTCCATCTGTTTTTAAATCTCCAAAATATAAATTATTCAGTCTCCAGTCCAACGATTGTGCCTTCTGAATGTTGGCAATATCAGCCTGACAAATCTCCAACTTATCCTGTGCAGCACACCAAGCCTTGGCTCCTACATCTGTCCGAATAATTACTGAATTACTGCCTAGCTCAGAACTGTTTATGCCTGTGTAATTGTCTCCCAGTGAGATATCCGCAGATACGTTCAACTTGTCGACACAATACAAGCATCTTTCTGGCATAAAATAGTCCTTAGCCTTTGCACGTTCTGAACATGACACAAAAAACGGCTTTCCATCCTCCGGGAAAAGTTTCATATCTCCAGGCCACCCGCCGCCGTCTTTGTTCTTAAAATGGATGGCTGCCAGTGTTCTCCCCTCAGCGTAGACGTCTTCAAAATAGTGACAGATGTTGTAGTTGAATACTCTATCACAAAAAAGGCCAATAAACAGATATTGCTCTCGATTCAGGTGCCGTTTATCTACAAACGCAATCATTCCACGGATTGCACAAGAAGAACCTATTAGGATCAGCTTTTTATCTCGATGCGCCATCATATAAGAAATTGTGTTCTCATGTGAGACTGGCAAATACCTTGATTTTGGCACTTTAGAGAAAGATTCTTCGTGGGCAATCTCTTTGGCTGTGTAAAGCCTTGTTTTCAATTGTTCTCTATAATCATAAGAGTCAACACAAAAAGCACCATCGTATGCTCCGGAAACAAGCAGCTCTCGGACAAGAGTAGAGACTACTCCGCCAGATGCACTGTCGTGGCGTAATTTAGCATCCTTGGTCCATGCAGTGTAACATTCGAGAACATTTCCGGTAACTGTCTCAAGTGCAGACTGGCACGATTCAAAGATATGACCTAGTCCTGGGCACACCGCCGCGCATTGTCCGCAATGAAGGCATTGCGTTTCACAAATTTGTGGGCTATATAATCCAGATTGCTTTTCCCACAAAATACAATTTGCCGGACAAATCGCTATGCAGATACCACACCCGCAACACAATCCATGTTGAACAGTTAAGTTGACAGTATGCTTCTCCATCGGTATCCTCTTTCAATATTCTAGAACTGTCGCTTTAGAATTTTCTTTGCAAATTGAATGGTTTCTGCGAATTCTTGCCGTTTACAGTTAAGACACGCAAAAATGACATTTGGGATGATAATACATACAACTGCACGTAGCAGGAATGCAGGAATTCCCTCTCCCAAAAGAGAGCATAGCCACCATGTAGCTATTCCTGCTACGAGCATAGACAGCACACTAAAAAGCATTTTTTTATAATAGGCTTTGCTACTGCGATGGAATATGTTACAAAAGATGGTGTGATTTTCCCATGGGATGGAAATCAGCAGCGAAAAAACAGTGGAAAGAATTATACCGGAAATACCAATTATTTGAACAAGGACGATGTTTAAACCCACATTCACGGCCATGCATACATATGGCCTAAAGCGATCCTCCCACCAGATTCCAGCAGCATCCTTATATACCACCGGTATTTTGCGAATCTGATATGCATAAAAATATATTCCCATTTCGATCGCAACATAAAACGGAAACATTAGTTTTTCGCCAACCCAAATTACCATAAAAGGCTGATACAGGCAGATCAGGCAAACCGAACACCAACCAACCAGCCACGAGTTGATAAATGAGAACTTTTCGAAATTCCGATAATTATCTTCGGCAGACTCAGTCTGTAAGCTGTTACCTAGTCCCGCTGTCATAGATGAATAGACAATGCCTAAGAAGCCAATAACCGAAGACATGATATAATGATAGTTCCCGTACATTGCAATTGCAGTCAATCCCAGGAACGCAGACATTACTAGATTATCCGCAGCATTCAATACAACTGTATTCAATTTTGTTCCAATTAGTGCAGTGGTTTTCTTGAATATCGACCGCTTCAAGTCATCAGGTATCTTTCCTTCTGGCCCCATATTCGGAAAACTCCTGTTGACCAATGCACTGCGGCAAAGGTTTGTCACTATCGTAAATATTGGTAGCCACATAACATATGCATAATAGTTTTTGGCTAAAGCAAGGCAAGCTAACATAATCACGTAAGAAACTGGCGTAATAACTGATGCAATTTTGCTGTTGACGTCATCACGTTGGTATGCCTGAAGCAATGCGTTTTTATAGGCAAAGAGCCAATAGCTCAAAACCGCATTGAGAAGGTAGATTGCATAGAGCAGATACAAATTTATATCGTCCGGTAACTTTTCCGGGACCAACACTCTGAGAAATGGCATCAGCAGTAACCCTATTGCGAGGATCACCACTCCTATGATACGGTAAAGCCTGCGGTATAAATTTAAAAGCGCCCGAATCATGACAAAGTCGTTTTCTGCAATGGGCTTGTACATGCTATATACCATGGCTCCGCCAATTCCCAGTTCTGCAAGACTCAAGAAGCTCAAAACAGAAGAGAACAAACTGCTCAAGCCAAGATACTGTGTCCCCATAACATATAGGATAACTGTCCTTGAGATAAACGGCAAAAGAATATTGATGATGCGGTTAATTGATCCAAACGCTATGTTTCGCAGCGTATTTTTTGTCCTTGCAAATCTCATTTATGTTCCTTCTTGAACTATCGAAATCGTATCGAACGTGTTTTCTTTCTGAACTGTTTGCAAAACGCCGCTGATCGTCTTCGATTCATTTAGATACTTCTGATTCATTTGCGAAATAGCTCTTTGCATTTCCGCAACTTCAACTCCATTGCGAATATCAAGAGCGTACTGTTCTTGCCCGAATTGTTTCAATAAAGCGTGATATTTTGCAGCCCACCCCAGGACGACACAAGGGACACTATTTTTATAAGCATGAACAATTGCGTGAAAACGAGAAGCTACTAAAAACTGAAAATGTTTCACCAATTCATTAAACTCCAGACAGCTAAATTCCTGCTCCTGCAGGATAACCATCTTATCGTCCCGAAAAGCATACTTCAGTGTTCGGCAAAGGTCTTTGTCCATTGTGGAATGACTAATCAAATATACTTTTTTTCCAAGCTCTAACAGCGTTCGGATTATCTCCGAATACAGATAAACAGTTTCTTCATTGCTGCTGGCAATCGTGTTCATGTTGTTCGGAATTACTGCGACACTGTTTTCTGAAACTTGAGGCAGCGCTATCTTCGGAACTGTCCTGAAAACCCTGGATAAATCAACTTCTTTGTTGCTTAAAACCAAATCATTTGCTAAGTGCACGTTTGTCAGGTCATACTGTTTTATCAGTGCATCATAGCCCTCTTGCTCCCTTGCAAAGATCATCTTTGCTGTTGGCAGCAGTTTGCGGATTCGATGATCCAAATCATCTCTTTCTGGCCCAAAGTTGAATGGTCCAAATGACTGCGGCATTAAGTACACAGGAATGTGAAATGCCTCGGCAAACTCTAAGTGATCCAAATAGCGATTGCACGTAGCATCACTCCAATCTGAACTCAGGGCATATCCGCTGATATCCACCATTGCTTCGCAATTTTGATAAATGCTCTCTGCTGACTTCAGCTCTGCACCGTTTTTAATTAGACAAGCCAAGCGCAGGAGTGTATTTGTCTGGCACTTTGCAAATTTCAGCGGATACCATCCCATGAATTCAAAGTTGAAGCATGCTTTTTCCTCTGCCGGTCGCTCCATGTCCATTTCAGACAACAAATAAAGCTGATGATTGGGGAATCTGCGATGAAGCTCATCAACAGCAATAAAAGTCATTGCTTGAGCGCCCTTATTAAAAAGTTCCCCTCCGGTAATAATTATGTTCTTCATTTCTTCCCCAGCAACTTTTTAATTCCGTTTGGCCCGTTATGAATAACGGCCGCTCCCCAAATCATTGGTAACGGTGCACCAATGTAATCTGCACACTGCTTCATTGTAAGCCGGTATGCTTCATCACAAGAAGTATGGTCACAATAGAATGTATACCACATTTTCATTTTTTTCTTTAATGGATAATTCAAAAAGTCCGCTTTTTCACGAAGGCAAAGTGCTGCTCCCATAGGATTCTTTATGAAACGCATATTGCCCTGCATTGTCAGACCGTCTTCCAGATACTTACAAATCCAGATGATATCATCAAATATCCGAATTTTATATCCGTCGCGAGCCATTCGATTCCAAGGAATGCACGGTGTCATAAAGTTTTCTCCTGGGAACTCCGGATATTTATACTTTCGATGAACATCTGTATACCAAACTCCTGCACGCTCTCCATCTATCACCTTGTCGGTATACTCAGGATAGCGGCAAAAAACATACTCATCTATGTACTGACAGCCATCTCCATATAGCTGCCATAAACGTGTATTCGGCGTTTCTGTAGGACTTGTCCCGCGGTTGCCGGCTACTCCACAATAGCCATCCTTTCCCGCGATTGTCGCTTCCCAGCGAACCACGGTCTCCATCGCGTCGTCCGTCAGATAGTCATCCGAATCCATGATAAAAAACAGCTCACCCTCTGCCATATCCAATCCTCGGTTGATGGCACGGCATTTTCCGCCGTTTGGCACCTTGCAGTAGCGAATCGGAAAGTCGTTATTATCTGCTATCCAGCTTTTAACCAGCGCTTCTGTGTTGTCAGTGGAACCGTCGTCCATAATGATCCATTCAAAATCTCGAAAAGTCTGTCTTTGAACAGAACGGTACAGTATATCTAAAATGTATGCACGGTTATATGTTGGGGTAAACAAAGTGATTTTGTATCGAAAAGCCATCTCAATCTTACTCCTTAAAGATAGCCAAATGTATGCTCCAGTTTCTCTCGCATCGCAGTCCGCTCATCTTCTGAGGCATTTGGCCACTGCTGCCATGTATGCTCCCGGAAGATGGGGTGATTCTTTTGGCTTTCTTGATGTTTCTTTTTATAGTCTTCAAATGTACAGATGAATACTGCCGGATTGCCAGCATAAACGCTGTTCGATGGGATATCTTTTGTCACAACCGATCCTGCTCCGACAACTACATTGTCGCCGATTCGTGTGTTACACAAAACAATGCTGCCTGCACCAATAAAAACGTTATTTCCAATCTTGACAATTCCAATTTTTGTATGCACACCTGTCAGTGCCGTACTTGCATCATGTGCTAAAAGTTTTACATTTGACGCCAACGTTACATTGTCCCCTACAGAAATCAACCAGGGCCAATTCGAATCAACCGGATAGCCACTGTTATACTTGAAGTTCTTTCCTGCTTTAAATCCATGTTTGAAGCAATACTCCATGGCTGCTTTTTCGGGACTCGTGCCCCCCCACGAACAATCGCGCGCAGCAACGAAACTAATTTCAATTCAATCCCTCCTATAGATATCTCTGGTATATACTTTATCCCAGCAGTCCTCCAGTTCTGCCGAGTAGCGATTTGCAATGATTACATTGCAAATCTGCTTAAATTCTGGAAGATTACTCACCACTCTGCTGCCAAAAAAGAGCTCCTCATCTAGTGTCGGTTCATAGATCACGACCTCGGCACCCTTTGCCTTGATCCGTTTCATCACACCTTGAATAGAAGACTGCCGGAAATTATCCGAATCGGTTTTCATGGTGAGCCGATATACTCCTACTGTTACTTGCCGTCCAGGAACTCCATCTCTACCACGTGTATCATTCTCATAATATCCTGCTTTTTCCAATACACGTTCCGCTATGAAGTCCTTCCTGGTACGATTCGATTCCACGATTGCGCCAATCAGATTCTCTGGAACATCCTTGTAGTTTGCCAGCAACTGCTTGGTATCCTTTGGAAGACAATATCCGCCATATCCAAAGGATGGGTTATTATAGTAGTTTCCAATCCTTCCATCCATGCAAACCCCGTCAATGATCTGCCTGGTATCCAGATCATGTACCTCAGCATAGCTATCAAGCTCATTAAAGAAACTGATTCGCAGCGCAAGATATGTATTGGCAAACAGCTTGACCGCTTCTGCCTCCGTCGTGTGAGTGAGTAAAATAGGGACATCTCTTTTCACCGCGCCATCCAAAAGCAACTCCGCAAACTGCCGTGCCTTTTCTGTCATCAAAGGGCTGCTTTTCAGCGAACCAACAATAATACGGGAAGGATGTAGGTTGTCATACAGAGCATGACCTTCCCGCAGGAATTCCGGGCTGAAGAGAATCCGATCCACTTGATACTTCTCATGCAGACTTTGCGTGTATCCGACCGGAACCGTAGACTTGATGACAATCGTTCCGTGTTCATTGCAAGAGAGGGCTTGTTCGATCACTGATTCCACAGAGGACGTGTCAAAGTAGTTTTTAACCGGGTCATAATTTGTCGGTGTAGCAATGATGATGAAATCTGCGTCTTTGTATGCAGCACATCCGTCTGTTGTTGCAGACAGCTTCAAAGGCTTGTCCTTCAGGTATTCCTCGACCTCTGGATCAACGATGGGTGAAATCCGATGGTTTAACATCTCCACTTTCTTCGGAAGAATATCCACCGCACAGACTTCATTCTTTTGTGAGAGCAGGACAGCGTTCGATATTCCAACATACCCCGTCCCAGCAACAGCAATTTTCATATAGCTTCTCTCCCTATAGATTATAGACCAATACGCAGCCACGTTCTGAGCCTGCAAGTCATCCGCAGGTCGAGCTGTGCCATACGCAGCCAGATTCGTTCCTTCCATGTACAGCCGTCCGCGACAACTGGGTTGGATTTCAAAACGTCCTGCAAAAAAGTCAGCACTTGTGCTACTGCCTTTTCATCCAGATCCCACAGTGCTAGTTGCCCATGGTAGATGCAGGAAAACCACAGATTTTTGGTAGCCAGCGCAGATATTTCGGGAAAGCACTCTTGTATGTATGCGCAGCGCTGTACCTTCGCCTCGACAGCATCCAGGCGTTTAAGCGAATATCCCTCGCCCATAATGCTGCCGCCTCGCTGAAGGTAGTAATAGCCTATGTGATCTGAAACTGACACCCGCTGAGCTCTGCCAACAGCTTGATAACTCCAGAAAACATCCTCGTGATATTTCCCTACTGGAAATAGAATATCTCTGACCAGCTCTGTTTTATAAATCTTGTACCAAACGGGCTGTTTGAGCCACGATTCTTCGATAATGGCCTGCATGGCTTCCTCTTGGTTCAGAACACAACTGCCCTCCCGCGTCAGCGTGCGGGGAGCAGTTTCATCCTCCCATACCGTCTGCACACCACAGGCTGCGATGTCGCTGTTATCCTCTGCCAAGCGCTGATAAAGGTACTTGTACATATCAGGCGCAATCCAATCATCGCTATCGACGAAAGCCATCAGTTCCCCAGTTGCGACGGCTATTCCTGCATTTCGGGCATCCGACAGACCGCCGTTGGTTTTGTGTATCACCTGGATGCGGCTGTCCTTTTCCGCCCATGCGTCACACATGGCAGGGCAGTTGTCAGGAGATCCGTCGTCCACCAAGATGATCTCCAGATTCGTATATGTCTGGTTTACGATGGAGGACACGCACTTGTCCAGATATGCTTCGACCTTATAGACAGGGACGATAACACTGATCTTTGCAGTATCCACAGGGTTCACCTCACAGCATCCAGAGTACTCGTAACAATCTTAGCTGGTTCAAAATCATCCAACGGCACATTTTGAACAGAACCAATATCGCCGGATTCTATCTGCCGAATTGCGCGAGTAATATCTTCCACAGTATTTTGGCAGAAAACATATCGATTAAACTTGCCGAAATAATCTTTCAATACAGTCTGCTCGTCCTCTGTGCCATCAAGGATAAATAAAATCGTTTTGTCCGTTGCAGAATACTGATATATCTTGCCTGGTATTTGACCACCTTTGCGATTGCAGAGGAATATGAGAACATTGGTGCTATCCTCGATTGGTTTCAATTCTGTTAAAGGAAGGCGAGGATGAATGTGAATCTGTGCGACAGCTGAAAACAAATTTGCCGGATCTCCACAGATATTGACCTCTACATTTGTCGCCTTAGCAGCTTCATAGAATGGCTGCAAATCACGGGCTGCAGGATAATAAGCTCCAAAATAGCCATAGATATTCCTTCCAGAGAATTTATGCGCAGGTGTATCATTCTTGTAGTATGCGGGCAACGGCATCCAGAACATCTTTTTCGCCGACTCAGGAAATAACCTCTGCTGATTCCGAAGCGTCAGCGGACTGACATAGCAGACCTTCTCTGCAAAAGAGAGCAGCCGCTTTTCCTCTTTGAAGATTTTTTTCTTCCCATTGAAGCCGTATGCGTCGGAGTACCAAGGGTCTTCCCAGATTTGGATCCAATGGGTGGCTTTGATGCGACCAGTTTTCAGAAGTTTATAGGCTAGAAGGTGGCTGGATGGGGGAGTAGAGATCGACAGCACATAGTCAAATACTTCAGTTGACTCAAAATGCTTGGCATGCCTTACAAACGTTGCATATATTCCATGAACTCCATAGAGGGAAAGAATATACGATTTAATCTTTCTAATCATACTATGTGCAGCGCTTTCGCCACATATAATACCAGAATCGTATGTTGAGGTGTGGCGTGATGTAACCCGTTTTTTTATTGATGAAAGCTTCTGATAGAGAGAAGTTCCTCTGAAGGTATATTGAGTAACCTGTTGAGGGATTTGCATCATAGGATCAGTTTCATACCCGTTTCCACCAGCACTAAGCAAGGTAACATCCATTCCACTGTCTATCATCCCTCGAATATATGACAGATGGCACAGATTTGCAGAACTATTTGTCTGAACGCAATCCCCATTAATCACCAAAACTTTCATGGCAACAACTCCCGAAATATATAGATCGTGCTACAGCAAAACTCAGTCAATGTACCCAATTCTTCCGCTTAACTCGGACTTCTGCTTCAGTCGCAGTTCCATTGGAACAGCTTTGCGCAGAGTATACTCCTCACCATAACAAGGAGACTCCGCCATCCGCGCTTTTTCTTTCTGAAGATATTGCTCTAATGAGCAGACAACTCTGGCGGGATTCCCCATAGCGACCATTCCGTCCGGTACATCGTGTGTCACGATACTTCCGGCGCCAATTACGACATCACTTCCGATCGTGACTCCAGGCAAAACAATGCTCCCTGCGCCAATAAACACGTTATTTCCAATTGTAACTCTACTGATTTTTGTGTAATTTAAGAATGTTTTTGTACTTGCATCGTGACAGAGAATATGTACCCTTGGTGCCATCGTCACATCATTACCAATCTCAATAAGCCAACAATGCGAGGGATCAAGAATCACCCCGTTTAGGCGCTTAAAGTTTTTCCCGACTACCATCCCCATAGATACCAACTTCTCGGTGGTATACTCACCACGCAGACGATAGACAAACTCTTTCAGCAAATTTCGCATATGTTTCTCATAACCTCAATTCATTCGTGATCTTTATGCGCCAAGTCCTCTTATTTAGCAAATTGGCGAATACCGAAATCTCCATTCGCCTCATTAAACCATCTCACAAAATCAAAATACTCTTCGTATTCGCGATGATCGTCCCAATATGACTTGCGAAGGATATTTCCAACTTCGCCATCGTTCTCATACTTGGGAATTTGCAAAGCATATGGAATATCAGGGTATGCATGTGCTGTGAATACAACCAGCCCCCGAGCATGTATCGCCCCGAGCTGCACAATATCCTCTTTTGTTAATCCGTCCCGTTCCTCTAAGAAAACAAACATATTATTTATGTCAATTCTCTTTGAGCGGTCATACCATGCGTGCGCGGCTTCTTCTTTGCTTTGATAGTGTGTAAAATGGATTGTTATATCTCCCAAATGTGCGCAGGGAAACTTATATTCCGGATGCTCGAAAAACTGCAGTTCCTGGCCCAAATAGTCATCCATATGCAGAACAAACTTCAAAAAATCGGTCTGATACATCATTAGATTGACTGTTGGTGATCTAAACTGCAACCCCAAATCATGAAAGAGTAGTCCACCAATACAGTTTGGACAAAGAAATGTCGGCGTTTTATTTGTGAGCTCATTGCGCATCTTCGCCCTTCGACGGATTGCAAGTGGGTTATATTCGGACAGAAAACGTTTGGCCAATTGTTTCGTATTCTTCGTATTCATATCATTGACCTCCTAAATGGCTCAGCATCTCCTCTACTGCGTGGACAGTATTCTCTGTGCCGAAGGTCTTGCCTCGTTCAATAGTTTTTTCTTTATAGTGCGCAAGTATATTTGGATGGTCTAACAGGTCTTTAATCCCTTGATACAGCGCTTCCTCACTGTTTTGTGTCACAACACCCCACTCGTTATGCTCACCTAGCATTTCCTTCATGCCGGAAACCTCGACCGTGCAAACCGGTGTTCCAACGATCAGCGCCTCAGTAGCCGCAGTTGAGAAACCCTCAGCAAAACTGGCGCAGACGAAGAGATTGCATTTTGCGACATATTTGTAGGGATTGATCTGATAACCCAACAATGTGACTGACTCCGATAGACTATTTTCTCGAATAAAGCGTTCCATTTTCTGCTGAAGTGAGCCGATACCTAGAATGTAAAGGTGAATAGGATACTGTTCGTCTCGCAGGTGCTTGATGATGGATAGCAGACGCATATAGCCCTTGGATTCCTTCAGCGTTCCGACTGCCATCAGCCGTATTTTTCCGTCATTCTTCAACTCTGGTGCAGCATCATCTGCATTAGCCAGTATTTTCTCGGATTCCACCGTGTTGTACAACACTCGACATGGCTTCTGAAAATCCAGAATGCGGCAAAAATCATCATGGACATACTGCGAAACACACACAGTTTGGTCAAAGCGGTCGTAGCACTTACGCGCCTCGTGCTCACTGCGGAACGAGCCTGACAGGCGCTCCATCGTGTGCTGCTCCACATGAATCCACGATACAAGCTTGGTGTTTGTGTCCTGACAACCACTGATGATACGTGCAGTGGAGCCCTCTAGATAAGAAACCTCAATATCATAGTGCTCTTTCACACACAGACGATGCAGTTGTGTTGGTGTCAGCAGTTTCATCAGTTTACTATTACCGGACACAGCTCTTGGGAATACCGTCCGAAAATGGATGTTTGGCGAAAGAAATTGCTCGTTCACACCGCCGCCAAAGAGAGCCGTGACCGAAATATCAAACCGGGAGCAATCCATATTGTTGACAAGATTGACTAGTACTTTCTGCGCACCGCCATCGGCCATATTATGTATAAAAAACAAGACTTTCTTCATAGCCTGCATCCTTCGTCAGAGGCATTAGTTCCAGTAGAGCGGTTCATTTTCCACTTGTGTAAGCGATTATAAATTGGATATGGTAGCAGTCCAATCACAATTGCATTTGCTGCGATAAGATAGTAATGTGGAGGCAGGTGAAATGCTTTTATTGTTAAAGAAGCGACATAAACACTATTGAACCGATATCGCAGCTTCCGCTTATTATAGCCATCACGATCATCTCGATAGGAATAAAGAATCTCTTCTAAATTTCTTCCCCTATAACCGGCCACATATATCTTATACCAAAGGTGTTTATCTTCAACGCGCATCAACCATTTGCCTTCAGAATAGCCGCCCACTTCATCAAATACACTTTTACGTACCATACATGCAGAGTGGCTAAACGAAGATCCCTTTACTAAATCGCTGGGCTGTGGCTCAGGCTTAAAGTGTGTCCTTCCCCAAACACCTTTATTGTCAAATACCTCCAAGTTTGCGCTAACAAATGCGTATTCCGGATGTTCATCCAGATAGGTTGCCTCTACCTGAAATCGATTTGGAAGTGAACGATCATCTCCATCCATACGGGCAATATACTTTCCTCTTGCAATCTGGAGACAATGGTTCAGTGTGAAATTTAACCCCATATTCTGTTCATTCTGGATGAGCACAATGTGCTCTGGAAATTGTACAGCGTACCTCTGCGCAATTTCCAGTGTTTCATCTGTGGAACCATCGTTACACAAAATCAATTCAAAATCCTGAAAAGTCTGATTCAAAATCGACTCAATCGCATCCGGCAACGTATCTGCACAATTGTAAATCCCCATAATGACACTAATCAGCGGTGTTTCCTGAGATTTCATAAGTGAACTCCTTCAACTGCAACAATCTTTGCATTTACAAGTTTTTCTGTGTAACTGTAAGATACACTCAACTGATCCTCTATGATGCTTGTAAAACCGATCTGCTCCAACGTCCTACGCAGCAGGACGTTCTTTTTTGTTTTCCGAACGCAAAAGCTGCCTGCCTGACAGCCCTCGCTTTTCAGCAGATAGGAAAACAATGCGCTCTCTACGAACTTTCCCGCCACACGGCAGGACATGGCAAACTCCGTAAAAACCATGACTCCATGATCCACACGATACTGCCCAAAACCAACAATGCCATATGATCCAAAGTCATCTTCACAGGAAAATGCGAAATTCGTATGGCCGCGGCGGGCAAGGACTTCGTCGAACTCCTCCGCCGAATACTTTCTGCCAGACATATTCAACTGGTTCGTGCGAAGGATCAGCTCATAACAACGCAGTTTTTCTTCCTCTGTCGCAGGAGAGAAGATGTGCAGATTCAAATTGCACTGACGAAGGAAAGCCAGGATGTCGGTATGTTCTGCCTGCATCAGCGTGTTGCGCTGCTCCTCTGCACGGTACATCTCCCGACGCTGGCGGCTCTCAGCAGTAACCGGAACATCAAATTCTGTCCGCTCCAGCAGCTCCGAAAGTTCTGTTACATCGTATGTACGAACCTGCGGCCATTCCGAATGCACCTGCTGACGTTCAAAAGCGGAGTCGTCGATCAGAGCCAGTGCATCAATTCCGATATTCAGGCTCTTGGCGATTTGGGTCATAGAGGTGCTTTTCGGTGCCCACGATATTTGGGGATAGAGGAAGTAATCCGCAATGTCAAGCTTTCGCAGGACATCCATAGCCGGTTCAAAGTCGTTCTTGCTGGCAACAGACTGAATAATTCCTCGCCGATCCAATTCCTCCATTGTTTTCAGAACCTGCGGATTTAGCTCCAGCGTGGCGGGATCCTCTGTCTCGATCAAAGTCCCGTTCCATAAGGTGTTGTCAAGATCCCACACCAGGCACTTCACTTTGGTGGCTGGCTGTTCCGCGGCAGCGGGAACTCCCTTAACGAAGTCGCACCAAAGGATGTCCAGCTCCGCTTCTACATTGTTTTCCGGATATACCTTGACGAGATTGCCCGGTTTGGAGCATGCGTCCGCAAGCGACGAAATGATCGCCAGATTTTCCCCCGGCTGAATGGTGATGGAGGTTTTCCATACCGAATCGTGATCCTCATATATTTCGACAATCAACCGATAGCTCTCATCTGAATAACTATAGCCATGGAACAGAAATGCGTCCGCATGGTTGTCCATTCCCTGAAGCCTGCACAGACTGCGGCGACGAATATACTCCGGCACGCGAATGCCTTGCCAGCGCAGTGCCTGAGGAAGATGACTGTGCTCGACACTTCCGAGAAATTTACCCAGTGACTCATTCTTTTCCCACAGGGAGGCATATTGCGCCTCATCCAGCATGGCAGGAAACAGGATAGTCATCATGTTTCCCCACTTGCGGAATTTCACATGAGCGCCTTGGCCACAGCAGGCTCGCTCATCCGCAAATGTGTGCAATCCATTCTCGAATCGCTTGCAGCGGCCATCGCTCCGGCTTTTGTAGTGAGCGCAGCTCTCAAAGCACGCTGGCGCAGAACACTCCAAACAGTGCTCTTCCCACATCGCAGGGCGGATTGCGGTAATATGAAATCGCTCCCGGATGTTCTCTTTACACAAGCCCCGTTCCCAGGTCTGCTTCTGATCCGCGTAGTAAAATTGATACATTCTCTCACCTGCCCAATACTTCCTGCGCAGCTTCGCCCATATTCAGGCTGCGCATTCCGTACCGTTTTCTCAGTTCTTCAAAATAGCGAAAGATTTCTTCCAACTGCTGCATGTGGAAGTCTGTGCGAACGCCGATGTTATGCGGATGCCACCAAAGGTGAAATGTCAGTCCGTTTTTCGCCGCATGGAGCATTTGCCGTTTGATACGGTGAAGTTTCAAGCCTTCCAAAAAAGCAAGCGGCCGGAAGTACGGTTTATACATTCGTGACCCCACCAGGTTTACGATGCCATTTTCTACCTTTGGGGTGTATCCCCCTTGTCCTGTCAGCGGGAGATACACGTCCGCCAGCCGCAAAAGTCTCATTAGCGGCCTGAACTTGATTTTTTCGTGAATCCAGTCGTTTTCTTCATCTCTGTAGGCTGAAAAGCCAAGCTCACACAATACTTGGGTATACTCCGGTTCACACTGGTTCCGCGGCAAAACGGCAGAGATCAAACGGTAGCCTTTTTCAGCGGCAATAGCCTGCGCAGACATCATATCTTCGCGGAACTGCTGAACGGTCTGCCCCAACTCTCTGCAATAGTAATGTGAGAACGTATGGCTTCCGATTTCCTGATTCGGCGTATCCGCAATCTGCCGGATGAGACTGGGTGCATAGAAACATGGTGCCTCTGCCTCATCTTTCCCAATCTGCCCAAAGCATCTGTAGCTGGACAGTTCTGGCTTCTCATAGGTGGGTCTTTGATTGGGTAAATACTTTCTGACATGTTCCTCGCCTTCGGCAAATTGGAACCCGACCGTTGCCCAGGTCGCATGGATCCCATGCTTCTGAAAAAGCTCCAAAAGGCGGGGGATGGCTTTTCGACCACCCAGAACATGATCCTCATATTCGGACAACGTATGGCTGTCCTGCATGCCCCAGAACAGTTCAAAATCCAGGGAAACGATTAACATCGCCTGTTTCACGTCTGATGGTTCAACTCCTCATAGTTATGCTCAAAATCGATTAAAAACGGATGGTGCTTCCAGACACGCTCTTCCTCCGGAGGAAGCTGCATATAATCGCCGTATTCCACACGTAGGGTAGCGTCTATATCTGCAACACACATATACTGCTGCCCGTTAAACTCGATCGTCTTCATGTTCTCAAACAGGTCTGCGGAATAATACTTGCGGCTGCTCCCGATGGTGCTTGGAAACACATATTGCAGGGATCCGTTCCCGTTCCAACTGCGAATTTTCTTCTCTGCACGTTCACGCCGCACAGCGTATTTTTCTTTCGGTGCTTTAAGCAAGATCCTCTCGACTTTGCCGATCGTTCCGCCCAAGCCGCTGGTATGTCCGCGGCTGTACAGCAGGTTCACGGCGCAGGCAATGTACTGCATCTTCCGCCCAATCTTGCCAGACGGAACGCGGTCGCCGGGAAAAATATCAACGAATATGCCTTTGTGGTAATGCTTCGTCCGTTCCACCTCGTCTTGTAGGAATGTTGTATGATCCTTCCTGATTTTCGTGAAGTTTTGCGTAAAATCCGGGTCCGTTCGGGTGTTTTGCAGAATATACTCCTCCGGCGCAGCCGTGTCCCAGATCGCAAGCAGCTTCTCGTAATCTTCTCTGGGCATCATCAGGTCGATGTCATCATCCCACGGGATAAAGCCTCTGTGCCGGACGGCACCAATCAGTGTGCCGTAGGCCAGAGAATACCGAAGACCATGTTCTGTGCAAATCTGATGGATCACATCCAATATCTCCTGCTCTGTTGCCCAGATCTGCCGCTGGAGTTGATCTGATGTTTGTGTCATGCTCATATGTCCTTTCTCTCCCGCAGATAACCGGACGCATCCTTAAAGAAGCTCGCTACGATCATGAGAATGATGATTCCAATAGGAAACGCTGCAATAATCGATACGGATTGCAAACTGTTCATGGAGTTCTCCGAGAATATCAGCGCAATGGGCAGAAGGATAAACACCACCGCCCAGAAGGTGCGGATACGCTTATCCGGCTCCTGCTCCGGTTTCAGTCTCCTATACGAGTAACTCGAAACGACCATTGTCAGTGCGTCAAATGTGGTGGAGTAGAATGCGACCATTGTGACTGCCAGCAAAATCAGGCCTAACTCCGTTAGCGGGAGCGTATCGAATATTTTCATGATCGCCTCGGAATAATCGCCGCCTGCCGCAATAAAGCCAGTAACGTCCAGGCCGTGCTTAAGCTGCTGTGCAAGGCCGTAATTGCCAAGGATGATAAACGAGGTGAAGGTTCCCGCAAGACCCCAGCCATAACCGCCGAGAATCGTATTACGAATAGTTCTCCCCTTGCTGATCACGCCAATAAAGAAGGGTGTTGCAACGCACCAGACCATCCAGTAGGCCCAGTAATAAATCGTCCAATTTTGCGGGAAGCTGGTTTCCCGCAGCGGGTCCATCCAGGTAGATAGGCCAATGAAGTTCTGGACCAGATTGCCGATTGCAGAGAAGCCGGTTTCCAGAATATAGCGCGTCTCTCCGCCGCCGAACAGGACATAGGCCAGCAGTGCAAAGAAGCAATAACTGCAAATGGCGGCGAGCTTCGCGATTCCCTTCATACCGAACCAAACTGTGATAGTGTAGACTGCTGCGATCATCAAAAGGATCGCTATTGTTAACCCGATGCTATCCTGCAGGCCAAACACGCGGCTGAGTGCTCTGGAAAGCAGCGGCGTTGCAAGAGAAAACGTCGTCGCTGTGCCTGCTATCAACGCAAAAATCGCAGTCAGGTCGATCACACGACCCCAAATTCCATCGACCCTGCTCCCTAGCAGCGGGCGGCAGGCTTCGGAGAACTTCTGCTTATCACGGCCGCGGATATGGATCATAAAGCCAAATGCAACCGCAAGCACGATATAAAAGCCCCACGCGATAGGTCCCCAGTGGAAAAGTGGGTAGGTGGATGCCCATTTCTGCATACCGCCCATTATTTCGACCTGCGACTCATTGGCATACAGTGCCCACTCGCACAGCGAATAAAACAGGATGTCCGCAGCCATGGTGGATGTGAAAATCATAGTGCCCCACTGAAAAGAGCGATACTGCGGCTTTTCACAGTCGCCAAGTTTGATCTTGCCGAATTTAGAAAAGGCTATGTAAAGTGTACAGCCTACGATGCCAACGCCGAGCAGTGCATAGTAGAGACCAAAGTCATCTCCCAGAAAGCCTCGTACTACACTCAAGACGAGTTTGGAGCCCTCCGGAAAAATCATAAACAGTGCACATACCGTCAGCACGATTGCCAGCGGCACCAGCATAGATACCCAGTCAAGCTCTCTTTTCAGTGCTTTTTTCTTCATATCTCAATTAACCCCTCCTATATACGATGAATCAGCCTCGCAAAGCTCTGTGAAGCTGTCGATTTCGCGCAGGTCTTCCACTAAAATAGGATAAATACCAAGTTGGTACTCATCAGGGTGGCAAAACATAGCGACATCATCCCAGTAGATACTTCGATTTTCGTTTTGCACAAATTCCAACTCCAAGTGCTTTCTAAGCCGCTGTCCATCTTCTGCTGTCCAACGTGATACACTGAAGAGCTGCCAGCCGTGCTCGCCGCCCGTGCGGCTGCATTTTTTCACGATTCCATTTTCAACTGTCAACAGCCATTCGTGTGTAGCACTGTCCGTCCATGCACAGCTATACCCGGAGCGGGGAAATTCTCGGTGAAGAATCGCCGGATTACGAATGATTTGATCGCCATCCAAAATAATCGCGTTGTTCAGGTATTCACGTGCAACATAGAGAGACGCGATGTTATTGCACTCCGCATACCATGGATTTTCTATTAGGGTAACGCCGTTGTATTTCTTCGCCCATTCATAAAATTGCTCTTTGAGGTATCCGACCACGACATAAATCTCGTGGATTCCATTTTTGTGAAGCGCCGTGATGATTGTATCGATCATGTGCACGCCATTTACAGTGACCAGCGGCTTTGGTGTCGTCAAGGTCACTGGGCGCAGTCGCTGACCGATACCTGCGGCCATAATGATCGCACGCTCTACAATATGTTCAGACATAATATCTGTCAAATGCCTCGCTGTATTCTCGAAAGAATATCTCGCTGTATTCTCTTGCGTAGTCATATTGACGCTGTGCATAAGCACCGAACTCTACACCGCAATGATGCTTAAACTCGCACCAGTTGCTCCACACAAGGCCGCTAACTGCGATATAGCAGTGCACCTTCATGCGGGTAAGCTTGTCGCAGCCATCGGTGAAGTACAGATCGATCAGCTTTTCAGCTTCCTTTCGGTCGTACATTGCGTAGATAATAAACATCGCAATGTCCAAATGCGGATCCTGCATTCCTGCATACTCCCAGTCGATGAGCTTGATCTGCTCTGCTCCATCTGTATCGTGCACAAACAGGAAGTTATCCGGCACCGCATCGATGTGACAAAGCTGGATGCTCTTCGGCTGTTCATCAATGAATCTCTTCAAACTGAGAACCGCCCACTTCGTTTTATCGTAATCTGCATAAATGGAGGGTTCGCCTTCCCAAAGGCTCTCGTAAAAATCAAGGCGTTCCCACAGATCAAAGCTGTGCGCAACATACAGTCTGTTTGAATGAAGCACTCGCAGAGCGGCGACACACTTTGTGACCTCATCCCAATTTCCGCTGTTACAAACATGTGCGTCGGTCAGATATGATGCGATTTTGATTCCCGTTGTCGGATCAAAATAATGGACCGTTTCGCTGATCCCCAGCGGTTCAATTGCACTGTAGACTGCGTGCTCCTGCGCACGATTGATCAGTCGGTCTGTTCCTTCACCGGGAATGCGGATAATGTACCGATTCCCTTTCACAAAGAAAGCGTAAGAATGGTTGGTCATGCCAGTTTTCATCGTTTGAAGTGCTTCCACTTCATCCGCCCGACAAAACCCGCATGATTCAATTAATTGTGGGATAGAAGAAGTAGGCATACATTAACCCCCAAATAGACTTGTGACAAACTGCCATAACGAAATTGCCGAATAGTCATTTCCAAAATCCTTTGAAACACCAAATTCATACAGGAAATATCCAAAATACAGTACCGATGCACAAATCGCAACAAATCGCGCCGAGCGCTTGGTAAATAGCTTTTTTATCATCCACGGGAGAGAAATTGCCGTGGCAATCTCAAAATAGGCTGCCATACGAGCAAACAGGTTTGCCGCCTGCACCAACCCAATCATCAGGATAAATGCACTGATGATGCTCATATTAACAAATAGATTTTCTGCTTTTGTAGAATTTATAAAAAGTCGTTTACGAAAAACTAATGCAAGTATTGCAGGGATCCAATAGACGATAACACGTAAAACATTGATGGAGTTGTTGTCGAACACCTCGATTTCTGCAACCATCGCGCCCATTGACTGTGCATATTCCATAAATGTACCAAGGGTAGTATCGTAGGTTGCCATCGCAAACAATGCAGCAAGCAAAAATGTAATGGTCATCTTCCCCCACGGCTTTCCAAACAGCAGCGGGACAATTGCAAACATAAATGCATGAGTATGAAACAACATTGCGATAACTACCAGCAGATAGAAGCGCACATATTTTCTATCAATGGCGTAAGGCACCGCCAGCAGCAGGAAAAACATTGCAAAGCACTGTTTAAGTGCCGCAATGTACATGACGTAAGTGCCAATTGAAAAGAAAACCAAAAGGGAAAAAGCTGGGTTGACCGAATACCTCTTAAAAAGCTTCACAACTGCGAAGCTGCTAAGAAATGCAGGGAAAAAGAAATAGATATGATAGTTAGTGGTAATGTCACGTACAATGTCACGATATAACTCGGAGAGTGGATTGCCAGTCCAATCCAACAGTCCGCTTCTTGCAAAGTAATCCGCGACGGTCTCAGACTGTGTGAAATTAGAAATATATGTCCCTGTGTCGTTATAGCTCGTCCTCAAGAATGAAAAACACGTCAACCAAACAATCACAATGATTATGAAGACATCCACTTTGCGCAGCATGAAATACCGACGTCCGGTCTGAGGCCCCTCTAACTGCATAGAAGTCGGATAATAGACTTGGGACGAGTACATCAGAAATACGCAGCCCCAGTAGAGTAAAATCAGTTGCCGCATCCTCAGTTCCTCGCTGTCACAGGAAGCATAAGCCCATCTATGGTCTGTGCCACCACAATGCGTTTGTCAAACTTCCGCTCGATAAGCGTGCGTCCGCAGCGGCCCATCTGCTCCTGCTCACTATGTGTTTTGGAAGCAAACATACGGAAGAAATTCGTCAGCGCTTCCGCATTCTGCACTGGGCAGAGGTATCCGCTGACACCGTCCTCCACCGCCTCACGGCAACCGGGGATATCGCTGGTGATGAGGGCACGGCCAGTGGCGGCACCCTCCAGCAAAACGTTAGACATGCCCTCGTGATAGGATGGCAACACAACGCAGTCCGCCGCCTCGTAGAACGGATGCACGTCCGTCTGGAAACCGTGGAAGTTGATGATACCGTCGGCAATCAACTGATCGACAGTTTCCTTGTAGGCATCCTCATAGAAGCCCACCACATCAAAGGCAACTTTTTCGCCAAACTCCGCCTTGATGGCTTTCGCAGCGGCGAAGAATTCATCCACACCCTTTTCCTTCATAATGCGGCCCACAAACAGGAAGCTGCACACGCCGTCGTCCTGCATGGGGACATAGGGATATTCGTCCAGACTGATGCCCGCACCGGGAAGCACCTTCATCTGGCGGGCAGAGATGATATTTTTATGTAGGAAGAACTGGGCATTCTCCTCGTTCTCAAAGAACACCGTTCTGGCCTTCTGCAAAGCACTGCGGTACATCACGGATACCACGCTCGACAGCACCGGTTTTTCAAAGGCGGTGCCGAGGCCCTGCACATTGGTGACATAGGGAATATCCTTGGTCTTGCAGGCACTGCCCATGTAGATGTTGGGCTTGATGGAATAGGTGATGACCATATCCGGACGAATTTCTTCTAACGTTTTGTGATAGGTTTTCAGCAGTTTCATGTCCTTGAAAGGATTGATGCTGCGGCGGTCAATCTCCGTATCGATACAACGCAGACCCATAGCCTGCAAATCGTCCTCGTGTCCTACAAATGGCGTACTGAGAATAACCTCGTGTTCCTGCATCAGTGCTTCCACCAACTCCTTGCGAAAGCGATAGAACATATAGGAATGATTGGTTGCGATCAGAATTCTCATTCCTCGTTTTCCATCCTGTGCAGCTCTCCCGTGCCGCCTTCAACTACACCGTCACCGCGTAAAGCAGAAACAGCTGTGCCAAAAAAGCAGCGGCAATCGAAAGCAAAGCTCATGTGCTGCACGTACTCCCCATCCATCCTTGCTTTATCTGCGATTTCCAATTCATCTCGACCACAAATCTGTGCCCAACCGGAAAGACCGGGTTTCACATCATTGGCTCCGTACTTGTCCCTCTCTGCTAGAAGATCATACTGATTCCAGAGAGCCGGACGCGGCCCAATGATACTCATATCCTGCTTCAAAATGTTGACAAGCTGCGGTGCCTCATCCAGTGAAAATTTACGCAATACCCTGCCTACTCTCGTGATATACTTGTCCGGATTCTCAAGAAGGTGTGTCGGGACATCATGCGGCGTGGACATCTTCATACTGCGAAATTTATAAAGCTTAAAATACTTCCTATGCATTCCCACACGCTTCTGTACAAAAAAAACGGGACCAGGATCATCGATCTCAATTGCGATAATTATGAGCAGGAACAACCATGAAAAAAGGATTAAACCCGTAAACGAGATTGTA
This sequence comes from uncultured Clostridia bacterium, assembly GCA_934633695.1. GTDB lineage: Bacteria > Bacillota > Clostridia > Christensenellales > CAG-138 > PeH17. The sequence goes on along the minus strand of CAKTYT010000003.1, from coordinate 112,878 downwards.
ATATCAAGAATTGGCTTTATAATTCTTCTATACATTTGTTTCATCAATTCGCACTGTTTTCGGCTGATCTGTTCACACACCTGCTTCACTGAGTACTCTTCATTCAGCACATCGGTGAAAAAACGCTACAACATCCATCCGGCTTGAAACCTTCCAAATATCAATTTACTGTGCAACAATCAACAGTGGCTTTTTCTTCAAATAAGTCTTCTGCGACAGCTGATTCCCCAACTTTTGAAGTTAAATCTATTATAATTACATTAAGTCTTTCGTTCAGGTACACCTTCGGTATCCGTAGCCAATAAAACTACAGTCGTGTACTTTCTGTGTTCTGAAGCCTATTTTTCTGCATGCAATGGCATGTCAGGATAAGCAGCAGATTTTTATTGCCCAAGCCTTATCAAGCATTACAAGTCGCTTGATTCAGTTCGGCATAATACTATGCGAATTCAACACGCTGAATCCTGTTGAATTCGAATACGTCACGTATTTTGCCGTCGAAAACATGCAAAGTACGACCGTTTTGATTTTTCATTGTACCACGATTGACGAAGAAATGCAAGGGCTTCAGAAGAAATAATTTTCCTTATCTCGCCTCTGCACCCCATGATGTGCATTTGCAGTCATGCAATTCAGCCCTCATCAGTCCTCAACTGATGAGGAGAATAATAATTTCATGTTAGTGCTGTCTTATGGGTTGAATAAACAGCTCATCAAATTAACAAAATCTTCTGTCGTCCATTCAACGCTTTTTCCTTACTTCCGATCAATTTTCTGCTCTCTTGTTTTTTCTGCTGTACAACAGTTTATTGCATAGACCATTTGTTAGCTTTTTGTGCTTTATTTGTTGACCTACACTGCAATTCGTACACGCATAGGCAATAAACTCAATCGACATGTTTCTCCAATATTCTTCTATGTACTGAATCTCTTCTTCGACGTCCGCAAGGACACATGCCGTATCTGGCTCATCAATGAACAGCATATCATAGTCATCAATTATCAATGCAATTGAGTCGAAGGAAAGCCAATCCAAGTCTGTTGCACACTCATCCCACGCATACCAGTTCTCGCCATAGTAGTACGGAAATTGAAAAGCGGTTGAATATTCCTTCAAAAAAACGCTGAACGTCTTACTTCTTTTTCCACGTATATATGCCGTGTATCGCCCATTGATGTGTGAATTGTCGTAAAATAGTTTGTAAACATCCTGTGCACTGTTCACTGTTTTTCTTATCATTCAATTCAATCTTCCTTCTTCGTCTGTTTTTTAGTTCAATCAGTTTATAGCTTATGTCGGTAAAGCAAATACCTTAAGTACACCTGTTAATACGGCGAAGCCCAAACCGTTGCTGTCTGCAGAATATCTCTACGCTTCTCTTCATCAATCATGGTATCAGCGTATAGGCAATCTGCCCCCATAACGTTTGGACTTCGCCGTATTCCTGTGGAAGCTTCATCAGCTCACCAGTTTAATAAATTATTTATCGTCATCACGTTGTATGGTTTTATGTAAGCAAAAGACGATGAATCCTGTATTACATAAGTCCCATTGCAATACGCATAACAAACACTGCATCTGCAATCGTAATTGTATTGTCATTGTTAACATCACAAATGCCGATTGTAAAATCCGGAAGCGGTGCAAGTCCAAGTGCATGGCGAGCAATATAGTTTGCATCCGCAATAGTTATCCTGCCATCGCCATCGGCATCCCCTTCGGGGCAATCTCCGATATCGGCAAAATGGGCACAGAACGAAGAGTTTTGATAAATTTCGAACTCGTATTCTGCTCCCTGCGACAGCATATTTCCGTCCCCGTCAGACCAACCTCTAGGCACGTTGCCTGATTCCGGCGTCGCAATGAGCATTCCTTGCAGAACGGCAGCCGTATATGTGCCTCCATACGGAGACTCCACTGTCTTTAACGTGCGGTTAAAGCGTATTCCGATGTATCCGCTGCCTGATACGGCAAAATCGCAGGAGTAATACGAGTCAACTCCATTTTCGATATGCAGCGAGGTTATTTTTGTATTTGTGCAGTCAAGAGACTGATAGTGTTTTTCACCTATGTTCAATTCCGTTATCGGGTTATTTGAGCAATTCAGCGAAGACATGTAACTGCTCATTGATGTTGTATCAAGCACTCCCGTCAAATTGTTATTTGAGCAATCAAGCGTGCGAAGCCACATGCTGTTCAAGATAAAATCGGGCAGCTCGCTCAGATCACATCCACTGCAATAAATTGCAGTCAAGCGTTCCGCCTCAACATTGATTTTTTCGGGGTCTGTTCCGTTAAAGCTGAACAGACTATCATTGCCAACGAGAGTAAACTCCGCATTTTCAAGAGACGTCAGATTATCCGCCCAAATGTTGCTTGCTAAAGCAGTAACGTTCATCAACGGGTTATCACTCAAAATAAGGTTGTTAAATTCAGAGCGTGTACTGCTGTCAAATACTGTGGTTCCGGTATTTCCGATATTGAGGTCACTAATCTCGGGATGGATGGAAATATTTCGTTCAATTCCCTCCGTACCGAGCGGAATTCCGTAAACATTGACCCTTTCAAGGGATTCTATCTCAGTTAAATCAATGTCATCCAGATTTGTCCGTGCAACGGAAATATCATACAGCATGGTACAGCCGGAAATATTGAGCATTTCCAAAGGACAGTCATCCGCACTGAGAACCCGAAGATTTGGGCAATGTGAAAGATCAAGTTCTGAAAGATTCATCCTGTTGCATACAAGAGTCGTCAACTCAGGATTGCTGCTCAGATTCAGTTCGCTTATGACGTTGTCCACAGGGCATAGATAATCGCCATCGCTCAAATACAATACACTAAGCGAAGGGAGACACGACGTATCCAACTCAGTGATTCGATTTGCAATGCACTCAAGAAGCATAAGTCTGCTGTTGCGGGGTCCGAACTGAAGAGTTTCAATGCCGTTGAGGTAAACGCAGAGCTCACCCAGTCTGTCGAGAGTTGAAACATCGAATGTCGTGAGATACGGATTTTCATTAGCAATGACGCCCCAACAGTTGATACATTCTTCAACGCTGTATGTGCGACATGCAGTTCTTGTTACAGAAACAGTCTCAAGGTTCGTGCAGCCCGAAAAATCAACACTCTCCACAAGACAGCAGTCGATACTGACGTTATACAACGATTCACAATTACTGAGGTCAAGCGAACCGACAGGTGCATTGGCTTCATCCGGAAAATCAGGTGGATTCAGTCTGTCGTATGCATAAGGGAAGAGCTGAACACCGGTAATTGAACCGTCGGCGTCAAAATGAATGCTCTCCCACGTTGAGGGGTCTTCCGCAGAATAGTTTTCCCAAAGCTTGCTGCCGTTCTTTATCCCGTTTGAGTCGACCGTTTCAAGAAAACTTAAAAGTGCGTTGTAATCATGTTCATTAAATTCTTCCGGGATTATGCTTTCCGCACTGCGGAACGGTTCGATGGCAATTTTTTCAAATAGCTCATCACGGTCCGTTTCATCATTGGCCTCCTGCATGACAACGCCGGTCTCTGCGAAGGCCCTGCCGGAAAAAGTGAAGACCGGGGTCAACGCAATGGCGAACGCAAGGAGGGTTGAGAAGAGTCGCTTCAATCTGTTCATGTTTGTTATCCTTTCTGTTCACCAGCAGTGGTGAGTCAGCCTGCAAGGCTGCACGATGCACTGCTGCTTGATAAAATGGCGACACCTTCCACAAATGCATATCGATGCCGCATGATAAGTATACCTCATCGTTGAAACGAAGTCAAGTGCAAAAATGTAATTTAGTCGCACAAAACTTTTTTTTGTAAAACACTTCTTTGTTGTAATTAAAACTGTCTACCGTCTGTTTTTTTCAGCCTCTCGATGAATTACAATGAAAGTAATTCCATTATAGCAACCGGACAGTCTCGACAAACTGCCCGTTTTTTATGCCGTCCATCGTTTTTAATATTTTTCACAATTATTGAACTGCATGTTCCAAGCAGCACTCATCAAACACTTTTGCACATTCATCACTGCTGCACACCGAAGGCTTTCCGGCTGAGGCTCTCCGTGTACTGAACCGACATAATCTTTACCCAAAATTTCAAAAAAAGGTGCCAATGCTCTTGGTAAAACACCCTTTCTTGATTTGGGCTACAGGTAAAAGCAAAGCCAGCAAAACCGATTGGTCATCAGTCTTGCCGGCACTTATAATTAGTTTATGTTTTACTCGAGTTCCATGGATACACGAAGAACAAGGAGTGCATCAACGGAAGTGATTTCACCGTCGCCATCAAAATCCGCAACAGCAAAATCAACAGAATTTGCTGTGGGTTTTGCAAGAATGCCTAGTGACATACGGAGAATAGTGAGGGCATCGGCAGTCGTAAGATTGCCGTCCCCGTCAACATCGCCGCAGAGTGTATACTGAGCAATGACAGTCCTGTCTTCAGTTACCGAAAAGAAATCCCCCGTCCAACCGGTAAATATGAATCCGTCATGTGCGGGAGCATCGGGGGCAGCCGCACTGCTGCCGTGTTCAACGATAATTTCTGCAATTACATCACCACTTATGCCATCGATAAATGTGACTGTGTAAGTAATAATGCTGAGCGTTGCATCAACCGTGATATTTTCTGCCGGCATTGTCGCAGGAACAGTCCATCCGCTGAAGTTATATCCCTCGGGAACGGTGTATTCGGGGACAACGATAGAATCGCCTTCATGATAAGTCTGAACAGCGTATTCCTCACCGTTAACTGTATATGTCACGGTGTATTCAGGAGCGGGAACAGAAACATTACCATTCTCACATATAACGTCAATATCAGTTGTTTCACCGCCGATAGGCCTGCATACGAACCTGTCTACATTAACGGCAACAGTCGTATCACCGTAAAATTCCGGGGCAATAGTCGCTCTAATGGTGAGGAACATTTCTTCGCCTATACCCGTGCCGTTCATCGAACCTTCTGCACAAATCGCACCGACATAAATTGTTCCGGGTGTAGTTGTAAAGTCAATATGGCTGAGCGTAGTCTGCTCAAGCATACTTCCTCCGACAACTTCATCAATGGTGAGAGCATCACTGTCATAGCTGATGAGCATTTCGAGGGCATGTGCCTCAAACTTTCCGCTGACAGTCACGGGAATCTCAATTTGCTGACCGGAAACACCGTCAACGTTTGAAACGGTGAATACCGCAGAAACAGGGAGCTCTTCGATGAGTGCCGCAAGAGCACTTTCCGCTGCAACAAGAACATCATAGTTGGTCACAAGTGCCTGCTGTCCTTCGGAGAGTGCATCGTAAGCTTCCCTCGCACGGTAAATTGAATCTGCCGATTCGAGTGTAACCTCACCGATTGCTGAAATCAGGCCAATAACTTCACGAACCGGTGCATTGAGCTGATATTCATCTTCAAGCTGTTGAAGAACTGCAGCGGCTGCATTCACATCTTCCTGAGCGGCATACAGCGTTGCGGCCGTATTAAGAGCTGTTTCCGGAATTTCGATTCCATGTGCACTGAGTGAAGCAATAAGAGATGTGAGCCTGTCCTTGTTTGCAACAGGGTAGAATGAAGTATTGTCACTGCCGCCCATTGCATAGCCACCGCCGATATCGCTGCCGTAAGCAACAGTGAACTGAACTCGAACAACGTCTCCGTCAGAGAGGTAAGCATCGGAGAAGCCCACATTCGGGAATACATTATTGAGACAATACATCCAACCTGAGGCATAGCAATAGTCGAACTCACCGAGTTCATTTTCGTTGTAACGGTCTTCAAGGGTGATACCCCAAGTATTGAGTGCTTCAACAAGTTCAGCAGGTGCATTTGAGGGCGTTACCGGAATGTTGGGTATGGTTCCATCCTTTATTGTCGCGAGATAAAATCCGCCTTCAATGCTGCCCGTATAAGAAGCTGTAAAACCATTTCTTTCAAGCAGACGCATGAGGACAGCAGCTGCACAATCTCCGGCATAGATGTCTGTGAGGACGGGTTCGATGACATAACCTTCACCAAGAGAGAATGCTTCAATTGCGAAAACGGCTTGACCTACATACTCACCATCTTCGGCAGGATTGTAAGTAATGGTATAGGTGAGAGATGTGTCTCCAGCGGAAACGATTACCGTATTTTCGCCTTCGACAGTGAATTCAAGCGTGAAGCTGGTCTGAGTTGCGTCATCCCATGTGGGCGAAAGCTGTACTCCGTTGAATGTTGCCGTTGGAGTAACTTTGTTGCCGTCTCCATCCTTTGCCATAACAAAGAATGTACGTCTTGACGTTTTCTGGATAAGTCCATCGGACAGAGTTGTCTCAATGGTGTAGCTGCCCTTTTGGGTGCTTACAGCTGCACTGATCTTTGCCATCGGAACTATGCCGAGGGGCAAAATGCTCACAAGCATGAGAAGTGCAAGGAGTGCGGAGAGAATTTTTTTCATTTTTTGCCTTTCTTTCTTCGGCGTCTGTGTCGTCTCCCAAGAGAGTGGAGACCGAATCAGGTTGGACGGAAATTCTTTTCATCACCCTTTCAGGAGACGACTGCAACACCTTATTCTATTTCCATTGCCCTGCGGATAATCAGCAAAGCATCAATGGATGTAATTAGTCCGTCGCCGTCAAAATCGGCAACAAGGAAGTCCATGGTGTTATTCTCCGGCCTTTGGAGTATTCCAAGTGCCATTCGAATAACTAGCAAAGCGTCGGATGCATCAAGTCTGCCGCTGCCGTCAATATCGCCAACTAATCTCTGCTCCGCATTGACGGTGAGGTTTTCAGCAGGCATGGCTTCAGGTACGATCCAGCCGCTGAAAACATAGCCATCGGGAACTGCATATTCCGGCACAACGATTGCATCCCCCTCACGATAGGTCTGAACAGCGTATTCTTCGCCATTTACCGTGTAGGTAATGGTGTAGGAAGCCTGCGAAGGATTTATCGTAAGGTTTACTATGCCGACGGGAGCATGATACTCAGTACCGGGAACACCATCCTTATCCTGATACATTGTGTCAGGGTAAGAAATTTGGAACAGTGCATCATCCTGCGTGAGCGGAGCAGTAGAATACGTTGCATAACCGGTTATCACTCTTGAAGTACCGTTCGTATAGTGTGCAACGACTTCCATTCCTGTGGGATCAAAGCTCTCGCCCTCCGAGTAAATGGTTTTTTCGGGAGCATTTGCAATTTCAATTTCGGTGACAGTACTGCCAACTGCCATTAAGAATGCAGAGTCGTTTTTGAAATAGATAGTGCCGTCTGAATCTATAATAGGACTGCAAATCGCATATTGTGCCTGGGCTCCGTCAGGAGTAAAGAGGACCGGAGCACAATCATAAGTTTCACCCTGGCAAACTTCCTGCGTCACATGGATAGGTTCTGTCTGGCCGGGACGGTCTTCAATGACTCTGAGCATGCCCGGAGTATAATTGTCAAAGAAGTAGACGTAAACCGTTCCATCTCCGTTGTCGTATGCGGTTGTTAGAACGCCGCTAGTCTGAGGATATCCCTTTGTCCTGACGGTGTACGCAATCCGCATTTCGTTTAGGTCTATTACGGTGATATTGTGACCAGAATACGCACCAAACTGCGAAGTGCCTGAAACCCCGATATAAGCTCTGCCGTTATAAACGGTCGGTGTGCATGTACTCATTGCAGGATTATTTGCATCATCCGCATAGTTATACAGCTTGATAAAACGAAGCGAATTGTCAGTAAAAGCACCGTCGTTTTCCACGTGGACAGAGTAGAAATATCCACCTTTAGTCGTAAAATAAGCCGTACCGGAAGCATCTGTTCCATCCGGAACAAATGTTACGCTGCTGCGTGCATCGCCGGGGTGCGGGAGAGTAATGCTTCCAAGAAGCTCGCCCGTGGACGGATTGAATGAGAGAACCTTACTGTATCCGGTTGTGTATCCGCTTTCACCGTCATCAGTATCGATGAGAACAAACTCGTCGCAAGCATAAGCACCTGCCCAGTAGAATCCACCCTTTGAGACATAACGCCAGGAGGCAACTTTCGTTTCATTTCCGACCGATGGATCTTCATCAGTGACGGAAACACAGACAAAGCTTGCATCACCCGTTTCGCTCTTCCAAAAACCGGTGTAGATATAGCCATTATTGTAGACAATAGGACAGTTAGGCTGGCCGCCGTTCGGATCGGTGTAGAGCCAGAGAGAGTCAAGCGTAACAGCATCGAAGGCCTGGATTCGTCCGTTTGAGAGGCCGACAAAAATCATGCCGTCTGCATATGTAGGTGAGTTTATTGCAAAACTTGAGCTTGCAGCCATTGGCTTTTCACGCACAGTTTCACCACTCATCTTGTCAATTTTGTAAATGTTCATTCCTGCATAGACATACAGATAATTATCAACGATAATCGGACAGCTGCAAGCATTTGAACCATAACCGCTGCCAAACTGCGATGCCCAATAAAGAACGGAATCATTTGCAGTTGTTGGTATCGGATAGTCCACAACGCCGTTGTTAAACTCATTTGCACGGAATGTCGGCCACTGTGCATCAAGATTCGGATTCAGCTCCGTGTTAGGTTCTGCCAAGTTGAGAGATACATTGACATTGAAAACATCCTCTCTAACTGTAGGTACGAAGTCGCTTTCAAATACGCCGACATAGCCCGCTTTGGTAACGCTGTAGGTGTAGCTGTCACCGGGGATAAGGCTGTATGTCCCATCATCATCCCTCGAAATTGGCAGCGAGGTTATGTTGGACGTCACAAAGACAATTGCATCATCAGGGCTCGTAATAAACCGCACTTTAGTCGGAGTTGTCTTTGCAACATGGATAGTGTAAGTGCTATGTACGGAATTCGTATCGATGTGACAACAGGCCACTTCGATATTTTCCTCTGAAAGAACCGGATCAAGCTCAATCTCAACAGCAGAAACATCATCATAACGCACACCGTTTACAAGAACATAGTAACCGCCTTTGTTTGGAGCTGTCTCACTCGAAATGCTCCTAAAAGTTGCTTCCACAGAAAAGCTTCGAAGGCTGATTGGTACGGAGGCATAGTAATCGGTTGTGTCTCGATCATACTTGATGATATTTCCTTCCGCATCTCGAAGTACAACAGCACCTGATTCGGATGACGCAGTGAGGTCTTTAAAGCTCACTTCACGCCGTACTGTGAAGAAATAGTCCTGATAGTACAGTACAGAATCAACAGTCTTTGAAAGTCTTACGGTCATAAGGTTGGAATAACCACAGTTTCCGGCAATGAACTGACCGCAGGCTACTGCGGCTGAAGAGTCTTCAACGGCAGAATCGATGAGCTTGTCCACTTCAACGCCATTTGTTATGGCGATTGTCGTCTGCTTATTGTACAGTGCATGGATTTCATACTCCTCATCGGCACCGGTCGCCTTGAGGTAGAAGAACGAGTTTGCATCTGAAACGCTGAAGAAGTACTCGTGTTCGACAGAATTAAACTCCCTGTCGAGATCGTATGCTCTTGTATTCGCATTGCCAACGTTGCGTCCGGAGTAAGCACCTATGTTCGACAGTTTCGCAGTGTTTTCAGGCTTTGCAACTGTAACATTTCCGGCATCGACAGCCGTAAACGATGCAGTAGTATGATAGTACGAGTCTTTTGTCGCAATATAGGAATAATTTTCACCCGGAGTGAGGTAGTAGACCTTTTCATTGCAGCCATCTGCACCGACACTTTCGCCGGAAGAGGCGATAACACTGCCCGCATCGTTCAGAACATCAACTTCGGTCCCGTCAGGAACTCTCAGCGTAAACTGTGCTGCCTGCAAACGGGTCACTGCAACCGTATAGCTGAATGAACGATTTGCGTTAAGCGATTCATTAAAATACTCGACAGTAATCTCTATGTCTGTTGTTTCACCGACTCCGCCAAGTGCAACCTCGCTCTGCTCTTCACTGCCATTAACAAAGACTCTGTAATCCTCAAGAACCGGTACGTAGTTCACAACTGCCGTTTCTGCGACAGTATCGACAGAATAATTCTGAACCATTGGAGAGAACTGCATCGGTATAACGGTTTCATTGCCTGAAATACTTAGAGTTTCGAGTGTCGGTATGCGTTCAAATACGAGCCGGAAGGACTGAATCTGCATTTGATTGCCGATTGCATAGCGAGCTTCAAGGTCGAATTCACGTTCATCCATACTGTTCTTCTGCCACAAATTCGTGAGAACCGTATATGAACTTTCCCACCCCTTATTGTTTGCGGATACAGAACCATCAGAATTATCCCTTCCGTTTATATCAACGTAACAAGCATAAGTTTTAACGGTGTCAGCCGGCAAATCGGCACCGCGGGTTATGTAGATGTATACACTTCCTCTGTTCGTATCCTCAATGCGATAGGTTGCAGTGTGGGTAGCATAATCCTGATTTGTGTCATAAAGTTCATTGAGCGAACCGCTGTCAGCATGAATAATAATGTCGCCGAACCATTCGCCAAACGGAAGAGCCGCTTCTATTGTCGCAGGAGAATACTCTTCTCCTTCAGCAGGAGTCGTAACAACAAAACTTCCTTCAATACGATTGCAGCCGCCATCAGATACCGAATATGTTGACGTTCCCGCATGAGCGTAAGCGGTGGTTCCGTTGAATGTCGATTTATTGCCATAAACATCAGTCACGGTAATAACAGGACTTTCAAATGCCTCGCCATTCTGCGTAACAACAAAGTTGATGGGATATTTCTCCCCTGCAAGATAAGCTTCGTAACTGCGGATCGCATCAGCAAGAGCTGTTTTGAGTTCAGCAGCACGTTCCGAGCCTGCGGAACGGAGTTCTCGAAGTGCTGCTTCATATGCTGCTATGGCATCGGGATAATTTTTAACGCCGTTATCCATGCAGTTGTATTCTCCGCAAAGCCCGATAAGTTCAATCATTTCTTTTGAGCCTACTTCTGCTTCGGCGAACCCGATTGCAGTTATAGTTTCGGGAGAAGCAATCACGCTTAGGTCATAGCTGCATTCATCAGAGCCATCTGCACAATCGTAAAATATAATGTAGTTGCCCTCTATGCCGTCAATGGCGGTAATAAAACCGTTTTCAATTCCACTAAACACATGTCCGCTGTTCATAAGGGCTTCCGCTATCGTTTGACCGTTTTCGTAATCAACTTTCGTTGGTTCAATAATAACATCTGAAGCCGTTGATGCGGTAAGATAGAAGCTCCCACCGCTCCTGAGCAGCTCTGCACAAAGTACCGCTGTCGGGTTCGTGCAGACAAGCAGCATTGCAAAACAAATAAATGCCGCTGCAGCTCTTGATAGTTTCTTCATCAAAGAAAACCTCCTCATAAATATTTATATGTAAAGGCAGGCAATAAAACGGTCATAAATGCGTTTAAAAAACGATCTTGAACGAATACATTCTGCCAATGTCTTTTCCAGATAGTCTTGCATTGCGGCTTTTTGCTCATCACTCATACGGTGATTGCTGAACACCGCTTCATCGTTTAACGAAATGACTTCGCATTCTATCAGATCCGTCATTCCAACTGCTTTTCTCAGCATCGTTGCATAACCGAACATCATTGCTATAGATTCATTGTTGTCGGCACAGAGCATCCTTGAAATTGATCTTCTGAGCAATACTCTTCTCAGGACAAGAATAAGCAATAGGATCAACAGAAGACTAAGCAAGAGCAATAGGAACACTGCCTTGCTCAGCTTGAGTCTGTTCCCAGAGTTTAACTTTTTCGGTGGACGTGCAAGGCTTATGTCAGGGAGCTTATCATTCTTGTAGGTATTATCAAAATCATCTGGATTATCCGGATCGTCAGGATCATCCAAATCATCGACCTCCGACTGATTATCCCCTATATTGCTTTCATAACCCGGGGTTGCCTCAAATGGTATCCAGCCCACACCTTCTATGTAGTACTCTGCCCACGCATGAGCATTCTCTTCTGTCAACGTTACAGCTCCGTATGGCGAAACAGTTTTTCCCAGGCAGTAACCTTCAACGTACCTCGACGGAACTCCGAAATATCGAAGCATCAACACTGCACACGAAGCATAATGGACGTCATAACCGCGTTTACTCACCTCAAGGACGTAGGTTGCAAAATCATTTTCGCCGCAAGACCCCTTAACCTCTTCATCGTAGACAATGCTCTCGCTCAAAGCTGAGGACACAAGATTAAGAACACCTTTCAATTTCAGTTCCTCCGGTTCCGCACCGAAGATTCTCGCCATCACAGCAGTTGATTCGGGAGTAAGCTGCAAATAGTTTTCATGAACAAATGCCGAATACGCTCTTTCTGCCGCAATGTAGTTTGCCGTTAGTTCATTGTCCTGTCCAGCAGCGACATGTTGAATATATTGAAGTGCCGGAATTTCCGATGCACAAACCACATTGCAGATTGAACCTGCTCTTCGATTACGCAGGCACGATGAGTCCCCTATGTATGACGTATCGAGCAGCTCACTTTCCAGTGCGGTGTACGGGAGGTAAAGAAACCTCTTGCATGCAGAAATATTTTCAATCATTATTTCAGACGTTTCCGCCTCTGCCTGCATAACGGCATTAACTGCCGTGCCAAGCTGAGATTGGGCATAGAAGCCGCTTTTATGAAGCCAATAGAAAAGATCATTGTACTTAACCAGCTGTTCCTTTGGCAGCGTGTCCCAGCTGTGGCCCGTGTATACCTCCCCCGTCATGCCCCGAAAATAACTCGAAAAGGCAGTTTTTTTTGTTTCATTCTGCCCGAAATTAACGATCAGTGCCGGAGCAGATGATTTCTTCCTTGCCGTAACGGATGAAAGTCTGCCCTCGGGCATAATGTTTGAGCTGCTGTCAAACAAAGCATGATGAACCGATTGTTCAAACTCGCTCGACAGCTTATTTTCGCACAAGCCGGCAAAAGGCAGTGCAAGGCAGACGGCAGCTGAAATCAGCAGCAGAATCGATACAATGCCTGCGGCAGCGGACAAAAAATTTCCTCTGCTCGAAACAGTAGCTATTGGTTTGACTCCGGAAGGTGCATACATGACCCCTGTCAGACTTGCAACAGTGAGCAAAGCTGCTCCGCATGGCGATGGGGCAAGTCCGACTAATACGTAAATAAGCACAGCTGCCGTCGTACAAATCGGTAAAGCAGCACATTTAGATGAAGCAAGTTTCGATGAAAGCATGACATTTATACCGCAGAAAAGCATCAGAATCCAAATTGGATTTACTTTTTCCACCGTAACACTAAGCCTTATCTTTCCATCCATTCGAATGAGAGCATCTATGCAATCATTCATCAGCAGTCCTATCCCCTGTTTAATTTGCGGTAAAGCGATAGCCAAGTATAAAAGCAAGGCTGCACAGCTGGTAAGTATTGCAATGCCACTGCGTTTTCCACTGAACGGGAAACACACGAGACAGCAAAACGGTACCTCTATTGCCGTCAAAAGAATGGGTGAGATTTCAAGCGTTGAAAACAGTGACGAAGAAACAAAGTTTAGTCCTGCAGCAAACAGAATCGAACGGAGCATCACAATGGTGCGGAATGGATGGACACACTTCCCCTGCACATTGCAGCGTTTCTCAATTTTTATTCCATTTTTGATCTTTCTCTTCATAAACCAAACTATATTTTAAGTTTTATTATGCTTTCCTCAATATTTTCGGCATCAAAATGCTGCCCGAAGCCTTCAATTCCGCAAAGCAGTATTTTTGTTTCCGATGCACTGCAAAACTCTGCTGCACTTTCTCCAAACGACTTACCGATAAAAATTACCCTGCCGAATTCAGGAGTTCCGTTTTCCAAAACATAATTTTCATAAGCCTGACTGCAAGGCTCACATTCGATCAACCATTCTATTGCCGGCAGAAGTTCTGCCTCAGGCTGCACTTCATGAAGCTCAACCTCGCCGTCCTTGGTTCGAAGCAGAGTGAATGCAGAACCTGCATCGTGAAGTGCAGAGCAGACTGAAGCTGTAACATCACACACTGCATCGCATTCATCCGGTGTGCACTTGTTTACATCCATTAAAACGAGCAATGAATGAATAATCGGAAAGCTGGCTTCACGAACTATAAGCTTGTCCGACTTACAAGAGACTTTCCAGTGAATGTGCTTTATCGAATCTCCCTCCTCATACGGTCGGAGCTGAAGTACTTCTGTGAAATCCGACCCTCTCTTACCCGGGGCGTAATCGCAGCTGTCACTGTCGGGAGAGAATCGCCTGTCATTCGCAAAGTCAATCTCAAACACTTTTGGAAGAAACATACACATGGCTTCTGACCTTTCGTTGCCCGCCGACTTCATTTTCACCGGCAGAACACCGAAAATATCCATGATCTCTGCACGAACGATATTCACATTCACGCAACCCGTATGGCTGTTCGAAACACAAAATTGCATTTCACATTCTGACAAGGCAGCGGCATGGCAGCGTACGGTGATAAATTTCTGCTCACCGTTCAAACTGTTCACAAGGCTCAGAGTACATTGGATGAACGGAAGCGGAATAACGCTCTTATTGAAAAGACGAACACTGCACGGACAGCTTTCCCCTGTATCACTTCCTCTGTTTGAGTCATTCCTCTGACAAGAAGCGACGGAGCGAACACTGATGCAAACGTGTTTGGATGCAATCAGGTTAATGGCATAATTCAAAGGCGGAATGATTAGAAGCAGACACATAGGTACCATTGTCAAAAGTGACGGCTCCTTTATGAAAATTCCCAAGCAGAAAACAATAAGAACGGCATGTACGGCAATATTTACAACGTTTCTCCTGTTTTTCTTGTTCATCTGCGTGAAAACTCCCGAATACCGGGTTTTTTACATCCCAATATTATCTCGGCAATGACCGATTGCTCAGTACAGTCGCGTATCCTCGCTTTTGAACCGAGAACAATGCGGTGTGAGCAAACATCCGAAAATACATAAACAACATCATCGGCATTTACGTAATCGCGTTGTTCAAGGCAGGCATGTGCCTTCGCTGCCCGACATACTGCCAAGGCTCCTCTTGGACTGACTCCGAATTTTATCATCGGGTGAACCCTTGTCCTTTCCGTCAGCTCTGCAATGTATTCGTAGACAGCATCGCTGACAAAAATACTCTGCACATCCTCAATCAACTTTGAAAGATCTGCCGCCGTACAGACGGGTTTGACGGCATCAATCGGATTAGCGTGGTGTCTGTCACGCATAATTTCAACCTGGCTGGCTCTGTCAGGATATCCCATACTGAGCTTAAGCATAAATCTGTCAAGCTGAGAAACGGGCAAAAGCTGAGTACCGGCCGAACCTATTGGATTTTCCGTAGCAAGCGTTGTGAATGGCACCGGAAGGTCGTGTGTAACCCCGTCAACCGTGACTTTTCCCTCCTCCATTGCCTCAAGGAGTGCCGACTGAGTTTTGCTCGAAGTTCGGTTGATTTCATCAGCAAGCAACAGGTTCGTCATAACAGCTCCCGGCTTGTACACAAAGCGGGAACTGTTTTTTTCAAAAACACTGAATCCCACAACATCGGACGGCATGGTATCTGCGGTGAACTGGATGCGTTTGCAGTCAAGTCCGAGTGCCTTTGAAAATGCCAGAGCAAGACTTGTTTTACCTACTCCGGGAACATCCTCAAGCAGCACATGCCCACGTGCGAGTATAGCCAGGAGCACCTTACTGATAACATCGTCTTTGCCGATGATGACCTTCTTTATCTCTTTTTTTATTTCATCTGTAATCATTTTTTCTCCTTTTCTGCTTATCCCTCTCCCAATTGAATGCTGTAAAGTCTACCCAAGCCATTGTTCAGTTTATACAGAGCAATTTGTGCCAGCATTGCCTGTTCGCTTGACATGAGGTTGCCATCAAAGTTTTCAGTGGAATGTCTGTAAATATTTCCCGGTAGAAGAAAACTTTGCATTCCGTCAACAATAGTCCTGCCGCCACGTTTGAACATTTCCTCCTTGGTCGGATCCTTTCCAAGCGAGCAAAGAGCTATAATTGTCTGAGCTGTTGACTCAACATTTTCCGAACCATACGAAACAAAGGTGCAATTATCTGTCATAACGGAAGCAAGTCTTTCAATTGACCTGTCGACAGCAGATGCAATTTCCCCCGGAGACACACCAATTGAAATTGCATTTTGGCTGCCATAATATGGTGAAAGTGCCTGGATCGCCATTGCCGTTATGTCAACGTCAAACGCTCCCTTTTCGAGTCCAAACCCTCCTTCGGGCTCACAGGCTTCAAGAATTGCATTCACGATGTCTCTGCGTGTATAATTTGCATTTTCCGGAATCGCAAAATTACCGATGTCAAGTGTTATAAGTGCAAAGATGTAGCCATTAAGTCCCTGACCGCCAAGATCCCCATCGAAATTGTAGGTGCCGAGTTCGATTAGATCGACAGGTTTCCCATCCGCACCTTTTGAAAATGCCGTGGGATCACCACCAAGAGCAAGCACCGTCATGGCAATACGGTGGTATTCTGTTGCTTTGGTTTTATCAAGGCACCCCTTCTCGCACATCGCAATTTCGACATAATCAGCAAGAGAACAAAGGTACGTGTTATAGTCCTCTTCCACACCGGAAATTGCAAAAGCAAAGGCCGTCCAATCACAGACGGAACTTCCGGCCGGAAAAATATCTTTTCTCGAGAGCAAGGATGCATCGTTATCAACTCCTGCAAGTTTCTTTATTCCCGCAGCAGTACCAGTTATCTCATCCGACATTGGCTTTGTCAGAGTGATTTTGTGCGTACATCCGTTTAAGAATACGAGCAGTATTAATAAAACGCAAACAAGTGTTTTAAACCGCTTCTTCATTCAAATACTCCTTTTTCTTTTCGTTTGTTATAGGCAGTAAAGCCGGAGCACTTTTGCCACCAGCCCCTCCCGTCGGAGGCAATATTTCACGGTAGGAATCATGGCACTTGGAACACTGATAATCGATATAGCCTTCGTCGAATTCGGTTGGCTCAACGCGGGCAACAACACAGTAATCATGCTCAAGCTGAATGAATCCGCCGTCAATCCACATTCCACAGTAACTCGTCAACACACCTTCGCCTACTCCGGAACCGGTTGCATCAAAACCGCCGATATCTTTGCCGAGAGCGAGAGTAAACCTGAGGCAGAGCGTATCACCATCGATTGGATAATATTCAGAAAGACCTATGCCGGGATACATTCCGTTTATGCAATACATCCATCCTGAGCAGCGTGTGTAGTCAAATTCACCGATACTGTCGCGATCTCCGTTATCCGTTAGCGTAATTCCGTCACGCAGGATTAAAGTCCAAAGCTCCGGCGGGATTTGCACGTTGTAGGCAATATCCCCGCATAGTATGCGTCGCAAATAGAAATTCAGCTTTGGAGTACCTCCGTACTCAACCTCAATCCCATAGTCTTCAAAAAGCCTCAGCAGCAATTCCGCAGCCGTTTCACCTTCATGTACGGTGTAAACGTCATCGATTATGATGCCGAGCCCCAGAGTTGTTGCGTCAAGCATGATATGAATCGACCCGTTCTCGTAGCCTTCAGATACACGATGGTACGGCAGAATGAGCGTTCTGAATGTCGAGTTGCCCTCGTCATCCCATGCAAGTATCGTAACAACATGGTCTATGTCATCCCCAACATTCGGGGGAGTCAGCAGCAGATGATATTCAAATACCGAGCTTCCCGTCGGATTTGTCTGCACAACCCCGTCAAGAGTCACAACGATGTGATTTGTATAAATTACATCGCCTTCCCATGTACGTGCAGAAACCCTCAACATGAACCTGCTGCTCGTTATTACACTGTCATCGCCGTCTCTGTTGGTCGTAATAACCGGTGGATGGTCGCCGACTACAGGGTTATCTTCATCCGCCATTTCGTTGCGATAAGTTATATAGAATCTGACTGCACCTCCACAGAGTTCTCCGTTTTGATAGAGATACATCGTGATGATGTATTCAGTGTTTAATGTCAGCTGCGGGTAAAAATAACTTTGCTCATCAGGTGACATAAGAATCCCGTTATTAACATCCTCATAACGTTCCTTTATGTAGACCCTAAGCGTCAGATTCGCTCCGCCTGCCGGGTAGGCATAGAAAACAAGAGTATCATTTTCTATATCTCTAGGCGTATAAACTCCACTGTAAAGGTCTGTAACAATGTATGGCCTTTCAATTCCAGGTTCGGGTGTAGCATCGCCGCCCGGTTCGGGTGTAGCATCGCCGCCCGGCCCAGGTGTAGTGTCACCTCCCGGCTCGGGTGTAGTGTCACCGCCCGGCTCGGGTGTAGCGTCACCTCCCGGCTCGGGTGTAGTGTCACCGCCCGGCTCGGGTGTAGCGTCACCTCCCGGCTCGGGTGTGTTTGTCGGATAATCGGTCGGCCTGGCCGTCGGTTTCTCTGTCGGTTGATATGTCGGATGACTTGTTGGCTCTTCAGTCGGAAGATAAGTCGGATTAGCCGTTGGTCTTTGGGTCGGTTTCTCTGTCGGATTAGCCGTTGGTCTTTGGGTCGGTTTCTCTGTCGGATTAGCCGTTGGTCTTGGGGTTGGTCTCTCTGTCGGTTTGACCGTTGGCCTTGGGGTCGGTCTTTCAGTCGGTTTGACCGTTGGCCTTGGGGTCGGTCTTTCAGTCGGTTTGACCGTTGGCCTTGGGGTCGGTCTTTCGGTCGGTTTAACCGTTGGCCTCGGGGTCGGTCTCTCGGTTGGATTAGCCGTTGGCCTTGGGGTCGGCCTTTCGGTTGGATCAGCCGTTGGTCTCGAGGTCGGTCTCTCTGTCGGTTTGACCGTTGGCCTTGGGGTTGGAATGGGTGTGTCCGTCGGAACCGGAGTATCCGTTGGCTGTGCAGTCGGAGTTGGTATATCCGTAGGAATCGGGGTATCTGTCGGTACAGGCGTATCTGTCGGAGCCGGAGTATCCGTCGGCTGTACCGTTGGAACAGGTGTTTCCGTCGGCTGCGGAATTATCGTCTGCGGAGGGTGATCCACATTGTCATCTGTGGGCTCAGGTTCTTCATTCGGACAAAACGTTTGTTCGCTCAATGGGTTTTCGGGTGTTATATAACTTGCCGAAAAAATAAGCGACAAAAGTCCCGACAGCATTGCCATCACCAATACTATACTTAATATTTTTATGACTTCAGATTTCTTCATTCTCTTTTCGCGATAAAGCCTTTCCATTACCACTAGCCATACGTTTTTTATTTGCAATGGCTTTTCTCATGCGTTCCCTTCGGGTTTGCTTTGGTTCGAGAAGTCCTATACAAACCATTATTCCCGGCCAGTGACCCAAGCGGGATTTTATATAACGGTAGCCAACGGTTTCTTCTTTTGTCGGCCTTCTTCCGAGTTTCTCGGCTATCCCGGCAACATAATTAAGCAGCTCTTCATCGGTGTCACTTGCATGACGACTTGCAAACTCCTCTTCCATAGCCGTCCTTTCATCAGCCGCATGTTTCGTAGACTTTTTGTTCATATCTTCCTCTTTTTTCAATGAAGTGTTTGTTTTGCAGTTGGAAGTATGCGGACATTAAAATAAAAAACAGCACAGCAAAAAGCTGCACCGTTTACGCAACAAAAAAATCCGCCGACCTCATAACTCGTGAGCTGCAAAAGCAAGGGGAATACAACTCAAGCAGTTCTTCTGACTTGTATATCAACGGAAGACACTTAACCTTCTCAGTTTCCCAATGGCCGGTTTGCACCGAAAAGCGACTCCTACATACCCACAGCGGCGGTACCGTTCGGGACTTCGACCCGATTACCTATTCTCCGACACTCTCCGCAGCACGGCAGAGCATCGGCACTTGAGCCTTATTCAGTTTTCCGTTCGATTCTACCACTTGTACCGCACGAAGTCAAGGTGTGCCCTCATGATATATTAAGATTGCAATCGAAATGCTTCACCGTTATTAAGAGTTTTTATTGCAGAAAATTAGATCATGCGTTGTGATTCTAATATCATTCTATTGTGAAATCTTGCTCCGGCTATCTAAACCCCAATAAAAAAGACGTACGGAGTTTACGAAGAAGATTCAAAAATTCTCTCTATTTTGTTCGCATTTCCTGCCGCTGTGCTTTATTCGATAAATGCGGCACTTTCGAACGGTATCACGCATGGAAGTCGAGCAAATTCCTCCCACTTTTCAAAATTTGTTCTTGCAAAAATCATTTTTATCGTGTATAATACAGAAGTCGTGCTAAACGGGGAGCTAGCGGTGCCCTTTGCCTGCAATCCGCTAAAGCAGGGTCTAATTCCCTCCCCTAGGCTTGGTTTCATTTGGCAGTTCTGATGAGGAGTGCTGAGAACCGGGTCCCGTGCAATCGTCTGCCGTGAACCATGTCAGGTCCTGACGGAAGCAGCATTAAGCGGATTTGGCGGTGTGCCGCGGGTGTGCCTGGTTTGAGCTTCATATTCGGATAACGCATATCGGTGCCTTGTCGAAGGGAGGGTGCACGGCTTTTTTTGTTGTCCGAAATCCACTTTTCGAATCGTTCAGAATATGGCGGTTTTTTGAACATTTTTTGTATTTCTCCTCAATCCATGGTGTTTTTTAGCATTTGGGTATTTTCAAAATGGGAGCAGTGTGCTATAATCCCCGTGTCTGAAGGCGATGGCGTGTAGCCATTGTAATAAAAATGGAGAAAAATATGATAGTTGTTATTCCGGCCTATGAACCGGACAAAAAACTTATTGGGGTCGTGCAGGGTTTGCTCGATAAAACTGATTACCGCATAGTTGTCGTTGATGATGGCAGCAGTGCAGAAAAGCAGGCGGTTTTCAGCCGGATTGATGAAATGCACAGCAATAGGGTCAAGGTCATTCATCACGAAGTCAACCATGGCAAAGGCAGAGCGATGAAAACTGCTTTTGAGTGGATAAAGTCGCTCAACCTCAAAGATGAAGGCATTATCACCGTTGATGCAGACGGCCAACATTTGCTTGCCGACATTGAAAAGGTCTGTGCTGTTTGGGCGAAAAACCGCTCCGCTCTCGTGCTTGGAAGCCGAGGTTTTACGGGCAAGGTTCCGCTCAGGAGCAGACTCGGCAACGGTATCACAAGGTTCGTGTTTGCAGTTTCCACCGGCGTCAGAGTTTACGATACACAGACGGGACTACGTGCTTTTTCAACAGATCTTCTCGATGAAATGCTCAGTATAAACGGTGACCGTTATGAATACGAGATGAATCAGCTTCTTGTCTGCACAAAAAAACAGATACCCATCATTGAAGAAACTATTGAGACGGTATATATTAACGAAAATGAGACCTCCCATTTCAACACGATAAAGGATTCGTGGCGAATTTATAAGGTGATTTTCGGGTTCATTGCGTCTTCGATTATCAGTTGGGTTGTTGACTATGCCTTGGTACTCATACTGACCAAAGTGTTTTCCGACGTTTTAAGCGGCGATTCTTTTCACCTGTTTAGTCTTACCCTCGAACCGAAGCTTCCTGCCCTCGTGATTGCACGAATTATCAGTTCTCTTGTCAACTATACGCTTAACAGGCGGATTGTGTTTGAGACAAACGGCAGTGTGCTTCGCTATTATATTCTTGCTGTTTTTATTCTCGCCGCAAACTACGGTCTGCTCGCCCTTTTGACACCCTCAATACCGCTGTGGATCGCACAGATACTCTCACAGCTGGTACTCTATCCGCTCAGTTTCATTTTGCAGCGTAAGTTTGTTTTTGCAAAAAAAGCGGGTAAATAAGCTCAGAAAGGTTATTAACATAAAATGTGTAAAACAAACACGCGAAAGATTTTGTTAACAGTTGTTGCGGACATTCTCGTGTTCGCAGCAGCACTTCTGACTTTTGCATGGTTTCATCACGCGAAGCCCAATCAGTATAAGCCCTCGCGGATTCTAAACACTCCCATTCCCACAGTTTTGCCAACTGCTACACCGGCTGCAACACCATCCGGAACGGACAATCCCTCCGGTTCGGAGACACCGATGCCGACTGAGGAACCGACACCGGAGCCCACAGGGCTTCTCAAAGGCAAGTACGCCGATAAATTCACCGATGGTGAAATTCTTGTCACAAACGATGCTTATCGAAGCCGGGATATCTGCATTGAATTCCAGTCCGTAAGCACAAAGGTTCAGGGCTATGCTGTAACCTATTATGTGGCGGATGTATACATTCAGGATATTGACTCTTTCCGCACGGAAAATGCTCAGACAAACAACAACAAAGAGCGTCTTGAAGCCATGTCGGAGCGTGTCGGAGCAATCTTCTCCGTATCCGGAGACTACTGGATGTTCAAGAAGAAAGGTCTTGTAATTCGAAACGGGGAACTTTACCGTGACAGGCTAAATCCGGATCAGGATGTTTGTGTTGTCTATCGTGACGGCACAATGAAAACATATCTTGCGGGCGAGGTCAACCTCGATGAGATTATCAGCAATTATCCTCTCCACGCATGGAGCTTCGGTCCCAGACTGCTCCAGGATGGTCAACCTATGACAGAGTTTAATTGTAATGACTATGTTTCCGATTGGCACCCCCGCTGTGCAATAGGTTATTATGAACCGGGTCACTACTGCTTCGTACTCGTTGACGGCAGACAAGCCGGTTATTCCTATGGTCTTCCCATGACTGAGCTCTCAAAGCTCATGTACAACCTCGGCTGCACAGAAGCATATAATCTTGACGGCGGAATGACCGCAATGATGTGGTACAACGGTTCTCTCGTTTCAATTCCCTGCGGCGGCGGACGGCAGAACTGCGATATGCTCTACTTCATTGAACCAGGCAACTAAGGAGGGATAGAATATGTCAGGCAAGAAAAATCATCCCGTGCGGACGGTGATCAATACTCTTTTCGCACATGTTTCGGTAATCGTGTCATTAATAGTTCTCATCTGTTTCGTCTTGGACAAATTTAACGATGCAATGGATTTTATGACTGCTGATATTTCGAGATGGCTTATAGGTATTTCCGCTCTAATTGCGATTATCAACGGCATACTTACAATCGTCTCACTTTGGAAAAAGCCTAACAATAAAGTTCAATTTGAAGAATAAATTTAAACACGGGAAGTTCGGTTTTATGGTCGAACTTCCATTTTTATTGAGGAATATCCATTTTTGCTGTTGCCTGTTTCGTGTTTGCATGGTATAATGCAAAATGCAAAGAATAATCTTGAGTTGCAGCTTCTTTCTGCACACGAGAAATCGCTAACATTACTATTTTGTAAGGAGTGAATATAAATTGACTAAACTATCCGTCACTGATGTACCCGTAAAGGGCAAAAAAGTTCTTGTCAGGGTCGATTTCAATGTCCCTCTCGATGAAAACGCTTCCATTACCGATGAAAGTCGTATCATCGGTGCCCTCCCCACAATACGCTACCTCGTTGAAAACGGAGCAAAGACGATTCTTTGTTCCCATTTGGGTCGTCCCAAGGGCAAATTTGTCCCCGAATTGAGCCTTATGCCCATAGCAAAGAGACTTGCTGAGCTTTTGCCCGATGTCAACGTATTTTTCGCAAAAGACGTTATCGGTGAGGATGCAAAAACAAAAGCCGCCAATCTCAAAAACGGTGAGATCCTCCTCCTTGAAAATCTCCGTTTCCACCCTGAAGAAGAAAAAAACGACCCCGAATTTGCTAAGCAGCTTGCTTCGTTGGCAGAGGTTTACGTCTCCGATGCATTCGGAACCGTACACCGCGCTCATGCTTCCACCGAAGGCATTGCCCACTATCTTCCCGCCGTCTGCGGCTTTCTCATCCAGAAGGAACTTGACGTTATGGGAGGTGCACTGTCAAGCCCAAAGCGTCCCTTTGTTGCAATCCTCGGCGGCAAAAAAGTCGGAGATAAAATTGGTGTCATCCGCAACCTGCTTTCAAAATGCGATACGCTTTTGATTGGCGGTGCAATGAGCTATACATTTTTCAAATCTCTCGGCTACAACATCGGCAATTCCATACTTGACGAGGCGAATATCGACCTTGCAAAGTCTCTCATCGAAGAAGCAAAAGCCAAGGGTGTTACCATGCTTCTCCCCTCCGACGTAGTTGTCGCTCGTGAATTTGCTCCCGATGCAGAAGCGATCACCGTACCTTGCGATCAGGTTCCCGATGGATTTGAAGGCATGGACATAGGTCCTGATACTCGTGCAAGGTACAGCGAAATCATTAGAAATGCAGAAACTGTCGTTTGGAACGGACCCGTCGGTGTATTCGAGATGGATAGATTCTCAAAAGGAAGCGAAGCAATCGCCCGTGCCTGTGCCGAATGCAAGGGAACGACCATTATCGGCGGCGGCGATTCTGCTTCCGCAATCAATAAATTCGGTCTTGCCTCGCATATGACCCATATTTCCACCGGCGGTGGTGCAAGCCTTGAATTCCTCGAAGGCAAAACTCTCCCCGGCGTTGCCGCTCTTCTTGACAGACCCTGCCGTAAGAAACTGATTGCAGGCAACTGGAAAATGAACATGAACCGCGATGAAGCTTCAGAGCTTGTTTCCGCTCTCATCCCCCTTGTTAAGGATGCTGGCTGTGATATCGTAATTTGTCCACCGTTTGTTGATCTTTGCAGAGTTGCAAAGCTGATCGAGGGCACAAATATTCAGCTTGGGGCTCAAAATATCCACTGGGCTGCAAAGGGTGCATTCACCGGTGAAATCAGTGCCGATATGCTCAAAAACATCGGTGTCACCCATGCAATTATCGGTCACAGCGAACGCAGGCAATATTTCGGTGAAACCGATGAAACTGTCAATATGCGTGTCAAGGCTGCTCTTGAAAATGGAATTCTTCCTATCGTTTGTGTCGGCGAGACGCTTGAACAGCGTGAGGCAGGCATTACCGATGCTTTCCTCGCAACCCAGGTTCGTGCACTTTACAATGGCATCGAGCGTTGTGACGCAATGCGTATAACCATTGCCTACGAACCCATCTGGGCAATCGGAACCGGTAAAACCGCAACTAACGAGGAAGCAGACCGAACCATCGGTGCAATTCGCAAGGTAGTTGCGGAGCTTTACGGCTGTGAATTCGCTTCAATGACTCGCATTCTCTACGGTGGAAGTATGAACGCCAAGAATGCCGCTGGTCTTAAAGCTATGCCGGAAATCGACGGCGGACTCATCGGCGGTGCGAGTCTCAAAGCAAACGATTTTGCTCAGGTTGTAAATAATAAATAATTTCAGGAACGAACAATGGCGGTTCGTCAGCAGCTGTGCTATCATTCGCTGCTAATGAGCCGCCGCTTTGTGTGCAATCCCTTTTAAATACAATTAAGGAATGGTACTAAATTGAAAAAACTTACCGGATTAATTATACTCGATGGCTTTGGCTACCGTCGAGAAAGAAAAGGCAATGCCATTGCCATACAAGGAGCTCCAAACATTCACTCCTATATGGCTTTGTATCCCGATACACTCATCGGTGCCTCAGGGGAGGATGTCGGTCTGCCTGAAGGCCAAATGGGCAATTCGGAAGTCGGACATTTGAACATGGGAGCGGGACGAGTTGTCTACCAGGAACTTCTCCGAATTACTACATCGATAAGGGACGGCAGCTATGCTCAGCGACCGGCTCTCGTTCACGCAATTGAAAACTGCAAGACTCATGACTCTGCATTGCATATCATGGGTCTGCTCTCTGATGGCGGTGTCCACAGTCACATCGAGCATTTGTTTGCCCTTTTGAGACTTGCAAGGTCTAACGGACTCAAAAAAGTGTATGTCCACTGCTTCTTGGACGGCAGAGACACTTCTCAGCGAGGCGGTATCAAGTTTGTTGAGCGTCTTCTTGCGACAATGTCAAGCCTTGAATGCGGAGAGATTGCATCTCTCAGCGGTCGATTTTATGCAATGGATCGTGACAATAATTATGATAGAGTTGAAAAGGCCTACGCCGCAATGGTTTACGGCGAGGGCGCGCAGACTGTTTCCGCTCCGGATGCAATTCGCACAGCATACAAAAATGGTCTGACTGACGAATTCATGACTCCCACTGTTGTCACAAAGCCGGACGGAACGCCTGTTGCGACTGTACAACCAAACGACAGCGTTATCTTTTTCAACTTCCGTCCGGACAGAGCGAAAGAAATCACTCACTGTTTTCTCGATGAACACTTTGAATTCTTCGAAAGAAAGCGAGGCTTCTTCCCCATCAAGTATGTCTGCTTTGCACTCTATGATGATGCCTTCGAGGGAAAATGTGAAATTGCATTCCGCTCAGAAGTTCCAAAAAACTCTCTCGGCGAATATCTTTCAAAGCTCGGCAAAACTCAGCTTCGCATTGCCGAAACCGAAAAATTTAATCATGTCACCATGTTCTTTAACGGCGGCATTCAAACTCCTTTTCCGGGTGAAAAGCGTGTACTCGTAAAGTCTCCTGCCGTAAAAACCTTTGATTTGAAGCCTGAAATGAGTGCTTATGAAATAGCTGATAGAGCTTGCGAAATGATTAACTCTGGTCGTTTCGATTTCATGGTTCTCAATTTTGCCAACCCCGATATGGTTGGCCACACGGGCAATCTTGAGGCAGCAGTCAAAGCCGTTGAAGCCGTCGATATTTGCACTAAGAAGGTTGTTGACTGTATTCTTGCAAACGGAGGCGAATGCCTTATAACAGCGGATCACGGTAACTGCGAACGAATGATTTCAGACAATGGTTCGCCATTTACGGCTCACACGACGAACCCGGTTCCGTTGATTCTAGTGACAAACGACATAAGGAAGCGGCGTTTCAATGACGGCGGAAAACTCTGCGATATTGCTCCGACAATACTTGGAATGATGGGGCTTCCAAAGCCCAAAGAGATGACCGGTAGGAATCTTCTGATAACTTACTGATAAAAACCCGAGGAACTGATTTGATCAGCTCTTCGGGTTTTCTGTTCTAAAAATTTCTATATCTTACTAGAAGATGAGTGCAAGGAGTTTGAACAACCAATTTGTCACAATACCTGCACAAAGACCGCCGATGGTATGGCTCAAGATCGCCTTACCGGAAAGGTCAGCCCTGCCGAGGGAACTCATCATCGAAACATGAGTGCTGAGATAACCGCTCCAACACATGCACATAGCCGTGAACACTGCAATGTCATGTGCATTTGCTGCTCCGGCTTCAACCATCTTTGGCACCAGCCCCATTGCGGCACCAGCCGAACCGAGTGCAGTGATCGGTACTGATATGCCGTCGGGAGAGGCAAAACCAAACATTGGAGTAAGAATGAAGCTGAGCTTATCGGCAATTTGCGGAATCAACCCTACGCCTTCATAGGCAGCACCGGTGTAAGCTCCTCCGTCGGGTGCACCATATGTCAGCATCATAACGATTGTGCAGATAATAAGCACACCCGGAATAACGCTCACGCCGACTTGAACCCCACCAGAACCGCCTTCAAGAATTGCATTCATGATACGCATTCCAATGCCTTTTTTCTCAGCCGGGTGTTCATCGTTTTCCTTAATTGCATCTGCCGGAATCATGTCACACCATTCATCCGTACCAAACATTTTCTTCGTTTGGGCGAGCATTATTCTTGTGCTCACGATGCTGCCGATAATTGCACCGACGTTGCCGAGTAGCACGGCACCGCCGAAGTCCTGTCCAGATGTGCCGCCAATGCCAAGCATAAAGGTTGATACGATAAGACCCATGCCGAATGCCGTTCCGAGATTCGTAAGAGCATAGATCTGATATTTCTTGAAGTAGGAACGAAACCCCTTATCGCCTGCAAGTGACAGAATTGCCGGGTTGTCCGAAAGATACGTCGTGACAATTCCGAGTGCAGCTGCACCTGGAAGTCCATAGACGGGCTTCATCAGCGGCGAAAGAATCCTGTTTATCATGTCAACAACTCCAAACTCCGACAACAGTGCCGAAACTGCACCCATCAGCACGGCAATCGCCATGATAAACAACACCGTTTCTATCAGAAGCCTATAAGCTGTATTCATAAAAGTGTTGAGCATGTTTGAAAGCCCCATCGGCACGGCAAAAACAGCAAAAATACCAATGAAAACGGTCAAAAAAAGCAGTGGCGAAATCCACTTTCTAAACACCGGGCTCGAACTTGCTCTCCGGGTTTTGCTCATGGCCTTACTCTTTGACTCCATAATCATACCATCCATTCCATCTATTACTGTCTACAAAAGACGCATCCCTAACATTATAAGCTAAAAAAGCTTGCATTTGAAACAAATCTTTGCTATAGTATCCATTGACAAAATTCATCGATAGGAGCTTTCCATGAATATTGATTATTATAGAATTTTATTATCAGTCGTTGACAGAATGAATATTACTGCCGCTGCGGAAACACTTGGCTATACTCAGTCCGGAGTAAGTCACATAATTGCTCAGATTGAAAATGACATTGGTTTTCCTCTCCTGTTTCGCAGTAAAAATGGTGTTTCACTGACAAATGACGGTGAACGTATGCTTCCATACATACGTGAAATCGTAAATCGTGATGATACGATGCATCAGGTCGCAAACGAAATTACCGGAATTCGTACTGGTCGTGTTCGAATCGGAACTTTCGTCAGTGCTGCCGTGCACTGGATTCCGAGAATGATTAAAGAATTTAATATGATTTATGAAAATGTTTCTTTTAATATCTGCGTTGGAACTTACAAAGATATTGAAGAAATGGTTCTGCGTGAAGAAATTGATTGTGGTTTTGTCAGCGGTGCGATGGTTAAAAACCTTAATTTCGTTCCATTAGTCCAGGATAAGCTCATTGCTCTCGTGCCGCATGATCATCCCCTTGCTAAAAAGGAGAAGCTGCCATTGGATGAAATCAGGAATCTTGATTTCATTATTCCAGGTGAGGGTTCAAACCATGATATCGGACAAATTTTAAAGAAAGCGAATCTCCGTCCTAACGTTCGTTTTTCCGTAAGCGATGATTATGCAGCTATCTCCATGGTAAAAAACAGATTCGGCATAACCATTCTTCCCGAACTCGTTGTCGACGACATTGATGACTCTGTAAGGAAGATGCATATTGACCCAGAATGCTTCAGAATCATTGGCATTGCAACTGCTTCAACTACTGTTTCACCTGCCTGTAAAGCATTTATCGAATTCAGCAGGGAATGGGTAAATGCCCATCATTGATTTTTAGTCTCACCCCTCGCTCTGAGCTTTTTAAAAACCTCTTCTGCAAGGCAGAATGATACTGCTGCACTCAATAGCAGCACCGGCAGGAAATTCATTGAATAGCGGACTGAAACCTCCCAACCTGCGATAAAGAGATTCAGTCCAATGACCGCAACCATTGGTGCAACAGGTATCAGAGTCTTTCCGTTTACGAGCGATATGACCCGTTTCCTTAACGCAGCAACAGCTGCTGCACCTCCTGCCGCTGCAATCAAGATGATTGCATATAATTCCCCGTTGCATATGCTGCGATAAATATCGTTATATTCGCCGCCTGTCATTGCATACCTGTGTAAATCGGTAATTTTCGCAGGACTGAGAGAGAAGAAATCCGTCTCACAGAACGTTCCATCCTCGTAGAGCGATGAAACCTTTTTTGCACCTAGTTTCAGCACGCCTCGTATTCCTAAATTCTCGATACGTTTAGCAATCTCACCTTTTACCGCTTCTGCCCTCTCAATCGGATCGCCGAATGAACGAGTGAATTCGTAATCCCTGAAGTTGTACTTTCCGACCCCACTCAGTCCCATCATCACCCAGTGCAGTTTAGGTGTCTCAAGCTTTTTTGCTTGCTCACGGTCGAGCTGAGTCGCATAAAATGCCCCTTTGAGTGCTGCTGACATCCCAATGAGTACAATTGCCGCCGCCAATGCCGCTGAGATTGGGCGTATAAGCCCCACAAATGTCTTTTTGTTAAACGAAATAATAATGTCACACAGAATTATTGCAATTGGCATAATCATAACCGTTGCCTTTATAAGCGTACCGATGCAGGCGGCAATGGCAAACAATGCCGTAAATACTACCTTCTTTTTTGTAGAACACGCTGAAACAAGCTCTATGTAAAGGTATAGCGTGAGAATCGGGAAACACATTGTCATGGTATCGGTATAAATCGTACCTGCCGCAAACAGGTAGGATGGAAACAAAACCGCCATGAGCATTGCAAAAACTCCTTGTCGCTTCCCAAAGACTTTTTTTATGCACAGACCAATACATAGGAATGAAAGTGCTGCAAATATCGAATTCACGACAACAAATACTGCAAAGTAATCTTTAATGCCGAATATTGCTGCGACAAGCAACGACAAATAATTTGCTGCCAATCCGCCGAGGTTATTTGGAAAATAGTAAAAATAGTTTATGTCACTCGTCCTCGTCAGTTGGGCAAGGCAGCTTCCGTCCTCCAACATTCCAATTGATCCGTAATAAATTGCTCCAAGATCAAATGCAGGTTCAAATTTCATTATCAGACCAAACGCAATGCTCAGTGCAAGAAAAAAAACTGTCAGCGAAACAAAGAAAGCACTGCACCACTTCGATATAAAATTATCAAGTTTTCTCATCAGGAGAAACAGCCCGACTGCAATCACAATATAGAGAATCAAGCCTGTGATCATTGTTGATTGAGACGTACCGCTCCCCGAAATCGGTTGACGAAGTGCATTATAAACTGCGACTGCGGCCATTGAACCCGCAAAAAAAACTGCCGCTATAGCTAACAGCCAGCACTTTGGTTTAGTTAATAACAGCTCCTGCTTGCTATCATAACGTTTTTTTTCTTTTCTAAGTTTTCCCTTCGAACCGGTGTCCATTTGCACGTCTTCCTTTTTGTATTGTAAGCACATTGATATATGTGCTTAATGCGATTATACAATAATTATCGCTTAATTGCAAGATGTTCCCCGAAAAAAGTTGCAAAAGCACTAAGCCTTTGCAACACTCATCAGTTATTCTGACCGCAGTGCGAGCACTGGGTCCTTCTTAGCGGCCATGCGTGAAGGAATCAATCCAGCAATAAGCGTAAGGATCATGCTTATGCATACGAGTATAAATGCTGCCTGCGGATTGAGAACTGCATTTATACCAATCACGCCTGTCATAGACCTAATAACAGCATTGAGCGGTATGCACAGCAGCAACGATACTCCAATGCCTATTATACCTGCGAGGAAGCCAACGATCAGCGTTTCAGCTGTAAAAACAGACGAAACATCTCGCTTTGACGCACCCAGTGAACGAAGCACACCGATCTCCTTCGTTCTTTCAATAACTGATATGTAAGTTATAATGCCTATCATTATTGATGACACAATAAGTGAAATTGCAACAAATGCAATCAATCCATACGAAACCGCATCGATCATGGTCGTCACACCCGACATGAGCATGCCGACATAATCGGTGTATTCAATTTTATCCTCATCATTTACGCCGTTGTTATAGTCTTGTATTGCCTTTTCAATAACACTCTTATCCTCAAAGGACTCTGCGTAGATACTTATCGTATTTGGAGAGCTATAATCAACTGCGGAAAGCTTTTCGAGGTTTTCCTTTAAGGTCGAGGAAGAGGTTCCCGATGGCATAAATTCATCATAAAGGTCTGCATAAACTTCGTAGTCATCAATGGTTGCAATGTATTCATCAAACGCCGCAGCAACTGCCGCATAACCACCCAATCCAAAAACATCCGCAGGGTCATCCGCAGCTGCTTTTATCCTTGCAATCTGAAGTTCTGCCTGCTCGGCATATTTTGCACGGATAAGCTTTTCCATCTGCTCACCAATAAGCTGCTTTATTTCTTCATCTGAGTACGATTCAAGATACCCTTGCATCGTAGTCACATCGAAACCATATGTGTCAGCAATGAGTTTCACCATTGATTCCCTGTCGGTCAGTCCTTCCATGCAGGAATCAAGTGCAGTCTTAACATACTCCTCGGTGGGTTCGGACAGAATCGACGTATAAATTTTCGTTTTTTCCATGTCGGTAATGCTCGAAAAATAGGCGGAGATCAGCTCTGCTTTCTCTGCATCCGTCAACCTTTCATCCTCATCCAACGTAAATGGAAGCCCTGTCAGCACATCATAATTTTCATTTTCTGGTTTGCGTTGTAGCCTAACAACATCGCTTTCGTTTGTTTTATCGATAATCAGCTCCGTGAGTGCCGAAGTATAGCCTATTGTTCCGCCGATTGAGTGAGCCGAAGCGTCCGGATTTGGCCTTACAATGCCCGAAATACTGAGTTCAATACCGTTTTCAATCACCATCTGCATTTTTGCATCATCGTCGCCGATGTATTCATAACGATTCTCTCCCGCACTCGCATAGTAATCCGTATTCAGTATCAACTTGAACTTCACACCGGCAACGCTCGCGTAGCTTGCCGAACGCTCCTTTGGCTCGATTTTCTCCTGTTTGATAACAGAATTGAAAATTTCGCTGACTTCCTCTTCTGACATCATCCCCAAAGCATAGAATGCGACGTCTGAAATTTCGCCGTTCATATCAAGTACAAGAACTACTTCGTTTGCCGACTGCGGCCAAGCACCATAAACGATATCGTACTGTTCTTTTATCATTTCCGATATTGATTCACCATTCCGTCCGGGCAAAAGCTCTGTAAAAAGCTTCATACCCGTCATACCGCTCTCCATCATCGTGGTCGTAATTCCCTGCTCGCTCGTCGTGCCACCCGCAAAGAGACCATCATAAATATCAGTGTTATGATACTTGCCGTTTTCATCGGCAATATAGGTATTTATATCAATGTCGTACCCATACTGAACAGTCTGAACATGGCCATTAAGGCCTTTTTCACTCGTATCATCAATTGCTTTATCAATAAATTCTTTAAAAAGAGTTAAATTGTTTTCGTCCTCACCACCGCCGAATACAGCATTAAAAATTTCGTACATTCTGGGGTTAAGGTGAACTTTTCCATCGTTATATCTTTCATCATCTTCCATTTTTTGCCTTGTCATGAGCAGCAAATTCATAAGATCAGATTTTTTCTTTTCGATCGTTATCGGATACGCCGTAAGTGTCTCTCTCTGGATTGAATTTACATAATTTCTTATTCCAGTTGAAAGAGCAAGTATGAGTGCAATGCCGATGATTCCTATTGACCCCGCAAACGATGTAAGAGCTGTTCTTCCTTTTTTGGTCGCAAGATTATTTATGCTCAATGAGAGTGCGGTAAAAAAAGACATGGAAACTTTCTCGCATGCAATTTGTTTTTTCTGTTTCGGTTCGTCCTCTGTAAATGGGTTTGTATCATCAATTACCCTGCCGTCCCTCAACTTTATAATTCTCGTTGCATATTCATCTGCAAGCTCTGCGTTATGCGTTACCATAATAACTAAACGCTCTTGTGCAATTTTCCTCAGCAACTCCATGACTTGTATGCCGGTCTCTGAATCCAACGCTCCTGTAGGCTCATCCGCAAGCAAAATATCCGGATCATTTACTATTGCCCTTGCAATTGCAACTCGCTGCATTTGACCTCCTGAGAGTTGATTCGGCCGCTTGTGCATGTGCTGACCCAATCCGACCTGTTCAAGTGCTTTTGCCGCTCTTGAACGCCTTTCCAAACGCTTTATTCCCGACAAAGTTAAAGCGAGTTCAACGTTTGCGAGAATACTTTGATGCGGAATAAGGTTATAGCTTTGAAAAACAAATCCTATCGTGTGGTTGCGATAGCTATCCCAGTCTCTGTCCTTGTATTTTTTTGTTGACACACCGTTTATGGTCAATTCACCTTCATCACAATGGTCAAGACCTCCAATAATATTAAGCAGCGTTGTTTTTCCTGAACCACTCTGACCGAGTACGGCAACAAATTCACTCCTTCTAAACCTCAAACTCACGCCATCCAATGCACACTGTCTGACTCCGCCTGTATTATAAACTTTTTTAATATTCTTAATTTCGAGCATACCGATTTCATCCTCCTGAGGTCTATTTTATCCATAAACATCAACTCAAAATCAATCTTTTTCCGTATATTTGCGAAGAAATTCACAGGGAACAGTTTTGAATGCTGTTTGGGGACTTTTTGCAGCGAACATCGGAATACACTTTCTGTTTTGCTTTTATTTTTATGCGATTCTTTCAGCATTTTCATAAATCTGACTTTAATGCTGACTTATGCACATGTGGCACTGTCATTAACTACCCGCAATGAATTTTTAGTGGGATGTACCGCAAGAAATTAAACCGTATATAACGAAGCAATGGACTGTCAGAACCCCGACAGTCCATTGCTTTACCATTCAACTAGAAACTATTTCCTGATGCTTTCTGCACCTGCTTCAATTGCCTCACGGTTGAGGGGAATGAGGTGAGCTTTCTTTTCACCGAGCTTGTAGAGGAGAGCGTCAAGAACGCTTTCGTTTTTGACACATTTGGTTGCTTCAAGGTATGCTCCGAGCATTGCCATGTTGCCGACTTTGGGATTGCCGAGCTTATCGGCGATCTCATTGCAGGGAACATAGTAAACATCGATATCGGTGCGAGTTGCCTTCTTATCGATAATGGAGCTGTTGATAAAGAGCTTGCCTCCGGGCAGAACGTTCGCCTCAAACTTATCGAGAGAGGGACGGTTCATTGCAATAACGCAATCTGCCATATTGATAACGGGAGATGCAACGGGTTCATCCGAAACAACAACGGAGCAGTTAGCAGTGCCGCCACGCATTTCAGGACCATAGGAGGGAAGCCAACTTACGTTCTTGCCCTCATACATGCCTGCGTATGCGAGAAGCTGTCCGATGAGCAGGACGCCCTGACCGCCAAAACCTGCAAAAATGTTAGTCCAAAGCATGATTTATACCTCCTGGGTGATATCTTTCTTAACGCCGAGAGGATAGTAGGGGATCATGTTCTTTTCGAGCCATTCCATAGATTCTACGGGACTCATACCCCAGTTGGTGGGGCAATTGGACAGAACCTCTACAAGGCTGAAGCCCTTACCTGCAATCTGGCATTCAAAAGCCTTTTTAATAGCTTTCTTTGCTTTGATAATGTTTGCCGGAGTGTTTACTGCAACACGCTCAACATAAGCACTGCCTTCGATTGTTGCGAGCATTTCCGCAATACGGATGGGGCTGCCGCAATGATCCTTGTCACGGCCATAGGGACTGGTGGTAGTCTTCTGACCGACGAGAGTCGTCGGAGCCATCTGACCGCCTGTCATACCGTAAATAGCATTGTTGATGAAAATCGTAGTGATTTTCTCACCGCGATGAGCGGCATGAACAATTTCTGCTGCACCGATGGAAGCAAGGTCGCCATCGCCCTGATAGGTAAAGACAACCCTGTTGGGGTCAGTACGCTTTACACCGGTTGCAGCTGCGGGAGCACGTCCGTGAGCAGCTTCAATGGTGTCGAGATTGAAATATTTATATCCAAATACTGCACAGCCAACGGGAACGAGAGCAACAGTACGATCCTGAACACCAAGTTCCTCAATGACTTCTGCAACGAGCCTATGAACTATACCATGACCGCAGCCGGGGCAATAATGCAGGACTGCATCGGTCAGGATAGGGGTTTTCTTAAATACGGTCTGCATAATTAAGCCTCCCTTGATTTCATGATATACTCAGCAATTTCCTCGGCAGTGGGTGTGTAGCTGCCGGGCTTGCCATAGAATTCGACGGGCTTTGTGCCGTTGACGGTCAGCTTGACGTCTTCAAGCATCTGGCCTGCACTGATTTCAACGGTAACAGCCTTCTTAACGCTCTGCTGTGCCATAACGCCTGCAAGCTCCTTCTCGGGGAAAGGCCATACAGTGATGGGACGGAAAAGCCCTACCTTGAGACCCTGTTTTTCACAAAGTGCAATAGCAGATTTGCAAATACGTGCAACGGTACCGTAAGCACAGACAATTATTTCCGCACCTTCCGTATTATAGAGCTCAGCACGGGTTTCATTCTCGCGAATAACCTTATACCTTGCCTGAAGCCTGTCGTTAAGCTCCTGGAGTTCATCAACTTCAATATAGAGGGAGTTTACAATTGCACGGGGGCGATTGCTTGCGGGAGACCAACCGGTCGCTGCCCAGTCCTTTGCAGGAAGTTCACGAGTTGCTTTTCTCTCGTGGAACTCAACAGGCTCCATCATCTGACCGATGATGCCGTCAGCGAGAATCATAACGGGCGTGCGGTAGATGTCTGCGAGGTCAAACGCATCCTGCATAAGATCGACAGCTTCCTGAACAGAGCTGGGTGCCAATACGATAGGATGATAGTCGCCGTGACCGCCGCCGCGGGTCGCCTGGAAGTAGTCACCCTGGGAAGGCTGAATCGAGCCAAGTCCGGGACCACCGCGAACCATATTAACAACAACGCAGGGGAGTTCTGCACCGGCAAGATAGGTCATACCTTCCTGCTTAAGACTGATTCCGGGGCTTGAGGAGCTGGTCATGCACCTTGCACCGGCAGCAGCTGCACCGTAAACCATATTTATTGCAGCGACTTCACTTTCTGCCTGAAGGAAGCAACCTCCAACCTTGGGGAGACGTGCGGACATATACTCAGGTATGTCATTCTGTGGAGTGATGGGATAACCGAAGAAGTAATGGCAGCCGGCCTGGATAGCGGCTTCCGCAACAGCTTCGCAGCCCTTCATCAATTTCTTTGCCATGTTTCTTTCCTCCTAATCTTTCTCAATCGTGATAACTGCATCAGGACATGTCCTTGCACAGCTCGCACAAGCAACGCAAGCGGACTGATCTGTTATCTCAGCGGGATGATAGCCCTTTTCATTGAGCTTTTTCTTTGCAAGCTCAAGGATATGTTTCGGGCAGGCACGCACGCACAGGCCGCAGCCCTTGCAGCGATTCTCATCAATGGTAAGTTTGACCATAAGTGAACCTCCTTGATTTAAGAGATGACCGACACTCAAACTGAGCGAAACGGACCACCTTTGTTTATCCGTTCTCTATTATAGCACTTTTAACGTTAATTACAAAGGTTTCTCACAATATATATCATTTTTTCCTGGAAACTGAGCAAACTAACTGATTAACTGTTGAATTCGAATAAGAAGGACGCCCCGCAAAACAACAAAAAACGGGACGCCCAAACGAAACAAGAGGTTTATGCAAACAAGATATTTCCACAGCCATTCCGACGGCTGCCGGCCTTATCGATTGTAAACATTGGCACCTATGCCCATGCCGGAACCAATCGTGTAATCCTTAAGCCTTGAGGAAACTTCATTCTGCTGCTGGTCGAGCAACATTTTGAGTGACAATGCGAACTCTCTCGGGCTTTGAGGGGTCTTATCGCGAAGCCAAAATTGCGTTGCCGCAGAAATCATTATGCAGGCATACTGAGTCATCTTTTTCAGCTCGGATTTGCTGCAACCCGTCTGCTCAAGATAATTTTTGAGCAAAGGGCTGAGCGAATCACAGAAGCACTCAGAGAATGAGTTCTGCCCTTCGACATTAAAGGCATTGCGGTAAAACTTCCTATTCGTATTTAAATACTCTGCCAAATCCGTAAAGAATTCCCAGATGCTGTCGTATTTTTTCTCACACGCCGCATCGTAAAATTCAACATTGTAGATATTATTCACAAGGTCAAACTTATCATGGTAATGATAGTAAAAACTCTTCCTGTTAATATCGCACCTCTCGCATATATTCTTCACGCTGATGGTGCTGAAAGGTCTTTCCTCCATGAGGCTCTTCATCGCCCCGCAGAGAATCCTTCTGGTTGTTATGCTTGAACCGGACATAGCCGCACTCCTTTCTTTCCTTACATTTATTGACCGCACACCTGCGGCGGTATCGAAAAGCTATAAGGATTTGCTTCTTCGATGATAGGATTATAGCATCACTGTCTCTATGAAACATCAATGCGGATTTAAATTCGGGATTTTTTTGAAATATATTCTTATTTTTCCTGTTCAGTATCGGCTAGTTCACCTTCACCGCCAGGTTCAACGGACTGTTTCTCCGTTTTGCTGTCCTTTATGTGGATAATCACGAAAGCTGCGACGCTAACCGCAAACAGCAGGACACTTATCCACTGTGAAGTTGACAGCCCGAGGAAAATTCCCCTTATTTCATCCGCACGGAAATACTCAAGGATAAAACGTTCTACGGCATACAGTCCAAGGTAAAGGAACAAACAACCTATGCTCTTCATACGTTTCGCGGTGTAAATAAGCAGAATTGCAAAAATGATCAAATTAAAACCCGATTCAACCAGCTGGATGGGGAACACAGGAACGCCGACCGGAGCACCTCCGATAGGATTCTTGTAAACAACTGATATTGCCGTATCGCAGACTCTGCCGTAACAGCAGCCTGCAAGGAAGCATCCGACTCTGCCTATCGCATGTGCAAGCGGCAGTGAGGGCACTATGACAGCGGCGTATTCTTTGAAATTAACCTTCTTAACACGGCAGAAAATAAATCCCGATAGTACACCTGCAATCAAACCACCGTAAAATACCAGACCCCCGTCTTTAAACACTCTGAAACTGCCGTCCTTAATACATTCAAAGATTTCCTCAAATGAGTAAGTCACAAAGATATAAAGCAGATACGCACCTGCCATGCCGCAAATAAGCACGGTCAACGCAATATCGAGAATTTTATCAACGCTTAGCCCTGCCTTTTTGACGCGATAACAGCTCAACAGTATTGCCGCAACAAATGCCAGAGCCATCATAAGACCATAGCTTGGTATTTTCAATCCGAAAACATGGATAAAAGGGTACATTACAACTCTCCTCTGTTTTTTACTTTAGATTTTTTATCTTTGCCGCAAATTCTTCATCCGTAAGCTTATGAACATTGCTTATAAGCTCAATGTTCATCTCCTCCGCACGAAGTCTGAATGCAGTCTGACTTTTAAAACTCTTGTTTATATGCGTTGCAACAAGCACTTTTTTTGCATACGGTCCGCCGAATCGGTTGGCAACCGTACTGAGTTTGTACAGCTCGTCGATATCCGTCATACCGTTTTTGCACGAAATCAAAATGGGCACAAGTCCTCTCATGAGGAAAACATCAATCTCGTTTTCAACATCTATGCCGTACTCTCCCCCTCCGAATTCACCGTCCCAATCAATGCAGACCCCGCTCATCGCATCATTGTATTTTGGCTTTCCGTCCTTGTCCATTGCTTCCGAAGCGAGGACCAACACCATGAGTTCAAGCACCGTGCCGGCCTTTTTTATACAATTGTGAATACGCTCATTTTTGTATTCGTATGCGATTTCCCTTCTTCCCGAACGAAGGTTTCTAACCAAACCGCTTTGCGACAGTCTGTACAGCAGTGGAACAACACTATCTACCTTTGCAACAATATTTTCATTTGTGTCAGCACTCTGCTCAACGGAAATTGAACAGATCTCGTCAATGTTGCCTGAACGATGTTCAAGTTCCGAAAGTCTGCCTGCAAGTAAATTCCATTTTGACGGGTTCCTCTTACAAATGTTCCACATTGCACGAACGTCCGCTTTAAACTCATCATCGAGAGTCCATCTCACCGTACCGTCCCTGTCAAGCTCATCGTCTCGATAACGTATTGCACCGCCGTGCAGAAGTATGTTATCATCCACACTTATGCACTGATGCGGAATGGGAAGAACCTTCCCGTCGCGATCGCAATCCGAAACGACACCGCTATTGATATTGTAGCGATGCATCTGAATGTGCCGCCCCTTTTGAGCGTACATCTGGTACACAATTCCCATTGCGACAAGAGAAAGGTCATCTCCGCCGTTTAGGTCAAAGACGCATTCGTCCTCTTCCTCGATGATCTCGTACAGTTTGTCAGCTATTCCCCAGAGGTCATATTTGTTGACCCTGACGTAGCGGAATTCAACTTTGTATGATTTCAGTCTGCAAAACTTTTCAAGCTGCTCGCCTTGCTTAAACATTCGCTTTTCTCCGCCGATAAAGATTACTTTATCCGGCTTTGCAGCTATGCAGCTGATGATATTTTCTATCGGTGCCCTGTCGTAAAATTCTATCAGCGTCATATTTTATCAACCTCACACGAAATACAGCCATGCCGGGCAGATCAGTCCTCCGAGTACCCTGCCGCACCCATATAATCCTGCTTGAACCTGTCAAGATAATATGTAACCTTAGTTTTTTCTACCCATTCATCACACTGCCTGCCGAAATCATCATTTCGAGCCTTTATGTATGCTTCTTCAAATGCAATGTTCCATATTTCATCACCCTCCTGATAGGGCATCTCACCCTTCAGGAAACTGCGATTCATTATAATGTAGCTTACACCTTCTTCGTTTTTAAACTTTACTATCGTTTTATTGTCGTTTGTTATAAATTTTTGAATTGACGGTTTCTTCTCGACCGGTACATTTGGTCTTTTGCCCGTATTGGCATACAGAGCAGCGTACGCAAAGCCCTCGGAATAATTTGCAGGAATAGATTCATGGATAATGTAACCCCAGTCGAGATAGTTATCCTGCTTCATTTTCTCGTCTTCACCAATCTCTGTGATAAGCTGATAAAAATCAGATTTCGAAATGCCATCGTTTAGCATTTCATCGACTTCTCTTTCTTTTTGAGTACTCGTTACAAGCAATCTGTTGACTGAAATACAGTCTTCCGGAACAAAGTACGGAGCCCTTGTTCCATTTTCGAGAAATGCATTGTATTGGTCAACAAATTCACCAAATGACTCACCGTAAGCAGCTTTCACGGCTGATGCAATGTACTCATGGACTTGTGCTTCGTCGAGCATGACATCCTGAGTCGCAACCTCCCTGAATTTTGCGATCAGCAAATTATTATAAATCGAATTACGACAGTATTCTTTATATTTTTCTCTTGTGAATCCGAGAGCCTGAATATACTTTTCCTCAAGCAGACGTTGAATCTCTTCTTTGTCCGTCACGGATGCGTCAATGGTCTCGCGGTATGCTTCATCGATTTCCTCAATACGCTGTTCAAGAAGCTCATCAACCTGCGTTTCTTCGCTTGCGTCAAGCTTGATGCCGCGCTTTGTTGCCTCATTGAGAGCGACAGCATACCTGGTCACATCCTCAAGCACTCTGTTGAAATAAGTTTCGGCGTCCATTGCACCGTACTGAAAATAGGTGTAATACTCGTTGCTCTGATAACTAAGTCCAAAATCAAACTTGTGGAGCTGGAAATTGCCGGCCGTCATAATGACGGGGTTTGCTTTGTCCGTATTGAGACAGCCCACTGAAGTGAACGCGATTACCGCTGCAACAAGCAGCATTGCTATCCTTTTGGATGCTTTCATTTGTTTTACCTCTCACCAACCTAATCATGGGCTGTTTGCACATGCAAATCACCCCTACTATAATTATAGCACAAACTCAAGCTATTGCAATAGCAAGATTAATTTGCTATAATGCTGGCAGCAGGGATTTTCAGAATTTTTTTCAATTTTTCCCTATTTTCGGAGGTAATTATGGCAAAGAATACTAATCTGGCAGGTCTTCCCAAAATCCGATACGCATGGAAGGATCGCAAACGTTTCATGGGCATGCCTCTTTCCTTTACGAGGTATATGCTCAGCACCGACAGACTCTTCCTTCGCATTGGCTTTCTCAGCACGAAGAGCGATGAGATTTTGCTCTACCGTGTCCGTGACTTGGGCGTTTCTCAGACGCTGTGGCAAAGAATTTTCGGTGTGGGCTCTGTAAATATTACCTCAACCGACTCTTCTCTGCCCAATCTCACCATGAAAAATGTCAAACATCCTTACGAAGTCAAAGAGCTTATTCATCAATTTGTTGAGGAAGCGAAGCTCACTTACAAAGTTCGCATCAGTGAGTTTGTCGGCGGAATGGACAATGCAGATGAGTGCGGCTGCGATTGCTGCAACGATTAAAGCTAATCAAAATGCCATGGGAGTTTTTACTTTCCACATGGCATTTTTCTTTATTCATATCATTTTTAGGACAGATTTCAATCATTGTGCATATTTCTCAACGAGAGCAAGCACAAGTTCCGTGCATTTTTCCATACCTTCGACAGTTACATGTTCATATGGACCATGGCAGGCATAATCACCCGTGCCCAGGTTCGGGCAGGGAAGCCCCATAAAGCTGAGCCTTGCACCGTCGGTACCACCCCTGATGGGTTGAACTCTCGGTTCTATCCCCAGTGCCTTCGCAGCTTCGACTGCGTTATCAATGAGGTGCATGCACGGACGAATCTTTTCAACCATGTTGAGATACTGATCGTTAAGCGTCATCTCAACGGTACCCTCACCGTACTTTTCATTCAATATCTTGACAATATGGTTGAGCGTTGCTTTTCTTGCCGTCATTATTTCGCTGCTGTGATCGCGTATAATGTAACTCATCTCGGCATTTTCAACATTGCCCTGCATATCTGTCAGATGGAAAAAGCCCTCATAGCCTTCCGTGTTTGCAGGCGTTTCGCACGGGAGCATTGAATTAAATTCCATTGCAACCAAGAGAGCATTTATCATCTTGTTTTTTGAGTCGCCTGGATGGATATTGAAACCGTTGATTTTTATCTTTGCCGCAGCGGCATTGAAGTTTTCATACTCAATCTCACCCTCAGCACCGCCGTCAACTGTATAAGCAAAATCGGCACCGAAAGCGGCAACGTCAAAATTGTCGGCACCCGAACCGACTTCTTCATCAGGGGTAAAGCCTATGCAGAGCTTTCCATGCGGACGACCATCATTTATGATTGTTTCAACTGCGGTCATGATTTCTGCAATGCCTGCTTTGTCATCGCCGCCAAGCACTGTAGTACC
Organism: uncultured Clostridia bacterium; assembly: GCA_934633695.1. Taxonomy (GTDB): domain Bacteria; phylum Bacillota; class Clostridia; order Christensenellales; family CAG-138; genus PeH17. The sequence continues at coordinate 70,265 of CAKTYT010000003.1, read as the reverse complement.
GTCCGTAACGATAAGGGACTTTCCCTTAAGTGATGTGAGATGCGGAAGCTGTTTGCTGGAAAGCACCCTGCCGCTGCTGCCGAGTACGACATCCTCACCATCATAGTTCTCAATAATGTGCGGTTTGACATTTTCTCCCGAAAAATCCGGGACAGTGTCCATATGTGCAATGAACCCGATCGCAGGCTTACCCTCGCACCCCGGAGTTGCATCAATATGTGCATAAACATAGCACTTATCATCCACCCTTGCGTTTTCAACGCCGATTGAGTGAAGCTCTTCAACGAGCATATTGGCAAGATCAAACTGTCTCTGTGTTGTCGGGACAGTTGAACTATCCTCACTGCTGGCAGTATGTACGACAACATATTTCAAAAATCTCTCGTATGTCTTCATTTTTCTCTCCTGTGCCTTTTTCCGCCCGGTAAGCCGTGCGTTCTTCCGCAATCATTATAACACAAGTCGCTCCCCGCCGCAACTTTTCCATCACTCTTGCTGTTATGTTCGCCGGTGCGGCTTTTGCACTCACCCGCCTCAGCTCCAATAAAAATACATTTTCCTGACCGGGAACCGTCATTAAAGACCGCCACAAGAGAAAATTTCTTTACGCAGCGGTCTCATTATTTATTTTATGCGGACGCATACCCCGTTTTTAGATTTCGGGCAAACTCACTGTTTTCAAAAGCACAAATTCGCATTCCGTCAACAACTGCCGTTTCGGGATTATCTGCACATCTGACGGGTATGTGGAGCTTTGCCGAAAGTAATTGCGGCAAACCGTTGAGCTTTGCTCCACCGCCTATCAGTACCATTCCTGTATCAACCAAATCCGATACGGAATCAGGATGCAGTGCCTTTATCGCATCTGTTATTGCACGCTCAATCGGCTCAATCGACTTTTCGATTGCAAAACGCAGCTCATCGCCCTCAGTCCGAACGGTTTTTGACAACCCCGTATCTATCGATTTCCCGTCAATTACAAAAAAAGAGCTTCCTATTGCGAGCTTTATTTTTTCCGACGCTGATTCTGAAATAAGTATTCCATGCTTCTCTTTAAAGAAATTGGTTATCGCCTTATTAAAAAGGTCGCCTCCATGTTCGGTGACGCTTTCCCAAATTATTCCGCCGTTGGCGATAGCTGCACACCCGGTCTTCCCAGCTCCAATATCTACGAGCATAACCGCACTTGGCTCAGTAACGTCAATTCCCGCTCCAATCGCCCCCATAAGGTGTGCATCGTGGACCACAATGTTTTTTACACCAGCGAATTTCAAGCTTCTCAGGAAATAATTCATCTTCATTTCACCGATCGCACGCGAAAGAGCGATGTTCACCTCAGTCTGTGAAAGGTTTCTTTTTTTTGAAGCGTTTATTATTAAGTGTTTTACATAGATGGACAGCAGCTTCGTATTTGCAACACTCCCCATTCTTATCGGGCGGATAAGATTATTTGGGCGTTCCCTGACCGCCTCGTTCCCGACAATAAACGGATATGCACTCGAATACATTGCCTCCGCAAGGCATGTAACATCCGTTAAAATTTCTTTACTCTCCGTTCCAGCAGTATTACGTGAAAACAGCGAGTTCTTCTTTCCTCCAAAAATGGAGTATTTTGTATTCACCGAACCCAAGTCCATTGCGATTCGCATTTTCTGCATAGGCATCCATCCTCACCTTCGTTACTTGACGGGTTTTCTTCTCCCGACAGTAAAAAGTATTCGCAAGAATGGAAAAAATATGCAGATCGTGCTTTGCTGATTATGTAGGCATTTGCCAAAAATTCCCAATTAGCGAAAATCCTTTGGCAGAATTCCAATTTTTTTAAGCATACTGTAAAGAATTGGCAGCGGCATACCTATGACAGTGAAATAATTTCCGTTGATTTTTTCTACAAACATGCCGAACGGTCCCTGAATTCCATAGGCACCTGCCTTATCCATGGGCTCACCCGACTCAATATATTTCTTTATCTCGTCGTCACTCAGGGTTGCAAAGGTTACATCCGTTGTGCTACAATCGAGCTGTACATTGCCTTCCGTTAAAACAGCAACACCTGTATAGACGGTGTGCGTCTTTCCCGAGAGTTTTCTGAGAATTTCAGCGGCGTCTTTCTTATCTGTAGGCTTGCCGATGATTTCGCCCTCGAAAGCGACAACAGTGTCAGAACCTACAACTGCAAAATTCTCTTCTGCGTTCTGTCTTGTGATTTTTTCGGAAACGGCTCTTGCCTTTATTTCAGCAAGCTTCATAACGAGCTCTCTCGGATTTGATTCTGCAATGTTCTCATCCGCATCACTCACGACAATGTCAAACTCATAACCGCACATCTGCATGAGCTCACGGCGGCGTTGTGAGCCGCTTGCAAGTATCAATTTCATTTTTCTTTCCTTTCATCGGGTCGAACTGATGCATCCATTGTAGCACCGGCCACTGTGAAAGGCAACCTTCATTCGTTTTATTTTGTCTTTTTAGAGCCGCAGGTCTTTTTTTGGAAAATTGGTGGTGATTTGTGGAAAAAATTTGCAGTGTTAGTGCATGAAAGTGGTTGACGCATCCATTTTACGGTGGTATAATGTGGTAGAGTTTGGCAGGATTGTACCTATGCTCCATTTGATACGTTATTTCTTTTGAAAGGAGGTAGTTGCCGTGGATTACATTTTTGACCCTGATGAGCCTTTTAACGGCGATTCGACCAATACGGTCGATTCTAAATGTCGAATATTCACCCCCGCAAAATGGCGTGATTGTCTTGGCGACAGAATAATTGTTCACGTCGGCTTCGGCAGGTCAGCCGGCGGCAAGTACCTCGAAATGCTTCCATACGAAAGATTCAAAAAGTTTACTGAAAAAATGAAGCTTATCAGTTCGACCGATACCCGCTTTGAAAACATGCGCCGTTTTATTTTTCGTAACACCGAAGAAGTCGCTCCCGATAAACAGGGACGAATATTGATTCCAAAACGTCTCCTCGACTATGCAAACATACACGACGAAGTATATATCGTCGGTGCAGGCGAATGTCTCGAAATATGGAATCCTGAATTGTTTAGGATTGCCGAAGAGAAATACGACAACGAAAGGTTTGTTTCCGATCTCAGCCTCTTCAATGCGGAAACTAAGGGTGTACTGTAATGATCCAAACATATCATGTGCCTATTATGCTTTCCGAAGCTCTCGACTTGCTTAAACCCGAACGAGGCGGAATCTATATTGACGGAACGCTCGGCGGAGGTGGACACAGCAGCGGTATACTCAGCAGACTTCCGGAAGACGGTCATCTCTACGGGATCGACCGTGACATGGAAGCGATTGAAGAGGCCGGACAGGCACTTGCCGGATACAATAATTTTACCGCCGTTCACGGCAATTTTTTTGACATGAGGAATTTGCTTGCAGCAAGAGGAGTCACCGGCGTTGACGGTGTGATTCTCGACCTTGGTGTAAGTTCCCATCAGCTTGATGAACGCGATCGGGGTTTTTCGTATAACTATGAGGCGAAACTTGACATGCGTATGAACCGCAGCGATGTCTTCAGTGCTTACGATGTCGTAAACGGGTATTCTCGGCAGCAGCTTTATGATGTAATTAAAAATTACGGCGAGGATCGATACAGCTCAAGAATAGCAAATGCAATTTGTGCTGCTCGTTCAAAGAAGAACATCGAAACGACCCTTGAGCTGTCTGATATTATAAAAACTGCAATTCCTGCCGCCGCGAGAAGAGATGGACCACACCCTGCAAAGCGTACATTCCAAGCGATACGCATTGAAGTCAACGGTGAGCTGAAGGGTCTTGAAACCGCCATTCGCAATGCTGTTGATCTTTTAAATCCCGATGGAGTAATTGCAATAATCTCCTTCCACTCGCTTGAAGCACGTATAGTGAAAACGACTTTTCGTTCGCTTGCAAACCCATGCACCTGTCCTAAAGAAGCACCCGTTTGTGTTTGCGGAAAGAAACCCGTTGTTGAACTCATGACGAGAAAGCCCATCACTCCCGGGGAAATGGAACTTGAAGCTAATCCGCGTTCACGCAGTGCCGAGCTGCGTGCGGCGAAAAAGATAAAATCATAAGAAAAGGAGCGACTGAATACCATGAAATCAAGAGAAAATGGAAACTACGGCAGACCGCATACTCCGAGAGTTTACTCACCCGTGAATGACGGCAGCAGAAACCGCATCGGTTCGACAAGGTTTACAGTCAGTGGCGATAAAGGCGGCTTTGACGGCAGTGCTGCAAGGCAGCTCGAGCGTCACGAAGAAGATCGTATCACCCCCCGGCCGGTTCGGCATGAACACAAATGCGAATGGTCAACCTTTGCAGAGTATCTGAAAATTAACAAAGTTGCTTCAAAGCTTGCAATCTGTTCTGTCATAGCGGCTTTTGCGCTGGTTGGCCTTTTCTATATCGCAGGTTCGGTTGCAGTTGCAAAGGCTCAAACGAGTTTTAATTCAGTAAATATCCAAATCGAGGATGTTCAAAGCGTTATTGGCAGCCTGAACGAGGATTATTTATTCTCTTTGGACACGAATGCCGCTTCGGCTGCAGCAGTCAACGCCGGAATGAGCTGCCTTGCCATCAGTTCTCCGATTCATCCGTAAGGCTACATGGCTCGCCCGTTATCCCAGGTAACGGGTTTAATAAATTTTAAGGAGTGTTCAATGAGCAGGAGAAAACCCACTTCAAAGAAAAGAGTACACGGTCGGAATCGGACTTCTAGCTTTTATGCTACGCCCGCATATCCTGTCAGACTCAGAATACTTGTGGCCCTTTTTGCCGCTCTTTTCCTGATAATCTCCGTCCAGCTGCTCAGAATTCAGGTCATCTATGGTCCTGAAAGGCAGAAGTCTGCTCTCAGGCAGTGGACCAGAACTACCGCACTCACTGCTGCACGAGGAGAAATAACCGACTGTAACGGTAAGGTCCTTGCAACCAGCGGTCCGGTCTACAAAATTCTCCTTTGGCCCAAAAATGTCGAAAGCGGCGATGAAAACCGTATTGCAAGTGAACTTAGCAATATCCTCGACGTCGATTACGACTATGTTCTCTCCTGTGCAACCAATAAGAAAAAAGTTGAGTTTATTATTAAGCGTCAGGTTGACGAAGATACTATGCTGCTTGTCAGCAGACTCAGGCTCAGTGGTGTCGGTATTGCAAACGATGTAAAACGTTACTATCCCTATGGTACGCTCCTTTCCCAAGTGATAGGTTTCACAACACGTGATAATGAAGGTCAGAGTGGTTTAGAACTTGCCTTCAACCAGGTGCTTGCAGGGAAAAACGGTGAGTTGATTACCGAAACCGACAACAAAGGCAGAATTCTTGCGTACAGTGCAACAGATTACCACGACCCTATTGATGGTTCGAAGCTTGTGCTTACGATTGACCAGGTTTTTCAAAGTTATCTCGAAAATGCACTTGAGGAAGCAGTTAAGGTAAACAATGCTTCAAATGCCCAAGGCATCATTATTGACGTTACCGATGGTGCAATAAAAGCACTCTCCGTAAAGCCTGATTATGACCCGAATGACCCCCCGAGGAACGACCTCGAGGCACTTGCCGAATTGTCACGCAATCGAATCGTCACCGATGCCTACGAGCCAGGCTCAACATTCAAAATTCTCACTCTCGCTTCTGCTCTCGACTCGGGAACGACCAATGTAAATTCAACGTTTTTCTGCAATGGCGGATACATAGTTAACGGAGAGAGGATTAAGTGTTGGAAGCACGCAGGACATGGCAGTCAGGATCTCACACGGGCGACCGAAAACTCCTGCAACTGCTGTTTTATGCAATTGGCCCTTGACATGGGAGCTGAAGAATTCTACAATTATCTTTACGCATTCGGATTGGGACAAAAAACATGCTCCGTGTTTGACGGTGAATCAACCGGCATCGTTACTCCCGAGAAATACATTACGGATAACGACCTTGCAAGAATCGGTTTTGGTCAAAGCATTGCCGTTACCCCCATTCAGCTTGTCAGTGCGGTTGCAGCGGCGATCAACGGAGGTGAACTCTACGAACCGTACATCGTTCAAAAAATCGTTGCCTCCGACGGAACCGTCACCGAACAGGCTGACCCCCAACCCGTAAGGCGTGTTATCAGCAGCGAAACTTCTGCAATCGTAAGAACGATCCTACAGAGCGTTGTAGATAACGGAACAGGCAAAAATGCTAAAATTGAAGGGTATTTCGTTGGCGGCAAAACCGGTACTGCTCAGAAATACGATGATCACGGCCGGGTTTCGAGCGGAAGCTATATCTGCTCATTCATAGGGTTTGCTCCTGCAGATAATCCCCGCTATCTTTGTCTCATCCTGGTTGATGAGCCAAAAGTCGGTCCGATTTTCGGAAGCACTGTTGCAGCACCCTTTGTCAAGCGTGTGCTTTCCGAAATTCTTCCCTATGCGGGCATCGCACCCTCGCATCTTTCCGAAACTGTCGTCGTTCCCGATGTCACCGGTATGACAGCATCCGATGCATCGAAGCTGCTTGCTGAAAAAGGGCTTGAAGGGATATTCGAATGTGACGAAATCGTCTCTGTGCAGCTTCCTGCGGCGGGACAAAGGGTTGTCGTTGGCTCATCCGTTTTGCTTTATACCGGTTTTGAGGGCATAAACGAAAATACCCCCGACGAACCCTTCATGGTCACGGTTCCGAACCTTATCGGAAAAACTCCCCTGCAGGTTGCGGACGAACTTCGTGCATTGGGACTTAATATGCAATCAAGTCCCGATGACCCATTCGGTTATGCGATCGCACAATCCGTTTATGCAGGAGAACAAGTCGAATACGGTTCAACCATTACCGTCACATTCGGAATCAACACCGATTAGTAGGCAAACGACTGGTGTCATCGGGCAATTGTGCTCACGGCACCAGCCAACCAAAACAATAAATAACAAGCAAAGGAAATTTTAACCATGCTTTTGAAAGAACTGGCTGCCGGTCAAGGCACAATATATGGCGGTGAGAGAACAGAAAACTGTGAAATCTCCCGTATTGAAAATGATTCAAGGCGTGTTGCCCCCGGCGATCTTTTTGTCTGCGTGAACGGCACATTCCGCGACGGTCACATCTACGCTCAAAGTGCAGTTGATGCAGGAGCAGCAGCACTTCTCACCGAGCGTAAGCTGCCCATTGACATTCCCCAAGTCGTTGTACCGAATTCACGCATTGCAATGGCTGAAATGGCAGCAAAGTTTTACGATTATCCCACGAAAGGGATTCCCGTTATCGGCATTACCGGAACTAACGGCAAGACGACAACTACTTACATGCTCAAATACATTGCCGAGCGTGCCGGCTATAAGGTTGGTCTCGTCGGTACTATCCGCAATCTCGTAGGGGACAAAATAATCCCCACTGACAGAACAACGCCTGAAAGCATTGAGCTTCAGCGTATCTTCAGAATCATGCGTGACGAAAGCGTTGACCTGATAATTATGGAAGTCAGCTCGCATGCACTCGACCAACACCGAGTCCACGGCATCGAATTTACTGTTGCCGGTTTCACAAACCTCACGCAAGATCATCTTGACTATCACAAGACTTTTGAAAACTATTTCAATGCCAAACGCAAACTGTTTGAGCATTGCCGCTATGCCGTTGTCAATGCAGATGATGCTTACGGAAAAAAGCTCCTTGAAGGGCTTAATGTTGCTCACTCGACCTTCGGCATCTGCAATAATTCTGCTGACGTCATCGCAAAGGAAATCGATATTCACCCCCGTCAGGTAGCTTTTACAATGCTTCATAACGGCGAAGAAACCAGGATCTGCGTCAACATTCCCGGGCTTTTCAATGTTTTCAATGCCATGCTTGCCGCTTCAATCGCAATGAAGCTCGGTATTTCGACAGACGACATTGTGGCGGGACTTGCCGGCATCAAAGGGGTTTCAGGAAGGATGGAAGCTCTGCATACAGAGGGCTTCGACTTCACCGTCCTGCTCGACTTTGCACATACACCCGACGGACTTGTCAACCTTTTAACTTCCGTTCAGGAATTTGCTAGGGGCAGAGTTATTACTGTTTTCGGCTGTGGTGGCGACCGTGACAACCGCAAGCGTCCCATCATGGGCGAAATGGGTGCCCGTTACTCCGACTTCTGCGTCGTGACCTCTGACAACCCAAGAACTGAAGACCCGAATAAAATCATTGATATGGTGCTTGAAGGTGTCCAAAAAACAGCTTGTCCCTATGTTGTGATTGAAAACCGCCGCGAGGCGATCAAATATGCACTCCATATGGCAAAGAAGGATGATGTCGTTGTCCTTGCCGGAAAGGGGCATGAGAACTATCAGGAAATCAATGGCGTCAAGCACCCCTTTGACGAAAAAGTCATTGTCGAAGAATTGCTTGATGAAATGCGTAAGTAATTGAAAGAATTCGGTTAAAGGAATGGTTTTTCTATGCAAAAGATGATATTTGCCTTCGTGCTTGCTGCTGCGGCAACAATGCTGCTCTCTCCGCTTTTTATTCCCCTTCTCAGACGTCTTAAGTACGGCCAGGTTGAGCGTGCGGAAGGTCCCCATGCGAACTCCGCCAAAGAGGGAACTCCCACTATGGGCGGCATTATGTTCATTGTCAGCATAACTCTTGCTGCCGCTGTATTCAGTATTTACGATATTGCCCTCAGTTTCTCAATCCCGGCGATTCTTATGATGCTTGCATTCGGCCTCGTCGGTTTTCTCGACGACTTCATAAAAGTTCGCATGAAGCGAAACCTCGGGCTGCGTGCCTATCAGAAAATAATTGCCCAGCTGTTACTTTCATTCGCCGTTGCCTACTATGCATACAAGAGTGAATTTATCGGAGCTACCCTCTATGACCCAATTTTCGGTGAGATCTATCTCGGTTGGGGCTATATACCCTTTGTTATGTTCATGGTCATTGCAATTGTCAACAGTGCCAACCTCACCGATGGACTTGACGGACTGCTTTCGGGCGTTTCACTCATTTACTCCCTTGCCATGGGCGTACTCTTCCTTTATTTTGCCGGCGTATTCAACACCGGATATGCGGGAATGCCGCTTTTTGTTGCAAAGAGTGATGGAATGCTGTCAATGGCAGTTTTTGCCTTTGCAACGGCGGGCGGCTGTCTCGGTTTTTTAAAGAGCAACAGTTACCCTGCGAAGGTTTTCATGGGCGACACGGGTTCGATGGCTCTCGGCGGTACAATGTCTGCAATGGTCATCTATTCAAGAGCCCCCTTCCTCTATCTCCTCATGGGCATCTGCATTGTCGCTTCCGCAGTCAGTGACATACTTCAGGTCGGCTCATTCAAGCTCCGCCACGGCAAACGTATTTTCAAAATGGCTCCGCTTCATCACCATTTTGAACTTTCAGGTTTCCCCGAGACGAAAATCGTTGCAGGCTACATGATAACCACTGCAGTAACTTGTCTGCTTGCACTGGCTCTGTTCCTTTAATTTGAGGAATTGCAGCATAATCTTTGACTGAAATTTTACACATGGAGGAAATATTCATGAATAAAACCGCACTTATAGTCGGCATGGCAAAGAGCGGAATCTCTTCCGCCATCCTTCTGTACAAGAAAAAATACAACATTATCATAAATGACCTAAAAAACGAAATTCCAGGTCTTGAAGAGGCCCTCAAGGGCATAAAGTATACTGCAAGGCTCGGCGTTGCTCCCGAAGCGCTGATCGACGGCATTGATCTTATGGTAATTTCCCCGGTAATACCCATGTCAAGGCCTTTTGTCAGAACTGCAATTGAAAAAGGAATTGAAGTTATTGGCGAGATAGAACTCGGATACAGGTACTGCAACAAGGGTACTCGTTTTGTCTGCATCGGCGGTACGAACGGCAAAACAACAACTACTTCGCTTACCGGTGAAATTTTTAAGGCTTATCACGAGAAAATCGGTGAAGGCAAATCATTCACGCTCGGAAATATCGGCATACCTATAACGGCACATGCTCTCGAGACAAAAAAAGGGGATACCGTTGTCGCCGAAACAGCGGCACTTCAGCTTGAAAGCATTGATAAATTTCACTGCAACGCCGCAGGACTGCTCAATATAACCGAAGACCACCTCAACCGCTTCGGTACGATGGAAGCTTATATTGCCGCCAAAATGCGTGCGTTCGAAAATCAGACCGAAAAGGATTTCGCAGTTCTCAATGCTGACGACCCAATAGTCGCTTCAGCAAAAACAAAAGCAAAGAAATTGCTTTTTTCGCGGCTTCAGGAAGTTGAAAACGGTGCGTTTGTACGTGACGGAATGATTGTATTCCGCATGAACGGAACTGAAACGACTCTCATTCCGGCTTCTGAACTGGGCATTATAGGCAGTCACAACCTTGAAAATGCACTTTGCGCAGTGTGTCTGAGCCTTTGCATGGGTGTTGACAGAGAAACTGTTTGCGAAGTCCTTCGTTCCTTCAAGGGTGTTGAACATCGTATCGAGTTCACAAGGTGTTACAAAGGCATAACTTTTTACAATGATTCCAAGGGTACTAATCCCGAATCAACGATCAAAGCAGTCGAAGCCATGACGAAGCCTACGGTACTCCTTCTCGGGGTCGGCAACTACGATAAGCATAGTGATTATCGGCCCGTCTTCCGCTGCTTCAACGGCAGGGTAAAGTACGTACTCGTCAACGGTTCAAACACTGATGCAATTCTCGAAGCTGCAAGGGCAGAAGGGTTTGAAAACATCAGTGCTTGCGATGACTGCCTCGATGAAATGATCCACCAGGCTATTGAGCACGCACAAAACGGAGATGCCGTTCTCCTCTCTCCCGCATGTGCAAGCTGGGGGATGTTCACCGATTTTGAGGAACGAGGCCGTATCTTCAAGGAGATTGTCAATTCGCTTGAAGACTGATATTTGAAAAATATTTTTTGGAGATGTAAATGCGAAATAACATTGTCAGAACATCGACATTGCGACGCCGAAAGTTCATCGATTGGCTCGCAGGTAAGAATAACGCCAAGATAGAGTTGCCCAACGTGAAAAAACACGGGTTGGATTTTCCCCTGCTTTTCGGAGTTGTTGCTCTTTGTGCATTTGGTCTGGTTATGTTGTTTTCTGCAAGCTATTATTATGCCCAGAGCAATTTCGGCAATGGCTACAAGTATGTTGTCAGTCAAGCCGGTTGGCTTGCAGGCGGATTTGTTCTGCTGTTTGTTTTTTCGCACATCCCGTATACGCTGTATGCAAAGCGTTTCTTTCCGTTGCTTTCCTATGGCGGACTGATCGTTTTGCTTTTAGCCGTACTCGCAGTCGGGAAAACGCTTCAAGGTGCCCAGCGTTGGATTGTCATAGGTCCGATCTCCATGCAGCCATCAGAGTTTGCAAGGTTCATTATCGTTATTTGCCTTGCAAATTATCTTGCCAAACGACAGCATGATGCACACCGCTTCTTTAAGGGGCTCGTTGTCTGCCTGCTGATTGCCGCAATTCCCTGCTTTCTCATTTTCATCCAGCCAAACCTGTCAATGGTCATTATCATCGTTATCAATGTTATGATAATGCTCGTTGCGGGCGGCTGCGGGCTCCCACAGCTTGGACTATTAATTTGTATCGGATTTTTGGGATTGCTTGTTTACCTCAAAGAAAACGGCGGCTATCAATCCGACCGTTTTGCATTGATAACGATGTCTTGGGAAAAGCTGCTTGAGAATGTCGGAAACGACTCCTATCAGGTCGTTCAATCGTTTTATGCGTTCGCTAATGGCGGCTGGTTTGGTCAGGGGTTTGACGCAAGCAGACAAAAGCTGCTGTTTCTCCCCTACTGCGAGAGTGACTATATTCTCGCAATCATCGGAGAGGAGCTTGGCTTTGTCGGCGTGGTTGCCATGCTCATTGTCTACTTCTTTGTCATCTACCGCGGTTTCAAAATTGCGATGACCTGCAAGGAACGGTTCGGCTCGCTCCTCGCCGTTGGCATGACAGGCACTCTTGCGGTTCAGGTCGTTATCAACGTTGCCGTTGTCACGGGCATCCTTCCCTCAACGGGACAGACACTTCCCTTCATCAGCTCCGGCGGTTCATCCGTCATCTCATTCCTCGCTGCAATTGGAATCCTGCTAAACGTTTCAAGGTATACCGAAAAAACAAAAGTCGGTCCAAAACGCACAAAAAACCAATGAAAACATTCTAAAGGTGTCTATGAGTCCAAGAGAAACCGACAATTTTAACATTGGAAAGCCGAATGCTCCCGAAAAACGCAGAAGCGGCAGCTTTGAGCGTGCAAAAGCTCGTTATAGGGACAGAGACATGGCAGCCGATTATATGAATAGGACAAAACCGGATAGATCCGGCGAAAGTGAAACTGCGGCTGCATCCGGCAAAAGGCAAGGACTCATCTTCGAGACTGACTTTACAGGATATGACAGCAGCTTTCGCGAGGAAATGCGGATACGCCGTAAAAGCCGTATCTCCCCTGTCTCCACTTACTCAACTGAATTGAAGGATGATATGGAATCCCCGGCTGAAAAAATGCAAAAAGAGAAGCGTAAACGTTTTTCAGCAAAAAAGAAAAAACCGATTGACAACGATATCGATACCCGTTCTGTCAAGACCATTTCCGGCTTCAACCAACGCTCAAATAAACGTCGACAAATAGTTCGTTGGCTTTTAAGTTCCGCACTTGTGCTTATTCTGTTGGGCGGACTTGCAGCAATTGGTTTGTTCGCCTTTGATAAGCTCCATGTCACGCAAATAAGCATAACCGGCAGTTCCGCATATACTGAGGAACAGCTTCTTGCCCTGTCGAACCTGCAAAAAGGTGAGTTGATTTTTAACTATAAGTCTGCGGATATCATCGACAGTTTCTCACGCATCAAGGGGATTTCAGTCATATCTGTAAGGAAAAACCTACCGGACAAGCTTTCCATTGCAGTTGAAGACATCACCCCCTATGCCGCCATACCGGCGGCAAACGGTACCTATACTCTGATCTCGGTTGACGGAATAGTATATTCAATTGGCGAAACCGATTCCATGGACTTTTTAACCGTCGAAGGGCTCTCTTCAGAAGGATTTATTTGCGGAACAAACATCGCCTCAACTGATTCATCCGTAAGGGAAAGCACAGCCGTTGCTATAATTTCCGAATTAATCGGCACTGAACTCGAAAACGTTGTTACTGCAATTGACCTTTCAAATTCTTCCTGCGTAAAACTGAAAATCGGCAATGTTTTTACCATCGTGCTTGGCAATTGCACTGAAGCAACCGGAAACATAGGTACTGCTGAAAAGGCATATTCGATTTTCAGCAAGAGCCACCCTTCCGGCGGTATCATCAATGTTTTCACAGATTCGACTGTGGTAGACTTTACGCCTGCCGTCACTGACGCTCCGCAGCAGTGAATTTTATCACTTTTTTGATTTAAGTCCGATTTCCCCGAAAATACTTTATCATGCGTGCATATTCGGTGTTGCATATGCAATCGTCATTGTGATATAATGCAAATGGGGAGTTACGCATGTTTTCGGTGCATAAATCGTCTAGCAGAGGATTGCGAATGAGAATTGTCAATGTCATTGATATAGGAAGCAGTAAAATTGCCTGTGCAACTGTCAGCTCAGATCACAGTGGAGCACTGGTTGTTCATGGTGCCGGTATATGCTCCTATGGAGGCTTTAAACCCGGGTCTCTCCCCTCGGATAGATCCCTTTCAGACGCAATTGCACAGGCCATTGATTTTGCACGATATGACTCCGGTATTGCGGTCCACTCCGTCAGTATCGGCATTCCGGCTCCTTTCGTGGACATTCGTACGATCCCCTGTTCAGTTGGATCAAAAAGTCCTGTCAGGATTTCTCAGGCGGATATCGATTATCTGCTTGAATGCTCCGCTTCTTCCTGCGTCCGGGATAAGGCATTTGAGCTGATTCACAGCACACCGTTCTCTTTCCGGCTTGATGACGAAGAGCTCAATGCTGCATCACCGTGCGGTTTTTCTGCGAGAAAACTCTCTGCAAATGTGAGTCACGTGTACGCCGACCGTGAATTTCTTGCGATGCTCAGGAGCATTACCGAACGGCTCGGTATAGATGTCAACCTCTTCGTTCTTCAAACTGCGGCCGATGCCGTTTTTACCATTCCCGTTGATGACAGGCACTCGGGTGCGGTTCTGTTTGATTGCGGTGGAAATCATTGCGATGTTTCGCTCATTTTGGACGATGCTGTTGTTGATTCTGTTACGGTCTGCATGGGAGGTAACGACATTACAAATGACATTGCCTTCGGTCTTAGACTTCCGTATGAGAACGCAGAAGCACTAAAATTCAACTTCAATTTTGCGGAAGAAAGAAGCGGATTCATCCGCACAAAAACAAAACATGAAGGCATTGTTTCCGTCGAAACTGCACTCGTACGCAAAATTATCCTCTCAAGAACGGACAAGCTCGGCAATGGTTTTCTGAAGGCTCTGCGTCTGATGAATCTTGATTCAACCAATTTGCCGATTTACATGACCGGCTGTGGTATTGCAAAACTTGCAGGCGGGCGTGAATATTTTTCGGAATATGTCGGAAAAAAACTTATCATTAATGCACCCTATTTTCCGGGTGATGACTGCCTTGACTATGCCTCGTGCTTTGCTCTTTCGCAATTCATGCTTTACGGCAGCGGTGCATCGCTCAGAGTTCCGAACCGATTATCAAAAACCATCAAGAGTATTATAACTACTAAGCTTTAAGGAGGCTACTAAAATGGCATTTGATCTTGAAATTGACAATAAGGACGGCAACGTCGCCCAATTAAAAGTTATTGGTGTAGGCGGTGCAGGTGGCAACGCTGTAAACAGAATGATTGAATTCGGTCTTCACGGGGTTGAGTTTGTCTCCGTAAATACCGATGTTCAGGCTCTTAATTCGTCAAAAGCAGATGTGAAAGTTCAGATAGGTGAACGTGCAACAAAGGGCCTTGGTGCCGGTGCGGATCCTCAAGTCGGCAAAGCTGCCGCAACTGAGAGCGTTGAACTTTTGACCGATGCAATCAGAGGTGCCGACCTGGTTTTCATCACCGCAGGTATGGGTGGCGGAACGGGAACCGGTGCTGCTCCCGTTGTCGCAAGCATTGCGAAAGAAATGGGTATTTTAACAGTCGGCGTTGTAACAAAGCCCTTCAACTTTGAAGGCCGTTCAAGGATGAAGAATGCACTTGCAGGTATCCGCGAACTCCGAGATGTGGTTGATACCCTCATCATCATTCCTAATCAGCGTCTCCTCTCTATCGTCGGCAATGCACCTGCCGCCGAAGCTCTCAAGGTTGCCGATGATGTTCTCCGCCAAGGTGTTCAGGGTATTTGCGACCTTATTACCTGCCCGACCATGATAAACAGCGACTTTGCCGATGTCCGTGCAATTGTTGCCGAAAAGGGCATGGCTCATATGGGTATCGGCACTGCTACCGGTGATAAAAGATGTGTCACCGCCGCAACGCAGGCAATTGAAAGTCCCCTCCTTGAAACATCCATTGCCGGTGCAAAGGGTGTTCTTCTCAATGTCGTCGGCGGTTCAAACCTCGGTATGCTTGAAATTGACGAAGCATGCAGTATCATTGCCGATGCAGCAGATCCCGATGCAAAGATTATTTTCGCAATGGGTATTGACGAAAACATGGGCGATTCAGTACGCGTAACTGTTATCGCCACAGGTTTCGATTGGCCCGCAGAGCTTGACAACGGCATTGCTCCGGCAAAACCTGAACAAAAGCCCTCACAGCCTGAAAAGGTTGAGCAGAAGCCCGCAGAACCCGCCGGAAAACCTGAACAGAACTCGACTGACCACGGCGAGCAGAACAGTGCCGATGTTGCGGACCCTTGGGCATGGCCTCAGAAGAACACTCGTCAGCCTGCCCTCAACAAAGAGGATGACGACGATGTACTCCCTCCCAATCCCCCCAGACGCAGCACACGGTTCAATACCAGGAGAAATTCAGGCAATAATAAGCCCTTCTTTCTCAGATAAATACGATTGACCATGATTCCGCAGCGTTGAATTTTTTCATGCTGCGGAATTTTTTCTTGAGTTCGCATCTGTCCGGTGGCTGCATCTTCGTTAATCTGCCAAATCGATCCTTCTCAAAAGCATTTTTTCTTAACAAAAATGAATTTCGGTATCATTACAGGTATTTTTTTTCGAAGCCATTTACATCAAAGTGAAAACATGGTATAATGAGGGCAGCTGAGCCGACTGCGGCAAAGGAAAGGAGAAGAAATGTCCGAGTTCATCCGAGACAATCAATCGATTCATTATGAAGTGAAGGGCTGTGAAAATACCGATCTTAAAACCCCCATACTTCTCTTGCACGGTAACGGTGAAAGTCTGCATGTTTTTGACAAAAGTTGTGAATCTCTTTTAAGTTCAAGAACTTTCGTTATGCTCGACAGTCGACTTCAAGGCGAATCACACCGTCTTGAAGGAGGCAAAATTGCTCTTTCCTACAAAACAATGGCAGACGATGCAATTGCACTTATGCAAATGCTTAATATAAAGGAATATGATGTCGTTGGCTATTCCGATGGCGGCATTGTTGCCCTTCTCATGGCGATGAAAACTTACGATGTTCGTAAAATCATTGCGATTGGAACAAATATGAGTCCCTCCGGTCTGACAAAGCATGCACAGAGGCAAATTCGCTCTGCATACCGCAAAGCAGTTCGCAAGAACGATGAGATGCAAGCCGAATTGATGCGATTGATGCTTGAAGAACCTGTTGTTAATCCAAATGACTTTTCAAAAATATTCGCCGAAACAACTATCGTTCTCGGGTCAAAAGATGCTGTGATTGAGCAAAAGCATTCTCTTTCCATTGCCGATGCAATTCCCCGCGGCTCACACATGACAATCGAAGGTGCCGGACACGATATTCCCGTCACGCACCCTGGGACGCTGAGCGACTTGATCCGAACGCTGCTTTGATGCTGCCTAAATATATTTTCTTTTTTTCAACCGATTGCACCGCTCGACCGTTCATTAAGTAGATGGCGATTGAGCAGAGGGGTTCGCCATCGGCGATTTCCTTCCTGTTATATAAACAAAAACAAGAGCTGGCATTACGTCTGCTCTTGTTTTTTATCATTTTTACAGTAATTTTTGACCGTTGATATAGAGAGCAAAGCTCAAACCTAGGCGTTGAGCAGATTTGTTGCAAAGTTTCATTCTTACAAGAAAAATTTCAAAGAAATCCATGATCGAGCAATACTGGTTGTCAATGGCAAGGCTCAGTGTCAACGTATCTTTCCCTTCATTTATGCTGAGTTCAGCATTTGTAACGGAATAGTTCACCCTGTCATGAATATCGAATGTTTCATGGTTTCTATTGCGAACACGGCTTCGGCGAACATCGGATTTATCGGCTATAATGAGGGCTGCTGCGAGTGCATTTACAGGAACGCCGGTACCTTCATCGTGATTACCTATTGCCGTGACTATGAGTGCGAGATCCTCCGGGTCCATTCCCCTTTCGTCAAGCAGGCGAAAAGCCATCATCGCTCCGCTTTGAGAATGGTCATCACGATTGATAAGGTTTCCAATATCGTGAAGATGACCTGCGATCCTTGCAAGTTCAACATCATGTTCGGAATAGCCGAGCGTATGCAAAATATACGCTGCATTTTCGCTGACTGTTCCTACGTGTGCAAACGAATGCTCCGTATAGCCGAGAGCAAGCAGCGAAGCATCTGCTCTCGTGATAAATGTGTTGATCACAGCATCGTTTTTTATCTGCTCATAACTTACCATAACTTCTCCTCACCTGACCTTAAGTCCTGACGGCATATCTTTCATTACCGTCAGAGCTGCAAGTGTTTCATCGTTGTCATCACTTGCACAGAGAATCATGCCGTGACTTTCAATGCCGGCCATAGTCTTCGGTGCAAGATTTGCAACGACAACAACTGTCTTGCCGACAAGCTCCTCCGGTTTATACCAATTTTTGATTCCCGAAAGCACAGTACGCCGTTCACTGCCAAGCTCAAGAGTGCATTTCAAAAGTTTCTTGGACTTCTTGACTTCTTCACACGCAATTACTTTTGCAAGACGCAAATCAAGCTTGTCAAAATCTTCGTATTTGATTTCGGGTTTCATCGGAGCCGCTGCCGCATCATTCTTCCCTTCCCCGGCCTTTTCCTCAGGCTTCTTCTCTACATTGTTTTCATGCTTCGGGAGAAGTGTCGCAAGGTATTCAAGCTCTTTCTTAACATCAATACGCGGGAACAACGCTTCGCCCTTTTCAACCTTCGTTCCGCTCTCAAGCTGACCAAATGCTCTTATTGAGTCAAAGCTCATGAGCGTTTCATTTTTTATACCAAGCTGAGCAAAAATTTTGGGGGAAGTCCTCGTAAGGAACGGCATGAGGCATACACCGACAATGCGGAGACACTCTGCAAGGTTATAAAGAACCGTCCCCAGCCTTGCACGTCGGCTTTCATCCTTTGCAAGCAGCCACGGTGCGGTCACGTCAATGTACTTATTGCAGAGTCGAACGACCTTAAAGACCTCACTCAAAGCTTCGTTGGGGTGCAGCTCGTTCATGCACTTTTCAACACCGTCTGCGAGTCCTTTTGCCGACAAGATAAGGAGTTCATCTTCCTCAGGAATGCTTTCGCTGTTTGCAGGCACAATACCGTCAAAGTATTTTTCTATCATCGCAACGGTGCGTGAAAGCAGATTTCCCAAGTCATTCGCAAGGTCGCTGTTTATTCTCGTAATCAGTGTCTCATTATTGAAATTTCCATCACTGCCGAATGGGAATTCGCTGAGTAGGAAGTATCTTATTGCATCAACACCGTAACGCTCGATGAGTTTAACCGGGTCAACGACATTGCCCGTTGACTTTCCCATCTTCGCACCGTCAAGCACGAGCCAGCCATGTCCGTAGACCTGCTTGGGAAGAGGAAGACCCAAAGCCATCAGAATAATCGGCCAAACTATCGTATGGAATCTTACTATCTCTTTGCCGACAATATGCACATCAGCAGGCCAATATTTTTTAAACAGGGTTTCATCATCGCTCATGTATCCGAGCTTTGACAGATAGTTCAGCACTGCATCAAACCACACATAAATTACGTGCTTGCTGTCAAAATCAACCGGAACACCCCATTTGAATGTACTCCTGCTGACACAGAGGTCTTCAAGACCGGGTAACAGGAAATTGTTCAGCATCTCCTTTGCACGGGATGCAGGCTGAATGAACTCCGGATGTTCATTTATGTACTCGATGAGTCTCGGAGCGTATTTGCTGACACGGAGAAAATAACTTTCCTCTTCAACCTCCTCAACCGGTCTCCCGCAATCAGGACAAACGCCTCCGCTCTCCTTGAGCTGAGTCTCCGTCCAGAAAGACTCGCACGGAGTACAGTACATCCCCTTGTAACTGCTCTTGTAGATATCACCCTGCTCATAGAGCTTTTTAAATACCTTTTGGACGCATTTCATATGATAATCATCAGTCGTTCTGACAAAGCCATCATTCGAAATGTCCATGAGACTCCAGAGGGAATGAAAACCGTCAACTATCCTATCAACGTACTCCTGCGGAGACACGCCCTGCTCGGCAGCTTTTCTTTCAATCTTCTGACCATGCTCATCTGCCCCAGTGAGGAAGTAAACGTCGTAGCCCGTCAATCTTTTGTACCTTGCAAGTGCATCGGTATTAACGGTGCAGTAGGTGTGTCCAATGTGCAGATTCGCACTGGGATAGTATATAGGCGTTGTAATATAGTATGTTTTGTCTGTCATGTTATTTCCTTTCTATACAACAAAGTTTTTGCGGTACAGCTAATAATAATCCGCAACAAAAGAAAAACCCTATGCAAAATAATCTGCATAGGGGCGAAGAACCGCTGTACCACCCTTATTCTCCATGCAAAAAGCACGGACTCATTTTACGCTGTAACGTGCGAACACGCCGGGCCTCAGAAGACTTCACCTTGTTCGACCCCGGCGGCTCCGGAACCATGTTCAGCTAAGCTCCTCCACGGCTTGCACCAACCGCCGCCTCTCTCGTGCATGCACATGTGCAGCATCAGAACTTTCGCCTACTCTTTCCTTCATTGCCGATATTGACTGATATTGTACACCATTGAAACGGTAATGTCAATGGGAAAATAAAAATCCGACGCAAAACTGCATCGGATTTTCTATGGTCTGGGTGAGAAGATTCGAACTTCCGGCCTCTTGAACCCCATTCAAGCACGCTACCAAACTGCGCTACACCCAGTCGCTCTCAAGGAACGAGACACATTTTATCACTAACTTGGGCTCCTGTCAAGTTTTTTTGAACCTTTTTTGCAATATATTTAACGAACAGTCGAGATATCATGGTTGCCGGGTTATTTTGTCTCTTTTGTCCGATAAACTCTTGACAATGCAATGTCCTTTGCTGTACAATTGATGCTAAGAATTTAGGTGCTTTTTCATGCACCGAGAAAGGCAGAACATATGAACAATATTCTTTTTATGTCCACTGAAACGGCGAACGGTGTTGCCGGCTTTTTCCAAAGCTACGGTCCTATTATCATTATACTCGTCGCCATTGTCGTCATGTTCATTTTCTCTTCCAGATCACAGAAGAAGCGGCAAAAACAGTACCAGGACATGCTCAACGACATTAAACCCGGAAGCAGGATCCGTACCATCGGCGGCATTTACGGAACCGTCACCTCGGTAAAAGATGATGTTGTCATCGCAAGCGTCGGTCCTGATAAAGTGCGTCTCGTATTTACAAAACAGGCAATCGCAAGCATTGAAGACGCTCCCGTTGAAGCAACCATCGACGGTGACGTTCGCGAAACGTCAAAATAATTATTTAACGCAATGTCAGCATTGTTGTTTCATTCAATTGAAACTGTATTGGAGTGCTGTTTCAATGCGTCCGACAGCCGCAGCAATGCAAACCGCTGCGGCTGTTTTCTTGTATCGTACGGAAATATGCACTTTAACTGTGCAATCCATGGATATACATACTTTCAATAAAAAACAAATCAGCTTTAGTCTGCGAATCTAAGGAGAAATCATGCGAAAAAATATCGGAAAGAAACCTTGGTTCTATCCTCTTCCCGTGTTGATCATCGGAACTTACGATGAAAGCGGCACACCTGATGCAACGAATGCGTCCTATGGCGGTCTTTACACGTCATCTATGGTTGAGTTTAGTATCAGCCATGATCATAAAACATTTAAGAATATTCAAAAGACAATGGCATTCACGGTTAGTTTCGCCGATGCGGAAAATATAGCTGCCAGCGATTATGTGGGGCTCGTCTCCGGAAATGATATGCCTGATAAGATAGAAAAAACAGGTTGGACAGTTGTTCGTTCTGAGTTCTTAAATGCGCCGATTTTTGAAGAACTTCCCGTAACATGGGAATGCGAATTCGTTCGTATAACGGAGGAAGGCAATGTTTTAGGACGCCTTATCAACATAAGTGTGAATGAAACAGTACTGGCAGAAGATGGTACCATTTCTATGGAGAAATTTAAGCCATTGATTTTTGACCACGCAACATACGATTACTTAAAAGTCGATGGAAAAGTCGGAAAAGCATTCAGCGTTGGTAAGAGTCTTATGTAACAACTGCCAATACTGCAGTTCATATTTGGCAATTGCATAGCATATTTTGGTGCT
The DNA here is from genome assembly GCA_934633695.1 of uncultured Clostridia bacterium. Taxonomy (GTDB): domain Bacteria; phylum Bacillota; class Clostridia; order Christensenellales; family CAG-138; genus PeH17. The sequence continues at coordinate 48,645 of CAKTYT010000003.1, read as the reverse complement.
GTATCAATGCAAACGCCCCAGTATTGAAATGCTTGCGGCGTTTTATTTATTAAGCTGCCTTCTTCGCTCTCACCAAGGCAACTCGGTGCAATTACGGTGTTTTGTTTTTAACGAACCTTTCCGCAAGAAAACTGTTTACAATGGCACAAGTTCATGGTACAATGTATCAGAATAAAATTTTCGGTCATCATTACAAAAGGAGTACGCAAAGCATGAAAAGATTCTTTCGTCTGTCAGTCACCGTTATAGCACTTCTGGCACTATTTTTTTCGGCCGCCTGTCAAAGCGGCACGTTTAATTCGTCTGAGCAATCGTCTGTATTCTGGCCGTCTGCTTCCGATACGCAAAATCCTAAACAGTCACCTGACGTTTCTTTTCGCACGGAATACCTTGATGCTTTAAAAAAAGTTTCCATGCTCCCGGCTGAGCCTGTCGATTGCGTCACGATTGATGACTCTGTCGCGTATTGCTCGCTTAATTATGATTCAAATGCTATCAATTTTCAGTATCTTTATCCCTATATCTCGGATTGTTCGGTCCCCGTTAATATAGACCTCGGAAATGACGGCAGTATCGAAACACTCTGTTACATAGGAAAGGTCGGCTTGTTGATTTATCGTGATGGCGAACTGATCGACCTTTTGAACATTAAAGTTTCATATCTTGATGAGACAACCGAACCGCAAAAAATAAGCGATATTTATGTCCTTGACAGGGATTCTGAAAACGGCGTCTACGGTTTTCTTGTTATTTTCTCCTCCCATCCTTGCAGGACAACAGAAGAGGTTGCCGAAATTTTTTATGATTCGCAGTCGAACATTGTTTTGCGAGACGGCATGTGGTGCTCGTATTTAGAATATGACATAAATGAAGCATCTCCGGATTCTTTGCGGTCGATCGTTTTAGACCGATTTGATTTTTACGATGTCGTCGGAACCGATGGGTACACGCTCAATTCGATTATCTATTCCGAGCTACTCGGAATGAGAAAAATGGTTCTTACCGGCCCCGTAAAGTTTTATTCAAGGCCCTCCGTTTCCGAACTGACTTTTCCAACCGGGAGCAAAATAACCTACGAAATATACCTTTCGAATGATGTCTCTTTCTACACTCGATCTGACTCCGGTCCGCAAACCTCCTATGTGAGCCTCAGACGTGCTGGTTCATCAATAACTCTTATAGGGGAGGATGACGGCATATTCATTACGTCTGATTCTCTTTTGGGTGAAAGTATCGTCTCATATGTTTTTAAAGACGAACTTGCCGATAGTATATCTGCCGCAGTCGGAATCACCGGCGGAATTTATTCTCATCCCGACCCTTATGGTTTTGTACGACCCTTTGAATACGCTCTTTTAAATATGTCCTTCAAGTGCAAAAAGCTTATTGCAGATGACACATTTGAAAGCTGCACGGTTGAAAAAGGTACGTGGCTCTGCCCTATCGAAACGGACATGAGCTCCTATGTTCTCTTCCGCGATTTGCAGGGCAATACTTACCATGCCGATCTTAAAATCGAAGATAAGCCTGTCTCCGTCTATGTACCTTTTCTCCGTTCAGGCGAATTCTATGACGACGACAGATATGTTTCATTTACCAAGTCGTACTTTATTAACGGGACTGAACAAAACGAGCTTTTTTATTACCCGGGTTATCATCATTTTCTCTTTTATGCCGATAATGCGGAGTTTAGGCCAATCGGTTCAAACAACGTGAGATAAAATCAGAAAATAGAAAGGTGTTTTTATGAAACAGAAGGTGAATCTTTTGAAAGTGATTAACAAAAAATTTTTTCTTTTTACACTGCTTACCTTGTGCTCTGTCGTTTTGTTTTCGGCATGTGCGGTTTTCGATGGTTCATACGGCCTGCCTGATGAGCAGGATGCATACTGGCCCCCGTATCAAAGTTCTGAGGCTAAGGCGACTCGCGACCCCAATGCTGCTTCGCTCAAGAATAAATTTCTCGGTGTATCCAAAATCTCGCATCTTCCGAACGAACCCATGACAACGAAGGTCACTCATGATGAATCTGAGATTCTCATTGCGGACCTCAATTTAAGGTTCAGCAGCAACGGTGCAGGCGGAGACAGCCTGCTCGTCAACAGTTCGCAGGCATATACGATTGACTTCGACAATGACGAAATTGACGAAACCATCGTTTATCTCGACCGTATTGGATTCTTGATTTTTAAAGGTGAAGAAATTTTTGACTTTCTCCCTTTTACTGTGACAAATTCGGATTACTTCAGCGGAAAAGAATCTTGGATTTCGCATAAGTATCGTCCTGAAGATGCTCCGATATTCACCATCAACTACCTTCGAATTCTTGATTTTGATAAAAGTGACGGTGTTTACGACTTTCTTGTTTGCGGACAGGTCTATGCAACAAATGTGGAATATGCTGGCGATCACTTGACGGGAAAACTGCCCTTGACGATGCTTTGCAGATACGATCCCTCCAAGGCAAAAGCAGATGTTGACCGCGAATGCGAATGGCTCAATCTCGAACGGCTCGGTTACGTCTTCGAATTCGAAGGAAGCCAATTCACACATACCACAGAGCTTGTGAATATTCTTGGGTACAGAAGTATGCTGACAACTTCTGACGTAACATTTTACGATGCCTTCCCGACAGAGGAATTCGATACTCCCGCTCAATCGCACAGTGTAGTTAAAACACTTTGGCTGGTGGAGCTGACTGACGACATACCCGAAAATGATTCTCTGGACAACTTATCCGGTTTTTTCGCTCCATTTTTCAAAAAAGATCGCTTTGTCCGCGTGCTTTCAATGGAAAACGGTGCTGTTACGCTGGAGGATGTGCACTATTCGACCATCACGATTTCTGCCAATGATTTCAATCAAATTGCGGGTAGGGCCCTACGAATTGATAATGAGCTTTACTTTGATAAAAACATTGGTTATATTCACGAAACACCTAAACCGGCAACTCTCTACACCGGTACCCTTACAGGAAGTCTTGTATACAGTCCAAGGGAAAACGATGCCGGTGAGTTCAGTCCCTTTTGTCGCATTTTGCCCATAGAGACAGATCTCAAAACATATGTCGTCTTAGAAAATGATGAGTATCATAGCAAATCTGTTTTATTCAATATTAGCATTGATGATTCCGATTATTCAGTATCCCTTGACTATCTCAATGGAACCGGAGAAGTCGAACTGAGAACATTTTTCTTTGGCTCTTCGCTGCTCATAAACGGTATTCACACTGAGGATGTCTTCTGCAACATTTATGACAGTCGTGGAAATATGATCAAGCAGGATAATATGTACTGAGTATCCGCACATCTTTTCATAGAGTTTTAAATTTGCATGGGTATGCATATGCTTTAGTGATTTCAACGAAAAGATTTCACTCGAAAGGAGTCATACCCATGCACACCTATTCATCAACAAAAAATTCAAGCAATTCTTCAAGGAGAACTTCACCTCTTGCGGCCATTTTAAGAGGCGTGTTGCTTGCACTTCTCATCAGCTGCATTCTCATCGTCATATCTGCACTGCTGCTTCAAAAGCAAATTCTAAACATCGAAAGCATAAATATAATCAATCCCGTCGTTAAGGCTGCTTCCGCAATGCTTGCAGCACTTATAAGTGTTCGCAGATTTGAAAATCGGAGTTTCCTCTACGGCGGAATCACCGGAGCAGCATACATGCTGTTGACTTGGCTCGTGTTTTCAATCTTTGCAGGTGAATTCAATTTCGGTATTCCTACACTCATAGATCTCGGTATGTGCTTACTCGCAGGAACTGTCGGTGGTATATTTCACGGGTTATCGAAATAATGCCTTCAGGGTATTGAATTTGTTCGAAAAATGCTGTATAATTGGGACTAATTATTGAAACACGGAGGATAAATCCAATGAAACACATTAAGACCGTTCAAACTCCCTGCATTAAGAACGATGCAAGCACCGGTTGCGGCGAATGCCAGGCAAGTTGTCAGTCCGCTTGCAAAACTTCCTGCACTGTTGCAAACCAGAAGTGTGCAAAGTCCGCTAAGTAATGATACACGCATTTGCATACCGTGATAAGTATCTCGTTCTCGATACCGAAAGCGGTTCTGTCCACCAGTTGGACAGGCAATCATACGAGATAGTCAGGGCTATGGAAACGGGCAACGATATTTATGCGTTGCCCTATTCAAATTCAGAAATTGACGAAGTCCTTTCTGAGCTTGATGAACTTCGTAGGCTCGGTCAGTTTGACTCGCCGGCTCCTGAACCTGTCGTTCGCAAAGCCGAGTATTCCCCCATCAAGAGCATGTGCCTCAATATTGCCCACGACTGCAATCTCCGCTGTGCGTACTGCTTTGCAGAAACGGGAGAATTTCATGGCGGACGGATGCTGATGAGCATTGAAACCGCAAGAGCCGCACTTGATTTTCTTATTGCCCACTCCATGGGCAGGCACAACCTTGAGGTCGACCTGTTCGGTGGAGAGCCATTAATGAATTTTGATGTCGTGAAGCAGACCGTTGCGTACGGCAGAGAACTTGAGAAAAAACACAATAAGTGCATCCACTTCACCATGACGACGAATGGTGTTGCCCTCAACGATGAGATTATAGATTTTATAAATAAAGAGATGTTCAATCTCGTCATCAGCATTGACGGCAGACGCGTAGTACACGATGCACTCAGGGTTACGCCCAACGGACAAGGTTCCTATGATATAATTGTTCCGAAGGCACAAAAGCTCATCCGCTTACGTACAGAATCCGAAAACCCGCAGCACTATGTCCGCGGTACTTTCACCGCAAACAATCTTGACTTTACAGATGATGTAAAGACACTTACAGAGCTTGGATTTACCGAAATTTCGGTTGAACCAGTTGTCCTGCCTGCGGACAATCCCTGTGCTATCACTGAGAAAAATATTGGTAAGGCACTTGATGAGTATGACCGTCTTGCCGATTTCGTTATTGAAAAACGCAAAGCCGGCGAACCCTTCAATTTCTTCCACTTTATGGTCGATTTGAATGATTCTCCCTGCCTTGCAAAACGCAGTCTCGGCTGCGGAGCGGGGGTCGAGTACATTGCCGTCTCCCCCGACGGAAATGTTTATCCCTGTCACCAGTTTGTCGGTAATAAAGATTTTCTGCTCGGTAATGTCTATGATGGTCAGCTCAATAACACCATCCGATCCCGCTTTGCCGAATGTAACATTTTTACTAAAGAAAGCTGCTCAAGCTGTTGGGCAAAGTATTTTTGCAGCGGCGGCTGTGCGGCAAACGCCCACAACCTTAACGGCAGTATTATGCAGCCGCCGAAAATCAGTTGTGAGCTTTTAAAAAAACGTACCGAACTCGCCTTGGGGCTTGAACTCCTCGGCGAATAACACTAATTTATTCTGTATAAAAGGAAGTTGTGCTTTGGTTATTTACGAGAAATCAAAATTTTTTTCGGATGAAATGAAGGGTGACAGGCAGTTCGGTTTGCCGCCTCTCATTGTTCGTGCTCTTCGTGCAAGAGGAGCTGGCACTCCGGAAGAGATTGACAAATTTCTCCACCCCTCCATGCAGGACTTCCATGACCCCTTCCTTCTCCCCGATATGGACAAGGCTGTCCGCCGTATTCAGCGTGCAATTTCAAAGAATGAACGCATATGCATTTTTGGCGACTACGATGTAGACGGTATTTGTGCAACTGCAATGCTCGTTGATTATTTCAGGTCAATTGGGGTTGACGTTCTGTATCACATTCCTTCAAGAAAGGAAGAAGGCTACGGAATGAATATAACGGCTGTAAACCAGCTTCGCAACGCAGGCGTTGATCTTATCATAACCGTTGACAACGGTATTTCTGCGGCGGATGAAGTGCATCAGTGTCGTCTCCTCGGCATTGACGTTATCGTCACCGATCACCATATTCCGCCTGCTGAAATTCCCGTGTGCGATGCAGTCGTCTGTCATACGGTTGAAAACAGTCTCTATCCAAAAAAAATACTCTGCGGCACGGGTGTTGCATTCAAGCTTCTCCAAGCACTCGCCGGGCTTGAGACAGCAATGAGCTACGTCTCGCTTGCCGGGCTCGCAACCATTGCAGATGTCGTTCCTCTAATTGACGAAAACCGAACGCTTGTTAAGTTTGGTCTTGAAGCAATTAATTCCGGTAAGTGCCTTCCCGGGCTTACCCAGCTGCTTGTGGAGATTCCCACAGCAAAGAAACCATATGACGTCTGCACTATGGGCTTTTCCGTTGCACCGAGGCTCAATGCTGCCGGTCGAATGTCCGATGCTTCGCTCGCCGTCAGACTGTTTCTGAGCCACGACCGTTCGGAGATACTTTCAATCATCGCTGAGCTTAACCATCTCAACGAACTTCGTCAACAGGAAGAGGCTGATATATTTAATTCTGCTCTTTCGATTCTCAAGCAAAAGACTCTCTCGAATACACATGTCATTCTGCTCAGATCCGACAGATGGAATCCCGGTGTTATAGGCATTGCAGCCTCGAGAATATCAGAGCTTTATCACCGTCCGACAATTTTGTTTTCTGAGTCTGACGGTATGCTGAAAGGTTCCGCAAGATCGATTGACGGAATCAACATTCATGAAGCACTCTGTGCCGTGAGCGAATATTTCGATCGCTTCGGCGGACATTCAAAGGCAGCCGGCATAACAATGCAGGCCTCGCATTTTGACCGGTTCAGCGAAGCTCTTGAAGATTATTTCCGCAGTAATTTTACAAATGAGGTTTTCATTCCGAGAAAGAGGTATGAATTTGACATTTCACTGAGTGAAATTGACCGAGAGCTTGTACGTGATATTGAATTGCTTGCTCCCTTCGGTGAAGGCAATCCATCCCTTGTCTTTCATGCCTCCAACGTCCAGATAATGCATCTGCGACGATTCGGAAGTGATTCTCATCATATGAGAATGGACGTGAAAGTCGATGCATGCTCTCACCTTGAAGGGGTGTGGTTCGCCTCGGCCTCAAATTTTTATAAACTCATGCACGCTTCAACTGTTGAAATGTTGTTTACAGTCGGCATAAACAATTGGAACGGTATGAGCAGCATACAGCTTCGACTTTCATCCGTCAATGCAGAATTGCCTGCAAACATACCCGCATATGTGGATAGCAGACTGCCTCAGTTTTGCAGCAGCCTTGTTGAAAATTGCAGCCATAGATATGCCCGTGAGACGCCAAACCGGATCCAACCGCTCGATGTGCAGCTCACAAAGCTCAGTACCGAAAGTCTTTGCGGTGTACTCATACTTGTTTTCACTGTCGACGGAGCAAACAGGATAATTGCCGAGCTTGCGGAAAATAATATAAAAAACGTGGAGATCCACTACAATTGCATTCCGGATTCTCCATTGTTTGTGAACACGATACTCATCGCCCCATTTCTTGGAGCTATACCGAGGAGAGGATTCGACCGCATAATTTTTTACGACACCGCACCCACTCAAGCTATTTACGGCATCGTTGCGGACAGGTGTCCCGAATCCAAACTATTTATCAACGCCGATGTCCGTGGTGACGCTTCTGTTGTTGCCCAAAAATTCGATTGCAGCAGAGACTTTATGGTTTCATGCTACAAAGCAGTACAGAGTATGCTCAACGTACGCAATTTTTCATTTTGCGAGCTTGTTTCTAAGCTTGCCGCAAAACTTAATCTGCCCCAGTACCTGGTCGAATTTGCCATCTGCGTTTTTTTTGAGCTTGACTTTATTGTCGAGAATGAAAAGGGCTCGATCAGCATGGCACAGAAAATACTTTGCCGAAGTTTGAACGAAAGCCCCCTTTACGTTGAAATCAAGCAGCTTGCCTCCGGGAACGAGCCCGAAGCACGCAAGACTGCTCAATAAAGAGAGGTATTATATTATGATGAATGAACAGCAGTTGAAAGACACCGTTCGGAGCATACCCGATTTTCCCAAGCCGGGAATATTGTTTCGTGACATAACAACTCTGCTCAAGGACAAGGACGCATATGAATCACTCGTAAGCACCCTTGCAAACGAACTTCGTGAACTCGATGTCGATGTTGTCATCGGACCCGAAGCGAGGGGCTTTGTTATCGGCTCGGCCGTAGCCTATGCTCTGCACGCAGGTTTCGTGCTCGCAAGAAAGCCCGGTAAGCTTCCGTGTGACGTCAAAAAAATTGAATACGGACTTGAATACGGTTCTGACTGCCTTGAGATTCACAGTGACGCAATTCTCCCCGGTCAACGTGTCGCAATTGTCGATGACCTGCTTGCAACAGGGGGTACGTGTGAAGCAGTCGTGAAACTTGTTGAAAAAATGGGAGGCAAGGTTGTCGCCTCTGCTTTCGCAATTGAACTCTGTGATCTCGGCGGAAGAGATAAAATTTCAAGCGGAAAAGTCATTTCCGTAATGAAGTACTGATTATAAGGGCAGGATGCCCCCATCCTGTCCTATCGTATATTTTTGTTTATGCTTTGTGAGATACTATGGACAGACTTCTTGAGGCGTGTGAGAAAAAATTTGACGCCGACAAAATCGAATTAATGAAGAAGGCAATTGACTTTGCCAAAAAAGTCCACGCCGAACAAAAGCGTGAATCGGGCGAGCCTTACTACATTCATCCCGAGGCCGTTGCAATGATCCTGCTCAACATGCAAATGGATGCCGACACTGTCATTGCAGGCTTGCTTCACGATACCGTTGAGGATGGAAAAGATGTTACCGTTGCAATGATTTCCGACATGTTCGGTGAACAAATTGCAAAAATGGTCGACGGTGTAACGAAACTCACAAAGTCAAATCTTTCGCATATGCTTTCAAAGGAGGACAGGCAGGCCGAAAACCTGCGTAAAATGTTCCTCTCGATTGCGAGCGATGTTCGCGTCGTCATAATCAAGCTTGCCGACCGCTTGCATAATATGCGTACGCTGAACTATTGCCAGAAGGAAAAGCGTGCCCGTAAAGCAAAAGAAACACTTGATGTCTATGCCCCACTTGCCGACAGATTCGGCATGGGTGCAATTAAAGTTGAACTTGAGGATATTGCTTTCAGTTACCTCATGCCCGAAGAATGTAAGCGTCTTCAGGCGTTGATAGAACCAAAACAGAAGGAACGTCTTTTGCTGTTGGAATCGGCAAAGCAAAAGATCAATGAATCACTTGCGAGTGAGGGAATTAAGGCTGACATCAGCGGCAGGAGAAAACATATTTACAGTATTTATCGCAAACTGACGCTCAAAAAATACAGTCTCAATGAAATTTATGACCTTGTTGCCCTCCGTGTGATCGTCAATTCCGTAAGCGATTGCTATGCAGTCCTCGGCATCATTCACCAACTGTGGAAACCAATGCCTGGCAGAGTCAAAGACTATATCGCCATGCCGAAAACAAACATGTACCGTTCGCTGCACACGACATTGTTTAGTGAACATGGTATGCCTTTTGAAGTGCAGATACGTACGTGGGAGATGCACCGCACAGCCGAATATGGTATTGCCGCACATTGGATGTATAAAGAAGGCAAAACGAGTCAACAGGATATTGAAGGGAATCTTGCGTGGCTCAGGCAGTTGGTCGATTATGATTCGGAAGCGGACTCGACCAGGGAATACGTTGCAAATGTTCGGCGGGACTTCTTCTCCGACTATATTTTTGCACTGACCCCCAAGGGAGATATAATTGATCTGCCTGCAGGCTCAACCCCCATAGATTTTGCATACAGAATTCATACAAACGTCGGCAACCATGTTCATCATGCCCTTGTTGATAATAACATGGTCAAGCTCGACTATAAGCTTAAAACAAACGATGTCGTAACGATTGTGACAAGTCCACAGTCCGAGCCCAGCCGAAATTGGCTTTCGTTCGTCAAGACGTCGCAGGCTCGTTCAAAGATCAAGCAGTGGTTCAAAAAAGCAAACAGAAGCGACAATATTATAAAAGGCAGAGAGATGCTTGCCGATGCAGCAAGGCGGCAAGGCTACAAGCTTGCGGATATAGTTAAACCTGAATACAGTAAGCCTGCAGTCGAAAAGCTCAACATGACCGAACTTGACGATGCCTATGCAGCAATAGGTTACGGCGGAATCACTGTTTCTCAGCTGCTGAATAAACTTCTCAATGCGTACTGTGAAGAACGGAAGAAGGACGAACTCGTCAAAAAGACGGAAACCGGTGACTCTCCGCCGCTTAAACCCGAAGATAAGGAAGTCCGGAGCAGTGATGCCGATGGAAGAACTGTCATCGTCAAAGGAGATGCAGGTGTAGTAGTGCGTTTCTCAAGGTGCTGCAATCCCGTCCCCGGAAATGAAATTTTCGGCTACGTAACACGTGGAAGAGGTATTTCGATTCACAGCAAAAACTGTACAAATGCCCCTGCCCTACTCCTTGATGCGGACCGTATTGTTGAAGTTCGCTGGGCAGATAACGAGGGCGATGCTCAGTTCCCTGTCACCGTCAAAGTCATTTCTCATGAACGTGTCGGATTGCTTATGGCACTGAGCCAAACGCTTATGGGCATGAACCTGAATCTCAAAGGATTGAATGCCAAAGCGATTGACAATGACACTAAAGTTGAAGTTACGATGTCGTTTAACGTTCGAGATGCTCACCATCTTGAAACGGTTATGGAAAATTTTCGAAAGATTGATTCCGTGATTTCTGTGTCACGGTCGGACTCATTATGAAAGCAGTCGTTCAACGTGTAAGCCACGCTTCAGTAGCAATCGGAGAGAATACCGTCGGTAAAATCGGCAAAGGACTTTTGATACTCGTGGGAATTGAGCCCGATGATGCACTGGCAGACGTTGCTTACATAAGCAAGAAATGTCTTAACCTTCGCATTTTTGAGGACATCGAGGGCAAAATGAATCTCTCCGTCTGCGATGTGTGCGGAGAGCTGCTCATTGTATCCCAATTCACGCTCCTCGGCGATGCAAGAAAGGGCAACCGGCCCAGTTTCATCGGTGCAGCCCCGCCTGAAGTGGCAATTCCTCTTTATGAGGAATTGCTGGCCGCTCTTAGCAGCGAAATTCATGTCGAAACGGGTGTTTTCGGAGCAGATATGAAAGTTTCGCTGTTGAACGATGGCCCCGTCACAATTCTGCTTGACAGCAAGAGACTATATTAGAGATAATTCAGCGTTTATAATTAACTCAAAACACCTTAAGGAAGGATAAATAAATGAACATCATCACAATCCCATCGGGTCCGCTAAATGCAAATGCTTACGTTGTCTACAAAGAGGATGGCGGCGACTGCGTTGTCATTGACCCCGCAAGCAGCGGCAAGGTAGGTATGGAATTGAGCAAGCACCAGCTCCATTGCACACATATTTTGCTTACTCACGGTCATTTTGACCATATCATGGGCGTTGCAGACCTCAGATATCGTGAAAAATCAATTTGCTGTATACATCGTTACGATGCACATGCTCTCGACATTTCCGACAGCTCCGTCAACCTCTGTCACATGAGCGGTGCAATGGTCAAACGCTGCCCTGTGGATAAATTTCTCAAAGACGGTGAGGTTATCTCTGCGGCAGGTTTTGATTTCCTCGTTATCCACACTCCAGGACACTCAAGAGGCAGTGTTTGCTTTGTCGTTGAATCCGAAAAAGTCATCTTCACCGGAGATACTCTTTTCAGGCTCAGCGTCGGAAGGACAGATTTGGCCGGCGGCAATGCCGAAGATCTTTATAGATCAATCACTCGTGAACTTTTCACTCTTCCCGGAGACTACCGTGTTCTCCCCGGACATATGCGTGAAACGACACTCGATTTTGAACGCAAACATAATCCTTTCATTTTAAACGGCGGTAGACTTTAATGCTGCTTAGCCTTAACAAAAGCGAATATTATAACGATGTATGCGAAGTCATTCGCCTTTTCATGCCCCGTGAAGACAATATTCTGCCCGTTGACAGCATCTGTACCGAGGCCGGCGAGGATGCTGTCGATATCAAAATCGGCAATGACGGAACAAGCTTTATTTCGTCTGCCTCATTTTATCATAACGGGGAATGCTTTTCTTTTACGCACATGACTCCTTTTCGTAATGACGACGCCATTGTTCGCAAACGTTATGAGAAGCGTTGTCTCAAGGTCACACTCTTTCGTGCAATGAAAAAGGCTTTCCCTGCAGTATGTATGCCGTGGGGTTCATTGACTGGCATTCGCCCAACGAGACTTTTGAGGGAACTCGAGCTCACTTGCGGAAGAGAAGAGGCATTCAAGCTTATGCTCGATGAATTTGATGTCACTCTCCCAAAGCTTGACCTTGCGAAGAAAATCGTTTCCATACAGCAAAGTGTGCTTTCGAGCATACAGCCGAGAGATATTGACGTCTACATCGGAATTCCTTACTGCCGCACTCGATGCCTGTATTGTTCCTTTGCATCACAGCTCCGTACTAAGAAAACTGATATGAAGCCTTATCTTGATGCATTGAAGAGGGATATTGCAAACGGTGTCGAACTTGTAAAAACGTTCGGATTGAACGTCCGTGCAGTGTACTTCGGCGGCGGAACTCCGACAATACTTACTTCATCTGAACTTGATGACCTTCTCGGCTTTATAATTGCGTCCTATGGCATACGGTCCGGAACGGAATTCACCGTTGAAGCAGGCAGACCCGACACCATTACTTCCGAAAAGCTTCACATAATGTATGACAGAGGCGTAAACAGAATATCGATCAACCCACAGACAATGTGTGATGACACTCTCCGTGCAGTAGGAAGGGATCACAACGCAGATGATATCGAGAATTGCTTTGCTTTGGCAAGAAAAATCGGTTTTGACTCGATAAACATGGATCTTATAGCAGGTCTTCCCGGTGAAACAACTGAACATATGCTTAATTCAATTGAGAGAATCAAACGTCTTAACCCTGATTGCCTGACAGTTCACACTCTTGCGATAAAGCGTTCGTCAAGACTAAAAGAGCATCTCAGTGAGTTTGAACTTCCCCCTGTCCGAGAGGTTGAGGCGATGACCGCAATCGGTGCAAAGGGTGCGGCAGATATGGGTATGCTTCCATATTACATGTACAGACAGAAATACATGGCAGGCAATATGGAAAACGTAGGTTACTCTAATCCTGAAAAAGTCTGCATTTATAATATCGATATGATGGAAGATGCCCTTAGCATAATTGCCCACGGTGCAGGGGCAATGAGCAAACGCGTTTTTCCAGACGGACACAGGATTGAAAGAGTCCCTAATCCGAAAGACATAGAAACTTATATTGCCAAAATCGATAAGACCCATATAGACAGGATCAATCTCTGGAAAATGTGAGCTTGATCTTCATTGACGGTACAGCAGGGATAATCTCTGTTGTGCCGTTTTGAAATTTGATTAAATATATTTTCGTTTTTAATTAATCATTAATTTTTTTGCCCAATTTGGCTGTACAATTTTCCCTGATTTTGTGTTATGATATAGGGGGTATCCGTTATGCGGGAGGAAGTGTGCAATGCGTTTTGACGATATTTTAAATGCAATACTTAATGGCCTGAAGGAGTTTCGCTTTCAGGATTTGCTCGATATACTTATAATTGCTTTTTTAGTGTTTAAAATTATTGAGCTGACGATAAACACAAGGGCCTACCAGCTGCTTAAAGGGTTTGCAATGCTTCTGATCGTCATGCTTTTCAGTGCTATTTTCAATCTCTACACGATAAACTACCTTCTCAATACGCTGTTGGTTTCGGGTATCGTCGTTATGGTTGTTGTATTTCAGCCTGAGCTTCGCAGAGCCCTTGCACACATCGGCAGACTGAAACTCAATTTTTTTGTTCGAGAAAAGGAGTCCGGCAGCGACATAGTCAAGGAACTCGTCTCAGCTTTGATTGCTTTGTCGAAGCGTAAAGTTGGTGCGTTGATCGTAATTGAAAGAGATACGCGGCTCGATGATTATCTCCCCACCGGTACATTTATCGATGCTCAGATTTCGAATCCGCTCTTGCAAAACATTTTTGAACCGAACACACCCCTGCATGATGGTGCAGTCATAATTCGCGACGGCAGGATCCATTACGCAGCATGCGTGCTTCCGCTCTTCAGCGACCCAACCATTTCAAGAGAACTCGGCACTCGTCACAGGGCAGCACTGGGCGTCTCAAACGTATCGGACAGCCTCACCCTTGTCGTTTCGGAGGAAACCGGCGTCATTTCCTACGCCGAAAACGGTAAACTTGTCCGCTATGTTGACAGAATTGCATTGACAGAGCTGCTGGAGACCGTCTTCGTTTCCTCGACCGGTGATGAAAAGCCCTTATCGTTCCTGTTTAAAAGCAAAAAAACAGCCAGCAAGGGGATGAAAAAGAAATGATAAGCGAATTTTTACGTAAAATTATCGACCGTATTGATGCGGTCAAATCGCAGAAAGAAAACAAGCTTCCCGATTCAAGTGTGGAAGAAAAGTCTCTTCCCTGGTATAAGCGTCGTCTTGTACGGAGAATTGGCTACTTTCTTGTCGCATTGCTGATTGCAACAACTCTTTGGGGATATGTTCTTATGAGCGAAAATCCTGAGCGTTCCATTCGCATTGAAGGAATAAAGGTTTCCTTTGAGGCCGGCAGCGAAGCGGACCTATACGCACGCAATCTTACCATCCTCGGTGATTTGAATGAAATTCTGCCCGAGGTTACTGTAACTATTAAAACAACGCTTAATGATTTGCCAAAGTTTTCCGGCGAACGAGCGAAGGACATTGTTAAAGCAACTGTCAGTCTCAACTCCGTTCACGTCCCGGGTGAACATACTTTGAACATCAATGCAACCACAAGTGTCGGTGAAATCGATAAGTTATCAATAGATAAACTTGTCATAAATGTTGATGACCTTGTTTCAAGGAGCATACCTGTTACAGCAAGTGTGCAGGGTACTCTTCCGGACGGCTACTGGAACAGTGAACCTCAGCTTCTAACAAACAGCATAACGATTAAAGGGGCAGAATCCGAAATCGTCAATATCGTCAAGGCAAACTGCATCATTGACCTCACAGGCAGGACTGAAAGCATTAATGATTCAATGAGCCTTGTTCTTTGTGACAAATTCGACATGCAAATTCCGTATTCGTCAATCGTCGGCACAATTCCCTCCGTGACAGTCATGATGGATATTCTGCCAGAGCGGGACATTACGCTTGAAGCAAACATCATGGGTCAGAATGCTTTAAAGGACATCTACGAAATTGCCAGCATTTCCGTTTCGCCCTCCATTTTGAGTGTTGCAGGTGATGATGAGCTGTTGAGTGACATTGTTGACCTTGTATCACTTGAGCCTATTGATGTCAGCAATGCATCCACTGATGAACCCATAATCGTTGAGGTAGGCATAACGGGGCTTCCCGATGGCGTAATCATTACAAACAGCGTTACAACTGTTATTGTTACAATAGAGATCCGTGAAAGGGTCGAAGAAGTTACCTTCGAGGCAGTACCTGTCAAAATAATAAACGCAGATAACACGAAGTTCAATTATGTTTTTGAACCTACGACATGTGTTGTTTCACTAAGCGGTAAAGCCAGTGTGATCCGCAGTCTGTATTCATGGCAGATTGACCTTACTTTGAACATGTCAGGCTATGGTGCCGGAGTACACAGCCTTATACCTGAGCTTCAAATCGCAGGCAGCCCGGAGCTTCTTCAGGTGCTTACGATTGATATTTCGCACGTTACCTGTACAATAACCAATGCTAACCACTGAAAGGAATAAACAATGCAACTGATTGCCGCCAACATAAAGCTTCCGTTCAACGCCGATGAAGCAACGCTGAAGCTTCCGCTTTCCGCAAGGATACAGCTCCCCGCTTCTGAGATCGGTGACATAAGAATTCACCGCAGATCCCTTGATGCAAGGGATAAAGGGGATATTCAATTCATTTACACGGTTGAATTTTCGCTCAGTGATGCAAACGCACTCAGAGTATTGAACCATGGCTATAAGGATGTCGGCAGAATGCCCGAAATTGCCGAACAAAAGCTCGAGCAGGGAACGGTCCCACAGTCAGCCCCCGTAGTCGTTGTCGGCTTAGGTCCTGCCGGTTTATTTGCTTCTTACACTCTTGCCCTTCGAGGATACAGCGTTGTAGTGGTTGAAAGAGGCGGAAGCATAATTCAGAGGCAAAAAGACGTCAATAATTTCTTTGCAAACGGACTTCTCAATACCGAAAGCAACATAATGTTTGGCGAGGGCGGTGCAGGTACCTTCTCCGATGGCAAGCTCACGACCCGGATTAAGGACCCGAGAACGATTGAGGTATTGGATACTTTCGTAAAGTTCGGGGCAGATCAATCTATTACTTTTGAGGCAAAGCCGCATATCGGTACGGATGTGCTTTCAAAAGTCGTACACAACATGCGTCTCGAACTTGAAAAGATGGGCGTTGAAGTTAAATTTAACTCCTGTATGACAGATTTTGAAGTCGAAGACGGACGAGTTAAGTCTATCACGGTCAATGGATCCGAAAAGATTCCATGCTGTTCTGTCGTTTTAGCGATTGGTCAAGCGGCTAGGGATACCTACAGGCTCTTGCAGCACAAAAACGTTGAGCTTATCGGAAAGCCCTTTGCCGTTGGTGTCAGAATCGAACATCCGCAGGATTTCATTAATCGATCCCAATTCGGCAAATTCGCCGGTCATCCACGGCTCGGTGCGGCAGAGTACCGTCTCACAGCAAAATCAGGATCAAGAGGCGTCTACACATTCTGCATGTGTCCCGGCGGTGTTGTCGTTGCTTCTTCATCAGGTGAAGGGCAAGTCGTTACGAATGGTATGAGTTACCATGCAAGGAACGGTAAGCTGGCCAATTCTGCAATTGTCGTTCAGGTCAACCCTTCTGATTTCGGACCCGACCCACTGGCAGGAATGCTGTTTCAGGAAAAGATTGAAAACGCTGCCTTCAGACTCGGCGGCAGTGACTATTCTGCACCGGCAATGCGTGTCGGCGATTTTCTGACCGGACGCAAACCTGAACGTTTTGGTGGAATTACACCATCATACCGTCCGAACGTCGTTGCACGCGACGTTGGAAGATGCCTCCCTCCGCTGATCGTCAAGGGTATTGACGAAGGTATTCGCAGCTTTGCAAGGCAAATCAGGGATTTTGACATGTATGATGCAGTACTGACCGGCATAGAAAGCAGAACAAGTTCTCCCGTCAGAATCAAACGCAGTGAAACAGGCGAAGCTACACGGGTAAATAGCCTGTACCCTGTCGGCGAAGGTGCCGGTTATGCAGGCGGAATTATCAGTGCCGCAGTTGACGGAATACGTGCCGCTCAGCAAATTATATCCGTCTTTGCACCAATGGCATAATTATGCCATTGGTTTATCCAGCGTTGCGGATTTTGCGTAGATCTGCGTGAAAGGAAATAAAGTGAAAAAAATAAATATTATTATCGGACATTTTGGTTCTGGCAAAACCGAAATATCCTTAAACATTGCTTTTGAAGCAGTGAAAAAACAAAAGGTCACTCTTGTCGACCTTGATATTATCAATCCATATTTTCGCACAACGGAACGTAAAGCTGAGATAGAGTCAGCAGGGATAAAGCTCCTCTCTCCTACGTACGCAATGCTCGGCGTTGAGGTTCCCAGTCTTCCGGCAGAGATATACTCCGCTTTTTCCGATGAAAGTGAGCTCGTCATCTTCGACGTCGGAGGCGACCCTGCGGGTGCAATTGCACTGGGTCAGTACAAACGTTTTTTTGATAAGCAGGAAGACGTTGAGGTTACCTATGTCATAAACGCAAGGCGACCCTTCTCAAGCGACGTTCAGCTGAATCTCGATATGATTGCACGAATAAAAGAGGCAGGCAGAATCGGTGTTGACAACATCGTCAACAACACAAATCTTTCCCAGGAAACGAGTCTGAACGACCTTATCGAAGGCTACAACATTGTCAAAGGCGTTTCAGAAAAGACGGGACTTCCCGTCAAATATACCGTCAGCACACCGGAAATTCTCGAACAGTTCCGAGTGTATGCTGAAAAAAACAATTTAGACAGTGACTATCTCGGCGAACTGCTTCCCATCGAACGCTATATGCACCGCGATTGGGAGAGGTATACGACCTCAGGTCTGTAATCAAGCCTCTGTCAGCTGCCAAAGCAGGCACTGTCACGACTTTTACGGAGAATTACCATGCCTATACTGGCAGTCAAAAATTTAAAAAAAGCATTTGTTACGCGAGTGCTTTTCGAGGGCATAACATTTGAGATTGATGCCGGCGACCATGTTGGTTTTGTCGGAGTAAACGGCTGCGGCAAATCCACTTTATTTCGTATACTTTTGGGTGAAGAACAGGCTGATGACGGTGACATTTTCCTCGGAGCAAATGTTTCGATAGGAAGCATGTCTCAGAATATTTCAAACTCAAGCTGTTCACTCTATGAGTATGTGCTGGAAGTTTTTTCTGAAATTATTTCAATTGAAGAGGAGCTTGATGAACTTCATGCGGCAATTGAAGCGGACGGTGGAGCAAACCTCAAGCTGATTGAAAGGCAGTCTCGGCTTCACGACAGGTTCAATGACCTTGACGGAGCAACTTACCGCTCAAGAACACGTTCCACCCTAATCGGTCTGGGCTTTACTGAGGCGGAGCTTTCCCGCAGCATAAGTTCATTCAGCGGCGGTCAGCGTAATAAGGCTCAGCTTGCCAAGCTCCTGCTTTCCGGAGCAAATCTCCTGCTCCTTGATGAACCTACAAACCACCTTGATATCGCCGCAATCGAATGGCTTGAAAATTTCCTGTGCTCCTATAAAGGATCGTTCATGGTTATTTCCCATGACCGTTACTTTCTTGATAAGGTGACAAATAGGACAATGGAACTTAAAGACAAAAGGTTATTTGTCTCGAAAGGCAACTATTCAAGGCACATCGAGCTTCGCAGCACTGCGAGAGAGCTTGAAATGCGTCAATATCTCCGCACAAAAAAAGAAATCAAGCGTATTGAAGGTATCGTTGAACAACAGCGGCGTTGGGGGCAAGAGCGAAACTTTATCACCGCTGCATCAAAGCAAAAGCAGGCTGACAGGCTGAAAGCAACTCTCGTTGCACCTGAAAAGGACTCTGCATCGATAAAATTTTCATTTGAAGCGAAAGAAGTCGGTGGCAACGACGTTTTGGTCGTAAGGAAGCTTGCCAAATCCTTTGGAGAAAAAGAAGTGTTTCGCAATGTCGATATGCTCATCAAGAAGGGTGAAAAAGTGTTCCTGCTCGGCGATAACGGCTGCGGAAAAACAACATTACTCAATATTATTGCAGGTAAACTCCGTCCTACGGCGGGCAGCTTTTATCTTGGTTCCCATGTTGAGTCTGCATACTACGAGCAAACCATGACCGGACTTAACGGTGAAAACACTGTCATCAGTGAAGTATGGGATAAATATTACACGACAATGACTCGTGCCGAGGTCTGCAATGCACTTGCCGCCTTCCTTTTCAGGGGAGATGATGTTGATAAACCCATAAAGTTGCTTTCGGGAGGAGAAGCGGCAAGAGTTCAGCTTCTCAAGCTCATGCTTACAAAAGCAAATCTGCTGCTGCTTGATGAGCCGACAAACCACCTTGACATTGCCTCCAGGGAGGCCCTTGAGGATGCTCTTGACAGATATAATGGCACGATGCTCATCGTCACTCATGACAGATATCTTGTCAATCGCCTTGCCGACCGTGTTCTGCATATGGGCAGCGACGGCATAACTGAGTACATAGGCGGTTATGACGACTATATCGAAGCTCTGGCAAAAAAGCAGGAAACCATCCCGGAGCAAAAGCATTCGCAGTCAAAGAATGCCATCGAATACCGTGAAAAAAAAGCCCAACAGGGTGCTTTGAACCGTGCAAGGGGTGAAGTCGACCGCTGTGAAAAGGCAATTTCGCAACTTGAAAACGAACTTGATGCAATCAACAGCCAGCTCTCTCTGCCATACATTGCATCAGATTATAAGAAAGCTTGTGAGCTTTCAGCACAGGCGGATGCACTCCGCAGTTCGATTGACGAACAATACAAAAAATGGGAAGACGCTCAGCAGAAACTTGATGAGCTTTTGAATTGAGTACCCTTCTTCCAAATCTAACATTATTGCTGCGGCAAAAAATAGAAAACTTAATACAGAAAGGAGAATTCTATCTTGACAAAATCAAACGCTCCGAAGCTGAGGATCATTCCTCTCGGCGGACTCGGAGAAATCGGAAAGAATATGACAGTCATCGAATACGGTGACGATATGATAGTTATCGACTGCGGTCTGGCGTTTCCCGATGATGAAATGCCCGGAATCGACATGGTCATACCGGATATGTCTTACCTTGAGCTGTGCGAAGATAAACTCCGTGCATTCATAATAACGCATGGACACGAGGATCATATCGGTGCAATGCCATATGCATTGCAGAGATTTAATGTACCCGTTGTCGGAACAAAATTTACTCTTGCATTAATTGAACACAAGCTGCATGAGCATAAGATAGAAAATGCAAGATTTCACTGCATTGATGCAGGAGATATGGTCGGTGTAGGCTGTTTCAAAATTGAATTCATTAAAGTCAGCCATTCAATCGCAGGTGCCGTCGCTCTTGCCATCACTACGCCCGTCGGCATCGTCATTCACACGGGGGACTTTAAGGTCGACTACACGCCGATTGATAACGACCCGATTGACATAAACAGCTTTGCACGATACGGAACAAAAGGCGTTCTTGCCCTTTTGATGGACAGCACCAATGCTGAATCCAACGGCATTACCCCATCGGAAGCCGAAATCGGTAAGACCTTTGAAAGAGTTTTTGCCGACGCAAACGGCAGAGTGATTGTTGCCTCGTTTGCTTCCAATGTCTACCGTATACAGCAAGTCGTCAATATAGCTATCAAACACGGGCGTATTGTATGCATACAGGGGCGTTCAATGGTGATGATAACCCGAATTGCAAAGGAACTCGGGTATTTGAGCATACCTGACGGCAGTCTCGTTGAGCTTGAAAAACTCAAAAATTATGATGACAACAAGGTATGTGTACTTACCACCGGCAGCCAGGGAGAATCAATGAGCGGACTTTTCCGCATGGCAAACGCAAACCACAAACTTATTATCGGCAAGGGTGACACAGTCATCATCTCCGCTTCGGCAATTCCGGGCAACGAAAAAAGCGTCGGCAGAGTCATTAATCAGCTTTTCCAGCGTGGTGCGAACGTTGTATATGACAGACTTGCGGACGTTCACGTCTCCGGGCACGCAAAGCGTGAAGAGCTTAAGCTCATGTTTCGTTTGCTAAAACCGAAATTTTTTATCCCCGTTCACGGCGAAGCAAGGCATCTTCACCATCATGCAAAGCTTGCAGAAGAGATGGGAATCAACCCCGATAATATTTTTATAATGGGTAACGGCAACGTACTCGAACTCACAAAGAAGACCGCTAAGCTCAACGGCAGCGTTGCATCGGGTGCAATTCTCGTTGACGGTGCGGGGGTCGGCGATATCGGTGCAACCGTTCTCCGCGAGAGACGTCTGCTTTCCCAGGATGGACTGTTTGCGATCATTATCTCCGTTCAAAAATCCAGCGGAGAACTTCTTGGTATACCTGAACTTGTTACGAAGGGCTTCGTTTACGTTCAGGATTCGGATGAGCTTATCTCCGAAGCACGGGAATTTGCTCTCAATCTCGCTCTCAAGCTGAACGCAAAGTACGGTAAGGACTGGAACAGCTTTAAGGTCAGCATGAAAAATGGAATGAAGAATTTTTTGTTAAATAAGACACGCCGAACTCCCATTATCATGCCAATAATTGTCGAGGTTGATTGCTGATGAATCCGATTGACGATAAAACAACCGAGCTTGCACAGCTTCTCCGCGAAAGTCCGGAGTATACTGAGTTTGTCCGCTGTCGGGAGCAGGCAATGGCTGATGGAGCAACGAAGATTCTCCTTGATGAGTATGGCAAACTTCAATATCGGATTCAGGCAGCCTCAATTGCTGGTACAGTAAATGATGAAGAATTGCAAAAGCTGCAGAAACTCGGCGAGCTTCTGCAGCTCAACAGGCTTTCAAGCGAATATCTCTTTGCAAGGTACAGGCTCAATGCTGTTCTGACAAAAATTTATCATACTTTGGCAGAATCGATCGATATTGACCTATCCATGCTCGACGACTGAATAATCCAATTTCCGTGAAAGGAGTATTGAATCATGAACTTGTTTGTAAAACGCAGTCCGGAATCCGGTATTGACGGTAAAATTCTTTCCCCCGACCGCAATGGGAAAGGTTCTGCCGTTCTCCTTGATGACGAACACGAAAGAACGCCTCAACGCAGAAAGCGGTCACGCAAAGCAGCTGGAGGATCATGGCGGACAAGCACCGCATGGAAAATTATCTCGCCGATTATCGTTGCGTGTATTTCCCTGGTACTCACGTTTTTCCTTGTCAAGTTCGCAATAAACAAAGTCAAGGACAGTTACTTTATGCCGGTTGACCCTAATGACGCTACACCGATTGTCGTCGAAATACCGACGGGCAGCGGAGCGTCTGCCATTGCAAAGCTGCTTTATGAAGCCTGCGGCGAAGACCAGCCCGGACTTATTACGCATAAAGCAATATTCAAGATTTACGTTGACTTTATCGGGAAATCCAACAGACTTCAAGCAGGAACTTACGTGCTTTCAAAAAACATGAGCGTTCCTGAAATTGTTGACGTTATCTGCAAGGGCAATCCTCCAAGACCCACAATAACTTTTACCGTCCCCGAAGGACTGACACTCGAAGCAATGGCAGATAAGCTCAAGGAGCTTGGGGTTATTGATGATACGGAATACTTTCTGTCGCTCTGCATCACAGGAGAAAAATTCGTCAAGGACCATCCTTTCATTGCAGAAATACCTGTGGATGAATCCGGCGAACGAAAGTATGTTCTTGAGGGCTTTCTCTTCCCCGACACTTACGATATTTATGCCGATGCAACCGTTGAAACGGTCATCGACAAGATGCTCACAAGATTTGACTTGATTTTTGGGGCAGTGTATACTGCAAGAGCAAGAGATCTTAATATGACTTTCTATGAAGTTGTAACCTTGGCCTCCATCCTTGAGAAGGAAGCGAAGACATTCGATTTTGCAAAAGTTTCAGCTGTTTTTTACAATAGAATTGACGGCAACATGAATCTTGAATCCGATGCAACGCTTGAGTATGTTCTAAAGACCGGATCTCTCCATCTTACACAGGAACAGCTCGACACACCATCGCTCTACAATACGCACCTGAATTCAGGCTTGCCGATTGGTCCTATTTCGAACCCGGGTGACAAAGCACTTAACGCAGCTCTTTACCCTGACGAGAAGTTTATCGAGGATAAATACCTTTACTTCTGCCTTATGGAACCCGAATCCGGTGCATTGGCTTTCGCAAGAACGCTGAGTGAACACAACAAAAACATCGCATTGTATAGTCCGAATTGGTGATAAAATGAGATTCAATGGTTTTTCAAGTGAAGCATTTCGCTTCCTCTTTGAGCTGTCATTCAACAACAATACAGAATGGTTTGAGCAAAACAGACAAAGATATGAGGATTTTGTAAAGCTGCCGACACGGGCACTTGCCGCCGAGCTCATGCCGACCGCACTTGTTGTTGACCCTGATTATAATCAGAATCTTAATTCCGTCGTCTCAAGGATAAGACGTGATACAAGGTTTACAAAGGATAAGTCACCTTATCGTGACCATCTTTGGATCGGATTTCGGAGGCCTAAGACGAGTATAAGCGACGGCTTTACGTTATGGTTTGAATTTTCACCACGCGGCTACACGTACGGTGCGGGGTTCTATTCTGCCGAACCTGATTTTATGAATGCTTATCGCAAAAAGATTTTAGCAGAACCTTCGAGCTTCCTCGAGCTTGCACAGGAACTTGTTCGTTTGGGCTTTGTTTATGAAGCAGACCCTTACAAGCGTGATCACTTCCCCGATGCCATCTCTGAGATCAAGCCCTACATCAATGTGCGTTCATTTGCATGGTGCAAGCGTATAAACAGCGTTGCCGACCTCCTTGAGCCCTCTGATATTGCGGAAAAACTAAGTTCGGATTTTCTCAAGCTCAAGCCCATGAATACTTTTGTTCAAAGTATTCTGAGTTACAGTAACTAATGGCATTGTCATGGAAGATTTTAAAATAAAGCTTCATATGACTGACGTATTTATCGTAATTGTTGTCGTTGCTCTGAGTGCCGCTTCGCTTCTGTTCCTGCCGAAACAAGGAACATTCGTTACTGTTCAATGGCATGGTGAACAGATTTACCATGGTCCGCTCTCTGTTGACACAACTGTAATAACACCCGATGGATTAAATGTAGTGCGAATCGAAGATGGGAGAGCAAGTATGTCTTCGGCTTCATGCAAGGATGGTACCTGTGTTTCCATGGGATGTGCTTCTCCCTCCCGACCCGTCATCTGCCTTCCGAACGAGGTTGTTATCATCATTACTGAAAAAAACGATTCAGAGGGAGTTGATTCAACGACATGGTAAGAACTTCTCCCGTAAAGCGGCTCACCGTAACAGCACTGCTGTGTTCGCTTGCGATCATCATGCATTCTCTTGAATCGGTGCTTCCTCCTCTTGTTGTGGGAGTACCTATAAAACTCGGACTTGCAAACGTGTTTACACTCACGGCGGTCATGCTTTTCTCGTGGCAGTATGCCTTCTCGCTCACGATAACACGCTGTCTCGTTGGAACGCTTATAACCGGGACCGTCACACAGCTTGCATACAGCCTGACGGGAGCGGTGCTTTCACTCATCACCATGCTCTCTCTCGACAAACTGAGACGACATGGTAAATTGACCGCCATCGGACAAAGTATTGCCGGTTCGTTCATGTTCAATACAGGCCAGCTTTTTGTCGGTTTCATAGCTATAGGACCTGCAATGCTCGTTTACTTCCCGTTAATGAGTTTGCTGTCGATACCCACCGGTGCCATTACCGGAATAATCTCTCACTGCCTCAATGCCTCCCTCGGCAAATACCTAAGTAAAGGATAGACTCTATGCATTCAAAAGTTGAACTGCTTGCTCCGGCAGGCAATATGGAAAGACTTATAACGGCCATACATTTCGGTGCTGATGCAGTTTATATCGGCACAACAGCATTTTCCTTGCGCAATCTTGCTGACAACTTCACTCTCGAGGAAGTCAGTGCAGCCGTGCAGTACGCTCACGACCGCAATGTCAAGGTTTATGTCACCGTAAACGCATTTATGCGTGATGAAGACCTGCCCGGTCTTCCGGAAACAATAAGAGCATTGGACGAGGCCGGCGTCGATGCACTGATAATCAATGACCCCTCAGTCATAAGGACTGCGAAGAGAGTCGCTCCCTCCCTGCCTCTTCACCTCAGCACTCAAGCAAATACGCTCAATTCCGAAGCAGCACTGTTTTGGCATGAACAGGGAATCGAAAGGATCGTCCTTGCCCGTGAGCTGACGCTCAGTCAAATCAAAGCGATGCGTGCAAAGCTTCCCGACTCACTTGAGCTTGAAGCTTTCGTTCATGGTGCGATGTGCGTAAGCTATTCGGGTAGATGTTTGCTCAGCAACTACATTGCCGGCAGGGACAGCAACAAGGGTGAGTGCGTTCAGCCGTGCAGATGGTCCTATGAGGTCCGTGAACGCGGTAAGGACGGTGAATTCTTTACCGTTGTTTCCGAACGCAGCGGCAGCTTCATACTCAACTCAAGAGACATGTGTATGGTATCTCACCTTGACGAAATTATAGATTCGGGCATAGTAAGCCTGAAAATTGAGGGCAGAATGAAATCCATCCTCTACGTTGCGACCGTTGTAAACGCTTATCGAATGGCTCTCGACGGCTGTGACATGGACATTGTTCGCAGAGAACTTGAGCAGGTCAGTCACCGTCCCTACACGACCGGCTTTATGCTTGATAATGATGCAATGGGAACAAAATCGGCACTCATGGCTCCCGAATCCGGCGGTTATATTCAGGACTATCAAATTTCCGCTGTCGTTCTCGATTATAATTCCGATACTAAAACAGCTTTCGTCGAGCAGCGTAACCGTTTCTTCGTTGGTGATGAACTCCGCATACTCTCACCCAAAGACGTAACTCGCTCTTTTACTGTCATGAGCATTGTCGATGAAAACAATGAACAACAGACTTCCGCCCCGCATCCATGTCAAAAATTGTTTATCAGTTGCGATGAACCGCTTAAACCGGGAGATATTTTGAGGAAGAAAGTGAAATAATAGAGAATGAGACGTTGACAAACACATTGGAGTGTGGTATAATTGCTTAAATGGTTGTGCATTTTATAACTGTTTTTTGCATTCCTGAATACATTATACCTGTGACTATGTTTCCTCCTTCGGGTTGTTACGTATAATGTATTTGAAAAGAGGTGTTATTTTTGACGAAGGCAGGTCTCGGTACACCCGTAAGTGTAAGTTACCGAATTGCAGACTTTTTAAATGAGTTTGTAGATAAATTGTTGGGAGCCAGCCCAAAATGCTGCCGTAATATTTTGCAGCATCATGATTATACAGGTAAAGACCGCATCTTCCATGTTCTGTGTGACGAGATGTACCTCCTTTTCCGTGAATATGCAGGAAATGCTTATCGCAAACTTCGCTGGGGAGAGCAACAATTTCTGGAGTACTTGAACAACTTTCATTCTAATTCAAATGATTGCAACGAATTTCCTATCGTCAGGAATTCTTTTGGTGACTTTTTGCAGATTAAGTCCGATGGAATAATCAATAGAATAATTGCTTCAAGACTGCAGAGTGAGTATTTGCCGCAGCTTGCAGAGTTTCTTCGCGTTGATTACAGCCAAAAATATAGCAGAGAATCCTTTAAGCAATTGCTTTATGGAGACAATGCTGAACCTTCCACTATTCCTGCACGCTTCCTGATTACCGCCGAATGCTTTGTCCAACGCACTATCATAAGCAGTCTCTCGCAATATACGTTTATGGGGGAGCGTTTCGTCCGTGCAAAATCTGCCTTTACCGAAGATGATAATGATGTCGCTGTGCCATTCAATCAAGTGCTATCATTTAGTTCAATTGACAGCATAAGGCTCTTGGAAAAGGTTGATCATTATTTTCATGATTATGACACGACTAATGTTACAATAGCCGCTATCGGTGCTTTCAGTGATTCATCGCAAACCAGTAAAAGAGTAAAATACCATATTGAAGAGTATTTTGAAAAAAAAGGCGGTGGAAAGCATGTTTCCGTGGTATCACTTAGGTTGAAGGAGATGACGTCATGTTCCCTAATTTTTTCGGACGAGGATGATGCTTGCTATAATATTTACAATATAGCAGATTGGAAGCTGCTTTGTAATAAATACCAAATAGTCTGTCTTCTCGACATGGGTTGTTTCTACACGGATACGATACGCTATTATGAGATTTACGACCAAACTCCCTTTGCGGCTTTAAAGGATCAGCTTGAATACATTAATTACAAAAAGAATCGTGACGGACTGGACTCCATAAGTTTCAGTTCTTTTGAACAGCTGTATCACCGCTACATTCAGTGGATTGAAACAAACTTTTACGGCAAACGTCATTCGTTTTGTTTTGATTCAAGGCTATATTCCATTTTCTTTACAGATAGATGGGAAAAAATCTGTGGAGATTCACCTGCTGAATTGTATCTCTACCTGTCAAGAGACAGGGATCCCGAGCTGTATGTTCAAAACAGTCAAAAGAATCTTTGCAAGGGTGAATTTTATAATGCCGTTGAAGTTCAAACCTATGGACTGCCCCAAAAAAAAGATTTGGGGTATGACTCCGAGGGAAGAAGAAAAGTCCTCTTTGAAACGACCGCAAGCGGCAGGCGTGTCTGTGTTCGCATGTGGAAGCTCATTAAGTCCCTCGGGGACAACTACTTTTCCAAAGGATTCATTACCGCACTGTCCTGTGGTTCGAGTCTCGGCGAATTCTTTCTTCCGGAAGCATTCACCGATGCTTCCTGCGATCTTGATTTTGTCCATTATTCACAGGATGTATCGCTCGTTTTTGATTACTCAAAAATGGATGGAGAAACTCGCAAGGTTGATTACAGTATTTGTTACGGTAAAAAGAACATGCGAAATGACATGTATAGCCGGTACATCGAAGCCTTGGTTAAGGGGATGATTGACCTAGCCTTCGTACATAACACAGAGTGTTCCAGCTCTTATACGCGTGAAATCATCATCAACGCCATTCTCGCCGACAGCTTCACTTTAGAAGATTTGATGTTCGCATACGTCTTGCATGCCGAGTCTTTTTATAATCCTTCTTTGGATTTTGTCTATCAAGACTGCTTACCCCATCAAAAGAGAGCCGACGAAGACACAAGTGCCTACCGTCAGCGTCAGTTAGAAAACCTTGCATTTTTCGATGCAATTGACGAAATCAATCGTACCAACCGAAGAGAATATTACTTTGCTGAGGATATTCTGCAATCAGCAATAGATAAGACTAAATTGGAGAAACTCAACGGTTCTAACCTTCTCGACCACTTGGGTGAAGTTTGCAAATCATTTGGCTTCACCAACTGTGCATTATTTAGGTGTTCACAAAAGTATTAGTTTTTCGCAGCCGTGCCGCACCGGTGCGGCTGTGCAAATAAAATTAAATATCACATTGGAGGAATTTTCAATGAACATTCACGTCGTCCGCTCCGTAAAAGGCGGCAGCGGTAAAACATGCTTTGCACTTCATAAGTCAGTGTACCTAAGCGTCGGTGAAAAAGATGAAAAAAAAGTCCTTTATATCGATGCCGATGTCCATGCTTCGGAAACGATGAGTATGATGATGCATAAGGAGGCAGGAAATCTCGATAAAGTACTGAATCCTGATATTCACACCTGCGTTTGCTTTGATAAAGATTATGATGTTTTCATAAAAGATTCCCCTCACACACTTAACTCGTACATGCATCCCTACCGCGGATATATCAGTAATTTCAAAGACATCATAATAGCAGGAAAGGTGTTCAACGCTAAGGAATATAAAGACCTTAGAGATAAGGCTTCCATTCGTTCTTCTCTCGACTTCATCTTCGCCGATCCCACCAACAAGGGCCGTGCAGTCTTTGAAAATATGTATCAAAGCTCCGGCACCTCTGCAATCGGGCTCGGTCTCTATGTTGCAAAGATGAAAACACTGCTTAGACTTGCTGCCTCTCATGAATACGATGACATCGTTATAGATATGCCCCCGGGATCGGACACATTCTCCTCCCATCTAATGGATTGTGCAACCGATTTCGTCTCAGATAACGATTCCAAGCATCGGCTTCATGTCTACTACGTTGCAGGCTCTGATAAAAGTCACATTCGCTCGTCCGCAAAGGCTGCAATTGAGCAGCATCTCCACCTTATGAGAAAGTCCACGCCGTGCGAAGTCTGCTTTGTTTTCAACAATGTCAATAGCGATACAGACAATGTCAATAGCGGTACAGGCGAGGGCACTAGCGGTACAGGCGAGGGCACTAGCGGTACAGGCAAGGGCACTGGCGGTACAAAACCGATAACATGCAAAGATAGGGCGGATTTCATTAAGGAAGTATCCGAGCTGATTAAAGGTGAATATACAGAAGCCAAACTTGAGCTTAACCGTCTCTCCTATTACGTCATTGAAAAAGACGCTCCCTATTACAATTTTGTTCGTGACAGCGGCAATCACGCCGTAGTCTTCAAAGATGCTACTATAATCAAAAAACTACAACCGGAGGACAAGTATGACGACTGAAAAAACATACTGGAACAAAGAAAACTGTCTGCAATTTCTCCGGAGCTTTGCCCCTTTTGAGCACAAGTACCTTAAGGTTTTTAACAGTAGTACTACACTTTCTGCGCTGGATCGCTCTAAGCTGAATCGCTTCAATCAGCTCCTCGACTCACAGCTTCACGGACGCTCATCCCATTCTCTCAGCACGAATGAAAGCGTTTACGCCGCTCAGGGAATAAAGCAAGTCTATAACGATAGCTTTAACTATAACGATGCATATCTTGAAATGATCGACCTCGTTAGAGACAAGTTTATCT
Organism: uncultured Clostridia bacterium; assembly: GCA_934633695.1. GTDB lineage: Bacteria > Bacillota > Clostridia > Christensenellales > CAG-138 > PeH17. Next base: position 18,627 of record CAKTYT010000003.1, on the reverse strand, counting down.
ACGAATACACTGGTATTCCCGGTCTTTGCGACTTTTTTTCACCTCGATACTTCGAGTTCGAATGGGGAATGCATCTTGAGATCAACTATGAAAAGGGCGATAGCCGCTACTACCGCGATCACTATGTCCACCAAATTCGTAACCTTTATGAGATGTTTTCCATGCTCGACGATTTCGACTACTACGATAAGTGTAAAGAAACTTATTGCAATCCTGAAAATGAAATCGGAACCTTCATTTTCGATTGCATCAACCGCGAGTTGCTGACACTCAACTACGTTGACGGCGAGTTATATGGCAAAATGCTTTGCATTAACGGCAAAGCGAAGTGTAATTCTAGTTGTTTTGTTAATTGCATAAAAAATGTCTCTCAACATCGCAGAGAAATGAGTGAGATTATGTTTCACTATGTAATCTACTCTGCCTCCATCATTGCTTCGCTGCTGCACGACATCGGTTATCCAATAACTTATCTACGTCGCGTCGGAGTCACAATGAATAAAAACCTGCCCTTCAACCGCCTTTTCGCAAGCTTCACGAGTGATTTTGACGAAATCAAGGCCACTCTGCACGATAGCCTTCTCTTTTCCATCGTAAAAGATAGTTCGAAAATTGAAACTCGTCTTAGAAAGGAGGATGGGGAGCACGGTGTTTACTCTGCCATACTTCTCCTCTTGTACTTCCGCCAAAATGGGACAAACTTGACTACCTTGCAGCGTTGTGCAATTGAGCTTGCGGCACTAGTCATCTACAATCACACAAATATTTACGAAGTATGCAAGCCGAAAGATCCTTGTGAGCTGCGACGCAGCGATTTCTACAAAGAACCCCTCTCCCATCTCTTTCGGCTATGCGACGACCTACAGGAATGGGATCGCGTTTATTTTGAAATCACGGATAAGAGCAACATCTTTATCTGCAATAAATGCAAAACTCCGGTCCTTCGCAAGTTCGGTACAGATAACAAGCCTCCCTACGAGAAGGTGTATTCCTGTTGCTGTGGCAATTCAAATGAAAAAGTGGAAATGTATGACACAAGTCCGTTTGTAAACAGGAGAATCATAAACGTCATAGGCTGCACTGAAGTCGGCGTGAGCAAACTAGAAGTCAAACGAAGCGATGAAGACTCTTGCACCACCTTTCCCCTTTACGATATGACTTTCGACTGCAATGCTTTGCTCAATGCCATGCCGTTCAGCACTTCATTCGGCAAGGTCAGAGCGGCTGGCATTCGTGACTTGAAGCGACGTTGTTCCTATCAGGGGTCTGCCGATACGGTTTTGGTCGATTTCTTCGCCTCCTCCAACCCCGTTGTTGTGAAAGTTAAGATACTTGAAAGGTATTTGAAGGATGTTATTGGATCTGACACTATCGATAACATCTCCCCTAGTTCGTCAAGCGTTTTGTCAAAGCTTCAACTTACTGATTTTTCAAAATCAGCCTGTGACTATGTAAAAAGTGCATTTGAAAAAAGCTTAGACTTCTATTCAAAATTGCTCCTTATTGGTAACTCTTTAAAAGAATGCGGGGCCAATATTGTTGATATTTTTCTTGAAAAAACAGACCTTCACGGTTATGATGATAAAGCCGAACTATTAAACACTTCAAATGTGAAAGTATTGGAGTCGTATAGCAGGCTTTATGAAACCGTCGTCAAAAAAATACGAGAATGCATACATTCTGATTTCAACGATTGCAAGCCTGTTAGCTCAACTATTACCACGTGTTGGACTGAAATCAAGAAAGATCTTGACAATGACTTTATTGCTCTGTGTGAAGACTATTTTTTGCAGCAGATACATCTTAGCTGCTATGATAAGGTCAAAGAGTCACTTGAATTCAGTAGTGCCAACGATACCGATACCGTTTTCAAGAATAACCTCTATCGGCAGTTCTATGAGAACCTGTATTGTTCTGACGCCTCTCTTGCTTCTCATATCGAAAGCCACGTCTCTCGTGAAAAATATGATAAGATTAAAGATGGAAGTCGCAGTGATACTAAATTTCATCATAACTTCTACGTTGACTATGGATTGTTCATTTACCTTTGGGACAAGGTCCTGAACCGCTGTTCGCATTCTTACTTTGACAGCGATAATGCCAAACCATATCTCAAGATCAATGATGATTCTTTTATTCTTCCCCACTTCAATGGTGACGACAGGAGCTGCTTCTCTCATGGAGTTTATACTCTCAAGATTGCCAAAGCACCTGGTGGTGGCTCAACTGATGAGTTGTTTACTGTGAACGTTCGCGGTAAATCTGATCGATCCAGTTGCCTAGAAAACCCGCCTGACGCGTTTGATATATCCGATATTCTTAAGGCTCTTGAACTCCTTTTTGAATTTCACTATATCCCTTAAATTTCTCGTAATCATCGCAAAACTACTTGGTGATAAAACTTATGCAGTAACCCCTCGACCGAATCTGTCGAGGGGTTACTGCATAACTGACTTATTTTAAGATTGCGTCTAAATTCAAATTATGTTCATGCCGTACATCTAGTTCTGAGCAAACAGAAATTATTTTTGATTCATTGCGATCAGTGCTGCCCCCGCCGCTCCTGCATAGCGAGCACTTTCATTCGCAATGACCTTGTACTTCAGTGCATTTGACAGTGACGCTCTAATGTACGGGAAACCGCAAAGACCGCCCGTCAAGCATATGCACTCCGGAAACGGCTGCATTTTATTTGCTTGCGAGGCAACCTTGCGGACAATGGAATCTACGACCGCATAGGCAATGTTCTCACGCTTTTCCCCCCTGCCGATTAGACTTATGACCTCCGATTCGGCAAAAACTGTACACATTGAGCTTATACTCGTACCGCCGCCGTGTGAGGCGAGGACACACAACTGCTCCGGGGAAACCGATAGTGTATTCGACATAATTTCAAGAAACCTGCCCGTTCCGGCCGAGCATTTATCATTCATTATGAAATCATTTACTGTTCCGCCTTCGACACTGATTATTTTCGTATCTTGACCGCCAATGTCGATAACAAGTAACTCATCCATGCCGTAAATATGCGAAGCCCCTCTTGCGTGACAGGTTATTTCAGTTACGCACTTATCAGCATTTGGAACACTCACTCTTCCGTAGCCGGTTGCAACGATCACCGAATCGCTCCTTGTTATACCCTCTGAATTTAATTTTGAGAGTATATTTTCAGCAGTATCGACACTGCTCCAGCCTGTCGGCTGCAAAATACTTTTTATAATCTCTTTTGTCTCGGTCATTACGACCGCCTTTGTACAGGTTGAGCCTATGTCAATTCCTACAAAATAAATTTTCACTATCTATCCCTCAGCAATTTCACGAACCGCACGTATCGCATAATCGACCTCGTCTTCGGTGTTATAAAACCCGAAGCTGAAACGGACTGCACCTCTGCCATCCGTCTTCAACGCTTCATGCATTCTCGGAGCACAATGTGCCCCGGGGCGAGTTGCAATCCTGTATTTTTCGCTCAGCTCATCTGAAACGGAAGCCGAATCATAATCCCTTATGTTGAGCGAAACAATTGCACACCTCTGCTTCATTGAAAAATTGCCGTAAACTTTTACCCCATCGATGCCTACAATACCATTGTAAAATCTCCACATTAGCTCGCTTTCCTTCTCATGAATACAACCAAGCCCTGTTTCGTTCAGGAAATCAATTGCCGAGGATAAGCCTGCAATACCATGAGCATTTACAGTTCCGGCCTCAAGTCTAGCCGGATACTCCAATGGCTGAAATCTTGAGTAGGATTGAATGCCGGTTCCTCCCGTCAACAGTGGGGAAACCTCTACACCCTCTCTTATGCACATCCCGCCAGTTCCCTGGGGGCCCATCAGCCCTTTATGCCCGGTAAAGCAGAGTATATCGACGTTCATTTTTTCCATGTCAATTGGAATGACCCCTGCCGTTTGTGAGGCATCTACAATGAACAGCACATTATTTTTCCGTGCAATTTTGCCTATCGCTTCTATGTAAAATAAATTGCCGGTCAAATTTGAAGCATGTGTGCAGACAATGGCTTTCGTGTTTCTGCATATAAGCTTTTCAAAGTGATCACAGTTTATGTCTCCCCATCTGTTTGCCCGTACAAAGCTCAGCTTCACTCGATGTTCGCTTTCGAGGCGGTAGAGGGGACGAAGTACTGAATTATGTTCACAGTCTGTCGAAATCACATTATCAAAGGCATCGACCGTACCATTTATCGCAATATTGAGAGCCTCTGTTGAATTGGCTGTGAAGATGACGTTTTCCGGACGTTTGCAGTTAAAAAAACGTGCAACCTTCACCCTTGCATTGTACACCTCCCTTGAAGCATTCAATGCACTTTCGTATGCTCCCCTTGCGGCATTTCCCATCGTTGCCATTGCTATTCCGACAGCATCGATAACCTGTTTAGGCTTATGTACGGTTGTTGCCGCATTATCAAAATAAATCATCTTAAATCCTTTCGAGGAAAGCTCCTATTCGCGTTGACAACTGCCCGCAATCACTCTTAGAATAGTCAGTCTCAATCGCCATATATGGCACGCCAAGCTGCTTGAATGTATTCCTCACCTCATAGGATTCAATACAGTACGGTGTACACGCTTGCAGATCAATTTCGATAACACCGTCGATCCTGTATTCCTCTGCAAGCTGCTTGAGATTTTCAATTCTGTTATCATTCGGTGAAAACACTGCACAGCCAATTTTGAGATACCTATCTGCGATTTCGAAAAGAATATCCGTTTTTTCAGTGTCAACCTGCTGATACGCTGCCTTAATGCCCGTGCAATTTTCGAAGCACACGACAACACCGCCGTTTTGCTCAATCAGACCTACTGTCTTTTCAAGAACGCCGCCTATCGGGCAACCGGTAACGAGAATGCGTTTAGCATCCTCACCGACCGTTCTCTTCCCCAAAGCATAGCCTGCTTCGACTTCATCATGAAGCTCTGTAAGCCGGTTAAGTCTCGTTTCCGGTTCAAAGATAAACCCGGAGCCCTCAAGTGTTTTGTATAGATCAAGTCCCCACATCGGAGGCGGATCAAGCTTTTGCAGCTGCATCAGGCTTAGTCTTGCCATACGTTCCCGATTCCGGTACACAGCGGCGTCTCTCAGTGCTGAGTCAGAAATTCCGACCCCGTACTCGTCCTCAAGAAAAGCCTTGAAACGCCCAAGTTCCGCTCTCCATATATCAGCGGAATCCTCGCCTGCATCCTGCGGAAGTCTCAAAATATGCGTTGGCTTCAGTTTACCCAACAGTTCATACATCTTTTTCTTCCCATCGCAGGTTGTTTCTCCAACAATGAGATCTGAAAAATAAGTGTACGGACACTTGTCCGAAACGGCAAATCCATAACTCGATTTAATGAGAGGACAGAGATTCTTTGGCAAGTGGACCTCTGCTGCCGGAATCGTTTCATCGCTCATGCCGCACAAGCTGACGCTCAGGAAACCCGCTGCATCGAGTATTTCAAGCGGGGTAAAGGTGCAGAACACACCTGCGATTCTTCCGCCGCTTTCCTTTACGCTCCTTACACGTAGAAAACCATTCTGTCTCGCTTCACTGAATTCTGAAAACCTCTCCGGAAGACTGAATTTCATTGCTCTCACACCTCGATTACACACACTTGAGAATATGTCATGCCTGCCGAAGCAAAGGCATTCCTTATTTGTTCCTCGGCTTCGACCGGAGCCTTCCACGCAAGTCCGCACCCTGCCGTTATCACACTCGGCACAGGGATAAGGCGACCCGGCAAGCCTTTTTCAATGCAAAAACTTTCCGCTTTCATTGCGGCAGAAGTCGTTGCGAAAGTCATTATCAATGCAGGTGTTTTTTTTCTCATATCACGGCTTTACGATAAGCTCGGCATTCGTCATTTTTTCAGCAATGGCATACATATTGGTTACCTCACCGACCTTCAATTTTTCCGTTAGACCATAAAAGTTAAGGCAGGTACCACAAGTAAGAATTTCCACTCCCATAGCTTCAAGTGATTTCAAATCCTCAATTGCAGGGGAATCTTCGCAGGTTATGAATGCACCGCTGTTATAAAAAAGCATCGTACTCGGGAGTTCGTCCTGCTGACCGATAGCATAAATAAAGCCTTTAAGCAAAGTCTTGCCGAGTTTTTCATCCCCAGCCCCCATGCAATCACTCGAAATGACAACAACCGTATTTTTCTTATTCTGAGTTGGAACAATGCACTCCAACTCCGGCTCCTCTTCCCAGACGGCACCGGAGCCTACTGTCATGACAACTCTGAATGTGTTTTCATCAATTTTTTCTGATTTAACGCCATACCCTTTCTGGTTTGCCATTTTTGTAAGATTTTGAACGGCAATTTCGTTATCTACGAGAGTTTCTACAGTTCCGCCTTTTTCTCCAAGTTCCTTGACGGCATTTTTGGTTTTTACAACCGGAATCGGACAAGTGTCGCCAATAGCATTAACCTTAATCATATTTTTATTCCTTTCAGTCATTCATTGCATAAATCTCGTATTCATCTTTTTCGATTATCTCGCCTACAATGTTTGCTCCAATGCCGCTTTGGCGGAGAGAATCGAGCAATTCATTTGCCTCATTATCCGACAAGGCAATGAGCAGTCCTCCCGAAGTCTGCGGATCAAACAGCAACTCTTCCATAGCAAAAGAAATATCGTCAAATTTAACGTACTTGCCAACGTGATTGCGGTTTCGCTGTCCTGCGGCAGTCAGCAGAAACTCATCCGCATATTCCAGTGCTTCGTTTATCACCGGTACCGATCCGACATGTATGCGGCAGGATAGCTTGCCGTCCATCATCTCGTGCAAATGCCCGAGAAAGCTGAAACCGGTGACATCTGTACAGGCGTGTATTTCGTGTTTACGGCAGCATTCTGCCGCATACCTATTGAGAGTCGCCATAGAATTTACAGCAGCTTCCATGGCCTTTTTAGAGGCCTGTCCAACGCGGTTGGCAGTACATATAATACCCACGCCCAGCGGCTTGGTTAAAATCAGCTTGTCGCCTACGTTGCCACCGTTATTTTTGTAAATTTTGTTAGGGTTGACCGTTCCCATTACAGACAGGCCATATTTAACATCGCTGTCCGCTATCGAATGCCCGCCGGCAAGCGTTCCGCCGGCTTCAATAACCTTCTCCGAACCACCACGCATTATTTCCCCAAGAATGTTTAAATCCATTTTTTCCGGAAAGCACACAATGTTTAACGCAGTCTTAACTTCACCGCCCATTGCATAGATATCACTGAGTGCATTTGCTGCAGCAATTTTGCCAAACAGATATGGATCTTCAACCATCGGCGGAAAAAAATCAAGTGTCTGAACTATTGCGGTCTCATCAGAAATTTTATAAACGGCCGCATCATCGCAGCTGTCAAACCCAACAAGCAAATTTTCGTCTTTTTTCCCTTTTGGAAGGCGTGAGAGAACTCTTTCGAGTATGCCGGCACCAAGCTTCGCTGTACAGCCGCCGCCTTTGCAAAATACAATTCGTTCGTCCATTATAAGCCTCCTTTTATTTGATTATAACATTTTTGTCCATCATTGTTAAATCGGTTTTTTCTCTTAATGATTCTATTCATTCGATTTCCCTATAATTATTCAGATTTATTCAATAAGTGAGGTACAGCTGAAGACGGTTAATATGTTTTTATTATGATAACAATAACCTTGTCAGAAGCTGTCCAAAATATATTTTTATTGTGTTTATTATCTATATCTTTCGCTTTCAACAAGCATCCTGTGTTTTTGACGTCAAAACGGCATCGGTAGAATTTCGTAACTTAATTATTTGTTTTCTTTCCTCTATATAACAAAAAAAGCTCTTTTTTTTGCATAATTTGCAGCGTTTTTGGTAAATATATTTATTTTGCGTTTTTATTGATACATTCTATATCTAGTTTTTTCTGACGGCACTTGCAATTTTGTTCCTATGCTGTTATACTTTGGACAGTAGAGCGATGAGTGATGTTGAACCGAAGACTATGTTGCGTTCGGTCGATAATACGGAGTTGGAGGAGCAGCGTATGGCTAACAAGCCAAGACGCAGCGGCGGTATGTTGTTGGAGCCGAAAGAAAAGCTCGTTCCTTTTTCCGATTCGGATAGATTGGGCATAAAGACGCTGTATGAGCGGTACGTCAGTACCGTTTACGAGCAAATGCGAACTTTTTTTCCATCCATGTCCGATATGGACGTTGATATCATCGTCAGCGAAGTGTTCTCCCGTGTTGTAGAGCACTACAAAAAAATCAAGGACCTCAAGCCGCCGCAAATTGCGAGTTACATAGCAAAGGTGTGTAATTCGGTTAAAGCTGAAGTTGTTAACAGAAGTACGAGGGAACAACCTCTATCATATGACAGCAGTCTCGCTTCGCTGTCCGATGAAGAGATCGTTACCAACGGACTTGTGTTAAGTGATAAAATTTTCGTTGACAATATCGTTTTAAAGCATGCCCTGCGAAAATGTCTTGGCTCATTGGATGAAGCAGATAGACGTCTTTTCGTTGGACGCGTGCTCGAGCATAAAACTTATAGTGAACTTGCCGCAGAGTTTGGCATAACACCGAATGCTGCGTTTCGAAAATACGAATCGATACGCAACAACCTTGTGAAACTTATGAGAGGAGAGGGTTACAACCGTGCTGAATGATTTTGAAGAAAACATGAACAATGATTTTGATCTGTCAGATAGCGATCTTGACAAGATTTTAGCTGAGCTGACTGATCGCTCACGGAAAACTGCCGTAAGCAGGCGGTTTATCAACGATGTGTGTTCCGCTGAAACCGACGAGGAACTCTCCTACATCTTCAGCAAAAACCATTCCAACTTTATAACAATGATGGACGGCAAACCTGAAAACAAACGAAAATTCAGGTCATTCCTTGACTCTTCAGGGCAGATATTCAAGAACCTTTTCGTTCATCGCGGCAGACTCGTTCGAGCGGCACTGGCCTTGGTCTTCATCTTTGCCGCAGTGCTTCTCCCTTTTTCTTCCTCGGTGACAGATTCCATGAGTGCGGCATCCACGCAGTACGAAATAGATACTGTTGTCCGTTACAGGAACGGTATGCGTTTTTACGACTTAAGGGTCGATGCTCCGGTCATTGATAATTATGATAATTTCGTTACTTGCAGTCTTTCTTTCCGTCCGAAAGGACTCGAACAGTTTTACAAGGGTTACTACTCGTTCAATGGTTTTGAAAGGTACAGCGAGCCGTTTTATATCAGACACACCCGTTATTATCTTGAGTATCTTCAGGATTATGCCTATAAGCTCAACGAGTGTTCTCTGTATGCTGGAAAAGATCACGAAATCAGGACTATTGAAGTCGACGGTTACGATATTCTTTACTCCTCCTATTCTTCCCTCAGCGGTAATTATTACACTGCCGTCTGGACCTGTGGCGAATACGGTTTCATCATACATGGGTACTTGTACTGGTCGGAGGACGAATTTTTTGATCTTCTCAGTGATGTTATTTCGGACGTTGAAAAGACGCTCGAATCAACAAAATAAAAAAAAGAAGGTGTTTTTGTGAAAAAAACTCTGAAGCTCTTGTCCGTCATCATGACGGCAGTCTTCCTGTTCTGTGTCGTTGCTCCTTCTGCAATACTTGCAGAAAATGATGGCGACATAGATTTCTATGCAGATGCCCTGTATTCCCTCAGGCTTACGATTTCATCGTCAGGGCTCTCTCGTACCACATGGGATTATTCGACTGAAATTCCCAACGTGACCCATGGCAGGGTTACCGTACATCTCGAAAAGAGAAGCGGCTTCCTCGGTCTGGGTTGGTCCACAGTTGAGGTCGGCAACGCACTCAATGCATGGGTCTACAACCTCTCTACTTATCCCCCGGCAGGCGGTGTTACGAAGGAATTCCAGCTCACCGAATCGGGGACATACCGTGCCGTTGCAGTTTTCCTGCTCGTATCGAACGGTGAGGAGATAACCAAAACAATCAAATCCTCCACCGTTAAGTACAGTGGTTGAGTGTCTGAAAGTAAATTAATGAAAAAGGGGAGCGGTGCGTTTTGCACTTGCTCCCTTTAGATTTGAAATCAGATTCCTGCCTTTGTGTCACAGTAAAGGCATCTGTACTCGCCCTTTTCGCGGTCGGCAAGCTCAAAGATGTGGTGAATTTCCTGCTCAGTTGTCGTGATGCAGCGGGGGTTTTTGCACTTAATGATATCTACAAGTCTTTCCGGAAGGTCAATGTGACGCTTTTCGGTGCAAACACCGTCCGCAATTATGTCAACGGTTATAGTGGGGCTGACATATCCGAGCACATCAAGATCCAGTTCAACCTCAGTCGTTGCAATCTTGATTATGTCCTTTTTACCCATCTTTGCACTCTGTGTATTCATGATTATTGCAACCTGACAGTCAAGATTGTCAAGATTGAGCATATTATAAATCTGCATGGCTTTGCCGGCAGTGATGTGGTCAATAACGACACCGTTTTTTATAGAATCAATATTCATATCAGTTGTTCTCCTCCAAAAGTTTCATAATAAGTGCCATACGGATGAATTTACCGTATTTCGCCTGTCTGAAATAACATGCACGGGGATCCTCATCAACGGCAGTGGAAATTTCATTTACACGGGGAAGCGGGTGAAGAACGATGAGATCCTTCTTCGCCAGTTTCATCTTTTCGGGAGTAAGAATGAAGCAATCCTTTAGTCTCAAATAATCTTCCTCGTTAAAGAAGCGTTCACGCTGAACCCTTGTCATATAGAGTACATCAAGCTTATCCATAACATTGTCAAGAGTTGTCGTCTGCTCGTAGGGTATGCCCTTATTCTTGATATAAGCGTTTTTTACGTAGCTTGGAACCTTCAATTCTTCAGGCGAAATCAGGACAAATTTAGTGCCCGGATAACGGCTCATTGCAGCGATAAGAGAATGGACTGTTCTTCCAAACTTGAGGTCTCCGCAAACGCCGATAGTGAGATTGTCAAATCGGCCTTTTTCTCTGTGAATAGTCAGAAGGTCGGTGAGCGTCTGCGTTGGATGGTTATGTCCGCCATCGCCGGCGTTAATAATTGGGACCTCAGCCTTCATGGAAGCAACGAGTGGAGCACCTTCCTTAGGATGCCGCATTGCAATTATGTCTGCATAACCGCTGACGACGGCAACTGTATCACCAACGCTTTCTCCCTTTGAAGCGGAACTGGAGCTTGCCTCGGAAAAGCCGAGAACCCTTCCTCCGAGTTCAAGCATTGCAGCTTCAAACGAAAGCCTTGTCCTTGTTGAAGGTTCAAAAAACAGCGTTGCAAGTGTCTTATATTTGCAAGCTTCACGGTAATTTTCGGGATGATCGATGATGTCGTTGGCAACACCTATCATCTCATTGATTTCCTCAACGCTGAGGTCGAGAATGTTGATAAGATTTTTCATTTTTGTCCTCTCCTTTTTTGTTTTATTTATTGATCCATGATTCATCGGAAGGATTGTTTCTGAATGCAGTAAGCCTTAAAACGGCTTCATTGGTTATATACCCCTCCCCTGCTGCAACGGCAGTTATCGTATCAAAATCAGTTAGACTCACGTTTTTCACGCTCGCCATTTTCAGTCTCTCGAGACCTTTTTGCATTCCATAGGTGAAAATACTGACAATGCCCAAAACAACCGCTCCTGCTTCACGCAAAGCCTCGACAACCTCGATTGCACTGCCGCCCGTTGAAATGAGATCCTCGACGACAACAACCTTCTGACCCGCTTCAAGTTTTCCTTCAATGCGGTTGCCGCGTCCATGATCCTTGTTGCCGGAGCGAACGTAGCCCATTGGAAGATCGAGGATATGTGCTGTTATCGCGGCGTGTGCAATACCCGCCGTACTTGTGCCCATAAGCACCTCTGCATCCTTGTATTCCCTTTTTATTGTCTCTGCAAGTGCATTTTCAACGTGCACTCGAACCTCCGGAGCCGTGAGCGTCAGCCTGTTGTCGCAGTAAATCGGGCTTTTTATTCCGCTTGCCCATGTAAAGGGTTCATCCGGTCTTAAAAAAACTGCTCCGATACTGAGCAAGTCGTGTGCAATAAGCCTCCCTGTCAAGTCCATAAGTTTACCTCCTTCAAATAAGTTCCATAATTTTATCCGAGAAATTCTTTGAGACAACGTTCATACGCTTCAACCGGATCAGCCGCTTTTGTAATCGGTCTTCCAACGACAATATAATCCGAACCGAGTTCCCTGGCCCTTTTGGGAGTTGTGACTCTTACCTGGTCGCCGATGTCACCATCAGCAAACCTGACGCCGGGGGTTACTGTCAAAAATCCTTTCCCGCAAGCCTCGTGGACCTTGCCTGCCTCCAGCGGCGAACATACAACGCCATCAAGACCTGATGCCTTTGCATTTTTTGCATAATGCATGACAACTTCGTCCAGCGGTCTGTCTATCAGCAGCTCCTCATGCATATGTTCCTCACTCGTTGAGGTAAGCTGCGTAACTGCAATAAGAAGTGGTCTTGTACCGTCCCGTCGGGTCAACCCTTCAAGGGCTGCCTGCATCATTGCACTCATTCCGCTTGCATGAAGATTGCACATGTCGACATCATAGTCAGACAACACCCTCATTGTTTTTTTTACCGTATTGGGGATGTCGTGAAGCTTGAGGTCAAGAAAAATTTTGTGTCCCCTTTGCTTGATCCTGCTGATGATTTCAGGCCCCGCAGCATAAAACAATTCCATGCCGATTTTCACATACGGCTTTTTTTCGGTAAACTTGTCGAGAAAAGCCATCGTTTCCTCCATGTTTGAAAAGTCACATGCAATAATAACATCTTCAGCCATTGTTTGCTTCTCCTATTATTTCGCTTAATTTATCTATTCCGTATTCTTCCATTACGTTCGGCAGATCATTGATGATGTCCCTGCAGGCGTACGGATTAACAAGGTTTTCTGCTCCGACCTGCACTGCCGACGCACCTGCCAGCATCATTTCGATCACATCGCGTGCTGTTGATACACCGCCCATGCCAATAATCGGAATATTAACCGCCCTGTATACTTGATAGACCATTCTGAGTGCAACCGGGAAAATTGCTCTTCCGGAAAAGCCTCCCATTTTGTTTGCAATAACGGGTTTTCTTCGTTTTATATCGATTCTCATTCCGAGCAAGGTATTTATGAGACTTATTCCGTCTGCCCCCGCCTTTTCGCATGCAATCGCAATCGAAGTGATGTCTGTAACATTCGGTGTAAGCTTCATATATACGGGCTTGGTTGTAACTTCCTTCACTGCCTTTGTAACAGCAGCGGCCTGATCGCGATCAGTTCCAAAACTCATTCCGCCGCTGTGTACATTCGGGCAGCTGATGTTTACCTCGATGATCCCGACCTGATCCTGCTTATCAAGCAATTCACATGTTTTCTGATACTCTTCGATCGAAAAGCCGCTTACATTCGCAATTACCTTTTTGTTAAAGCACTGTCTGAGTTTTGGCAATTCCGTGCTTATCACTTTTTCGACACCCGGGTTTTGAAGTCCTACGGAATTGATAAGCCCGCTCGTGCATTCTGCAATTCTAGGGGTATCGTTTCCAAATCTCTCGTGAAGGGTCGTTCCTTTGAAGGAAAAAGTTCCGAGAACATTTATATCGTAAAGCTCGGCATACTCATAACCGTAGCCGAAGGTTCCGCTTGCCGGAATTATGGGGTTATCGATCTCCCAGCCGCTGAGCCTTACCTTCATGTCCTTCACCATACGATTTCCTCTCTCTCAAGTACCGGCCCGTCCTTGCATATGCGTTTGCTTCCGTATTTTGTCTTACATGAACAACCCATACATGCACCGAAGCCGCATCCCATACGCTCTTCAAAGCTGTACTGCCCGCCTGTAACCGCAATTGATTCAATTGCACGGAACATGGGCATCGGTCCGCACGCATAGAAGTATGAGTAATCCACATCATCCGTCATTACATCAGTTACGAATCCCTTCGTGCCGCAGCTTCCGTCAGCTGTTGCAACAATGACCTTCGCACCAAGGTTAATGAACTCATCTTCATAAAACACTTCACTCTGCTTATTAAATCCAAGGATAACTTTAACTTTTTTGCCCTGTGCTATAAGCTCTCTGCAAAGTCCGTACAACGGCGGAATACCGACTCCACCGCCTATAAGGAGTGGTTTTGCTCCGCTTTTTCGAGTGTCAAACCCATTTCCAAGCCCCACAAGACAATCCAGTTCTGCTCCGCATCTAAGTGTTGACATCAATTTTGTCCCCTCACCCACAACTTTGTAAATGACTATCAGCTTGCCGTTGTCGCCGCTTGTCCAGTCGGATACGGAAATCGGGCGACGCAAAAAGAAACCGTCAAGTTTTATATTCACGAATTGTCCCGGGTGACTTATTGCCGAAGTGTCACCGCAAAGGACCATCCTGAACACATTTTCGGCAATCTCCTCATTCAGTTTTACTTCAAAAATACTTTGTTTCATGTTTTATTCAATTCCTGTGGTTTTAGCCAAAGAATTCATTATCCTTCCAAATAATTTGATTTCCTGTCGCATTTATAACGCACTTTCCGTAAAGTTCCATTCCATCGAACGGTGTTGCATGCCCCATCGAAGCGAACTTGCCGCTGTCAACGGTGTAAGGAGTTGATATATCAAAAGCTGCAAAGCAATCAGTTGTATCGATTTTGAATCGCTTTGCCGGATTGACAGACATGAGCTCAACAAGCTTTTCAAGGCTGATAATGCCTGGTTTAACGAGAAAGGTATACACTGCCGCAAAAGCAGTCTCAAGCCCCACCACACCGAAGGCACTCTTTTCAAGCCCTCTCGCCTTTTCTTCCGCACTGTGCGGAGCATGATCCGTCGCAATCATATCAATCGTACCATCGCAAATTCCTTCTATCAATGCAGCTTTGTCTGCCTGGCTGCGAAGAGGCGGATTCATTTTAAATCGCCCCTCATTTCTCATGTTCGTGTCGTCAAACACAAGGTAGTGCGGAGCAGTCTCGCAGGTTATATCAACACCCGACGCTTTTGCACGGCGAATGAGTTCAACACTCTCCTTAGTTGAAATATGACACACGTGATATTTACAACCGGTTTTCCTCGCAAGCTCAATATCGCGTTCAATCTGTTTCCACTCGCTCTCACTGCAAATTCCGCGGTGTCCGTTTTTCTTTGCATATTGTCCATCATGTATGTATCCGCCATTCAGCAGGGAATCGTCTTCGCAGTGAGCAGCAATGATCACACCGAGTTTATTTGCATTTTCCATGGCATTAAGCATCATTTCAGTTCGCTGTACGCCTTTGCCATCGTCTGAAAAAGCGATCGCATATGGACTTAAGCCTTTCATATCGACAAGTTCTTCACCCTTTTCACCAACCGTTATTGATGCGTAGGGAAACACCCTGATGCGAGCATTTTCATTGATAATTGAAAGTTGGAGTCTTATATTATCCTCATTATCCGGAACTGGGTTAAGATTCGGCATTGAGCATACTGCACAATAACCTCCCTTTGCTGCCGCAAGCGTGCCCGTTGCAATCGTTTCCTTATAAGAAAAACCCGGCTCTCGAAGATGAACATGAACATCAACAAGTCCGGGAAGAATAACACAATTTTCAATTGAATCAAATGGAATGCAAAACCTATCTGCAAATGCTTTGCAGTTCTTTTTCTTTTCTGCACTCAGGTTCAGGTAAGTCATTTTAGTCGCTCCATTCGTTGCTCTGGTTATTTTACGGTCGGGTAACTTTACGCACAAAAAAAGCCTTGCCAACGCTGACAAGACACACCAAAGCTGCATACAAAACACAGCACCATACATTTTATCTTGTCGGCATCTCAGTACCGTCCCGTGACCTCACAGTGTCACACTTAAAGACCATAGTGCATTTTAACTGCTTTTGCTCCGTTTGTCAATGGGAAAATCAATAATTCATGATATATGATTGCTCTATCCTTACTCCTGTTGTCTCTTCAGTATGTGCAAATATATTGAAAAAAACGTTGATTTTTTCCCGAAAGCACTTGACAAACGGGTACATCCCAGGTACAATATGGCTTGTGCTTTGCTTATGGTGGAGGATTGCGGTCACCAGCCCCGTCCGTTGTCGGAAATCTTAGCAAATAAAGCAAGAAATTCAACATACCTTTGGAGGACATGGCATGAAAAGCTATATGGCAAAAGCAGAGACCATGGAGCGTAAGTGGTACGTTGTAGACGCAGAAGGCATGGTGCTCGGCCGTCTTGCATCTCAGGTAGCAGCAATACTCCGTGGCAAACATAAGCCCATCTTTACACCCCACGTTGACTGCGGTGATCACGTTATCATCATCAACGCTGACAAGGTCGTTATGACCGGTCGTAAACTGGATCAGAAGATTTATTATCATCATACCGGCTATCCCGGCGGACTCAAGATGACAAAGTACGGCACTCTTCTCGAGAAGAAGCCTGAATTTGCAGTTTATGAGGCAATCCGCCGCATGATGCCTAAGGGCCCCCTCGGCAGGCAGATGCTCACCAAGGTTCGCATTTACCGTGGTGATGAGCATAAGCATGAAGCCCAGAAGCCCGAAGTTCTCGTGCTTAAATAATTGGGAAGGAGAATTCAAACCATGGCAGCAACCACTCAGTATCTTGGAACCGGCAGGCGTAAAAGCTCCGTTGCCCGTGTTCGTCTCGTTCCCGGCACCGGCAAAATCATCATCAACAAGAGGGATTTGGACGAATATTTCGGTTATGAAACCCTCAAGATGATCGTTCGCTCCCCTCTCGAACTGACCGATACCCTCGGCAAGTTTGATGTCCTCGTAAACGTCTATGGCGGCGGTTACACCGGACAGGCGGGTGCAATTCGTCACGGCGTGTCCCGTGCTCTTCTCGATGTTGATTCCGAATATCGCGGAACCCTCAAGAGAGCAGGTTTCCTCACCCGTGATCCCAGAATGAAGGAGAGGAAAAAGTACGGTCTCAAAGCAGCTCGTCGTGCTCCTCAGTTCAGCAAGCGTTAACCGGACGCAAATTTTACAATCAAAAAGCACAAAAGTCCCGAAGAGCCAATGCTTTTTCGGGACTTTGCTTTTTAAAACAGAGTGCAGTACCCATGCCGCTATGCCGACGAGTATTATCAAATACGCAGATGTTACTGATTCGGTAATACTTCCTCCATTATCCTATCTTTACACAACCGCAAAATTTAGGGATGTGATTTTACTCCAGTTCTCTACGATAATCTTTGCATTGTTTTCGATACTGTTGGTACCGTCTAATTCGATTTTTATACATTGCATGTTTTTTATCCATTCTCTCTGCTCACTCAAATTCGGGGAACCATCATTCTCATATCTCCAATTTTCTTCCAGAAATTTCATGTGGCTTTCATGCATATCCCCACCTTCTAATACTCTTTCGCCAAATCGTGCTATTGCCCTATTATGAACACGTTGTACACGAATATCCGGCTCAACATAAAGAAAGACCATCATCTCAAACTTATCATCAAATGCGTAGTGAAAAGAACTCATTGAACCTTCCATCACAAAATGTTCATAAGGTTCAATATCATTGCTTAATCTACTCACCTTTTCTTCCCTTGTGTACATTTGTGTATATGGTTCAACTGTATCCTGTCTCCATATGTAATCGTCCACATCAAAATATGGATATCCCAGTTTTTCAGCAACCACTTTTCCCAGCGTTGTCTTTCCGCTTCCGGACAGACCAATAATTATTATTCCTTTTCATATTCACTTCCTTGTTTCATAGATGTTCAAATCCCTGTAATACAGCTTCAGCAAACTCTCGGAAGAGCGTACCGATACCTGTAACAACATTTCCATCGCAAACGATCCCTTCATCTGCCTTACCTCCGTCCACATTCAATGTGTGTACACACACTATAACACGAAGATGTGGCGTTTTTCAATAGTTTTACCTAAATTTACCGCATTAAAGTGCAACTTTTCTATGAACCAAGGGCGACATGGCGATTTTGGTGAAGTTCAGCGTACTCTGCATAGAAACATGCAGATATCGACTTAACGGGTTGGTGGTATTGCTTGCAGAATTGTAAAGATTTACACGCAATAGCGAGTGACATTCACTATGGCGTGATTCGCTGGTTTATAGGGTTTTATCACGAAAACAGCAACTATTCCACTCGTTTCGCTATCAACTCCGCACAAGGCATAAAAACAAGGCGTTTCGTCTCAAGACAAACAACGGCATCCAGCTGAATGCCGTATGTTCGCTTGTTTTCCAACCCTGTCAGACAGATGCCGTAATTCATGATTTTTGTTGGATTAATGTCTTGCGAACAACCGTCTAAATGTCGCCTTTTTGACTATCACAGTAATTCATTTGTGTAACTTTTTTGGAGAGGCTATTGACAAACGACTGTGACGTGGTTATAATTAAAACGGTCAATGCAAAACGTGCATTTTAAAACGTGCGTTTTTGTACAGTCAATAAGGAGGAAATGTATGCCGCCAAAACCAAAATTTACGAAAGAGGAGATTGTCCAGGCTGCACTGGGTATCGTATCAAAAAGCGGGATTGAAACCCTTACCGCAAAAGAACTCGGAGCTGTTGCAAAATCAAGTCATATTTGCAGCAGCACCTTTCTTTTTTAAGGAGGGCAATCCGTGGAGTGCCGAACATT